>JADYYS010000050.1 GCA_020853525.1 Ardenticatenales bacterium | reverse complement strand
GAGGACGTGCCGGGCGACGAGGCGGCGGGCGAGCGCGGGATTCCGTTCGAGAGCACGTACGACGAGGACGGGAACCCGCTGTTCGAGTACTGCTTCATGGGCCCGCTGCCGCTGTGCCCGGGATTCGGGCGACGATGATCGCGCGCGCTGGTCGGTGTGCGATGCGCTGGCATGTCGCGCGCCGGCGACGGCAGGATCATGGCCGGCGCCGGGCGATCCGATCGTGGCGCCGGGCGATGTGGATCATCGCGTGCAGCTGCCTATCGGTTCCCGCACCGGCTTCCGCCCAGTCACAGGCCACGATTGCCGTCGGGGACGCCAAGATCGGTGCGGGCCAGACGGGCGCCGTCGTCGTGCGGATCCGCGACGTGCGCGATCTGTACGGGGCTGACGTGCAACTGTCGTTTGACCCGAAGGTCCTTCAAGTCCAGGACGCCAACCCGGCCAAGCCCAGTGTGCAGGTTCAACTCGGGCGCCTGCTGTCCGCCGACCTCGTCGTCCGCAATCTCGCCGACAACGCTGCAGGCACGGTTCATGTCGCCTTCACCCAGCTGAGCCCAGCGGCTCCGGCCAGCGGTTCGGGCGATCTGTTCAGCGTTACTTTCCGGGCGCTCGTCGGCAGTGGTGCGACGGACGTGGGCATCTCGGCGTCGATGTTGTCGAGCCGCGACGGGATCGAAATCCCCGCAGGATCGTCGGCGGGTCACGTCACGCTCGTCGCCGCCGCGCAAGCCCCTGCCACTCCGACGCCCGTCCCGATGCACGAACCGACGCTCGTCCTCCCGCCGACAGCGATCGGGCCGACGACCCGTTCGTTCGATGCATCGCCCGCCCGCGCGACGCAATCCCGGGCACCCGAACAGCCTGTCGCCCCGACAGCGCCGTCTTCCGGTGCGGGCGGCAAGTCGTCGAACGGCCCGATCGTCGGCCTCGGCGCGGTCGGCGGCGCCACCGGTGAGCCGACGGCCGATTCCGCGCCTTCCACCGTCAGGGCCGAGTCGACCCGCGGTGCGCTGTCGGATGGTGCTGCCGACGCCCTGGCAGGGGTGTCGACGCCGTCCGGATCGATGCCGTTGGCCGGCGTCGAGGACAACGCGGCGCCGGTCGATCGCGTCACGCCCGCTCGCGCCGACGATGCCCCGGTCGACCCGCCTGACGGAGCTGAAGCGGATCGCCGTGCTGCGGAATCGCCGGCCGAAAACGCGCGCATACCGCAACCGCCGCCTTGGCCGTGGTTGGCGCTGGCCGCCGTGCTCACAGTCGCAGCCCTCGTCGCAATGGCCCGCCGATCGTGATCCCGCCCCAATCGTTCCCCGGCAATCCGGTGCGGGCAAAGCCGGATACCCGCGCGACTCGCGTGTTGACCCGCACCGGCCACGGCGTGCTGCCATTGTTCGTCGCCATCGTGGCCACGGTCGTTACCCGCGATCAGCTGCGTGATATCCGGTCGAGCGGGCCGACGGTCACCCAGGACGGGACGGTCGTCAGCATCGCGCCGTCGTCGGCGATCGCGCACGTAGGCCAGACGGCACTTGTCTCGATCCACGTGGCCGACGTGGCGATGCTGAACGCGGCCGACGTTCGGCTCTCGTTCGACCCGAACGTGGTCGAGGTCGTGGACGCCAACGGGTCGTCGCCGGGCATTCAGATGGAGCCACTGTCCGATCTGCTTTCACCGGACCTCGTTCTGTTCAATACGGCGGACAACACCGCCGGCACGACGATGTACGCCGTGACGCAGCTCAACCCGTCGCCGCCCGTGACGGGCACTGGCGGACTGGTCCGCATCACGTTTCGCGGCATCGTGGTGGGCAACAGCCCGATCCAGATCACGTACCAGCGGCTGGCGCGACCCGACGGCACGCCAATCGAGGCTGCGATTCTCGCCGGTGAGATCGTCGTCATTGCGCCCACCCCCACCGCCACGCCGACCTCGACGGCGACGCCCACCGCCACGCGCACATCCACGGCGACCGCGACACCGACGTCCACAGCAACGCGCACGTCGACGGCGACATCCACACCCACCACCACATCGACCTCAACTCCAACATCGACCTCAACTCCAACGGCGACATCCACTTCGACTGCGACGCCCACCGCGACTGCGACGCCCACCGCGACTGCGACGCCCACGGCGACCGCCACGTCGACGGCGACCGCCACGTCGACGGGAACTGCGACCCCAACCGCCACGCGCACTTCGACTGCGACGCCCACCACGACGTCGACTGCGACGCCCACGGCGACCGCCACGTCCTCTGGAACTGCGACGCCCACCGCCACGCGTACCTCAACATCAACTGCGACGTCCACCCCGACTGCGACGTCCACCCCGACTGCGACGGCCACACCGACGGCCACACCGACGGCCACACCGACGCCCACCGCGACCGCCACGTCGACGGGAACTGCGACGCCAACCGCCACGCGCACGTCGACGGCAACGCCCACCATGACGTCGACTGCGACGCCCACGGCGACCGCCACGCCCACCGCCACGCGAACGCCGACATCGACGCCCACCGCAACAACCACGACCACGTCGACCGGAACGGCAACGTCGACCGTCACGCGCACGCCGACGGCGACGCTGACCCCGACATCGACGCCCACCGTGACCGCATCGGCCACGGTGACGGCAACGCCAACGTCCACGCCTTCGTCGACCGGAACAGCGACGCCGACCGACACGCGCACGTCCACGCCGACACGGACAGCGACGCCGACGCCGACGCCGACGCCGACCCCCGGTGCATTGTCCACGTCCACGCCGACGACCACCGGAACTGCGACGCCCGTTCAAACCGTCGTGCCAACCAGTACCGCAACTTCCACGGCACTCGGTGCGGCCACCCTCACCCCCGTATCCACGTCGCCGTCAACGGCCACGGCCACCGCGATTCCGACAGTGACGATCCCAGCATCGGACACGCCGATCCCGACGACGCCCGCCGCTGCCAGCGGGACGCCCGTGATCACGAGCACGCCGTCGCCGGGGCAGACGGCCCCCGCATCCGGAACGGCCACCGACGAGGCGACGACTGCGCCCACGTCAACGGCGGTCACGGCAACGCCGGCACCGACGGCAAGCTCCGGCACGCCGGGCGCGGACACACCGACGCCCAGTGCGACAATGACCGCCGGCGGAACGGCGACCCAGGCGCCCTCGGCAACCGCCGATCCCTCTGCCGCGCCGACACCCACTGCCGCGACGACGGCCAACGTCACCAGTGTGCCAACCGCCGACCCGACGGCCGCCGGCACGCCCTCGGCAACGATGACAACGTCGTCGACGGCCGGCACGCCCGGGGCCACAGCCGGTACGCCATCGGCGACGTCCGGCACGCCTGTGCCGGACCCGACGCCCACCCCGCCGACCCCGACCGCTGTGCCGCCGACCGGGGTCCCCACGAAGCCCGGCTCTGTGGTGTACATGCCCTTCCTGGCCAGTTTCGGAACGGACCGCGCCGTCGAGTGATGCAGCGCGCGTCAACGGCATCGGAGGCCGGAAGTGGCGCGCCCGACATCGCCCGCCTATCGTCGAACCCTTGCCGTTGTCCGCATGACGGAACCACCGCGCACCGACCGCCCATCCCCAACCGCTATACTGTCGCCCACCAGCCGTGATCACCTCCACCCCGCGCGAAGCGCTTCCCGCCGCCCCCGCGCCGCCGCCGCCCCCGCCCGCCGCGCCCACCCCGGCGCCGGCGTCTGCTGCGTCGTTCACGCCGTCCGCGTCGTCCGCGGTGGCGACCACCGCCCAGCGGCGCGCACTCGTCGTCGTGCGGCGGCTGCGATGGGCGCTGCCGCTCGCGATCCTGGCGTTCGTCGCGGCGCACCAGATCTGGGAGGAGCGCGTGTTGGCCGGGGCCGGCGCGTCGGTACGGATGGCGTCCGCGCTGGTCGTCTACGGGCTGGCCGGGCCGCTCGTCACGTTCTGGACACTGGACTGGATCGCGCGCGCCCTCGCCCGGCAGGCCGAAACCGAGGCGCGTGTGCGGGTCGGCGAGCGGTACCTGGCATCGATCACGAGCGGCTCGGCGGATGCGATCCTGAGCCTCGACCTTGGCGGCATCGTCCGCAGCTGGAACCGCGGTGCGGCCGAGATGCTCGGCTTCACGGCGGACGAGATCGTCGGCCAGCCCGCGGTCCGGGTGCTGCCCGAGCGGCTGCAGCCGGGTGGGGGCCTCGGGCGCGTCCGCGACCGGCTCGAGCACGCCGGGTTCGTGCGCGGCGTACAGGCGCGGTGCCGCCACAAGGACGGCCACACCGTGCCGGTGGACATGACGCAGACGCGGCTGTGGGACGACGACGGCCGGCCGGCCGGCACATCGCTCGTGCTGCGCGACATGACGACGCGGATCGCGGCCGAGCGGGCGATCCTCGAGCTGAACCGCGTCCTCGAGGCACGCGTGCAGGACCGCACCGAGCAGCTGGCGGCTGCCACCGACGAGCTGGCGGCCAAGAACATCGCCCTGGAAGAGGCGAACGCCGACATGTCCCGGCTCGACCAGCTGAAGGACGACTTCGTCGCCCTCGTCAGCCACGAGTTGCGCGCGCCGCTGACGAACATCAATGCCTCCGTCGAGCTGATGGAGGCGGGCGCGATCGACGACCGGCTGCGGGCCAAGCTGGCGATCGTCGGCCAGGAGGCGTCGCGGCTGACGCGGCTGGTGAAGGGCGTGCTGGACATCAGCCGGATGCAGGCCGGGCGATTTGCCCTGAACGTCGCCCCGACGAACGCCGCCGACCTCGTCGCCCTGGCACTCCGGCGGCTGCCCGCCGGGGACCGCGTCCGCGTGCACGTGGCCATCGCCCCTGCTGCACCGCCGGTCCAGGCCGATCCGGACCGCGCCGCCGAGGCGCTGGGCAACCTGATCGAGAACGCCGCCAAGTACTCGGCGCCGGGGTCGGCGATCGACATCGAGGTCCATGCGCTCGGCGTCTCCGACGGCGCGACGATCGTGGCGTTCGCCGTCACGGATCGCGGCGCCGGGATTCCGCAGGACGAGCAGGCACGGATCTTCGATCGCTTCCACCGGGTCGAACGGGACGATGCGCGCGAGACGTACGGCCACGGCCTTGGGCTGCACATCGCGCGTGCCGTGGCCGAGGCGCACGGCGGGGGGATCGTCGTGACCAGCCGGCCGGGCGAGGGGTCGACGTTCGTGCTGCGGCTGCCGGCGGCGTCCGATGCCACGGGCCACGGAAGCGGAGCGGGGCGATGAGCACGATGCCGACCGTCCTGATGATCGACGACGACGCGAACCTGACGCGCCTGCTCTCGGAGTCGCTCGAAGGCGCCGGCTACCGCGTGCTGACCGCCGCCAACGGCCTCGACGGGCTGCGCGAGCTCTACGGCGGGCGGCCGGACATCGTCGTGCTGGACGTGATGATGCCGCGGATGGACGGCTGGGAGACGCTCAAGCGGATCCGCGAGATGTCGGACGTGCCGGTGATCGTCCTGACGGCGCGGGACGACGAGCCCGAGCGGCTGCGCGGCTTCGACCTCGGCGCCGACGACTACGTGACGAAGCCGTTCAGCCTGGCCGAGATGAACGCCAGGCTGCGCGCCGTCCTCGCCCGTGCCGCCCGCGCCCGCGCGCTCGCCGGCGACGCGCTGCCGCCGGTGGCGGTGGGCGACCTCGTCATCGACTTCGCCGGCCGCACCGTCCTGCGCCGCGGCGAATCCGTGCCGCTGACGCCCACCGAGTACCGCCTGCTGGCCGTCCTGGCCGAGCACGCCGGCCGGACGCTGTCCCACAACCAGCTCCTCACCGCCGTCTGGGGCCCGGAGTACGCCGACGAGCCGAGCTACGTGAAGCGCTACGTCTGGTACCTGCGGCAGAAGATCGAGGACGATCCGGCGGCGCCGCGGTACGTGGAGACGGTGCGGGGGTTTGGGTATCGGCTGGCGAAGGAGGGATAGCGATTTCGAGGAACGGTCGACGGCGGCGGCCGACGATCGGCTATCCTTGGCGTTCGGAACGGACAACCCGCGCGACAAGTGAGGACATCGAAGCCATGCCGACCCCCAAGCGCCTCACAATCTCGATCCTGGCACTCTCGGCTCTTCTCCTGTGCCCGGACGCCGATCGCCCAACCCAAGCCCAGCCCCAGCCCACCGCCTTCACCCTCGCCGCCACCTGGCAAAGCGCCGCCATCCCCCTCCCCCCCGGTGTCTGGCGCCGCGCCCTTGGCGTGGACTACGGCGCCGACGGCCGGATCTACATTGTCGACGCGGCCGAGCGGACGGTGTCGGTCATCGACACGGCGGATCAGCCGCAGGCGCTGGGCGACGCGGCCGCCGCCGGCCTCGTGGCGCCGACGTACATCGCGGTGGACAGCGCGCGCGGGCGGATCTATGTCAGCGACGCGGGGGCGGGCGGCATCGTCGTCCTCGATCCGGCCGGCGTGAAGCAGGCGCTGTGGCCCGTGCCGTCTGCCGCCGGCGTGGCGACGCTGCCCGACGGGACGGGCATCGCCGTCGGGTCGAGCGAGGACGGGATGGTGCGGATCCTGAACGCGGACGGTTCGCAGCGCGCCGCCTGGCCGAGCCAGGCGACGACGGGGCGCGGCGACGTGCTGCGCGGGATCGACGTGGATGCAGGATCGCGGGTCCACGTCCTCGACGGCCGGAACGGCGACGTGCGGACGTTCTCGCTGGCCGGCGTTCGCCAGGACAGCGTCGACCTCCGGCTGCCGCCGGGCGTGGAGGCCGACGACGTCGTGTTCGCCGGCTACGGCGGGGCGACGAGCGACCAGCGATACCTGGCGGCCACGTCCGTCGGCATCGTCCTGCTGTCCGCCGGCAGCCAGTGGAACATCATCCCGCGCGGCGACCTCTTCGGCATCGCGTTCGACGCTCTGCGGGGCATCGTGACCACACAGCCCGGCCGGAACGGTGAGGGATCGCTGGTGTACCGCTGGCTGCCCGGTGCGGACCGGCCGGCCTCGCCCGAGCGCACGTGGGGTGAGCTGGCGGCCCGACCGGGCACGTTCGAGGGCCCGATGCAGGTCGTGGCCGGCGTGGACGGACGGCTCGTGATCCTCGACCGGCAGTGGCGCATCCAGCGCTTTGCGCCGGATGGCGCCGTGATCGACCAGAAGAGCAGACCGTGGTTGATGCACGCGCCCGTCGCGGTCACCGTGGACGACGCCGGGATGTTGTTCGTCAGCGGCGGCGGCACGCTGGCCGCATACGATCCGGCGACGGGCCTCGCGTGGCAGGCACAGGTTGGCGGCGGCACCGGTCACGCCGTCGCGCTGGCGATCGGACCCGCGCCGCGCCACGACGTCGTCGCGCTCGACACGCTGAACGACGCCTTGGAGCTGTTCGATCGGGCGACGGGCCGCGTCGTGAGCGCGCGCCCGCTGCCGCCGTCGGCGGGCGAGCGCGCGCTGTGGGGCGACCTCGATCTGGACGCGGCCGGCAATGCGTACGCGCTCGACCGCGTGAACGGGACCGTCGCCGTGCTCCCGCTCGGCGCCGCCGGCGGGGCGGTGCGCACCGTCGCCCTTCCGCCGCGGACGCGCCGGTTGGCGGTGACGCCCGACGGCCAAGCGTTGTACGCCCTCGACCGCGACGGCTGGGTCCACCGTTTCGACGCGGCCGGCACGCGCACGGGCTCGTTCGACGCCGCGCGGTTCGATCTCGCTCCGGCGTCGCTGCCCTCGGACGTGGCGGCGGATGGGGCGGGGCGGATCTTCGTGACGGACCAGGCGGCCGACGTCGTCACGGTCTGGCGCGTGGACGCGGCGGCGACGCCGCAGTCGCCGCCCGATGGCGGGGCGGAGTGCCGGGCGGTGCCGAGCAAGACGGCCGATCCGGCCGCGGTCCGGCTGGGCGACGCCGTCGACGTGCGGTTGACGGTGCGCGGGGGATGCGGCTCGCGCGCCGCGCCGACGCCGCTGGACATCCTGCTCGTGCTCGACCGCTCCGGGTCGATGGAGGGCGAGCGATTGCGGCTCCTGAAAGAGGCCGCGGCGTCGTTCATCGCCGAGGTTGACTACACGACCGGTCGCGTCGGGGTCGTGAGCTTCAACGACACGGCCGCTCTCGACGCGCCGCTTTCGGCGCAGGCCGGCCCGCCGCGCGACGCGGTGCGAAACCTGCAGGCCACCGGCAACACGCTGATCAGCGTCGGTCTGGCGCGCGCGCGCCAGGAGTTCCAGCAGCGCGGCCGCGCGGACGCGCGCAAGGTGATCGTCCTGTTCTCCGACGGGATCGAGGACCGGGAGGAAGGGAATCGGACGCTGCAGGAGGCCGATCAGCTCAAGCGCACGTTCGGCGTCGAGATCTTCACGGTGGCGATCGGCGGCGCGAGCACGCTCATGCGCTCCGCCGCCGCGGACGCCGCCCACGCCTTCGTCGCGGACGACGCGCGCTTCCTGTACGCCATCTTCGAGGCCATCGCCGGCCGCGTCACGACCACCGTCCTGTTCAAGACGATCACCGTGACCGACCGCCTCCCGCCCGACATGCGCCTCGTCGCCGGCTCGGCCGTGCCGCCGGCGACCGTCCAGGGCGATACGCTGCGCTGGACGTTGACCGACGTCCCGATCGCCGGCCTCGGCCTGCGGTACCGCGTCGAGCCGCTGGAGTGCGGCGAGGCCCCGACGAACGTCGCCGCGTTCGCCGAGTACACGGACGGCTACGGCCGCGCGGGCCGGCTGGACTTCCCGGTGCCGCGCGTGATGGTGAACTGCGGCCCGCCGACCGTTCCGCCGACGGTCACGTCCACGCCGTCGCCGACCGCCACGATCACCCCGACGCCATCGCCGTCGCCGACCCCCACCGCCACGGGTGAGCCCGTGCCGATCTACCTGCCCATCGGCATGCGGGAGCGCTGCATTCCCGGCGAGCGGCACGCGGACGTCGTGCTGGCCGTGGACGCGTCGTCGTCGATGGTCGGCGCCAAGATCGCGGCGGCGCGGCAGGCGGCGCGGCTGTTCGTCAGCCTGCTGGACGTGCCCCGCGACCAAGTGGCGCTCGTGGCCTTCGACGAGAACGCGCGGCTGGCGGCACCGCTCGGCAGCTCGGTCGATCAGCTGAACGGCACCCTCGACACCCTGGCCACCGGCAGCGGCACGCGGATCGACCGTGGGCTGGAGACGGCGCAGGCCGAGTTGTTCGGCGCGCGCCACAAGGCCGGCAACACGCGCGTCGTCGTCCTCCTGACGGACGGCCGCCAGCCGGACGAGTCGCGGACGATCGAGCTGGCGGCCGGGCTGCGCGCCCAGGACGTCGTCCTGTACGCGATCGGCCTCGGCGCGGACGTCGACCTGCCGTTCCTCGTTCGGATCACCGGCGACCCGGCGCGGGCCCGTCAGGCACCGTCGACCACGGAGTTGGCGGCGATCTATCGCCAGGTGGCAGGCGAGGTGCCGTGTCCACCGTCCGCGTTCTGGGGGGGACGGTGACGGAACCACTTCCGACGACATGGCTGAACATTGCGCACGCCAACGGCTATCCGCCGCGCTGCTACCGTGCGCTGACCGAGGCGCTGGCGCCTGGGTTCCATGCCGTCGGGCTCCCGACGCGGCCGATGTCGGCGGCGGAGAGCGACGGTTGGGTGGGGCTCGCGACGTGGCGTCCGCTTGCCGACGACCTCGTGGCGGCGATCGAGGCGCTCGCCTGCGCGAACGGGACAGGTCCGGTCGTCGGCCTCGGCCACTCCCTTGGCGGGGTATTGACGTTGTATGCGGCGGTCGCCCGGCCCGACTTGTTCAGCCATGTCGTCCTGGTCGATCCGGTGTTCATCGAGCCCACTGCGCTTGCGGCGACGGCGGCGGAAGGGGATAACGGCGACAGCCCGCGAGCGGCGCTCGTGCGGGGCGCCGTCGGGCGGCGCTACCGCTGGGCGGACGCCGACGAGGCCTTTGCCCATTTCCGGCCCAAACCGGTCTTCGAACGCTTCGACGACGCCGCGCTTGTCGATTACGTCGCCGGTGCGCTGACGGACGATGTCGCCGACGACGCGGCCGGCGGCCTGACGCTGGCGATCCCCCGCGAATGGGAAGCCCAGATCCACCGCACCTCGCCGACCGACGTCTGGGATGTCCTCCCGCGCCTGACCGTGCCGACGCTGGCGATCCGCGGCGCGCTCAGCGATACGCTGTCGCCCGCGGCGTGGCAGCGCTGGCAGGCGCTGCAGCCGGCGGCGACATTCGTCGAGATCCCTGGCGTCGGGCACCTGCTGCCGTTCGAGGCGCCGGGGGCGGTGGCGGATGCGGTTCGCTCGTTCGTCGACGAGATCCGACTTCGCTGAAGCCGAGGAGGTGGGGCAATGGCACAGTCCGGCGACGCCGGTGCACCCGGCTTTCGGGCGACGCTCCTGAAGGTGGCGTGGCTGTCGATCCTGCTTGGCCTGGGCGTCCAGGCGCTCTCCATGGTCGTGGCGCTCGGCCACGGGAACGCCCTAGTGCCGGACAAGGCCGTGGCCGACGCGTTGAGCCGCGTCTCGTGGGCCACGCTGGTGTGCGTCGGGGTGGCGGCGGGGATGACGGCTTCGGGCGGCGCGCCGGCGATGTCGGGGCTGGCGGGGCTCGTGGCGGCGCCGATCGCGTTCGGGACGGCCAAGGGCGTCCAGCAGAGCGTCGGCACGATGCTCGGCGTCGGGGCATCGGCCAACGTGGCGGTGGCGACGCTGGCCGTGATCGCGGCGATCAAGGCAGTGGAGTACGGCTGCCTCGGGCTGGCCGTCGGGTGGGTCGAGCGGCAGCGCTGGGGCGGGCTGGCGGCGTATCTCGGCATCGGGCTGTGCATCGGGCTCGTGTTCGGCAGCGCGATCTGGGCGGTCTCGCCCACCGGGGCGATCAAGCCTGCCTCGGCGGCGCTGATGACGTGGGCCGTCAACGAGGTGCTGTTCCCGGCGGGGTGCGCCGCCGTGCTGTTCGGCAGCAACGTCATCGGGAAGCGGCTGGCGGGCTGAGGGTGTCCGCGCCTGCGCCGGCGACATCCGGCGTCCTGGACCGTCCGCCGTAGGCGTCGCGACGGCCGCTCACGATATATGATGTCGTCTTCGCCCAAGACCCCCGGACGTTGCACGCCATGACCCGATCCCACGATGATCTCCAAGCCGCTCCACCGCGGCCCCGCCGCCGCGCCGCGCATGCCGCTGCCCTGGCCGCCGTCGCGCTCGTCGCCGTCGGCCTCGTCGGCTGCACGAAGCGCAAGGCCGAGCCCGCGCCGCTGGACCCCGCCACGTACGACCGCGTCGTCGGCCTGTTCTACAGCGGCCTCGGCGCGCTCGACTCCGGCGTGCAGAACGACCTGGCGGCGGCGATGTTCACGACGATGACGCAGCTGGCGCCGGCCGAGCCGGCCGGGTGGGCGAACCTGGCGGTGGCGCGGCTGCGGATGGGTGACAGCGACGCGGCGGCCACGGCGCTGGCCGAGGCGGACAAGGACGTCGACGACAGCCGGATCACGTTCCTCGGCGGGCTGATCGCCAGCCGCACCGGCAACGCGGAAGAGGCGCTGACGCTCTGGCGGGCGGCGATCGAGAAGGACCCGGGCAACCTGCGGGCGCAGTACGCGCTGATCCAGGAGCTGGCCCGCCAGGCGAGCCCCGAGGCCGAGGCCGAGATCCGCACGCACCTGGCCGCGATCCTGGCCGCCGACCCCGCCAACCTCAAGGCCCTCCTGGATACCGCTCGCGCCGCCGCCCGCTCCGGCGACGCCCCCGCCCTCACGGCGGCCGTCGACGCCATCGCCGCGCGCACGGACGAGCTCGTCGCCAGCGTCAGCGCCGACCAGCGCCAGGTGGCCGCCGACCTGCCGGCGCTCATCGCCGAGCTGCAGGCCGCCGCCAAGGGCGACCCGAAGGCGCTCGCCTCGCAGCTGGCGATGCTCGACAACCTCTCTCGCGCCACCGAGGTCTTCCGCGTCGACCTGGCCAAGCTGACGTCGAGCGATCAGGTGATCGGCGAGCCGATCACGGCGTTCATGGTGCTGCCGGTGCCGAGCGCGACGCCGGCGGAGGCGGATGGGACGGTGACGTTCGAGGAGCGGGTGCTTGACGACGGCGGCGCCGCTGCTCCGACGACATCGACGGTGGCGATATCGTTGACGTCCACCGTTTCGGCGACCGCCCCGACGTCGTGGCTGCGCGCGATGGCCCTCTTCACCGATGCCTCGCCGGTCCCGATCGGCCCAAGTGCGGACGGCGCGTCGCTGATCGTGCGCACGACACCCCCCATGACGCTCGTGCTCACTAGCGGACCGATCACGGCGAACGGCGTCGCGCTGTTCGACGCCGACAACGATCGGCGCATGGACATTGCCGTGGTTGGGCCGAAGGGGTTACAGCTCTGGCGGCAGGTGTCCCGTGGCGCGTTCGAGGATGTCTCGGCGGCGCTTGGGCTGAGTGAGACGGTGACGGCGGCAACGTACCACGGCCTTTGGTCGCTCGATCTCGAGTTGGACGGCGATCTCGACCTGGTCATGGCGCGCCCGTCCGCGCCGGGACTGCCTGCTGCCAACGTCGTGCTTCACAACAACGGGGACGGGTCGTGGGCAGTCGCGCCGGCGACCGGGTTGGAGAGCCCCGGGCTCAATGGCCTGACCTGGCTCGACATCGATGCCGATGGGGTCAACGACGTCGTCGGGACGGACGAGGTCGGAAGGCTCGTGGCGTTCACGAACCTTCGGGGCGGGCAATTCAAGCGCATCGAGAACTTTCTCTCCCGCGATGAGGCGCGGGAGGGCATCGGCAAGCTGGCGGTTGCGGACATGAACGGTGACGGACGGCTCAACATTGTCGCCGCCGATCCCCTGGGTCCCACGGTTATCGATGGGGCCGCTGACGGGCGGGGCATGTGGACGCTCGACACGATCGTTCATGTGACCCATTTCAGCGACGCGCCCAACCCGCCAACATGGGTCTTCGATGTCATCTGCGCCGATCTCGACAACAATGGCGCGATCGATTTGGTGACCTTCGATTCGGGCGCGAACCGAATCGCGCTCAATGGTTCCGACGACCCAACGGGGTGGGACTTCATCAAGCTTCCCGCCACCGTCCGTATCACGGACATCGCCGACCTGGACGCCGACCACCGCATCGACCTCCTCGGCGTCAACGCCGCCGGCCAGCCCGTCGTCCTGATGAACCAGGGCGGCCAAAAGGCCTACCACGCCGTGACCCTCCAGGCGAGGGCCGCCGAAGCCGCCGACCAGCGGATCAACAGCTTCGCCATCGGCGGGGCGGTGGAGGCGCGGAGCGGGCGGCTGACGCAGAAGGTGCCGATCGACGGGCCGTACATCCACATCGGGCTGGGCGATCGGACGACGGCGGAACTGGTGCGGTTCACGTGGCCGAACGGGACGATCCAGCCGGAGTTCGACGTGGCGGTGGACACGCCCGTCATCGTCGAGCAGCGGCTGAAGGGATCGTGCCCGTGGCTGTATGCCTGGGACGGGACGGCAATGGCGTTCGTCACGGACGTCCTCTGGAAGTCGCCGCTGGGCCTCCGGCTTAACGCGCAGGACACGGCCGGCGTCGTGACGACGCAGGACTGGGTGAAGGTGCGGGGCGATCAGCTGAAGCCGCGCGTCGACGGAGGGGGCGGCGGCGACGGCGACGGCGACGGCGATGTGGGCCGCGCAACCTTCGACCTGCGCGTAACCGGCGAGCTCTGGGAGACGCACTACTGGGACTGGTTCGGCCTCATCGCCGTCGACCACGCCCCCGACGTCGAGGTCTGGGTCGACGAGCGGTTCGTCGTTCCGCCCGCGCCGCTGACCGTGCAGCCGACCGGCCCGGTGCAGGCCGTCGCGGCCGCCGTCGATCACCGCGGTCGCGACGTGACGGACCTCGTCGCCGACCGGGACAACCTCTACCTCGACACGTTCGCCCTCGGCAAGTACCAGGGGCTGGCGGAAGACCACTGGGTCGAGCTCGCGATCGACCCGGCCGCGGTCGGCGGCGACCTTACGAACGCCGTCGTCATCGCCCAAGGCTGGCTGTACCCCACGGATAGCTCGATCAACGTCGCGCTCGGGCAGGGCACGGGGCCGAAGCCGCAGGCTCTGTCGCTCGAGACGATGGACGGCAACGGCGGCTGGACCGTCGTCGAGCCGTTCATCGGCTTCCCGGCCGGCAAGGGCAAGACGATGCTGATCGACCTCGGCAAGCTCGCCGAGGCGCCGCGCGACGACGCCGGCCTCGTCCGGCTGCGGCTGCGCAACAGCATGGAGATCTACTGGGACCGCCTCGGCGTCGCCCGGCGGCTTCCGGCGGACGTCGCCACCGTCACGACGGCGACGCTCCGCTCGGCCGTGATGGGCTACCACGGCTTCTCGATGACGAACCAGTACGCCCGCGGCGTCCAAGGCCCCGGCGCCGTGCCCCGCAGCCAGCCCGACACGCCGGACTACAACCACATCGCCGCCACCGTCCCGATCTGGCTCGACCTGGCCGGCTGGTACACCCGCTACGGCCCCGTCGAACCCCTCCTCGCCGCCATCGACGACCGCTACGTCATCGTCAACGCGGGCGACGAAGTCCGCCTCGCGTTCGACGACGTCGCACCGCCCGCAGACGGCCTCGCGCGCGACTACGTTTTCCAGAGCGATGGCTGGAACAAGGACGGCGACTTCAACACGGCCTACTCCGCCACCGTCCACCCGCTGCCGTCGCACGACAACCCGATGTACGTCGATCAGCAGGTGTACGGCGCCACCGGGGCGCTGGTCGACGACCCCGTCTATCGCGCGAACGCGAACGACTGGGCGACGTACCACACGCGCTACGTCTCGCCGCTGCCCGTGCAGCGGGCGTTGTGGGGGGAGGATCGATGAACGCGTCGGGATCCAAGGACGCTGTGGCCACCGCCGCCGCCGGGGGCGCGAGCCGGCGGGACGCCGTCGGCCGTGTGGCGCTCGGCACCGGCTTCATCGGCCTGCTCGCCCTCACCGCCTTTCTCGCGAAGCGCTCGGACGGCGGCAACTCGGGCGGCGTCGGCGGCCCGGCCGGCGGCGACCGGGCGGCGGCGCTGGAGCGCCACGGCTTCCACATGGCCGAGGTCTCGGGCGCGGCCGGCATCTCCTTCACGCACACCGCACCCACGTTCGACGCCCGGCTCGACCACATCATGCCGCAGATGGCGGCCATGGGCGCCGCGGTCAGCGTCGTCGACGTCGACGACGACGGCTGGCAGGACCTGTACGTCACGAACAGCGGCGAGGGCAGCCGGAACGCGCTCTACCGCAACAAGGGCGACGGCACGTTCGAGGACATCGCGGCGGCGGCGGGCCTGGCCGACGTGAACCGGGACGGCACCGGCATCTCGGCCGGCGCGGTGTGGGGGGACTACGACAACGACGGCGACCGGGACGTCTTCCTCTACAAGTGGGGGCGCTCCGAGCTGTTCGAGAACGTGACGGAAGGGGCCGGCGTCCGCTTCCAGCCCGTCGGCGAACCGGCGGCGCTGCCCGCGTGGGCGAACATCAACAGCGCCACGTGGCTGGACTACGACAACGACGGCCTGCTCGACCTGTTCTTCGCCGGCTACTACGCCGAGGACGTCGACCTCTGGCAACTGCAGTCGACGAAGATGATGCCCGAGAGCTTCGAGTACGCCGAGAACGGCGGGCGGCGCTACCTCTATCGCAACCTGGGCGGCGGCCGATTCGAGGACGTCACGGCCGCGGCGGGCATCGACAGCCGCCGCTGGTCGCTGGCCGTCGCCGCGGCCGACCTGCGCGGGGTCGGGCGGCAGGATATCGTCATCGCCAACGACTACGGCGTCAGCGAGTACTGGCTGAACGAGGGCAATGGGCACTTCACGAACGTCGGCAAGGAGAGCGGCATCGGCTTTCGACCCAAGAGCGGGATGAACGTGGCCTTCGGTGACGTCTTCAACGACGGTCGGCAGAGCATCTATATCTCGAACATCTCCGAGGAAGGCGTGCTGCTGCAGGGCAACAACCTCTGGGTGCCCGAGGCCGGCGCGCCCGCCGACGCCCCGAAGTTCGAGAACCTGGCCAGCTCGCTCGGCGTCGAGCTCGGCGGCTGGAGCTTCGGGGCGCAGTTCGCCGACCTGAACAACGACGGCCACCAGGACCTGTTCCTGACGAACGGCTTCGTCAGCCTGAACCCGAGCAAGAGCTACTGGTACGACTATTCCAAGATCGCCGGCGGCAACACGACGATCATCTCCGACGCCGCCAACTGGCCGCCGATGTCCGACAAGAGCCTCGCCGGCGCCCAGCCCAAGCGCGTCTGGCTGAACGACGGCGCGGGCGCCTTCGTGGAGGTGGCGCAGGTCGTCGGCGTGACGGAGACGTACGACGGGCGGGCCGTCGCCGTCGCCGATCTCTGGAACCGCGGCGTCCTGGACGTCATCGTGGCGCACCAGCGCGGGCCGCTGCTGGTCTACAAGAACGAGGTCGCACCCGATCGGCACTGGATCGGCTTCGCGCTGACCGGGGCGGGCCAGGTGAACCGCGATGCCGTCGGCGCCCGGGTGCGGCTGCGCTGGGGCGGCCAGGAGCAGGTGCAGAGCGTGCTGAGCGCGTCCGGGTTCTGCGCCCAGAACGACCGCCGGCTACACTTCGGCCTCGGCAGCGCGGCGCAGGTCGACGAGGCGATCATCGAGTGGCCGGACGGGACGGAGCAGACGCTCACCGCGCCGGCCGTGGACACGGTGCACGACGTGACGGCCGGGAACGGGCCGTGATCCCCGCTCAGGAGTGACGAGATGTCGACCACGCCGCAGACCCTGCCCGCGCCGCCGGCCCTGCCGCCAAGCCACTGGCTGGCGATGCCGATCGACAAGCGCTACCTGCCGCCGCTGCTCATCACGCTGATCCTGATCGCCGGCAACGCGCTGTTCCGCGGCCTCGAGGGGATCGACAAGACGCTGCTCTCGATCGGCACGTGCATCGGCGCCGAGGTCGTGCTGTCCAAGGTGATCCGCAAGCAGTGGCCGAACGCCGCCAGCGCCTACATCAGCGGGATCAGCATCGGCATGCTGCTGCGCTCGCCGTACTACTGGCCGTACATCCTGTGCGCGCTGATCACGATCGGCTCGAAGTACGTCATCCGCTACCGCGGCCGCCACATCTGGAACCCGTCGAACTTCGGCATCGCGATGATGGTCATCCTGGCCCACAACGCCGTGGCGACGCTCTCGATCCAGTGGGACAACAAGCTCTACGTGATGCTCGTCATCTGGACCGCCGGCGCGATCATCATCGGCCGCCTGAAGCGCTTCCACATCTGCCTGACGTACGTCCTGTCCTTCCTGGCCTTCGCCTTCCTCCGCCACCTGATCACCGGCGATCCCTACCTGGCCGAGATCGCGCCGATCACCGGCCCGATGTACCAGCTCTTCACGTTCTTCATGATCACCGACCCGCCGACGACCGTAAAGGGCAAGGTCCCGCAGATGGTCGTCGCCTTCCTCGTCGCCGCCATGGAGTTCGTCCTGCGGACGATCGGCGGCCTGGACGTGGCCTGGGGCGCCGTGGGGCAGTGGGTGCAGCTGATCAGCGTCCACGCACCGTACTTCGCGCTGTTCACCGTGGGGCCGATCGCGCTGGTGACGCAGATGGTGTGGCTGGGGCGACGGGGCGGGGCGGGGGCGGCCGGTGGGGCGGCGGGGGCGCCCGTAGCGGCGTCGGGTGGGGCGGTGTGATGGAGGCTGCAGTTCTTAGGTATGTTCGATGGGCGGGAATAGGTAGGATGGGCGGGCAGCCATAGGTAGGAACAGCGTGGAGTTGTGGGTAGGATGATGCGGCAACGGCATGCGGGCTGCGCCAGGATCTGCAAGCATGGCATCGGCTTCGTCGCCGCCCAGGCGCTTTGGTCGGATCCTGACAGACTCATCGTCGAACACCTCGACCTGACCCAGGCGCGACGGCCGGGGCACGCGCTGCGGCGGATCACCGTGGACTTCCCGGTCTGGGTCATCGCCGCATTGCATTGGATCAAGAGGCCGCGCGGCTAGGCCTCACGCGGCAGGCGGTGATCAAG
Source organism: Ardenticatenales bacterium (assembly GCA_020853525.1). Classification (GTDB taxonomy): domain Bacteria; phylum Chloroflexota; class Anaerolineae; order Epilineales; family Epilineaceae; genus Avedoeria. The sequence continues at coordinate 151,492 of JADYYS010000050.1, read as the reverse complement.
ATGTGGATCGCTGAAAGGCTGGATCAGCGCCGAGCGGGGGTTGGACCGGTGGCGTAGCGTTCGTGTTCTGCCCGCGCGTACCGAACCGCGCGTCACACCCCGAACCGATCCCCCCGCCCCAACCGAGCCACGATCTCCCCGTGGATCGCCCGCAGCTCCGCCAGGTCCGTCGCCGAGACCGCACCGGCCAACTCGGCGAAGACAATCTCGATATCGATCGGCTGCGCCTGGAGCAGCATCGCGATATCGCCCTCGTACAGCTGCACCTTGGCATGGTCGCCCTGCCGGTAGAGGGACGGCAGCGCGTAGAGCTTGAGCACGACGAGGCCGGTAGCCGTCGCGATCGGCACCCGATGGCCCAGGTAGTCCATCGCATCCGCGTAGCGGCGGCGAACGCGCTCGAACAACGCATTGCTCGTCAGCAGGAGATCGACGGTCAGGCCGTGAAACGACGCTTGGGCGAAGTCGCGATCGTGCCGGACGATCTGCAGCTCCGGCACCCGGTGCGCATCGGCCAGCTTCACGACGAGGTCGATGTCCTCGGTGTTCCTCCCGGCCACGTATCGCAGCAGGGCCAAGCCGCCAACGAGCAGGTACGCCACGTCGCTTGCCTCCAGCCCTGACAACAGCAAGTCGACGGTGGCCTCGAGATCGTCCGGCATCCGTGTCTCCGTCGATGGGTCGAACACATGGGCGTTGGTGATCACACGGGCGATGTCGACGGGGTGGTTCGGCGCCGGAACAGGCGTACGCTCGCGATAAGGCGGTGGTGTCGGTGGGGCGGCGGGCGATGCGGGGAGCGGGCGGGTGGGCATGGCGGCAAGGATAGTCCGGTAAGGAAGCGGTCGCAATGGCCGAACACGGCCCTCTGATGGAGACGAATCAGCTCTCGAGGCGTGCTGTTCCCCCGTCACGACCCGCCCTGCTCATCGATCGATCGGGCGAGCCGGATCCCGAGAAACTGCTCGCGGAGATCCTGCGGCGAGCCATAGCGCTCCCACACCGGTGCGGCCTCGTCGCTGGCAAAGTACTGGCCGCGGATCGTGCGATACAGCGCGGCCGGCACGTCGAGCGCCTCGCGGCCATCGTCGGGGTCGTACGGGTAGGACCAGCGGCACGTCGCCGCTTCGTTGCCCCACAGCGTGGAGGTCCACGTCATCACGTTGCCGTTCATGTCGGCGAGCCCGCGCGTCGTGTCGCTGGCGGGGAAGACGCCGATCGGCACCTCCCGCCCCAGGTGGGCTGTGCCGCTGTTGCAGGTCGGCGGCGGATGGACGTTCGCCGGATCCACCGCCCAGTCGTTGCCGGCGCGTGAGGCCGCCTCGTACTCCGCATCGGTCGGCAGGCGATACGGGACGCCGCTCTGGGCGGCGAGCCAGTTGCAGTAGGCCAACGCCTCGAACCAGCAGATGCCGGTGATCGGCCGCAAGGGATCGAAGCCACCGTGGTCCTGCCACTGGCGGGGCTGCATCCAACGGTGGTTTGGAAACAACTCGGCCAATCGGGCGCCAAAGGCGTCGCGGGTCAGGAGGATGTGGCCCTTCCACCGGTCGTAGGTGAGCTGCCGCATCACGCCTTCGGCCAGCATGTTCTCCAGCATCTCCGGGCGCTGGGCAAAGCGGTCCCAGATCGCCAGCATGTCCGCGCGTCGTCCGGCCGTGGTGTTCGTGCCGTCGCGCCACGCCTCGGCGGCCGGCGTCGGCCACCAGCGCGGGTCGTCGTAGCCGCCGCCGGCCACGAAGCAGGCGTACTCGGCGTTCGTCACCGGGAAGCGGCCCAAGGCGAAGCGCTTGAGCGTCACTTGATGCATGGGCATGAACACGCAGTACGGCTCGCCGAGATACTCGCCCGGCTCGTCCCAACCGATCGTGCGCGTTCCGCCGGCGATCTCGACCAACGGCGGCTCGAGGTACGCGCCGTACGGGCCATCCCGCCGCACGAACCGCGGGTCCCCGAGGGGGCCGAGGGCGAGCCCGGCGTCGATCCGCGCGCGCAGATCGGCGTCGCGATCGCGGCTGCGTTCGACGAGCGCCATACGCACCGCGTCCAGCAGCGCTTCGGGCAGGCGCGCGCCGATCTCCGGCGCCGCGGCGGCGCGCCCGGCCAGCGCCAGATTGCACGTCATGAGGTGGCGGACAGTCGCCGCCGGATCGGCCGACATCGCCGCGGCCATCAAGCACGTCTCGTCCCAGCTGGTGCCCGGCAGCGGCGGAATCAACTCGCCAGGGCCGAGGCCGCCCAACGTCAACGCGAGGCTCGGGGCGACATCGCTGCCCCGCCAGGCCGTCCGGCACCGATCGAACGTGCCATTCCGGGCGAGCAGACGCGCAGCGAAGTACTCCTGCATCTGTTGATGCACGAAGCGGATCTCGTCGCGATCGACCGCTTCGTCCACGATGCCGAGCGCGGCGCCGGCGGCCAACAGGTCATCCGCCGGGCTGCCGCGGAGCAGCGCGTGGGCCTGGGCAACGGTTGCGCACACCTGTGCCCCTTCCGGTCCCGTCAGCGTGTCCTGCAGGCCGCTGGCCAGCACGGACAGCTGGGGCACCAGCGGTCCTTGTTCGGGCAGATCGTAGGGCGATGCCCAGTCGCCCGTCTGGACCAGCCGCCGCCGATCGCGTGCCGTGAGCAGCCAGTCGGGCCGGAACAGGGCATTGTCCCGCTCGATCTCGCGGCGCAGCGCGCGGCGCATCAGGTTCGTGAACAGCGCGGCGCGCCCGTGGACGAGCCCGCGACCGTCGCCGGCCTGATCGGCATACAGGATCAGCATGTACGGGGTGCGCAGCAGATCGCGCTCGGGCCGCTGGGCCACGGTGTCCCAGAGGGCCGCGCCGGATTCTCCGAGGCGGCTGATCAGCAGCAGCCGAATCTGATCGTCGCTCAGCGCCTCGATCCGGACGTGCGGCACGCGTTGACCGGCCGACGACAGCGGCTCGCTGTAGTCCAGCGTCCGGCAGGTGAACACAAACCGCGTGCCGGGGCAACGGGCGACGGTGTCGATCAGGAACGACTTCCAAGCTCGGACGACCGCCCAGTAGTCCAGGCTGGACGCATGCGGCATCTCGTTCAGCCCATCGAGGAGCAGTGTCAGCCGACCGTCGGCGAGCAGCTCGTGCAAGGGGGGCATGTCGGGCCAAGCTGTGGACCACTCCGCCGTCAGCCACTCCGCCGGACCGAGCATGTCGCCGTCGCCCCGGGATCGATAGCGGTTCAGCGATACCAGCTGGGTCAGCCGGCCGCCGCCGGTGCGCAGCTCGTCCGCCGACAGGTCGAGCTCCAGGCGACGGAGGATCGTGCTCTTGCCCGAGCCCGGGCCGCCGAGCAGCACGACGGCCGGCTCCGGCGCCGCGGCGAGCACGGCGCGCAGGTCGTCGAAGCGCTCCACGGTGCGCTGCCAACGGTTGGGCGCCGCCGTCTCGCCCTTGTCCGCCAGGAGCGACAGCCGGACGAAGCGGCGGTCGAGCTGGTAGCGCGGCTGCGACCACGCGGCCACCCGGCCAACCTGATAGGCCTGTGCGTCCGCCGGGCGCCGGTGGGCGATGAGGGCCGCGTCCTCGGGGTCGAGGTCATAGGTTTCTGCGCCGGTGCGGACACGGGCGAGCAGGTTTTCGACTGCCACGGCCGTGAGGCGGTCGTCGAGATGCGTCGCCGCGCGCCGTGATGGCATGGCGGTGACCAGATCACGACCGTCATGCCTGGTGGACGCTTCGCCACGCGGTGTGGACGCCGCGTTGGCGTCCAATTCAAGCTGCTGCAGCTGAAGCGTGAGCAGGCGGACGCCGAGGCCGATGCGCCGTGTCACCTGGGTGCGACCGTGTTTCGAGCCGCGCCGTACGACGGCCGCGATGTCCTTCACCTGAAGCGGCGGGGTCGCGACAAACCGATGGTACAGCGTGCTCCACGCCTCGCGATGGGGGTCGTCGGCGAGAAAATCGGCTTCAAGAAGGCCTATTGCGACGGCGCTGAGCGGGAGATGCCGCGCGGCGGCACCGTTGCGCTCACCGCCAACAATGGCCACCACCGGGCCGCCGGCAGCGCGGCTCGCCGCGAGGTGCTCCTCGATCACGCAGCTCAGCGCCGTTGCGAGCGCCAACTCACATCCCGCGTCGGATGCCCCGATCCCCTCGACGTTCACCCGCGCGCGGACCAGTGCGGCGCCAAGCAAGGGGTTTCCCGACAGGCTGCGCGCCGTTCGAACGCACGCCAGCGCCTGCCGGACCGCGACTTCGGTGATGCGCGCGATGTCCATGTGGCCTCGTCGGATGAGTGGCGCGATTGTATCACGCCGACGGGGGCGATTGTCCCATCGCTGTCTCATTCGTGTGCCCTGCGGGCTATGTGGCGCGCCGTGCTCCGGATAACCTGGACGGACGTCCGCGACCGGCGCGCATGCGCCGCCGTTCGCGACGCATCGATGCCGGAGGCCGATTGGCCGACACCCTGTTTCCTGTTCCCTGGAGGGACAGATCGATCATGATTACAGAACAGAAGTATCTCAAGCCCCTGTACGTGCTCGCCATGGTGCTGCTCGGTGCGACGAGCTTCGCGATCTCGAAGAGCGACACCCAGCACCCAAGGCGGACGGTCAGCGCGCAAAGCGCATGCCTGCAGCCGCCCTCGGGGCTCGTCGGCTGGTGGCCGTTGAACGGGACCACCAACGAAGTCCAAGGCGGTCACGCCGTCACGCTCGTCGGAAGCCCGGCATACGCCACGGGCATGGTCGACCGGGCTCTCCAATTCGACGGCATCGATGACTATGGCTGGGTGGATGCGTCCCCGAGCCTGAACGTCGGAGCGGGCAATGGGCTGACGATCGACGCTTGGGTCAAACCGACCGACCTCACGAACCCCCGACCGCTCCTCGAATGGTCCGACGGCAGCCCCGGCACCCACATGTGGACGTCGGTGACCGGACTGGGCGCGGTCGGTCCCGCCAACCTGTACGTCAACTTGAGCGGCGTCGGCTCGAGCGTCATCTACTCCCCTCCGGGCATCATGACGCTCAACACTTGGCAGCACATCGCCGTCACCTATGACAAAGCATCCGGCGTGGCGAAGCTTTTCCGGAACGGCGCGGAGGTCGCGCAGCGGAACCTGGGCTCCTTCACGCCCCTGACCGCCTTCGATCTTCACATCGCTCGACGCCCACCCGGCACTTACGGACCGCTGAACTACCTGGGCATGGGCGGCATGGACGAGCCGCACGTCTTCGACCGCGCGCTCTCGCCTGCGGAAGTCCTGGCCATCTTCCAGGCCGGCAGCATCGGCATGTGCCTGCCGGACGCGGACAGCGACGGCGTGGTGGACGACATCGACAACTGCCCTCGCTGTACGAACCCGGACCAAGCGGACGCCGACGGCGACGGAGAGGGCGACGCCTGTGCGTCGTACACCGTGGACTCCGGCCGGATCGGCTGGTGGCGGGCGGAGGGCACGGCGCTCGACAGCGAGGGGGCGCATCACGGCGTGACGTCGCTGGAAATGGGCCTCGGCGGCGCCGTGGATTACGTGCCGGGGAAGGTCGGACATGCGTTCCGCCTCAAGCGGGATGGCCAGGTGCATTTCGTCGAGTTCGGCAGCTGGTTCAACCTGCAGGTGTTCAGCATCCACATGTGGGTCAAACCCGGAGCTTCGCAGTTTTCGACGGCCCCGATTCTGGACAACCGACAGCTCAACAACGGCAACTGGTCCCTCGTGAACAACTATTTCTTCGCCGGCCCGAGCACCGTGGCTGCGGAGTGCTGTGTGTCCTTCACCCTGGTCCCAGGCATCTGGCAGCACCTGGCGATCACGCGGGATGCCGGCCACGTCGTCCGGGCCTACGTGGACGGCACATTGGTGGGCACCGCAACGAGCACCGGGCCGATCAACTATGACTACACGCCGTCCCTGCGCCTGGGCTACCACGCCAGCTTGACCCATGGCCAGTGGGATGGTCTGGTCGACGAGCTCTCGATCCACAATCGCGCGCTCTCGGCCGCGGAAATCCAGGCGATCGTCCAGGGGGTCAACCCCTGCAGTGAGGATCGCGACGACGACGGCGTACTCAACCCCACCGACAACTGCCCGACGACCACGAACAGCAACCAGTTGAACTCCGACGGCGACAGCCTCGGTGACGCCTGCGATCCGGACGACGACAACGACGGCGTGGCAGATGCGGTCGACAACTGCCCGCTCGCGGTCAACCCCGGCCAGCTGGATACCGACCACGACGGCCAAGGCGACGCCTGCGACCCGGACGACGACAACGACGGCATCCCGGACGGGATCGACACGTGCCCGACGAGCGCGCTCACGGCGGAAGTCATGGACGCGCTGGCGATGTTTTCGACGACGGCGACGACGAACCCGGTGCCGGGTAGCCCGTGGGTCTATGGCTACAAGCCCACGCTGAGCGGCGCGTTCACCCCGTACAGCGCCGTCGTCCTCAACCATTGCGGCAACCAGATGGTGTACTGGTACGCTCCCGGTGCGGATCGCGGCGTGGTGGGGCGGAGCAAGGTCGGCACGGCGTTCAACTGCGGCACGCCCGTCATTCCTCCGGATCGCGTGTTTGCCCACCCAAGCGCGACCGGCGACATGCCGACCCTCCGTTGGACCGCGCCGGCAGCCGCCACGTACTACGTGGCTGCGGAGTTCCGGTGCCAGGACCCAAGCGGTCCGACGAGCACCGATGTCCACATCCTCAAGAACGGTGCTTCGCTGTACGACGCCATCGTCTCCGGCCCGTGTTCGACCGCGACGCAGGTCTACGGCGCCAATGTCACCGTGGCGGCGGGCGATACCCTCGACTTCAGCGTCGGCATGTATGGCACCAACCAGTTCGACAGCACCGGCGTCAAAGCCACGATCACACCCCTGGACTCGGACTGCGATGAGGTCGCCGACCACGAGGACAACTGTCCGTTCGTGAGCAATCCCGACCAAGCGGACGCGAACCACAACGGCTTCGGCGATGTCTGCGAGCCCGACGCGGACGACGATGGCATTCTGGATACCGACGACAACTGCCCGTCCGTCGCCAACGCCGACCAGGCGAACCACGACACGGACGCCGACGGCGACGCCTGCGACGCCGACGACGACAACGACGGCGTCCCGGATGCGACGGACAACTGCCCGATCCAACCAAACCCGTCGCAACTCGACACGGACGGCGACGGCCTCGGCGATGGCTGCGACCCGGACGACGACAACGACACCGTGCTCGACGGCGACGACAACTGCCCGACGACACCCAACGAGGCCCAGTCGGACCTCGACGGCGACGACCTCGGCGACGAATGCGACAGTGACGACGATGGCGACGGGATCCTCGACGAGGACGACAACTGCCCGCTGGCCGCCAACCCCGACCAGGCCGATGCGGACGACGACGGGATCGGCGACGAATGCGAGGCGGATGCGGACAACGACGGCATCCCGAACGGCGACGACAACTGCCCGCTCACGTCCAACGGCGACCAGGCGAACAGCGACACCGATGCGCAGGGCGATGCCTGCGACGACGACGACGACGGGGACGGCGTCCTGGACGCCGCCGACAACTGCCCGTTGATCGCCAACCCCGGCCAAGCCGACCAGGACGGCGACGGCATCGGCGACCCGTGCGACGGCGACGTGGACGGCGACGGCACGGACAACGCGGCGGACAACTGCCCGACGACGCCCAACGACCAGGCGGACCTCGATGTCGATGGGATCGGCGATGCGTGCGATCCGGACGACGACGGCGACGGCGTGCCGGATGCGGCGGACAACTGCCCGGCGACGCCGAACGCGGACCAGGCCGACCTCGACGGCGACACGATTGGCGACGCGTGCGACCCGGACGACGACGGCGACGCCGTGCCGGACGACATGGACAACTGCCCACGCCAAGCCAACGAGGATCAGCTGGACAGCGACGGCGACCTGCAGGGCGACGCGTGTGACGCGGACGACGACAACGACGGCATCCTCGACGCCGGCGACAACTGCGCCCTCGTCGCCAACCCGCTCCAGACGGACACGGACGGCGACGGCCAAGGCGACGCGTGCGATCCGGACGACGATAACGACGGCGTCCCAGACGCCGACGACAACTGTTCGCTCCTCGCAAACGAGGACCAGTTGGACACGGACACCGACGGTGCTGGCGACGCATGCGACAGCGATGACGACGGCGATGGCATTCTCGACAGCGTCGACAACTGCCCGCTCGCGCCGAACGCGAACCAGGTCGACACGGACGGCGACAGCCTAGGGGATGCGTGCGACGCCGACGACGACAACGACGGCATCGCCGACGAAGACGACAACTGTCGGTTGGACCACAACCCTGGCCAACTCGACGCGGACGACGACGGCCAGGGCGATGCGTGCGATGCCGATGACGACAACGACGGCGTCCTGGACGGCGACGACAACTGCCCGCTCACGCCGAACCCGTCCCAGTCCGACATCGACGACGACGGTCTCGGCGACGGTTGCGACGCCGATATCGACGGCGACGACGTGCTCAACGCCGACGACAACTGCCCCATGGCCGCCAACCAAGACCAGGGCGACGCGGACGAGGACGGCATCGGCGACGCGTGCGAAGCGGACGCGGACAACGACGGAATCCCGAACGCGGTCGACAACTGCCCGCTCAACGTGAACGGCGACCAAGCGAACAACGATACGGACGCGCTCGGCGACGCGTGCGACGCGGACGACGACAACGACGGCGTCCCGGACGCGACGGACAACTGCCGAATCACGGCCAACCCCGACCAGGACGACCTGGATGAGGACGGCATCGGTGACCCGTGTGACGATGATGTAGACGGCGACGGCGTGCTCGACACCGTCGACAACTGCCCGCGCATGGCGAACGAATCGCAAGCCGACCTGGACGGCGACGGTATCGGCGACGCCTGTGACGATGACGTCGACGGCGACGGCATCGCCAATGCGGACGACAACTGCCCGACGACCGCCAACGCCGACCAATCCGACACGGACGGCGACGGCGACGGCAATGCGTGCGACGCGGACGACGACGGCGACGGCGTCCCGGACGCCGCCGACAACTGCCCGCTCACGTCGAACACGTCCCAGTCCGACGCGGACGGCGACGGCATCGGCGACAGCTGTGATCCCGACCCGATCCTGACGGTCGCCGCGTCGACCGTCGCCGTCGACGAGGGCCAGACGGCGGTGAACGCCGGCACGTTCGCGGACTCGGACGACGGCTACGCCGTGACGGTGAGCGCCTCGGTCGGCAGCATCGTCAAGAGCGGTGCCACCCCGAGCGGCGGGACGTGGAGCTGGTCGCTGGCCACCACCGACGGCCCGGCGGACAGCCAGACGGTCACGATCACCGTCGACGACGGCAACGGCCATCTCACCCAGACCACGTTCGCGCTCGGCGTCACGAACCTCCAGCCCTCGGCCACGTTCGGCGCCCCGTCCTCCGTCTCGGCCGGCACGCCGATCGGGCTCGCCCTCACCGGCGCAACGGACCCCGGCAGCGGCGACGTGGCGGCCGGTCTCGAGTTCGCCTTCGACTGCGGCGACGGCGCGGGCTTCGGCCCGTACAGCGCGGCATCGACGGCCAGCTGTACGACATCGAGCGCCGGCAGCCGGACGGTCAAGGGCCGCGTGCAGGACCACGACGGCGCGTCGCGTGCGTACACGGCCGTTGTGTCCATCGCCGGTGCGGTGAACGCCTGCGCGATGACGCCGACGATTGTCGGCACGAGCCAGGGCGAGACGATCAACGGCACGAGCGGCAACGACGTCATCCACGGCCTGGGCGGCAACGACGTGATCAACGGCAACGGCGGCCACGACGTGATCTGCGGCGGCAACGGCAAGGACACGATCACGACGCTCTCGGGCGACGACACGATCGACGCGGGTGGTGGCAGCAACACGATCCACGCCGGCGGCGGCAACAACCGGATCACGGCCGGTAATGGCAACGATGGCATCACCGCCGGCAGCGGTGACGACACCGTGCTCGGCGGCGGCGGCAACGACACGATCGTCGTCGGCGACGGGTCGAACACGATTGTCGGCGGCAACGGCAAGGACGAGATCACCGCCGGCGACGGCGACGACACCGTGACGGACTCCGGCGGCCACAACGAGATCGACCTCGGCGGCGGCGCGAACCGCGTGACGACCGGCAACGGCAACGACGAGATCACGAGCGCCACGTGCAGCGCCGAAGTCGACGCGGGCGGCGGCCACAACACGCTCACCCTCGGCGCCGGCACATGCCGGATCACGACCGGCAACGGCAACGACCAGATCGCCCGCGGCAACGGCGACGGCGACATCGACGCCGGCGGCGGCCACAACACGATCACGGCCGGCAACGGCCTGCACGCGATCGTCTGCGGCAACGGCAATGACACCGTCACGGACGGCAACGTCGGCAATGCGATCGACGTCGGCGGCGGCCACAACACGGTGCACGCCGGGGGCGGTGACGACACGATCACGGCCGGCAACGGCAATGACGAGATCGACGGCGGTCCTGGCACGGACGCGTGCGATCCGGGCGGCGGGCACAACACCGTGGTGAGCTGCGAGTTGCCGTAGCGAACGGTGAACAGCCGATCGAGCCAGGCGGCCTGCTGAGCCGACGATTTGGCGCCGCCCTTCCCATGCGGGGAGGGCGGCGCTGTTCATTGGGCGGTGATCGGTGCCAAGGTTGCGCAGCACCTCGTCCGATGCCATGGTTCGCCCGGCGACATCTCGATCGCCTCGGAGGACCGACGACAGTGCACAGCCCTACCGCCCCAACCGCGCCCGCCTCTCAGCGACGACACCGCCGGATCCGCTGGACCCTCATCGTCCTCCTCTCCCTGATCAGCGTCAACGCCCTCGCCGCCGGGTTCAGCTTCATCCAACAGCCCGACGGGACCGGCCTCGGGATCCCGCAGGACTGGCTGCTCGGAACACCGTTCCGCGACTACCGGATCCCCGGGATCCTCCTCTTCGGCCTCGGCCTGCTCCACGCGTTCGCGGCCCTTTCCGAGGTGCGGCGCCGCCCATCCGCGTGGTTCTGGGCCGGCATGAGCGCCGGCGGGATCCTCATCTGGATCGTCGTGCAGGCCATTCTCATGGGCAGCACGCGGCACCCGATGCAGACGATCCTCCAGGCCACCGTGTTGGTGGTGGGGATCGCGACAGGCCTGTCGGCATTGGCGCAGTACCGTCGCCGCGGATGAGGCGTCGGTACGCGCGAGACTATCGCGACCCCCTCCCCGGCGCAACCGCCTCCCACCACCCCTCCGCCTCCCCCAACCACGCCCCGACGCATCCCTCGAACGCCGCCGCCGTGTCGCACCCCCCGCGCACGGCGATGCGCGGAAGCGCCAGCAGCGCCGCGCCCGCCGCGTATCCGTCGGGGTTCGCCGTGACGGCCGCCGCATAGCCGGCCGCCGCCGCCGCTGCCCGCACGCGGTCGTCGAAGTTGCCGTACGGGTAGGCCAGAAGGCGCGGGCGCGTGCCGATACGGGCGGCGATGAGGTCGGCCGATGCCGTCAGCTCGTCCGCCAGGGCGGCGTCGGACAGGCCGATCAGGTCGCGGTGCGTGCGGGTGTGGGCCCCGATCGTCATGCCGCGCTCCACCAGCGCCGTGACGTGATCCCAGTTCAATGAGCCGATCCAGCCGGCCTCGACGGGCTCGGTCGTGAGGAAGAACGTCGCCGTCACGCCGTGCCGCTCGAGGATGGGCAGCGCGATGTCGAACTGGTCGCGCCAACCGTCGTCGAACGTCAGCACGACGGCCTTCGGCGGCAGCGGTGTGCCGAGGGCGAGGGCATCGACGACGGCGTCGAGGGCGACGACCGTCCAGCCGCCGCGCTCGAGGGCGGTGAGGTGCAGCTCGAGCGCGGCCGGCGAAACCGTCGTCTCCCGCAGGGCGGACGTTGCCGGAACGCCGGCGGTGACGTGGTGGTAGAGCAGGATCGGCACCGGCGCGCGGCGGATGCCGTCCGGGTCGGGCGGAAGGACGATCATGGCTCGGGACCGCCCGGACGGCACCGCCCCAGTGTGGGCCGCGAGGGCCGCGGTCGGTACGTCGGATGTGGATCGCGGCTGCCGTGCGGGCTCGGTCGATGCCGATGTCGCCACGTCCGGCACGGGCGAAGGCAGCGGGGACGGGATCGGCCGGTGGGCGATCGTCACGAGCATGAGCACGGTGGTGGCGAGCGCCGCGGTGCGCAGCGGGACGGCACCGGCGCGGGGGTCGGTCGGGAACATCGTCAGGCCTCCGCCGCTCCGGCCTGTGGATCGTCACCCCGGGCGCGACGGTGGTGGGGTGCGGGGATGAACCGGAGCGCGGCGTCAGCCTAACGGCGATCCGCATGTCTGTGGGGCCCATTCACCGCCGCGCCGCCGCCGCGCAACCGTCGCGCCGCCGCCGAAACCGTCGCACGGCGCGCGAAACCGTCGCCGACCGGCGTCGCCTACTCCAGCCCGTGATCGATCACATACCGCACGACGTCCGCGTTCGTCCGCATGGCCATCTTCTCCAGCATCCGGCTACGGTACGTGCTCACCGTCTTCACGCTCAGCCCGAGCTCCGCCGCCAGCTCACCGACCGCCTTGCCCTGCCCGAGCCCGACGAGCACGGTGAACTCGCGGTTGGAGAGCCCTTCGTGCGGCGTCGACGAGCTGAGGCCGAGCGCGACGTCGGCCAGCGTCTCGGCGACGGCGGCGCTGACGTACTTGCCGCCGTTCAGCACCCGCTTCAGCGCGTCGACGAGCTCGGCGGAGGCGCTCTCCTTGCTGACGTAGCCGGCGGCGCCGCACTTGAGGGCGCGCATGGCGTACTGGGACTCGGCGTGCATGCTGAGGATCAGGACGGGCAGCGCGGGGCGCAGCGCCTTGATCTCGATGAGCAGGTCGAGCCCGTTGCGGTCGGGCAGCGAGATGTCCAGGACCATCACGTCCCAGACCGCCTCACGCACCTGGCGCAGCACGTCGTCGGCCGTGGCCGCTTCGCCGACCTCCCAGCCACCGACCTCGTCCTGGATGATCCGCTCCAGCCCGCGCCGGACGATCGCGTGGTCGTCAGCGATCAGTACTCTCGTCATGCGGATCCTCCTCGGTGTCAACGCTGTCCGGAGTCTCGAGCGGCAGGATGAGCGTCACTACGGTACCCTGACCTCGCTCGCCGACGACCGTTACGCGTCCACCCAACTGGCGCGCCCGCTCGCGCATGCCGAGCAGGCCGAGCGTGTGCGGACCGGTCAGTTCATCCTCCGTGACCCCGCGCCCGTCGTCGCGGATGACGAGCGTGAGGTGGGATGCGTCCGTCGCCAACCGCACGTCGACGGTACGGGCCGACGCGTGGCGGGCGATATTCGTCAGCGCCTCCTTGAGAATCCGAAAGGCGGCCGTGGCCAGCGCCGGGGAGACGACGCCTTCGTCGACGTTCATGGAAAGCGTGTGGCGAACCCCGGACCGCTGCGAGAAGTCCTCGAGCTGCCACTCGACCGCCGCAGACAGACCGAAATCGTCGAGCAGGCTCGGCCGCAGGTCGAGGGCGATCCGACGCGCGAGACCGACCGTCTCGTCTACGAGCTTCATCGCGGACGTCAGGCTGGCGTTCGCGCCGTCCACGTCGGACTGCTGCAGCCGTCGCCGGGCGGCCGAAATGTCCATCTTCAAACCGGTCAACGCCTGTCCGATCTGATCGTACACCTCGCGCGACAATCGCGTTCGCTCCCGCTCGCCGATCTCGAGGAGCTCGCGCGACAGTCGACGCAACTCGGAGCGGGACGCGCGCAGCCGCTCGTTCGTGCGCTCGAGCGCGGCCGAACGGCGCGCCACCCGGTCCTCCAGCTCGGCGTTCAGCGACTGGAGGTCGCGGTCGTGCGTCTGGAGCGTGTCGGCCATCTCGTCGAACGCAGCGCCGAGCCGACCGAACTCGGTGCTGTCGGGCAGACTGGCGCGCGCCGACCAATCCCCGGCCCGCAGCCGCTGCACCACGTGAATCAGGCGCTGGGCCGGACGCGAGATCATGTACGTCGCTCCGAACCACGCCAGCCCGAGCGCGACGATCGTGCCGCCGAGCAGCGTGAGCAGGTTCTGACGCAGCCGGCTGTCCGCTGCGGCGAACAGCTGCCGCTGCATGTAGCTGACGTCGACGTACAGGGCGCCGGTGCCGGCAGCGGGATCGCCGACCGTCGTGAAGACGTGCCACCGACCGTCGCCGTCCTCGTTCGGGATATAGGCGCTGCCCTCCCGCTCGACCTCGATGCGTCGGATGAGCTCGCTCTCGCTCAGGTCGCGCCCGAGCCATTCCGTTGCGTTCGGGTGATGTGCGATCACCGTCCCCCGATCGTCCGTGACGAGAACGACGACATCGTCCGGGAGGGCGGCGGCCATTCTTTCGTTCAGGATCACAAGGTCGATGCCGGCCGCAACGACGGCGGTGATCTCGCCCGTCCGGTCGATGACGGGCGCCGCCATGGCGAGGGCCGGGCGGCCGGTCAGGCGGCCCACGATGTAACCGCCGACGACCATCTGCTTGGACGCGACGGCGCGCCGGAAGAACAACCGATCCGTGTTGTTCACGGTGATCGGGCCCGTGAGTCGCGGGGCGGCACATTGGACGAAGCCGTCGGCGCCCGAGATGCTCAGGCCGAGGTAGGCGTTCGTGCCGCTGATGATCCGGGCGAGACCGATATCGCAGCCCGCAGTGTTCGTCACGGGCCGGTCCATCAGCGACGTGACGAAGCCCAGCAGCTGGCTGGTCGAGGCGACGAGGGCCGACTGTTGGTCGGCCACGAGGTTGGCGGTGCTGCGCGCCGCCTCGAGCGCGCGCTCGATGCCTATCTGGCGCTCGGCGGCAGCGGATGCGAGCAGCAGAACGAAGGACGGTATGAGGGCCAAGGCCACGACCGCGAGAACCCGTGCGCGCAGTCTGCCGAACATGCCGATCCCTCGATGCTGCCTGGTGGGCGGATGGAGAGGTATGCGACGTCGCCGAGCACCGCGCACTTCGAACGGCTCACGCGACGGAGGGGGAGGGCCCTTCGTTGCGCGCGCTGCGGTCCTCGATCAGCGAGACGAGCATGTCGAACTCGGACGACTTGTCGAGGAAGGCGTCGGCGCCGAGCTGGCGAGCGAGCCTGGCGTAGTGGGCATCGGCAAAGTTCGTGAGGATGATCGCGTACGTGTCGGGCTCGCCGCGCTTGATCGCGCCGAGGACGTCGAGCCCGTTGCGGACCTCGGCGTCGCCCGGAACGCGGATGTCGAGCACGACGATCTGCGGCCGGTGACGCCTCGCCAGCGCGAGCGCGGTCGGTGCATCACCAGCTTCGAGCACCTCGTTCACGCCGGCGATCGAGCGGATGAGGTCGACCAGTCGGCGCCGCAGTGCGGTGCCGTCTTCGAGGATCAGGACGGTCAAGAAGTCCGAGAGAAGGCGCATCCGTTGTGATCCAACCATTGGGACGGGAAGCAGGAACCGGCGCTCGGGTTGAGTTCGTGCCGCGGCGCACCGCTTGCCGCCTATCCTGCCGCGAACTCGGTTGTCTCGCAAAGGTGCGGAGCCGGGTGTTGAATCCCAGCTCCGCACCTTTCGAGTCCGATCAACTGGAGGGTCCGCACGGCGAGCACTCAACTCGGCTCTGAACCCTCGTCAACCCAAATCGAATCAAAATGACCACAACAACGTGCACGAACCGGCCGGCCGTCACCGTCGGATGGCCGCCGATGCGAATCACGACGTCAGAGCTCGCGCCGCGGGGTGCGCGTGGGCTCCCGATCGTGTTCCGGCACGTGCGGCGGGCTGGTGGGGTCGTAGCGCGTGGCGCCCTCGCGCACCGCTTCGCCGGCCTGGGTGGCGGCACTGCTCACGCGCGACGCGAACGTCTCCCAAGCCTGCTCGGCCTGCTGGCGAGAGTAGCCGTATCGCTTCTGGATCGCGCCGACGAGCTGCTCCGCATTGCCTTGCGCGACCATGAGGTCGTCGTCGGTCAGCTTGCCGAACGCCTCCCGAACCTGGCCCTTGATCTGCTTCCAATCGCCCTTGATCGTCTGTGCGTTCACGGTCGGTCTCCTGTCTGGTGTGACGGGCACGCGCCCGCCGGCGGGGGACGCTGGCGCCATCAGTTGGGGGGGGGCGAGCCGCGCGTCGGAGGTACGATAGGCCCGCCGACAGGCCGCCGCCATCGGACGCCGGCGCCATGCGACGTGGGAATCGGCCGACGCGCTGTCGGCGCGTGTCCTACACTGCCGGCACGTTCGCCCCGCACGTGCGACCGCGCAGGGCCGGAGACGACCCGCCGCCTGCCGGGCTCCGGACGCCGCGTCAGACTTCGATGACGATCGGCAGCACGATCGGCCGTCGCCCGGTCCGGTCCTGGACGAAGCCGGACAGCGAGTTCTTCACCCGCTCCGCCAGCTCCGCCGTCGCCCCGCCGCGGTTCGTGCCGGCCCCGCCGCCTTCGTCGGCCGCCTCGCGGTCGCTGTCGCCGTCGCGGCCCCGGTCGAAGTCGCGGCCGCGGTCACGCCGGCCGCCGGACGGTGCGCTCGCCGGCACGCCCTCGGCGGCGCGGTCGACGACGCCGGTGACATGCTGGACGAGCTCGGCGATCAGCTCCGCCGAGTTCTTGTAGATGACGAAGCCGCGGGTCACGATCTCGGGATCGGCGACCAAGCGGCGCGTCTTGCGGTCGATGACGATGATCGGGGTTACGAAGCCGCTGCTCGCCAGCTGCCGGCGATCCCGCAGAATGGCTTCGGTGACGGTGCCGACGCTCTTGCCGTCGACGTAGATGTACTCGCCGTTGGCGGCCTTGAGCACCTTCGTGGCGCCCTGACCATCGAACTCGACGGCGTCGCCGCTCTCGAGGATGAAGATGTCCTCGTCCGCCATCCCGAGATCCTTGGCCATCCGGCCGTGCAGGCAGAGCATGCGGTGCTCGCCGCCGTTGGGCAGGAAGTAGCGCGGTGCGACGATCTTCAGCATGAGCTTCTGCTCTTCGCGGTTCGCGTGACCGGAGACGTGGACCGGTGACAGGGCCGAGTACAGCACGTCGGCGCCGTGCCGGAAGAGCTCGTTGAGGGTCCGGTGGACGAGCTCCTCGTTGCCCGGAATCGGCGTGGCGGAGAGGACAACGGTGTCGCCCTTGATCAGGCTGACGTCGCGGTGATTGTCGTTGGCCATCCGCACGAGCGCGCTCGTCGGCTCGCCCTGCGTGCCCGTGCAGACGATCGCGACCTCGTCCAGCGGCAGCTTCTCGAGATCGCGCAAGCTGACGATGAGGCCCGGCTCGGCCTTCAGGTAGCCGAGCTCGAGGGCCATCCGGCAGTTGTTCTCCATCGACCGGCCTACGAGCGCCACCTTGCGCCCGAACTCGGCGGCCACGTTCAGCGTCTCCTGGACGCGGCTGATGTTGCTGGCGAACGTGCTGATGATGATCCGCCCCGGCGCGCGCTCGAACACGCGCTCGAGCGTCTCGCGGACGATCGCCTCGGACGGCGTGTGGCCGGGTCGCTCGGCGTTCGTGCTGTCGCTGAGGAGCGCGAGCACGCCGCGCTGGCCGTACTCGGCCAGGCGGTGGATGTCCGTCGTCTCGCCGTTGACGGGCGTGAGGTCGAACTTGTACTCGGCGGTGTGGACGATCAGCCCGAGCGGGGTGTCGACGGCGAAGCCGACGGTGTCCGGGATGCTGTGGCTGACGCGGAACGGCTCGACATGGAACGGGCCGATGTCGATGACGTCCTCGGTCGTGATCGTGTGGATCTCGGCCATGGCCAGCAGACCGTGCTCTTTGAGCTTGACCTCGATGAGGCCGCGCGTCAGGGCGGTGGCGTAGATGGGCGCCGGGACGTGGGGGAGGACGAACGGCAGGGCGCCGTGATGGTCCTCGTGGCCGTGCGTGATGAAGTACGCCAGGACCTTGTCGACGTGGTCCTGGAGGTAGGTGAAGTTGGGGAGGATGAGGTCGACCCCGGGCATGTCGCTTTCCGGGAACATGAGCCCGCAGTCGATGATGATGATCTGAGAGTCGTATTCGATGGCCGTCAGGTTGCGGCCGACCTCGCCGAAGCCCCCGAGGGGGATGATGCGCAGTTTGGCGCTCAAGTGTGTCTGTCCTTAGGTTCAGGTGTTTGCGGCGCTGTCGCGCGTTCGCGACAACGCCGCAGTGGGGTGATGTGTCGTCAGATGAGCCGAAGTCGGACGGTCCGACGTCGGGTGGTTCAAAGCTGGGTGGTTCAACACCGGGCGGTTCGACACTGGGCGATCATGTTCGCGCGGCGTCCACCAGCGCGAGGAAGCTCGCTGCATCGAGCGACGCCCCGCCGACGAGCGCGCCGTCGACGTCTTCGGCCGCCAGGTAGGCGGCGATGTTGCCGGGGTTGACCGAGCCCCCGTACAGCACGCGCACGCTCCGGCCGACGGGGTCGCCGAACGCCTCGGCCAGCCGCGCCCGCACCAACGCCGCGATGCGCGCCGCTTCACCGGCATCGCACGCCCGCCCGGTGCCGATCGCCCAGACGGGCTCGTACGCCACAACGAGCCGCTCGGCCTCGTCCGGCGCGATACCGGCCGTCGCCGCGTCCAACTGGCCGAGGACGACGGCGTCCGCCCGGCCTTCGTCCCGCGCCGCCGCCGTCTCGCCGACGCACACGATCGGCACGAGGTCGTGCGCGAACGCCGCGTGGACCTTGCGGTTCACATCGTCGTCCGTCTCGCCGAACAGCGTGCGGCGCTCGGAGTGGCCGACGATGACGTGGGAGGCGAGTTCGGCCACCATCGGCATCGCCACCGCGCCGGTGAACGCGCCTGCGTCGCCCCAGAAGGCGTCCTGGGCGCCGACGTGGGCTCCGACGTGGGCTCCGCCGCCGCGTGCTTCAGTGCCGCGCACGACGTCGGCGACGGCGGCCAGCGCAGTGAACGAGGGGCAGATGACGACATCGCAGCCCGATCGATCACGCGTCGCAGTGGCGGCGACGCCATCGACGACCGCGCCGGCGAGCGCGCGCGCTTCAGCGACGGTCTTGTGCATCTTCCAGTTACCGGCGATCAGGGGTGTGCGCAATGGCCTCGGCTCCGGCGCCGTGCGTGGACGGCGGGGGCGGGCGGGGAGGGATGGGCGGACCGCGCTCGGGGCGCGGTGGGCGCCGTGGAGCGGCGCGGTGAAGTCGTACGATAGCGCAGAGAGGGCGATTGGGTCAATGCTGTCGCAAACGCGTCACTGGTGCCATTGCACCCTCGTGCACGCTCCGCTAGCCTTCGCCCGTCGCTTGTTACCCCCAGCGCACATCACCCGATTCGTCGCCAGAGCTCGAAGGACCATGCCCCATGATTACCCAGACCAAGCCGATGACCGCCGAGGAGTTGGCCGCTTGGTCGGGCCGTGCGGGGCGGTCCGAGCTCGTCAAGGGGGAGTACATCGAGATGGCGCCAGCCAGCGGCGGTCACGGGGCGGTGGGGATCAACATCGGCTACTGGCTCGTTGATCACGTCCGGCGACACCCAACGGGTCGCGTGTATGCTGCCGAGACAGGCTTCGTTCTGGCGCGCAACCCGGACACGGTCCGCGCCCCCGACGCCTCATACCTCGCCTTTCCGCGCGGCGACCACCCGCTTGACCAGCCTGGCTTCATCGAAGGCCCGCCCGACCTTGCAGTAGAAGTCGTCTCGCCCAACGACACCGAGCGTGAGGTCGCAGCCAAAGTGGCCGATTTTATGGGCGCCGGCACGCCGCTCGTATGGGTCATCCGCGCCAAGAACCGCACCGTCACCGTCCACGATGCGAGCGGCGACGTGCGGGTGCTGGGCGAGGGCGAGGTGCTGGACGGGGGGGATGTGCTGCCGGGGTTTGGGGTGGAGGTGGGGCAGTTGTTTGCGTGACGGCGGTGGCCTAATACCAATCCGGCGTGATCGCACCATGTGACTTGCCTTTGGCGGAGGGGTCGGTATCAACGGCTGAAGCCGTCGCTAAGGGTGGACCTGTCGGTCCACCACGCGCCTGCCTTCGCAGGCGCCAAAGCAGTGCGACCAACGATACCGACAACTCCATACCTTGGTCTGGCGCCTGCGAAGGCAGGCGCGCGGCAGCCGGAGGCTGCCCTCAGCGACGGCTTCAGCCGTTGATTCGTCTTGGCGTAGGAAGGGCTCTTGCGCATCGTCGGGCGCCCGAACCCAGCGTCTAGCGCCGCACCATCGCCATCGGCAGAAACGCACGCCGCATGGGCACATCGGGCGGCGCAACCGTCGGCGGCAGCGGTGTCGCCGTCGTGCCCGGCTCCCCCACCGCCGTCGGTTCCTCCGGCCCCGGCGACGCGGACGGCGCCCGCGTCGGCCACGCCGTGAGCGTCGCGCCGGGCGCGACGGCCGGCAGCGGTTCGCCGTCCGTCAGGCGGTACAGGAGGATCGACGGACCGTCACCGTCCTCAAAGGCCGCGACGACGGCAAGGACGTCGCCGATCCGCGCGACGTGCGCCGGGCGGAGGTGGGCATCCGCGCTCGCCGGGAGCGGGATGCGGGCACGGACGACGGGCGCGAACGGGTCGGCGATGTCGATCGCCCAGACGGCATCCCGGCTCCCCACGACGTCGGCGGCCTGGTCCACGCCGACGACGAACGCCGTGTCGCCGGCGATGCGGAGCCGCAGCGCCGCGAACCCCTCGACGGACCGCACCGCCTGAAGGGTCTGCCGGTCGATGACGCGCACGCCGCCCCGTTCGCCGGCAAAGGCGACGGCGACGAGGAGCACGTCGCCGACGACCGCGACATCGTACGCCTCGCCCGGCACATCGATCGTACCGGCCGCCGTCGCCGTCCCGTCGTCCTGGAGCGTGTATATCAGGACGCCGGCTTCGCTGCCGGCGACGTAGACGGTGCGGTCCGCGGCGGCGATGCCGCGCACGTCACAGTTGCCCATGACCCAAGTGCGCCCGCGCCAGCTGCCGCAGCCGCCCTGGCGAGCGAGGACGGACGCGAACGTCGGCGCCGCCGGGACGCGGACGTCGAGCACGGTCACGCCGGCATCGTGCGACGGGACGAGGACGAGATTGCCGAGGTCGATCGGGTCGTAGCGCGAGGTCGTGGCGAAGGAGTACGTGTCCTTCGGCGCGCCGGAAATGCCCGGATCCGACTCCGCCACCCATCGTCCGAGCGGACGAGGCCGTAGCGGGTCGGCGAGGTCGACGAGGCCGACGTCGCCGATCGAGCTGAACGCCGGCCCGCGGACGGCAACGGCGCGGCCCGCGCCGAGCGCCAGGCCGCCGCCGTACGTCGGGAACATCCAGCCCCCAAGCGGCGGGCCGAGCGCCGACCGGCCGACGACGCGGGGTACGGCGGGATCGTCGATGTCGAGCGTCCAGAACTCGTCGTCGTCATCCGCGACGAACAGGTGCGTGCCGTCCGTGGCGGCGCCGTACGGCGACGAGATCGTCGGCACGATGGCCCGCTCGGCCAGCTTCGCGTCGGTGCCGCGGCCGTAGCGCACGAGACCGCGATAGCCGTCGTCGACCGCGAGGCCGCCCGGCAACGGTGCGACATCGACGGTGTGCCACGGGAAGTGCAGATCCTGCGCCCACGGCGCGTCCGGCCGCGTCAAGTCGACGTCCAGCACCTTGGATTCGCCGCGGATCCAGACCGGAAAGGTCGCGAATGCGTGCGCGCCGTCGGATGCGATGCGCGCGCCGCCGGCAATGCCGTCGAAGGTGCGCTCGGCTCGGACGGCCCATGGACTGGTGCTTCCGCCGGCGATGTCGGCGTCGAGGTCGACGACAGCAAGTCGTGTGATGGAGTGCATGTCGCGGGAACCGACCAACGCGCGCTCCTTGCCGAGGCCGACCGCCACGACGGGCGCGGGCCAGCGCGTGTCGCTCGACGGCACCGGCTGCGCCGGATCGGCGACATCGTACAGCGCCGCGTACCCACCTTCCCTCGCCGCCTCGCCGGTCGCACCGCCGACGAGCAGCCGCCGGCTGTCCATCGCCACCGCCCACGCCAATCCGGCGTCGAGCAGCGTCGTGGCGACGACCGGCCGATCCGGCGCGGATGCGTCGACGATCCGCACGCCCGCTGCCCCGCACGCCACGGCGATCCACGCGCCGGCGACGGCCACGCTCGCGGCGTCGCACGCGCCGAGCGGCACGGTGCCGGCGGCGGACGGCGGATCGGTGCGGCCGTCGAAGAGGGCGAGCGAGGGCAGGTCGGCATCGCCGGTCGGATGGATGACGACGGCGACGAGTCCGGTACCGGCGGCGATGAGCGTCGGGTCGGCGAGCGGGTCGGTGTGGCCGAGGGGGTGCGGGGCGATCGGGTCGGCGAGGTCGAACGCGGCGACCCGATCGCCTTCGATCGCGAAGACGCGCGCACCGTCGGCGGCGATGCGGGTGAAGCCGTGGCCGTACGCGCCGGCCGGCTGGGCGTCTAGGGAGCGTACGATGCGCGGGGCCTGGGCGGCGATCGGGCCAGGGGGCGTCGTGGGGAGCGCGGCGAGGGCGAGGGCGAGTGTCGTTGAGATGGCGGCGGCGGTCGTGACGACGGCCGGGAAGGCACGGCCGCCCGTGGGGCGACGGTCCGCGGACGGCGGTGGGGACGAGCGGCGCATCGGGAACCTCCCGGCCGGCCAGGACGTCGCGGAAGGGAATGGGGCCGGCGTGGGGCCAGTATGTCGGATGGGGGCAGGTGGCGCAAGGGGCGGTTGTCGAAGGGTGTGTCGAATGCGATGTCGGTTCGCACCCTCGTGCGCTCTGCGCCACTGGCGAGGCGGTCAGCCGGTCGTCGGCGGCCGGGACCCCTAATCGACCCGACCCTCCCTACCGCACCCCCAACCCCGCCCGCACCGCCTTGCTCAGTCCTGCGATCACCAGGTCATACGACATCGCCACCCACTCGCCCAGTTCCTCATCCGGCACGCTGCCGTCGAGCACGACGGTGTTCCAGTGGGCCTTGTTCAGGTGGTAGCCGGGGATGACCGCGTCGTATTGCTCGCGCAGGAGCGGCGCCAGATCGGGGTCGCACTTGAGGCTGACGTTGGCCGGGGAGCTGTCGTCCGCGCCCATGATCGCGAAGACCTTGCCGGCGACCTTGAAGACGTGGGTTTCGGGACCGAACGGGAAGTCCTCGGCGGCGCCCGGCTTCGCCAGGAGCATCACGCGCATCTCGTCGAAACCGGTGGCCATCGTGTCCTCCCTCTTGAGACGATCGAGCACGTTCATGCCCTCTCGACAGGTGCGGCCGTTCCACCCCGCCGCATCGCCAGATCGACGACGTCCGCCAGCACCCCCGACGCCGTCGCCTCGACCCCCGCCCCGCGCCCTTGCAGCACGAGTGGCGCCGTGTCATACCACCGGCTGTGGAACGCGACGAGGTTGTCCGTGCCGGCAAGGCGGCCGAGCGGGCTGTCGGCGGGCACAACGGTTGGCGTGACGGCGGCGCGGCCATCGGCGATCATGGCGACCAGCCGATAGACGCCGTCGGCGGCCTTCGCGGCCGCGACGCGCTCGGCCGCAGGCGCGTCGAGTTCGGGGAGACGCTCGAGGAACGCGTCGACATCGGCGACGTGATCCGGGTGGGATGGGTCATCCCACTCGGGTGGGTAGAGGCCGTGGACGGTCACATCGTCCAAGAGGATCTCCCAGCCGAGCATCCGCGCCAGGATCAGCGCCTTGCGTGCCATGTCGTGACCGCCGAGATCCGTGCGCGGGTCGGGCTCCGTGAAGCCGCGCGCCATCGCCTCGCGGACGATCTCCGACAGCGGCCGGCCGGCGCGGAGCTCGGCGGCGACGAAGTTCAGCGTGCCGCTGAACGTGCCCTCGATCCGCGCCACCGCATCGTCCGCCGCGACGAGGCGCGAGAGCGTGGCGATCAGCGGCACGCCGGCGCCGACGGTGGCTTCCCAGCGCGCGCGGCCGCGGCGGCGGGGCACGACGCCCTCGCCGGCGTCGACGCCGTTGCCGGTCAGGAACGCGAAGTCGTCGAGTGGGCCGGCGAGCGGCAGCTTGTTCGCCAGGACGATGTCCCAGCCCCGCTCGAGGGCGGCGCGGAGGTGGGGGGTGGTGGCGTCGGCGGCGGTGCAGTCGACGACGATGGCGTGGGGGGTGGGGATGTGGTGCCATGCGGGCGCATCGCCATGGGTGCCCGAGGAGGGCACGGCATGCCGTGCCCCTACCAGCGGGGATGGGATGACCGCGGCTCGGTCGTCGGCCACGTCGACCAGCCCGCGCCCTGCCGCCTTCGCGTCGACGAACGCCAGCAACAGCGGGTCGTGTAGGGGCACGGCATGCCGTGCCCCCGCCAACGGGGATGCGACGGCCGTGGCACCACTGTCCGCCAGCGCCACGACATGGAGCGCCAAGCCGAAGCGCCGCGCATGCGCCGGGCGCGCGGCGACGATCTGGCGCACCAAGGCGCGCCCGACGCCGCCGAGGCCGAGGACGATGACCGGTACGGCCTGTACCGCCCGCCGATCGGTCACGTCGCCCGCGGTCACGGTGCCGCGCCCGGCGCCGCGGCTCGCCCCCGCGTCAGGATGACCGTCGTCGGGTTCACGCGCGACTCGATGTAGGCCGTGCCGAGCAGCGGCGCGAGGGGCGCGGGACTCGCCGCGTCGTACCGCACGGTGTATCCGGCCGCGACGAGCTCGTCGACGAGCGTCGCGTCGGCGCCGATACCGGGCGCGCGGGCGCGGCGCGTCGTGACGACGACGTCGGCGTTCTCGGCCAGCACCGCGGCGAGCGACGCTTCGTCATCGTCCAGGCGCTCGATCTCGTAGCCGAGCCAGTCGAGCCGCGGCAGGTAGCTCGGCGAGCCGATCGCGACGACGTCCACGTCGCGCGGCACCTCGACCGTCAGCCATCGTTCGGCGGCGAAGCGGCCGTCCGTGAGGAGCATGACGTCGGCGTGCACACTGTAGAGAAAGGCATGTACAAACGCGAGCGCCAACGTGAGCGCCAAGACGCGTTGCGCGATCCACCGCCCGCCGCGCCTATCGTTCGCGCTGCCGGCGAACGCCCGGGCCGCAAGCCAGCCGAGCGGCACGGCCAACAGGATCGCCACCGGCAGCGTGAAGCGCGTGTACGCGTACCGGATCGGCGCGATCGTGAACAGGTAGTACGAGACGGCCGGCAGCAGCACCCACGCCGTCCGCCGGTCGCGCCACGTCGCCCACACCACCGCGACGCCCGCCGCCGCGAGCCATGGCCAGCCGACGGCGTCGCGCAGACGCGCCATGAACGTCGCCAACAGCGCGGCGTGGCCGGTGAAGCGATCGTTCCACGGGTCGATGCCGGTGCCGCCGATCCAATGGCCGACGTGGGCCTGGAAGCCGGCCCAGTTGAAGACGACGTTGTTCACGAGGCCGTAGAAGCCGAACAGGCACACGAGCAGGACCGTCAACCGCGGGTCGGCGGTGACGGAGCGCTGCAGTGCGTACGGCGCGGCCTGGCCGGGCGGCCGCGCTGCCAGCGCCCGCCGCGCGTGGAGGACGAGGATCGCCGCGCCGACGAGGACGTAGGCGCCGACGATGCTCTCCTTGGTCGACAGCGCCGCCGACGACAGCAGCCCGAACGCGGCGTAGTCCCGCACCCGGCCGCGGTCGACGATGTCGACGAAGGCCACGATGGACCACGCGAACCAGAAGAGGTACGGGACGTCGACGTTGCCCCAGTGGCTGAACAGGACGAGCTCGTGGATGACGGCGGCGGCGAAGGCGGCGAAGAGCGCGGCGCGGCGGTCGGCGTACAGGCGCCAGGCGAGGGCGTAGACGGCTGCCACGGTGCCGGCGCCCATCAGCGCCGCGAGCAGGCGCGACAGGCGCATGAGCAGGCCAAGCTGCTCGAACGGCCGGCGGTGGCAGTCCTCGTCGGCGAGGTCGTCGCATGGTGTGACGACGTCGCCGCGCACGCGCCACCACGCCAGGACCGGCTCGTAGACGGCGCGCGTGATCAATGGTTGGAGGTACGGATACTTGTTGTCGCCGCAGCACCAGATTTCGCCGATCCGCAGCGGCACCCTGGCCGTCGGATCGTCGTTCGACCACGATCGGACGTTCGGCAGCCCCCAGCCGGCGCCGATGCTGTTCAATGCCAGCGACAGCGCCAGGACAGCGATGAGTCCGCGCGGCAGTCGCCGCAGGCGCGCGATCACGCTGTAACCATCGATATCATCGAGCACGTCGTGAACATCGAGCCGTGCGACCCGCGCGTCACCGCGCCGCGACCTTGATCCGCCGCTCGTCGCCGACCATCGTCGAGAGCTTGCGCAGCAGGTCGACGCAGTAGCGGGTGGTGTTGTTCGGGAACTCGAGCTCGACGAGCTCGTGGCCGTTCGGCAGGATCACGGAGAAGCGGTCCGGTCCGCTGAAGCCGATGAGGAGGTTGAAGACCTCGCTGAGCAGGCCGATGGTCGTTGCTTGGTCGGGGCCGGGGGGGATGCGGACTTCGACGTGGTAGGTGGGGCCGTCGGGGCGGGTGGGTTGGGGGGGTGAGGGGGTAGATCCGTTGGAAACAGAATCGACGATGGAAGCGACATGTGCTTCTTCCACCGCCCCCTGATCCTCCCCCTCCCCCAGCCTTGGGGGAGGGGGTCGGGGGGTGAGGGCCTGCGCACGCCCAAGCATCCCCCGCTCGGCCTCCGCGATCACCTTCTCCGTTTCCGTGACCCAACGCGGCAGCGCGGGGCTTGGATCGGCGGGCGCGTTGGCCTCGGGTGGTCGGGCGATGGGCACGGCATGCCGTGCCCCTACCATCGGGGGCGTGTTCGTCGGGGCGCCATTCGCCGGCGTCGGCCTCGGTGCCGTCCACGCCATGTCGAACGTCCCGTTCACCAGTGGCGCGGCGATGTTGGCCGCCGCCGGCACGCGCCAGACCGCGGCCGCGGGCGCGGCATCGACGCCGGTGGTGCCCACATCGGCGTCGCCCGTGCCGTCGGGATCGTACGACCATGCCGTGTCGACGAGGATCTGCGGGCGGTCGCCGCGGTACTCGACCTTGCCCTGGACGAGGACGACGCGATCCGCCTTCCAGAGGTCGCGCGTCGCCTCGTACGTGCGCGGGAAGAGCGTGAGCTCGACATCGCCCTGCAGGTCCTCGATCTTGATGAACGCCATCGTGGCGCCCTTCTTCGTGACGAGGGTGCGGACGCTCGTCACGAGGCCGGCCATCGTCACGGGCAGGCCCGCCTTCGTCTCGTCGATGTCGCCGGACAGGACGGTGATGGTCTCGACGAGCGCGGCGGCGTGGCGGTGGAGGGGGTGGTCGGACAGGTAGAGGCCGATCAACTCCTTCTCCCACGTCAGCTCGGTCTTGACGTCGCGCGGCAGGTCGGGGAGCGGTGTGACCATGGCCGGCTGCGCTGCATCGACCATGCCGCCGAAGAGCGAGAGCTGACCGACGTCCTTGGCCTGGTGGTGGGCCGTGCTCGTCGACATCATCCGGTCGATCGTCGCCAGCAGCGCGGCGCGGGTGCCGTAGCGGTCGAACGCACCGACCTTCATCAGCGATTCGAGGGAGCGCTTGCCGACCTGGCGCAGGTCGACGCGCCGGCAGAGGTCGTCCAGGTCGTCGAACGGCCCATCCGCGCGCGCCGCCATGATCGCCCGGGACTGCCCCTCGCCGACGTTCTTGATGGCGGCCAAGCCGAAGCGGATGCTGCGCCGGGTGCCGACCGCGTCGTCCGTCGCTTCGACGTCGAGACCCTCGATGACGAAGTCGAGGTCGCTCGCGTCGACGCTGGGCGGCAGGAGCGCGATCCCCTGGCGGCGGCTATCGGCCGCCACCACGGCGATCTTGGCGGTGTCGTCGCGGTCGACGGACAGCAGCGCCGTGGCATATTCCACCGGGTGGTGCGCCTTGAGGAAGGCGGTCTGGCAGACGATGACGGCGTAGTCGGCGGCGTGCGCTTTGTTGAAGCCGTAGCGGGCGAACGTCTCGATGTCGTCGAAGATCCCTTCGGCGACCGGTCGGGCGATCCCGTTCGCCGCCGCGCCCTCGACGAACGTCGTGCGGTGCTTGACGAGCTCGGCTTTGATCTTCTTGCCGACGGCCTTGCGGATCGTGTCCGCCTCGCCCGCATCGTAGCCGGCCAGGTCGCGGGCGATCTGGATGATCTGCTCCTGGTAGACGATGATGCCGTACGTCTCGGACAGGATCGGCTCGAGGAGGGGGTGGCGGTAGCGTACGGGCTCCTCGCCGTGCAGGCGCTTGATGTACGTCGGGATGTACTCCATCGGCCCCGGGCGGTAGAGGGCGATGGCGGCGACGACGTGCTCGAAGCGGTTGGGGCGCATCTCGCGCAGCATCTTGCGCATGCCGGCGCCTTCCACCTGGAACACGCCGGTGACGTTGCCGGCCGACAGGAGCTGGTAGATGGCCGGGTCGTCCAGCGGGATGTTGTCCAGTGTGTAGCGCACGCCGTGGTAGCGCTCGACAAGCTCGGCGGCGCGGCGGAGCACCGTCAGCGTCGATAGGCCGAGGAAGTCCACCTTCAGCAGCCCGAGCGTCTCGACGTCCTTCATGTTGTACTGCGTGACGGCCAGCAGGTCGGCCACCGCCGCCGCGTCGTCGCTGCCGCGCGTCGGGCGGTGGAGCGGGACGACCTCGACGAGCGGCCGGTCGCAGATCACGACGCCGGCCGCGTGCGTCGAGGCGTGGCGGGCGACGCCCTCGAGCGTCTGCGCCGTATCGAGCAGGATCTTGACGTCCGGCTCGGCCTTGTAGATCTGGACGAGGTCGGCCGTGTAGAACTCGTTCGGCTCCTCGCCCGTCCCGGGACGCATCGCGTCCGCGATCCCGCACGCCTTGCCCGGGATCGCCGGCACAAGGCGGGCGACGCGATCGACGTCGGAGAGCGGGAAGTCCAGAGCGCGGCCGGCGTCGCGGATGGCGGCGCGGGCGCCCATCGTCCCGAACGTGATGATCTGGGCCACGCGGTCGTGGCCGTACTTGCGGAACGTGTACTGGATGAGCAGGTCGCGCTGGTCGTCCGGGAAGTCGAGGTCGATGTCGGGCATGCTGATGCGGGACGGGTTCAGGAAGCGCTCGAAGATCAGTTGGTGGTGGAGAGGGTCGAGGTTCGTGATCCGCAGGGCGTAGCTGACGATGGAGCCGGCGCCCGAGCCGCGGACGTTCCACCAGACGCCCTCGGCGGCGGCAAAGCGGCAGAGGTCCCAGACGATGAGGAAGTAGCTGTCGAAGCCCATCTGGCCGATGACGGACAGCTCGTAGTCCAGCCGCTCCCGCACCGCGTCGGTCACGACGTCGTAGCGCTCCGCAACGCCCGCGTCGCACAGCGCGCGCAGGTACGAGGCGGGGGTGTGGCCGGCGGGGACGTCGAACTGCGGCAGCTTGTAGCCGTCGAAGTCGAGCGTGACGTTGCAGCGCTCGGCGATCTCCGCGGTCGTCGTGAGGGCCTGGGGCATCTCGCGGAAGAGGTGGGCCATCTCCTCGGCCGTGCGCAGGTAGAACGTGTCGCCGATCTTCATGCGCTTCGGGTCGTTCATGGTGGTCTGCGTCTGGACGCACAGCAGGACCTCGTGCGCCCGGACGTCCGTCTCGCGGCAGTAGTGGACGTCGTTCGTGGCCACCGTCGGCAGGCCGAGGTCGTCGGCCAGGCGGAGCAGATCCTTGTTCAGCTGCGGGATGAAGTGGATGTCGTGGACCTGGAGCTCGATGTAGTAGCGGCCGGGGAACGTGTCGGCGTACCAAGCGGCCGCCTCGCGCGCCTTGTCGTACTGGCCCTCCATGAGCCAGCGCGCGACTTCGGCGGCCGGGCAGCCCGAGAAGACGATCACACCCTCGGCGTGCGCGCTGAGGAGCTCGCGGTCGACGCGCGGCTTGTAGTAGAAGCCCTCGAGCTGGGCGCGGCTGACGAGTGAGAGGAGGTTGCGGTAGCCGACCTCGTTCTCGGCGAGGGCCGTCAGGTGGTAGGGCTTGCGGTCGATCTGGCTGTCGCGATCGGACCGCGTCCGGTTGGCGACGTAGAGCTCACAGCCGATGATCGGCTTGATGCCGGCTTTCCTGGCGTACTGCACGAACTGCACCGCACCGAACATCACGCCGTGGTCCGTCAGCGCCAGGGCGTCGAAGTTCCGCTCGGCGGCCGTCTTGACCAGGTCCGGGATGCGGGCGAGGCCGTCGAGAAGGCTGTAGTCCGAGTGGACGTGGAGGTGGGTGAACGACGGCATGGGGTGAGGATATCATCGAACGGGCGTTCGGGGCCACGCTGTCGGCGGGGGGGCGACAGTGTGGGCGGTCGGCGGCGGCGCAACGCGTTATCCACAGGTTGTCCGGGCAACCGTCCGGGCACGTCGCGTCGGGGAGAGGGACGTCGACATCGTCGAACGCGTGTTCGGATCGGCTTGCCCGGCGCCCGTGGCGCGACTATCCTTCGACCCGTCCCGATGCGGTCACCCACGCCAAGGAGACCCTCCGTGATCCAGACCGAACGCCACACCCGCCAACCGAACGCGTCGCGCATTCTCCGTCCGCTCCCCGAAGTACCGCCGATGCTCGAGAGCGGCGACAGGATGACGCGTGCCGAGTTCGAGAGGCGGTACTGGCTGCGGCCGGATCTGAAGAAAGCGGAGCTGGTCGAGGGGGTGGTCTACTTGTCCTCGCCAACGCGCAATCTGCATGGTGCCGCAACCTTGTGTGTGGGCACATGGTTGGGCACCTACGTATCGAAGCACCCGAATGTCACCGCCAGCGACGGTGGCACCGTTCGCCTCAGCGACGACACCGAAGTTCAGCCCGATGTGTTCCTCCGCCTGAAGCCGGAGGCTGGCGGGCAATCTCACATCGATGCGGACGAGTTCGTATCCGGAGCACCCGAGCTCGTGGTCGAGGTGGCCTATTCGAGTCTTTCGCGCGACCTGAAGCTCAAGAAGCCAGTCTACCTGGCGGCTGGCGTACGTGAGTACATCGTCTGGGATCTCGAAGGTGGCGAGATCCAGTGGTTCGTTCTCGACGGCGGTTCGTACGTCGTGCGCGAGATGGACGACGAAGGGATTATCGACAGCACGGTGTTCCCGGGCCTGCGCCTGGACGTCGTGGCGATGTTGGAAGGCGATCTCGAGCTCGTGCTGAAGGTGTTGACGTCTGCCATGACCGCCACAAGGGGAGGGCCGAACGCCGCGCCGTAATCCGTACGGCGGCGTCAAACAAAGTTGCTGGCACTGCGATTGGATCGTCGACGGCATCGTAGTCGATCGCGCCCTCACCCCCCGCCCTTCGGCGGCAGCGACAGCGCGTGCGCCACGCCGCGGTCCACCCAATCCGCCAGCACGTCGTCGTCCTCGAGCGCCTCGGCGTGGATCTCGACGAAGCCGCGCATCGTGCGGCCGGTGAATGTCATCGGCCGCGCGTCGGGCTGGGCGAGGGCAATGTCGTAGGCGTCGGGGCCGACGCGGACCATGAGGAGGTCCTTCACCGGACCGCAGACCATGTGGCCGTTGACCATGAAGCACAACCCGCCGAACATCTTCTTCTCGGTCAGGTCCGGGACGCCGGCGAGGTGGTGGCGGATGCGGTCGGCGAGCTCAATGTCGTAGGCCATCGACGGACTCCTAGGCGCATTGGGATCGGGAGGATGGAGATATGTTGACTGAACGCATGTTCAAGACAGATCCTAGCACGCATCGCGCGTCGATGCCGCGACGGACCGCGTGATGTCCGACGACGTCCCGCCGTTCGACATCGCCCTCATCGGCGCCGGCATCGTCGGCCTGGCGACGGCGATGGCGCTCACCGAGCGGGCCGCCGCCGACGGTCGCGATGCCGACGGTCGCGGCCGGGCGCCGCTCCGCGTCGTCGTCCTCGAAGCCGAGGATCATGTCGCCGCCCACCAGACCGGCCACAACAGCGGCGTGATCCACTCCGGGCTCTACTACGCGCCGGGATCGCTGAAGGCCACGCTGTGCACCGAGGGCCGCGAGGCGATGTTCGCCTTCTGCGCCGCCTACGACATCCCGCACGAGCGCTGCGGCAAGCTCGTCGTCGCCACGCGAGCCGACGAGCTGGCGAGGCTCGACGATCTCGAGGCGCGCGGGCGGGCGAACGGCCTCGTCGGGCTGCGCCGACTCGGCCCCCACGAGATCGCCGACGTCGAACCGCATGCCGTCGGACTCGCGGCGCTCTGGGTCCCCGAGACCGGCATCGTCGACTACCGCCTCGTCACAAAGGCGATGGCCCGGATCATCGTCGAGCGCGGCGGCGAGGTGCGGCTGGGCGCGCGGCTGACGGGCATGCGACGGGAGGCGGATGGCATCGTGCTCGCGACGACGGGTGGCGCCGTCCGTGCCCGCGCCCTCGTCGCCTGCGCCGGCCTGCACGCCGACCGCATCGCGGCGCTGTGCGGCGTTCCGCCCGGGGTGCAGATCGTCCCGTTCCGCGGCGAGTACCACCGCCTCGTCGGCCCGAGCGCCGACCTCGTGCGGCACCTCATCTACCCGGTGCCCGACCCGCGCTTCCCGTTCCTGGGGGTGCACTTCACGCGCGGCATCGACGGCACCGTCCACGTCGGGCCGAACGCGATCCTGGCGCTGGCGCGGCACGGCTACACGCGCGGCGCGTTCGACGTGCTCGACGCGGCGGCCATCGCCGGGAGCCCGGCCGTCTGGCGGCTGTCGGCGCGCTACTGGCGGCTCGGCATGGGCGAGATCGTCCGCTCGTGGTCGCGCCCCGCGCTCGCCCGTGCGCTGCGCGCGATCGTGCCGGCGGTCCGCACCGCCGACCTCGCGCCGGCCGGCGCGGGCGTCCGGGCGCAGGCGCTCGATCCATCGGGGGCGCTCGTCGACGACTTCCGGATCGTCGAGGGGGAGCGGATGATCCACGTCCTGAACGCCCCGTCACCGGCCGCGACGGCCTCCATCAGCATCGGCCGGCACATCGCCGAGCGGGCGACGGCGCACTTTGGCCTGGCCTGACGACGCGCTCGCGCCGGACGGGCGGCTCCCGGTCAGCGTCCTCGGCCTCGGCTGGGTGGGCGCGGCGGTCGTCGGCCGGCTGCTCGCGCACACCGCGCGCCCCCTCGACATCAACGTCGTCGTCCCGAGCGACGCCCACCGCGGCGCGTTCCTCGACCTGGCGCACACGGCCGCCTTCCACCCCGCCCACCGCCTGCGCTGGAACGACGCCGACGCGTTCCGCGCCGCGCGCGTCGTCTTCCACGCCGCCGGCGCCAGCAACCCGGTCGGCGTGAGCCGCCACGTCGTGGCCGACGCGAACGCGGCGCTCACCCGCACGATCTTCGGCGCGGCCCAGTTCAGCCACGAACCGTTCATCATCGTCATCACGAACCCGGTCGACGTCATCGCCTGGCACGCCTGGCAGGCCAGCGGCATCGACGCGGCGCAGGTCATCAGCACCGGCACGCTGCTCGAGGCCGCGCGTCTCGCCTACTACCTCGGCGAAGCGCTCGGCGTCGCCCCCGCCGCCGTCGACGCCTGGGTCCTCGGCGAGCACGGCGACGCGCAGGTGCCGGTGTTCAGCCGCACGACCGTCGCGGGCAAGCCGATTCGCGACGTCGATGCGGTCGTCCGCGACCCGGCCATCCTGACACGGTGCGCCGAGCTGACGCGGACGGCGGCCTGGCAGGTGCGCCGGACACAGCCGAGCACGTGGTGGGCGGTGACGGACTGCGCGGACGTGATCTTCCGCTGCCTGGTCGGCGAGGCGGAGCGGCGGTGTCCGGTGGGCGTGCGCGTCGGGGGCGAGTGGGCCGAGTCGTTGCACTTGGGCGTGGGCGGAGCGGATGCGTTCCTCGGGCTGCCGGTGCGGTTGCGGCAGGGGGGGTATGACATTGTCGGGCCGGGTGCGTTCGGGGGGTTGGAGGAGGAGGAATGGGGGGCGATGCGGGGGGCGGCGGGGGTGGTGGCGGAGGCGTGTCGGTGGCCGGTGGCGATGGAGGGCGGCGGTCGATGATTGAGGCGTGCATCAGCTAGGCAGCCACTTGATCTGGAGATAGGGATGTGCCTCGATGGCAGTCAGGCAGGCTTTGCTGCGCTTGTCTGCAACGCATCGCCCTGCTACTGTCAGTTACATTGTAAACAGGGAGGCAAGCGATGGCGACACATGTGGTCAGCCTGCGGCTGCGCGATGAGCAGGTGGAGCGTCTGCGGCGCCTCGCCCGCCGCCTCGGGCGCACCCCCAGCGAGGCGAGTGCGATGCTGATCGAGGAAGCGCTGCGCCGCGCGGAGTTTGCGCTCATCGACTTTCGCGACTCGCCCGTCGGGCGCCAGGCGTATCTCCAGGGCTCGACCCTGGCCGTGTGGGAGGTGGTGCTTGTGGCGCGCGACCATGGCCTGTCCGCGCCGGACACCGCCGGCCACTTGGAGTGGCCCGTACACCGTGTCCAGGCCGCGCTCAACTATGCGGCCGCCTTTGCCGGCGAGATCGAGGCGGCCATCGCCGACAACGACGCGGTAGGCTGGGCAGAACTGTTGCGACAAGTGCCGGCCACAACGGTAATGGAAGTGTCGCCGGACGAACGCCGCCCACAGCGTTGACAGAGCGCTGACATGCTCAGCTTTCTCCTCGACGAGCACCTCTCGCCGTCGATCGCGACCGCCGTCAAAGCTACCCGACCGACCATCGCGATCCAGGCCCTGCAGACATGGCGCGCCGGCAATTACCTTGCGGCCGACGATGCGGCCATCCTGCGCGCCGCGGCCGCTGACGGCATCACGATCGTGACGTTCGACCTGCGCACAATCCCGCCGCTGCTCAGGGCGTGGACCGAGCAAGGTGTCGCCCACGGCGGCGTGATCTTTGTGCACCGGCAGTCCATTCGGCCAAGCGATGTGGGCGGCATAGCTCGTGCGCTGGTGCAGGTATGGGACGCCAGCGGCGGCGATGATTGGGCGGATCGCGTCGTGTTCTTGCGGTCTCCGTCCTGACCCGATGACACGTGGAGACGCCCTCTCTTGCCTCAGCGCCGAACCGCGCGTAGCGATGCGGCGTCACCGCCACCGACTGGACCGTTGACGCCCGATCATCCCGCGGTGTATCCTTCGGCTATCCGTACGAGGAGGCCGCCATGTTCACGACCCGCATCCTCAGATGGGGCAACAGCCAGGGCCTGCGCCTTTCGAAGCAGATCCTCGACCTGGCCGATATCGCTGTCGGCGACGACGTCGAGGTCGTGGTGGGCGATCACCAGATCGTTGTGAAGAAGCGTGCGCACCCGCCGTACGTCCTCGCTGACTTGGTTGCCCGCATCCCCGAGGGCTATTGCCCCGTTGAGGCTGACGCGGGCCCGCCGGTCGGCCGCGAGGAGTGGTAGGTGCCGCCGTACGTCCCGCGGAAAGGCGACTTCATCACGCTGTCGTTCGACTCGCAAGCCGGACACGAGCAACGCGGGCATCGGCCGGCGCTGGTCATCAGCAACGACCTGTTCAACCAACACACCGGGCTGGCCATCGTCTGTCCGATCACGAACACGGACCGGCGGTTCCCGTTTCATCTCGCCGTGCCCGAGTCATCGTCGCTCACCGGCTTCGTGATGGTCGAGCAGGTGAAGTCACTCGATCACGCGCGGCGCGGCGCGCGGTTCGTCGAGGCAGCGCCGACGGCGTTCGTCGATGACGTTCTGGCGATGATCAAGGCGTGCATCGGCTAGGCGACTCACGGCCGGGTCTTGGGTGCCAGTCAGCCGCGGCGTCCAGGGCAACGATGGCTCAAGCGAATTGCCGTCGCTCATCGCTCCGCTCCCCAACGCACCTTCGCGTACACATCGCCCAACCCCACACCGCAGCCGATGGACGCGAGCGCGACCGTCGCCTCAAGCCCGTCGAAGGCCGTCAGCACCCAGTCGTCACCGTCGCGCGTGAACCGTTCGATGCGCGGGCGGTCCTGCGCCACGAGCACGTAGTCCGTGAGCGACGGCAACCGCCGGTAGCGCGCGAACTTCTCGCCGCGGTCATAGGCCTCGGTGGTGGGCGAGAGCACCTCGAAGATCACGGTCGGGTTGAGCAACGTGTCGCCGTGCGCGTCCTCGAACTGCGGTTCGCCGCAGATCGCCGTGACGTCCGGATAGGTGTACAGCCCTTGGTCGGCGACCTTGACCCGCATGTCGCTACCGTGCACTTCGCACGGTCGACCGTCCATCTGGTTGCCGAGCAGGCGGATCAGCTGGGCGGCGATCAGGCTGTGGTTCCGGCTGCCGCCGGACATCGCCACGATCCGCCCGTCGAGAAACTCGCTCCTGTGCGCGGCCGCGCGCTCGATCGCGAGGTATTCGTCCGGGGTGTAGGTGCGCGTGGCTGCCATGGCCATCGGGCACTCCGCGTCTGTCACGAGACGGGCAGTTGGGGCGAACGTCTGACCGAACGATCGAATCGCTGGGTCGATTGTAGGGATACGCCCCCCGCCCAACAAGGGACTCCGGGCCGTCCCGGCGGTCATGGGCAGCTTCGACGCCGCCGCGGCGCTGGCGCGGCGTATCGGCCGGTGGTATCGTGCCGTCCGGCGGCCGGCCGCAGCTGGCCGCCACGTCAACCGCACATCGGGAGGTAGGCCATGGATCCGCAGATTCAGTCCTGGATCGTCCTGATCTTGGTCGGCGCCGTCGCCGGCTGGCTCGGCAAGGCCGTCGTCGGCGGCTACGCCGGCGGGCTGCTCGAGACGATCATCATCGGCATCGTCGGGGCGTTCATCGGCAATTGGCTGCAGCCGATGCTGAAGCTGCCGCTGCCCGCCGGCATCGTCGGTACGATCCTCATCGCCACGCTCGGCGCCATCGTGCTGCTGGTGATCCTGCGCCTCATCCGCCGCGCCAGATAGCGGCACCCCTCCCGCCGAGGGGCCTCCAACCGCTACGATCCACGCCGCTGGGCAGGCTGTGCAGGTTGGGCAGGCTGATCCGGCTCGGCCTCCGAACCGGCCACCGGCCGCTCGCCGAACAGCAGCCGGCCCAGCGGTGTCGGGCGCAGCGCGTTCAACTGGTTGACGTACGCCTCGTCTACCTGCTCGTCCTGGTCGATCCGCCCATCGCGCAGCGAGATGATCCGGCCCGCCGCCAGCGCCACCACGGGGTCGTGCGTCACGAGGACGATCGTCTTGCCGTGCTCGTGGGCCAGGCTCTGGAACCGCTTCACGACCTCGCCGCCGGACGTCGAGTCCAGGTTGCCCGTCGGCTCGTCGGCCAGGATGAGCGATGGGTCGTTGGCCAGCGCCCGTGCCACCGCCACGCGCTGGCGCTGGCCGCCCGAGAGCTGGTTCGGCAGCCGGTGCGCCAGGTGCGCGAGGCCGAGGGAGTCCAGCAGCTCGAGCGACCGCGTTCGCCGGGTCGCGGCCGGCACGCCGATCCCCTGCATCGGGACGGCGACGTTCTCGGCGGCGGTGAGTGTCGGCAGCAGGTTGTGCATCTGGAAGATGAAGCCGATCGAGCGCGCTCGAAAGCGATCGAGATCGTCGACCGCGGCCAAGTCCTGACCATCGACGCGGATCACGCCGTCCGTCGGCCGGTCGAGCGCGCCCACGAGGTGCAGCAGCGTCGACTTGCCGCTGCCCGACGGCCCCATGATCGCCACGAACTCGCCGCGTGCGATCCGGACGTCGACCCCGTCCAGGGCGCGCACGGCCACCGCGTCGGGAAAGACGCGCGTCAGGCCGACGGCCTCGACGACCCAGGACGGGGCGTCTTCGGGCATCGTCACGGTGCAACCTGGATGTTCACGAACGCCGTCATGCCCCAGCGCACCCGCGGATCGGGTCGATCTAGGGCGACCCAGGCGGCGTAGCTCGTGCCGCCCTGGCCCGTCGCGGCCATCGGCGCCAGGTAGTCGACGCGGCCGGCAAGGCGGACATCCGGCAGGCTGTCGAACGTCACGTCGACCTTCTGGCCGACGGCGACGCGCGCCACATCCGTTTCGCGCAGGTCCGTCGTCTCGATCCGCAGCGCGTCGAGGCCGCCGATGATCGCCACGGCCTGGCCGGGCAGGACGCGCTCGCCCGGCTGGAACAACAACGCGCCGACGGTGCCGTCGAACGGCGCGGGCAGGAGCGTCTGCGCCTGGACGGCGCGGGCCGCCTCGAGCGCGGCCCGCGCCCGCGCGACCTCGGCGTCCGCCACGGCCAGCTGCTCGGGCCGGGCGCCCGCCTTGAGCTGGTTCGCCCTCAGCTCCGCCTGCCGCAGCGCCGCCCGCGCCATCTCGGCCTCGGCGCGGGCGCGGCGGGCGGCGGCCTGCGCCTCGGCGCGGGTGGCGTCGGTGGCGCCGCCGTCCAGCGCCGCCAGGCGGGCCTCGGCGGCGCGGACACCGTCGGCTGCCACGAGGACGCCCGCCTTGGCGGTGTCGAACTCGGGCTGGCCGACCTCCTTGCGGTCGTGCTGGCCGCCGATCGTGTCGCGCCGCGACTGCGCGCCGTACAGCTCGTCCTTGGCCTGGTCGAGAGCGATGCGCGCCAACGCGTGCTCGGTGTCGGCCCCCGACGATACGCGCTGCAGCGCCGCGCCGGCCTGATCGCCCGCCGCACCGGCCGCCGCCAGCTGCGCCTGCGCCGCCTGTACGGCGGCCTCGGCGACGGCGACGTCCTCCGGCGCGGCGCCGGCGCGGACGAGGTCGCGCTGCGCTTCGGCCAGCGCGAGCCCGGCCTCGGCCTGCGCCAGCTGCGCCTCAAGCTCGGGCGCATCCAGGAACGCCACCGGATCGCCGGCCGTGATCGTGTCGCCCTCCATCACGCTGAAGCCCACGAGCCGGCCGGCCGTCCCGAACGAAAGCGTCGCCCGGCGCACCGGCACGACCTTGCCCGATGCCCAGACGACGGTGTCCACGGCGGTGTCCGGCGTGGGCGTCGGCGCCGGCGCGCGGGCGGCCTGCCAGGCGCGGCCGCCGGAGAAGAGGACGGCGATCAGCGCGACGGCGGCGGCGGCGATCCACCACGGGTGGTAGCGCTTGTCGAGGAAAACGGTCATCGGTCGATCTCCCGTACGTCGATGTAGCGGGCAGCTGAGGCTGGCCCGCTGGAGGCGACCCTGACGGGCCGCCATGGCGCCCGCCTGCGCGGGCGCCTCCGACTTGCTGGGCGCCCGCGCAGGCGGGCGCCATGGCCAACGGCCCTCAGCGGGCAAGCTTCAGCTGCCCGTTCCACGTTCATTCGCCCCTCACTCATACCGCAGCGCCTCCGCCGGCGCGATCCGGCTCGCCCGCCACGCCGGATACACGCT
The DNA here is from genome assembly GCA_020853525.1 of Ardenticatenales bacterium. Lineage (GTDB taxonomy): Bacteria > Chloroflexota > Anaerolineae > Epilineales > Epilineaceae > Avedoeria. Next base: position 112,365 of record JADYYS010000050.1, on the reverse strand, counting down.
CCCCAAGGCTCCGAGCCCGAGCGAGACGACGGCCGCCTTGACGAACACGCTCGGCGTGTAGGCACCGGCGAGGAGGGCACCGAGCGTCGGCACGAGGGTGATCAGCGCCAGCAGGATCATGCCGAGGACCGTGCCGATCGCACCGCCGAACGCACCGAGCAGCAGCGACTCCGCGGCGATCTGGCCGATGACGCGCCGCCGCCGCCAGCCGACCGCCCGCAGCACGCCGATCTCGCGGGTGCGCTCGAGCACGCTCATGAGGATCGTGTTCACGACCCCCACGCTGCCGACGATGACGGCGATGGACGACAGGGCGGTCATGATCGTGTCCAGGCGCTGGAAGTCGGCGGTGTCGTCGACGAGCTCGGACGAGCGCGAGACGGCCGTCTCCGGGAAGCGCCGCTCGATCTCGGCCATCACGGTCGCGGCCGCTTCGGGCCGGCGCAGGCGGACCTGATAGAAGCTGACCTGCCGCGGCTTCTCGAACATGTCCTGCGCCTCGCGCATGCCGACGACGGCGCCCATGTCCTGGTAGCCGACGCCGGACTCGTAGAGCCCGACGACCTTGAACGGCCGCCCGCTGATCCGAACGACATCGCCCAGCTGCGCGCGGGCGCCCTCCGCCGCCGGCCGGCCCAGCATCGCCTCGCCGCGCGCGGACGGGCGCCGACCTTCGACGACCGTGAACTGCTCGACGGTGAACTCGTCCGCCTCCAGACCGAACACGATGAGCATCGGCATCTCGGGCGTGCTCACGAAGCCCATGACCATCCCGGCCACCGCCTCGACGTCCGCCATCGTCGCTACGCGCTGGCCGACCGCGGCGTCCAGCGTGCTCAAGCTGAGGTCGGCCAGGTCGGCTTGGGCGATGGCGAGGTCGGCCGCCCCCTCGCCCATCACCTGGTTGAACTGGGCCGAAACGCCCTGCGTCAGGCCGTCGAGCAGCACGACGATCATGACGCCGATCGCGATGCCGCCGGCGGTGAGGACGGTCCGCCCGCGCCGACGCAGAAGGTTGCGCGCCACGGCCGGCAACCGCGTGGCCCATGCCCCGAGCGGCTGCGCGCCGCCGACGCCGCCCTCGTAGCGCAGCGCCTCGATGGGCGGCAGGCGGGCGGCCCAGGCGGCGGGAACCCAGGCGGCGACGAGCCCCATGCCGAACGCCACGACGCCCGCCTCCAGGAACGTCGAAGGCGCGAACGAGGCGACGATCATGCTGCTGAACGCGGGCAGTCGGTTGAGCACGCCGAGCAGCAGCCAGCCGAAGAGCGAGCCCAGGACGCCGCCCGTGCCGCTGAGGAGCAGCGCCTCGGCGACGATCATCCAGACGACGTGCCGCCGCCGCCACCCGAGCGCCCGCAGGACGCCGATGTCGCGGACGCGCTCGAAGACGCCCATGAAGATCGTGTTCATCATGCCCAGCCCGCCGACGAGCGCCGCGACGAGCCCGATCATCAGCGCGAACGCCTCGAGCATCGCGTAGATCTCCAGGCGCTGACCGGCGCCGGTCCCGAGCGTGATCTGCGCCTGCGGCATGCGGTCCGCCAGCCGGTCGCGGAGCGCCGCGGCCTGGTCGGGCGCGCGCAGCTTGACCTGGAACAGGTTCACCTGGCGCGGCCGCTTGAACAGGGCCTGGGCGTCGGACAGCGTCATGACGCCGCCCGCCTCCTCGAACGACTGGCCCGTCTCGAAGACGCCGACGATCCGGAACGCATTGTCGGCGATCCGCAGCGTGTCGCCGACACCCAGCTTCAGGTTCCGCGCCGCACCCTTGCCGAGCACGATCTCGCGATCGTCCGACAGCGTGCGACCCTCGGTCACCTTGAAGTGGCCGATCGCGTAACGATCCGGCTCGTAGCCGAAGACGACGAAGAACGGGATATCGCCCAGCGGAATGGCGCTGTAGAGGATGCCCGCCACATCCGCGACCTGAGGCTGCGCCCGGATGATCTCGCCGTCCTGCTCATCCAGGCTGCTGATAAACGGGTCGTACGCCTCGGCCTGCGTGACGGTGAGGTCGGCATCCGAGCCGCCGAACAGGTCACCGATGCCGCTGGCCAATCCGCCGGCCACCGCCGTGAGCACGACGATGGCGGCGATGCCGAGCGCGACGCCGAGCACGGTCAGCGCGCTGCGCAGCCGGCGCTGGATCAGGTGGCGAAGGATCATCGGCCCCACTCCGTCGTCGTTCGCGACCTCGTCCACGGCCATGCGGGCCGTGGCGAATCCGCGAACTCACGAGTCATCGCGACGAACGGTGGGGACGTTGCGCCGAGGCGGATGTTAGCACGAGGTGTCGACGTCGACGATGGGGACGCACGCTGTCGAATCGTCGACAGCGCGCATCCCCACCAGCGTACGGTGCGTCAGGGTCGGGCAGCGCGAATCACCCGATTCCAGCTAGGACTTCGGCCCCATCAACGCAGCTCCCACCGCCCCCAGCCGCGCCTCGATCGCCTCCAACCGCGCCTCGATGTCGCCGACGTCGCCGACGACGATGCCGCCCCCGCCGGCCGCGCCGGCGCCCGCTTGCCCGGCTTTCAGCTGTCTCCGCCAGACGAACCGGATGTAGCCGAGCACGAGCGTGATGGCCAGCGCCACCGTCATCACGAAGAACCGCGCCTTCGACGTGCCCGTGGCGACGATCCAGCCCACGCCGTAGATCATCGTGAAGACGCCGCCCAGCAGCAGGCCGTTGCTGATCACGGGCAGCTGGTCCGAGCGGATCAGCGAGATCGCCATCGTCAGGGTCGCAAAAGCGATCAAGATGATGCTCGTGTTGCGGCCCCAGACCTCGCGCTGGGCCGCCAGCCGATCCTCGACGGTCCGGATCTTCTCCTGGACCTCCGTCAGCCGGTCGCGCTCGGCGTCGGTCAGGGCGGTCGGGTCCTTGAAGCGCTGGACGTCCTCCTGCTGCCGGTAGAGATCCTGGAGTTCTTCCTGGCCGACCGGGTCGGGCGGCGGGTAGAACGTGTACACGCCGACGCCGATGAACGCCATGACCATCAGCCCGAGGAAGATCGAGAAGATGATCTGCAGGCCGAGATTCTGCTTGGCAGGGCTCATCGGATGCTCCTTGGTGCATGGGTCTCCGGCGACCGCTGCTGCGCCGCCGGTCCGGCGACGACGGCCGATCGCACGGATACCGGAAGATAAACCACATTCGGCGCCGGCGGGCGAATCGTGACGCCGCCGACGGACGCGCCTTCCTGGATCTGCTCGAGGAGCAGCGTCGGCGGCGGGCTGCCGCCAAGGTTCGTGAACTCGAACCGCAGGGCGGACAGCTCGTCGCCCTCGAAGGGCAGCCGCTCCAGCGTCACGTCGATCGGCGCGTCCGCCGCCAAGCCGCCGCCGGTGCCGATACGCACCGACTTCGTGGCGCGATCCACGGTGCCGCCCTTGGCCTCGCCGCCGGCCAGCATCCAGCGATCGAAGAGCTCCTGCGAATCGAACACGATCTTGCCGCTCGCGCCCGCCGGCACGTCGTCCGACCGCACCCTTACCGCGCCGTAGCCGTGGCCGCGGTTGCGGTTGCCGACGCTCGTGGTGCCTTCGGACGTCGTGCTGCCGCTGGGCGGTGGGTCCATGACCTGCACGTTCTTCTGGCAGATGTTGTTGTCGAACGGCACCCAGCCGTCGAACCGGATCGGGTCGGTGGTGGCCTCGATCCGCGCCAGGAAGCACGTGTGGCCGCCCATTGTCGGCACCCACGGGACGCCCACGACCGCCGATGCCCCAGGCAGGATGCGCGCGATCGTGGCGCGTCCGATCTCGGGCGCCCAGTCGTCCGGCCAGCGGAGGCTGGTGGCGCCGACGGCGTCGTAGACGTGGACGACGACGTTCTCCAGCGGCGCGGTGCCGATGTTGCGGACGCGGACGTAGATCGTGTTCGATTGGCCGAGCTGCGGGTTCTGATGCGTCGCGACGCCGTCCGCGCTGTGGCGGACCCAGATGTCCGGGCTGTCCCAGACCGGCTCGCCGCCCGGGTTGGACGGGACGGCGCCCGTGTCGGCCTCGTGGTCCCGGCAGACGAGCTCGGGCTGGCCGACGTCGGCCGGGCGGACGCGCACCTGCGGGATCGGGAAGACGACCGAGCCCGGCTGGCCGCGCGAGTCCGTGTAGGTGGCCGTCGCCGATACGTTCGTCGGCCACAGGCCCGGGGTCGTCGTCAGCTTCACGCGGTAGGTCCAGATCATCGTCTCGAGGCCGAGGCGCGGGATGCGCCACGTGAGCGTCCTGCCGTCCGGGCTGACGGTCGGCAGCGGCGCGCCGGTGAACGAGTTCGGGACGAGCGTGACGTTCGGCGACAGCGTGTCGGTGATCGTGATGTCGGTGGCCGGCGAGCCGCCCAGCAAGCCGGAGATCTGCTGGTAGATCGCCGCCAGCTGGTCGCTCGTGGGAGCGAAGAAGTAGTCGCTCGGCGACGTCGCCACATCGCGCAGCAGGGCCGGGTCGACGTCGTTGCCGAGGCCGATCGTGAAGACGCGCGCGCCGGCCGCCTTGGCCGCCGCCGCCTCGGCGCGCGGGTCGCCGCCGACGTTCGGGTGGCCGTCGGACAACAGGACGATGGCCTTGGCGTTGGCGGCGCGGTGCCGCGGGCCGTCCAGCTCGGCGCGGGCGAGGGCCAAACCTTCCGCCATGTTCGTACTCCCCGCCGCGCTCAGGCCGTCGATCGCGGTGCGGATGCCGCCGGCGTACGCGCCGAGAACCGCCTTCACGCTGCCCGAGTCCGCGAACGTCACGAGCGCGCTCTGATCGATACCGGGCTCGAGGCGGTCGACGAAGCCTTTGGCGGCCGTCTTGGCGTCGATGATCGGCTGGCCGTCCATGCTGCCGGAGACGTCCAGGACGAGCGCGACGTCGGCCGGCTTGCGCTCCGGGAGGCACGTGCCGTCGTGGCCGCTCAGGCTGAGCGTGACGGTCGCCTCGCCGCCGGGCGGCACCTCGCCGGGGGCAGCGGTCTTGTCGCCCGTCACGCGGCAGGGCGGGCCGGGATGGCAGACCGTCAGGTGGACGTCGTCGACCTTGGCGCCGACGTGCCAGCCGGGCGTCACCTTGTGGAAGCGGAAGACGAGCGCGACCGTCTTGTCGCGCAGCAGGTCGAGCTGCGCCGGGGCCAGGTTGAAGCCCGGCGGGTCGATGGCGCACTCGAGCGGCAGGAGCGGGTCGAACTCCCACAGCCGCACGAGCTCGGTGCCCATCGTCAGGTCGTAGATCGACGCCCGGAAGAAGTTGCCCCCCGAGATCGGCGGCGGGTTGACGGCCGCCGCGAAGCGCGCGACGCCCTCCACCCAGAAGCTCATGCCGGTGACGTCGGGTGGGACGTCGACGTACTGGTAGAGCCACTCGTCGCTGTTCGCGCCGGGCGGGCCGTAGAACGTCGCCGACCAGAAGCCACTGATCGCACCGTCCGTGTCGATGATCTGGCGGCCGAGCGTGGAGTACTCGCCCCAGCTGCGGTGGCCCTTCTCGAAGTCCGGGTTGCGGACCACGTTCGGTCGCAGGCACGTGATCGTCACCTCCGGCCGCGTCGGTGGGCAGACGACCGGGGTGGTCGTCGGCGTCGGCGTGGCGGTCGGGTGGCGGGTCGTCGTCGGGGTGACGGTGACGGTGGGGGTGGGGTTGCAGTTCGTCGGGACGTGGATCGTCACGCCTTGGCCGCCGTACACCGCGCCGTCGCCGATCGCCTTGACGGCGAAGCTGTACGTGCCGGGAGCGGTGCCGTCCGGCACGCGGATGACGACGTCGAAGCGCACGGACATGCCGCCGGGCGGGACGTCCAGGTCGGTGTAGGCGGGTGGGGTGACGGTCAGCCAGCTCTCGTAGCCGGCCGGCACGGTGCGCAGCTCGAGGCGGGAGATCCGGCGGCTGGCGGCGGTGATCAGGTTCTGGATCGCCGCCGGAAGGGCCGATGCGTCGGCCAGCGGGAGCGCATCGCCGCCCGTGTTCGTGCGGCGGGCCCACTGCTTCCAGTACTGGACGAGGTTGGCCTGCGACGTGCTGCCGCCGCCGCTGACGACGTACAGCAGCGTCGTGCGGTGGCCGCGCATCTGGTCGAGGACGGCCTGGAAGTCGAGATCGTCAGCCGTCCCGGGCACGCCGTCCCGCCCCGGGTCGCGGACGCAGCCGGCCGTGGTGTCGCCGCACCACGTGCCGCCTGGGTTCACGAGCGGACCGACGATGTCGGCGTTCAGGTTGTCGTCGTGCGGGACGTCGTCGCCGAACATCACCACGAAGTGGCGCGTGTCGGCGCGCCAGCCGATCGCACCGTCCGTGCCGGTCTCGTAGAGCGCTCGCGAATAGGCTTCGGGGAAGTCCTTGCCGCCGGCGGCGGCGGTGGCGTTGATCGCACCCACGACGGCGGTGCGGTTGTTCGTGATCCCCTGTCGGAGCCGGTAGGGCCAGTCGCCGGCCTCGCCGTAGGGCGCCACGGGGTAATCACGCAGGTCGACGACGCCGAACTGGATGTCGGGGATCAGCGTCGCCAGGCTGTTCATGATCGCCAGGGCATTCGACTTGGCGGACGACAGGACCGGTCCCATGCTGCTCGTCGTGTCGAACGCGAACAGGACGTCGGCCCGGGCGGGCGCGGCGGGGATGCTGATGTTCTTCACCTCGGACACGGACTGGCCCGGGCAGAGCGTCGCCTGGATCGTCGGCGTCGGGGTCGGTTGACGCGTGGGCGTCGGCGTCGTCGGGACGGGCGCGGTGACGGTGCCGCACGTCGGGTCGATGCGGACCGTAACGCGCTTGGTGTCGTGCGTGCAGCCGGGCGCCGCCGGGTCGTAGACGCGGACGACGACGTCGTAGTCGCCGGGGAAGAGGTCGGCTGGAATGGCCAGCGACAGGACGCGCTGTCCAGGCGCCGTGAAGCGCTGCGTGGAGGACGCCCAGATGACATCGCCGCTCCAGAGCGTCGCCTCGGCCTCGATCTCGCGCGATCCGCCGCTGTTCGCGACCTCGACGAACGCGCCGATCGTGCTGCCCGGCGTATAGCACGTGCGGTCGGGGGTGATGCGGACGATCGACGCCGTCGGGCTGCAGCCGCCCTCGACGCGCACGACGACGTCGTCCACGAACGCGCCGCCGGCGAACCCGGTGGTGCCGTCGCTGTCGAAGTTGAAGGCGATCCAGACCTGGGACTCACCGGCGTAGTCGTCCAGGCTGATGCTGTCCTCGTTCCAGCCGCCCGGGTGCGCGTCGGGGTCGTGGGCCCAGTCGCCGGCCCACCATTCGCCGTAGAAGTTCTTGCCGTCTGTCGAGGCCAGTGCCCACATCCGGTCGGCCTTGGTGGCGCAGTTCGTCCCTTGGCACTCGCTGTCCAGCCAGAACGCGAACTCGAGCGTGGCCTTGCTGTAGCCGGCGAGGCTGAACGGGCCGTAGATCATGTAGCTGTCGAGGTTCTCGGGGTACGTGGCTCCGCATGCCAGCGAGCGCCCGCTGGCCCCTTCGCCGATCGCCCATGCCGAGCGGGCGGTGTGGTGGCCGGTGCAGCGGTTCTCCCAGTAGTACTCGCCATGCTCGGCGCCGTTGTTGTCGAACGTCCGCCACAACGTCCCGGTCGGCCACGACGTGTTCTCGAAGTCCTCGGTGATCAGCGCCGTGCTCTGGGCGGGCGCGAGAACGACGTCGGGTGCTCCGGCCTCCCGGCCGGCGCCGCTCTTGCGTGCCGTGATGTCGGACGCCGAGGCGCCGGTCGCCGACTGGCCGACAGCGACGCGCCGCTCCCCGACGCCATGCCCGGTCTCCCGAACCACGGGTGCGGCGGGCACGGCTGGTTGCGCCGAGATGCGCGACGCGTCGCCGGTCCATGCACCGATGGCGAGGGCTGCCGCGGCAAGGATGCCGAGTAGGGCGAGTGTTAAACGGACGGAACGGGCCATGACTGCCATCCTCCTTGTGGGCCGCACAGGGGCGTCGCAGGATTGCGTACGCGCGCCTTCCAGCCCGCGGCGATCTGCTCGCCGCATCGCACAGTGTAAGGCAGCCGCATGATGGTGGTCGCTGGCCAGATGGCCAATCGGGCGGCAGCCAGTTGGATGTAGTTGTGCGGCGTACCCAAGCGCGAAATCATGACGCGCGCGGCCCTCATTGCCGCGCGAAGGGCAGGTAGACGGGCAGGCGAGGTGTCTCGAAGGGGGGGGCTGAGCGGTCCGGAAGCGCCTCGAGGATCGTGATCGACGTCGCCGGCAGGTCGAGCCGCAGTGCGACGTCGTCCTCGTTCGGGCCGCAGAGGTCCCTGACAGGCCCGGTGTCGGGCAGGCGGCGGATCGATGCCGGCAAGGATGCGTCGTAGCGGAAGGCGCGGACCGGTGAGCGCGGCACGAAGTTGGCGAGGCAGGCCAACGCGTCCACGCCCACCGTCGTCTTGTTCACCGCCACCACCGTCAATGCCCCATCGGCCGCCCGCTCCGCCGCGTACACCGCCACGTCCCGCTCGGCGGTGCCGCCTGCCACGCGCACCGCCGTCTCGCCGAACCGCCCGCCCTGACCGTCGTAGTTGCGGAAGGCGCGGAACGCGAACGCGCCCGGCTCGTCGGCCTTCATCGGATCCCACAGCGTCGCCAGGTCGACGCCCTCGCGGCCGAAGATGCCGAGGACGTCGACCTGGGCCAGGGCGCCGTTCAGATCGTCCAGCGCGCCCCAGTTGTACTCGCCGATCGCGAGCTTCGTGCCGGGGTAGTTCGCCGCGACCCAGTCGCGCATGCGCGGGATCAGCCGGACGGGCTCGTCGATCCAGCTCTCATCGTGGTATGTCGGGTCCCAGAGCGAGCGGGTCGAACGCAGCCGCCGTGCCTGCGTGGCCGCGTCGCCCGCCGGCGCGAGGGCGACGCCGTCGGCCTGCGGGTAGTAGTGGAGGTCGAAGTAGTCGAGCAGGCGACGGCCCGATGATCGCTCCGCGTCGCGCAGCTGCGCCAGGTACCACGCCGCCAACGGCACATCGCCGTGTGCCCGCCGGTCGGGCGCACGGTTCCACCAGTCGCCGCCGCCCTCGGCGTCCCGCGCGGACCAGAAGTAGCCCGTCCAGCCCCACTCCGCCGGCCCGAGCGTCTCGGCCGACGGGTCCGCGTCCTTGACGGCCGCCGCGTAGGCCAGCGTTCGGTCGCGCAGCCCGTCGTAGTCGAGGCCGCGCGGGAAGACGTCGCGGTGCGTCTCGTGCCAGAGCATCGGCTCGTTGTCGAGGTTGTAGTACTTCACGCCGCCTTGTGATGCGTCGCCGAACGTGTCGACGAGGTGCGTCACCCAGCGCTTGACGAACGTCGGGTCGACGGCCGTGTTCGCGTCCGTCGGGTCGTTGCCCGTGATCGCCGCGCCGCCCGGGCGACGCCCGTTGCCGCAGTCCGACCACCACGGGTCGGTGCCCTCCGGCGGCCCGTACTTGGCGACGCTGAACGAGCAATAGCGACCGCCCGCCTTGGCCGTCCAGCCGATGAGCGGCACGGTGAGCACGGTGTTCGTGCCGGCGGCCCGGCCCTCAGCGACGAAGCGGTCGGCGGCTGAGCCGCCGGGGAGGCGGGCCCGGTCGTCGTTGTCCTCGGGGAGCGTCTCGAAGAACCAGTCGCTGCCGCGGTTGGAAGTGTCGTCCATGTAGTTGTAACGCGTCGTCGCGTTGCCGCCCCAGCGGCGAACCGTCATGCCCAATTCGCGCATCAGAGCCGGGTCGGCGAAGTTCATGCCGTAGATGTCGGGGCTGATCGGGCGGCGGTCGGCGGTGGTGTCGATGGTGAAGGACGGGGTGGCGAGGGCTGCGGCGCGAGGCGCGCCTGCCCTGAGATGGAGGACGGGGGCAAGGAGGCCGAGCGACGTGGCGAGCGTGAGGAGGACGATTGGCGGGCGGCCTAAGGCCCTCACCCCCCGACCCCCTCCCCCAAGTCTGGGGGAGGGGGAGGATGCTTGGCGGGGGGGAGGGCGGATCGGGATTGGCAAGCCGATGCGATCGTCGCGAGAACGGCATCCGGGTGATCGAAGACGTCGCGGTTGGCGAAGCGGATCACGTGGTAGCCGTGGCGCGCCAGGTGATCCGTTCGGTCCTCATCGTAGGACGCTTGATACGCATGTACCTCGCCGTCGAGCTCGACGACCAGACGAAGTTGAGGGCAACAGAAGTCGAGGACGAATCGGCCGACTGGGTGCTGCCGACGCCATTTCAAGCCGCCGACCGGCGCCGTGCGGAGCATGTCCCAGAGTACGCGTTCCGCAGGAGTTGGCCGATGTCGCATCTCGCGCGCGCTCGCCTCCACGACAGCCAACGTACCCCGAATCCGGCCGCTCGATGACTGCATCATCCAACCCTCCCGAGGAACTCGCGAACGCCCTCAAGCGTATCCCATGCCGCCCCCCCCCGCCAAGCATCCTCCCCCTCCCCCAGACTTGGGGGAGGGGGTCGGGGGGAGAGGGCCTTAGGCCGCCCGTCGTGTGATCCCGTACAGACACGCCCACCCTTTAACAGTGCGATATGATCCACCCGTTGCCACCACACCCGTCCAAGGAGCCAACCGACGTGCGAACGCCCGTAATCCGTGACCTGTTCCTGAAGTTCATGGGCCTGACGTTCATATCTGGCTTGATCGCCGGCGCCGTCGAGTCGGCGTTGAGCATCTCAGGCTTTGTCGTGATGGGCGGAGACGCCGATGCTCGGATGATCGCCGTCGTAGGATTCCTCATGGGACTGCCCCTGGCCGTCTATGGAGCGCTCATCTGGCTCTTCCTCTTCCGCACCGACGCCGTCGCCCGCACGTTCTGGCCCAAGGACCGCACGATCGGCGTCGCGCCCCTGGCCGGCGACGGCGAGCTCACGGTCGGCGTCGTCGTCCTGCTTGTCGGCCTCTACCTGCTCATCCCCGGCCTGGCAGAACTGCTCGCCGCGACAGGCATCGTCCTCGAGTCTCAGGACCTCGCATCGAGCGCCTTCACCATGGACCGGAACTGGACCACCTTCCTCCCCGCACTGTCGAAGGTCATCGTCGGTGCCGCCTGCATCCGCTGGCCGCACCAAATCGAGTCGTTCATCGTTCGCGGCTGGCACCCCAAGCCCGCCCTCGACCTCGCCCTCAGCGACGACGCGGTCGCCGACCCCGACAAGACCGCGACCTCCTGAGGCGCCTCCTGCCGGCCCCCTCGCCAAGCATCCTCCCCCTCCCCCAGACTTGGGGGAGGGGGTCGGGGGGAGAGGGCCTAAGGCCGTCGGCACCCCCCCCGTCACACCCCACCCCCACCCCAGCGTTGTTGAACCCAACCCCATCCTCCACTACGATCTCCCGTCACCGCCCCGCCCACCCAAATCGCGACCGCCCCCGCGGTCGTCTTCTCGCGACGCTCGGGCCAGCCCCACCGGCCCGTCCCACCCATACGGAGCCCGCCCGTGACCCCCTCGCCGACCGCCGCAGCGCCGATCGCCCCCGCCCCGGCCCCCGCCGTCCCGCTCCCGCCCATCGCGGTCGGCGCCACCGACGCCAGCGGGTTCACCCTGCAGTCGACGAAACCCGTCCCCAACCTCAACCTAGTCCTCCAGACATGGAGCCACCCCACCGGCGCCGTCCACTACCACCTGAGCGCCGCCGACCCGCACTGCGGCTTCTGCGTCAGCTTCCGGACGATCCCGAGCGACTCGACCGGCCTGCCGCACATCCTCGAGCACCTCGTCCTGTGCGGCAGCGAGCGGTTCCCGGTGCGCGATCCCTTCTTCCTGATGATTCGCCGCAGCCTCCAGACGTTCATGAACGCCATGACGGGTCCGGACGGCACGTACTACCCGTTCAGCTCGCAGGTGAAGAAGGACTTCGACAACCTGCTCAGCATCTACCTCGACGCCGTCTTCAAGCCCACCCTCAACCCGCTGGACTTCGCGCAGGAGGGCTTCCGGCTCGAGCCGGCGGATGGGCCGGACGCGAAGCCCGATTCGCCCGACGGCTGGGCGTTCAAGGGCGTTGTCTACAACGAGATGAAGGGCGCGATGGGCAACGCCGATGCTCAGCTCTACCGCCACGCCGGCCAGGTCCTCGTGCCGAGCACGCCCTATCGCCACAATTCCGGCGGCGAGCCGGCCGACATCCCCGCCCTGGACTACGACGACCTAGTCCGCTTCCACGCCGAGCACTACAACGCGGCCAACGCATGCTTCGCCACGTACGGCGACCTCGATGTCGCCGAGCTGCACGCCAAGTTCGCGCCCTACCTGGCCGCCCGCCCCGGCGCGCCTGTCGCCCTGCCGGCGCCCGAGGGTCCGCACGGCCAGCCGGCGTCGGCCCTGTTCCCGGTGCCCATCCAGGACGGCCAGGATGCCCGCGACGTCACGATCGCCACCGTCACCTGGGTCACGGGCGACATGCGGGACCTCACCGACAGCCTCGAGCTCGAGCTGATCGATCAGCTCCTCCTCGGCCACGCCGGCGCGCCGCTCCGGTTGGCCGTCGAGTCGAGCGGCATCGGGCGGGCGATGGCGCCGAGCGGCGCCTCTGCTTACGGGGCCAACGGGACGTTCGGCGTCGGTATCAAGGGCCTCGACCCGGCCGACGGCCCGCGGTTCGAGAAGCTCGTCCTGGACACGATCGAGCGCCTGGTGGCCGACGGCGTGCCGAAGGCGGATCTGGAAGCCGCGCTTCATCAGCTTGAGCTCGAGCGCCGCCTCATCAGCGGCGACCGCTTCCCGTTCTGCCTCGAGCTCGCGCTGTCCGCCACGGACGCGTGGCAGCTCGGCCTCGACCCGTTCCTCTACCTGGACCAGGACCGGGCGCTCGAGGATCTCCGTGCCCGAGCCCTCGCTCCCGGCTGGCTGTCGCGCAGTCTCGGCGCCCGCTTCCTGGACAACCCGCACCGCGCCCTGATGGTCACCCAGCCCGACGCCGAGTGGAACCGCCGCCAGGACAGCGAGGAGCGGACGCGGATCAACGCCCGCGTCGCCGAGCTGGATGCGGCCGCGCAGGACGCGATCCGCGCCGCGGACGCCGCGCTGGCCGAGCGCCAGGCCGAGGTCGACGACGTCTCGGTCCTGCCGGAACTCCTGCTGTCCGACATCCCGGCCGATCTGCGCTGGGCGGAGGGCATGACGAACGGCGACGGCGTCGACGTCTTTGCGGCCGGCACGAACGGCATCCTGCACCAAGTGGCCGCGATTCCGCTCGGCCCGCTCTCCCCACGCGATCTGGAGCTCCTGCCGCTCCTCATCGGCGCCATCGGCAAGCTGGGCGTCGGCAACCGGGACTACACCCGCCAGGCGGCCCTGATCCACGCCGTCTGCGGCGACCTCTCGGCCTGGGTGGACCTTCGCAACAGCGCCGCCGACCCGAGCGTCGTCAACGGCTTCGCCTTCTTCGAGGTCTACGGCCTCGCCCGCAAGTATGACGACTTCGCCGGCCTGATCGCCGAGACGTTGCGTGCGCAGCGATTCGACGAGACGGATCGGTTGCTGGAGATCATCGAGCAGGCCGTCGTCGGCATGCTCCAGCGGATCAATTACTCCGGCAACACGCTGGCCGAGCAGGCGGCAATGCGCGGCTTCGGTGGCCGCGCCGGCCTCGACCACCGCTTCAGCGGCCTCGGCCGCCTGCGCTGGCTCGAGGACATGGCCGAGCGCGGCGGCAAGGACAAGGGGGCGATCCAGTCTCTCGGCGCCGAGCTGAGCCTGCTGATGGCCCGTCTCGCCGCCCGGCCGGTGCGCCTTGCGATCATCGGCGACGCGGCGGACCAGACGGCGGTTCAGGACCGGACGCGGGCGACATGGTCGAACTTCGACCGCCCCGCCAACCTCGGCCCCGACGTCACGCGCACCCCGCTGCCCGGCGCCGAGCCCGCCGCGCCGCGCGCCTTCACGACCGCCACCCAGGTGAACTACTGTGCGCTCGCCCTGCCCGCCCCCGCGATCAGCCACCCGGACGCCGCGCCGCTGTCGGTGGCGGCGCGCTACCTCGGCAACGCCTACCTCCACCAGCGGATCCGCGAGAAGGGCGGCGCGTACGGCTCCCGGGCCGCCTACTCCGCCAGCCTGAGCGCCTTTACGACGACGAGCTACCGCGATCCGCGGCTGGCCGACACGTTCACCGACATGCGCGACGGCTTTCGCTGGCTGGCCACGATCGCGGACGACGAACGCCATCTCCGCGAGGCTGTCCTGCGCGCGATCGCCGACATCGACCGCCCGCAGAGCCCGGCCGGCGAGGGCCGCCGCCGATTCGTCGCCGACCTCATCGGCTACGGCCCCAGCGTGATCAACGCCTACCGCAGCCGGATCCTGGCCACGACCTCGGACGACATCCGCCGCGTCGCCGCCACCTGGCTCGACCCCGACCGCGCCGCCGCCGCCGTCGTCACCAGCCGCGACGCCCTGGCCGCATCCGGCCTCGGCTGGGAGGGCGAGGCGATCGGGCAGCGGGGCGCGGCGTTGCTGGCGGAGATGGGGGAGGGGGACGACGAGGACGAGTCGTAAGTGCGACGAATACGTCGCCCAATGACGACCGCCCGCAATGTCATGCCGCCGCCCGCGCATCCGACACCCGCGTTGGGGTGCCGGTGAATCGGGCGGGAGCGCCCGGCCGTTATTCGACCGACGACGTACGCGTCGTCCCCGCCATCTTCGCCAGCCGCGCCAGCCGCGCCGGCTCGTTGGCGACGAACCAGGCGTCCGCCGACAGCAGCGCGTGGGCGCGTGCGAAGTGCGGCCGGGCTCGAGCAGGTAGCGTACGCGGGTCACTCGCCGACAAGTCGCTCGCCGAAAGAGCGTCGCCGGCCGGTGCTTCGATCAGTTGATCCTCGGTCATCGGTCACTCCGCGTCGGCTTCCGTGTCCGTGTCCGACACGACCCGGAAGCCGATATGGTGGTCCTGGTACGACCGCCCGTCCTCGAAGTGCCGGTATGCGGCGCGTGCGACGAACGGGTCGCCGTCCCACCAGCCGCCCTTCTCGATCTTGATCGCGCCCGTCGCCGCCCCGGTCGGATCGACGATCTCGCCGCCGTTCGCCGCCTCGACGATCTGCGCGTAGTACCCGGCGTCCAGCCAGTCCGCCACCCACTCCATCGCGTTGCCCGCCATGTCGTGCGCGCCGACCCAGCTCGCCCCTGCCGGGAACGTGCCGATGGGCGTCAGGCCGGTGCCGTCGACAACGTTGGCCTTGGCCGGATCCCAGTCGTCGCCCCAAGGATAGACGCGCGCGTCAGGCCCGCGGGCGGCGAGTTCCCACTCGGCCTCGGTCGGCAGCCGGCCGCCGCGCCAGCGGGCGTAGGCCTCGGCCTCGTGCCACGTCACGCAGACGCGCGGGTGGTTGGGCGGCGCGTCGGGCACGCAGTCGACGGGCAGTTCGTCGCGGTGGACGGTGCCCAGCCACTTCAGGCCGTCGGCCGACCAGAGCGCGTCGTCCCGGTATCCGCCCGCATCGACGAAGGCCTGGAACGCCGCGTTGCTGACCTCGAACGTGTCGATCCAGAACCCCTTGCTGAGCCGCACGGTGTGCTGCGGCTGCTCGGACGCGAGCTCGCCCGCCGCCCAGCCGGGCGGCGACAGCGCCGCGGCCTGCTCGGTCGACGTGCCCATCCGGAACGCGCCGGGCGGCACCTGACGCTGGGCGATGCCGTGGGCATCGTGGCGACCGGCGGCATCGCTGGCGCTGGGCGCATGCGACGGGTCGGGTCCGCAAGCGGCGACCGCCAGCAGCGCGGGCACGACGACGAGCCGAGCGACGAGGGATGTCGGGCAATCCAGGCGCGAAGTGACCATGGGCGGGGCGCTCCTTGGGGCGATGCGTACGTACAGCGCGATTCAACGCTAAACTGTGACCGCTTGAGGAGGGCCTGCGACGACCGATGACCCTGCGCCTCGGTGTGTTCGGCGGTACGTTCGATCCGGTGCACATCGGCCACTTGCTCGTGGCCGATGCCGTCGTCGAGGCGCTCGGCCTCGACCGCCTGCTGTTCGTGCCGGCCCAGCGCTCGCCGCTGAAGGCCGACGATCCGCGCGCCACCGATTCCGACCGCGTCGCGATGCTCGAGGCGGCGACGGCGGGCGATGGGCGCTTCACGGTGCACCGCGTCGACCTCGACCGCCCGCCGCCGAGCTACACCGTCGACACGCTGCGCCTGCTGGCCGAGGCGCATCCGGGCGCCGAGCTGACCTTCGTCGTCGGCCTCGACAGCTTTCTCGATCTGTCGCGCTGGCGCGATCCGGCCGGTATCGCCGCGCTTGCGTACCTCGCGGTCGTCGATCGCCCGGGCATCGCGGCTTCGTCGGCCGAGCGCGACGTGCGCTTGTCGGCGGCCACGGCGACACTGCCCGCACTCCTCGGTCGCTGGACGCTGATCGACGCGCCGCTCATCGACCTCTCGGCCACGGACATCCGGCGGCGTGTGGCGGACGGGAAGTCGATCCGGTGGCGCGTGCCGGAAGCCGTGGCCGACCACATCGCCACGCACGACCTTTACCGGCGCACGACGTGACGATCCGCCTGCTCATCGCCTCAACGAACCCCGGCAAGGTCCGTGAGTTGCGCACGCTGCTCGCCGAACTCGGTGTCGAGGTCGTCACGCCGTCGGACATCGGACTCGACCTGGACGTCGTCGAGGACGGCGCGACGTTCGAGGCGAACGCGGTGCGCAAGGCGCGCGCGTTCGCTGCCGCCGGCGGGCTGCCCGCGCTGGGAGACGACTCGGGCATCGAGGTCGACGCCTTGGGCGGCGAGCCGGGCGTGTACTCGGCGCGCTGGGTGCCGGGGAGCGACGCGGACCGGGTGGCGGCGCTGCTCGCCCGGCTGGGCGGGGTGCCGACCGAAGGTCGAACGGCCCGATTCCGTACGGTGGCAGCACTGGCGGTGCCGGCCGCGCCCGACGCGGATCCCGCGTCCGGCGATCGCGCGACCCACCTCGTCGCGACCGCCGCCGGCGCCGTCGAGGGTCGGATCGCCTTCGCGCCGCGCGGCGATGGGGGGTTCGGCTACGACCCGGTGTTTCTCGTCGAGGACGGCGGGTTGGACGGGACGCGGACGATGGCCGAGCTGGACGCGGGCACGAAGAACGTGCTGAGCCACCGCGGACGGGCGGTGGCGGGGCTGTTGCCGACGATCGCTCGCCTGGCGCTCGACGGATAGGCCCGCGTCCAGCGCCACCACGGCGCTACGCCACCAACCCCTGGAACTCCGCCGCGTCGATCGTTTCTTTCTCCATCAAACGCTTGCTGACGGCGTGGAGCTTGTCGATGTGCGTCTTGATGATGTCCGTCGCGCGCTTGTGGGCCGTCGTGACGATGCGGCGAACCTCGGCGTCGATCGTCTCGGCGACGTCCTGGCTGTAGTTCACGTGCTCGCCGATCTCGCGGCCGAGGAAGACCATCTCCTCGCGTTCGCCGTACGTCAGCGGACCGAGCGTTTCGCTCATGCCGTAGCGCGTCACCATGTCGCGCGCGATGCGCGTCACACGCTCGAGGTCATTCGAGGCGCCCGTCGTGACCTCGTCGAACACGACCTCCTCGGCGACGCGGCCGCCGAGGAGACCGGCGATGTCGTCCTCGAACTTCGAACGCTGGAACATCGTCCGGTCGTGGGTCGGGAGGTTCATCGTATAGCCCAGGGCCATGCCGCGGGACACGATCGTGATCTTGTGAACCGGGTCACAGTGCTTCAGGTTGGCCATCACGAGCGCGTGGCCCGCCTCGTGGTAGGCGATGATCTTGCGTTCCTTGTCCGAGATGATCCGTGAGCGACGCTCGGGCCCGGCGATGATCTTTTCGATCGCCTCCTGGACGTCGGGCATGTAGATCGCGCGGCTGTTGCGCCGGGCGGCCTGGATCGCGGCCTCGTTGATCAGATTCTCGAGGTCGGCGCCGGCGAAGCCGGGCGTCTGGCGCGCGACGGCGTCCAAGTCGATGTCCGCCGCCATCGGCTTGCCGCGGGTGTGGACGGCCAGGATGGCGCGGCGGCCCTTCACGTCCGGGCGGTCGATGATCACCTGGCGATCGAAGCGGCCGGGGCGAAGCAGCGCGGGGTCGAGGATGTCCGGCCGGTTGGTGGCCGCGATGACGATGATGTTCGTGTCCGTGCCGAAGCCGTCCATCTCCACGAGGATCTGGTTCAGCGTCTGCTCGCGCTCGTCGTGGCTGCCGCCAAGCCCGGCGCCGCGGTGGCGGCCGACGGCGTCGATCTCGTCGATGAAGATGATGCACGGGCTGTGCTTCTTGGCCTGTTCGAACAGGTCGCGCACCCGGCTGGCGCCGACGCCGACGAACATCTCCACGAACTCCGAGCCCGAGATCGAGAAGAACGGCACGCCCGCCTCGCCGGCGATCGCGCGGGCGAGGAGCGTCTTGCCGCAGCCGGGCGGGCCGACCATCAGCACGCCCCGCGGGATCCGCGCCCCGAGCGTGATGAACTTTTCGGGCTCCTGCAGGAACTCGACGATCTCGGAGACCTCTTGCCGCGCCTCATCCACGCCCGCCACGTCATCGAACGTGACCGTCGGCGTGTCGCCCGTGAGCAGGCGGGCGCGACTGCGGCCGAACTGCAGCGCCTGGTTCGTTCCGCCCTGCGCCTGGCGGAACAGGAAGAAGAGCAGCGCGCCGAACAACAGGAGCGGCGCCAGCTGGATGAACACGCCGAGCAGCCGATCAAACACCCGCGTCGGCAACACCTCGATCTGGATGTCGTTGGCGCCGTCGTTGTCGAGATATTTGGGGGCGACGCCGATGTCGAGCAGCAGCTGCCGGGCGGCGATCAAGCGTTCCTTGCGCACCATCCAGGCCGGCGTCTCGGCCTTGTCCAGGAACACGAGCATCCGCTGCTGGTCCTGCTCGACCTGGATCCGGGTGACGTGGCCCTCCGCGATCGTGTCGGCCAAGGCCGTCAAATCGATCGGCTTGGGCGTGTTGCCGTTGCGTGCCAGCTGGAGCAGCACGACGAACAGGAACAGCACGATGGCGATATAGAAGAACACGTTCTTGAACGCGTTGGACATGGTCGGGTCCCCACCTGTTCCGAATCCGGCCGGCCGGCAGTGCGGCCGCCGTTCCCCTCAAGCCGCCAAGGATAGTCGGGGCCGTCGTTGCCTCAAAGTGGGGCGATGCGTCGCTGACCTCGGCCGGAAAGTTCGACAGGCCTGACCTACGGTCGGCCAGGCCTGTGGAAAGGGTATGCCGGGTGTGCCGGGTTCCGTCGGACCGCCGTCCGGAACGGCGCGCTACGGGGCCGGCGTGCCGGCCGGCTGCTGCGTCAACATCGAGGCGACGTCGAGCGGCGGCTGCGTGTCGGCGGTGCCCATGATCTCCGTGAAGCCGTCGATGTACCACTGCGGCTCCGGCGGCGTGTGGACGTCCAACGGGAACTTGCTGATCTCCGCCGACTTCTCGGTCCGGGTCTTCTTCAGCCATTCCTCGAGCGCGCCGTCGCGCTTCGTCTGGAGTTCGGACTCCGGGAGCTCCCGCTCGGCGTCCTTCTGGTGGACGACGACCAGATAGTTGCCCTGGCTGCCCTTGATGAGCGCATCCGCCGCCTTGCCGGCGGCAAGCGCGAAGATCTTGTCGACATCGGCGTCGATGAAGCCGAGCTCGGTCTTCATCGATTCCTTCGTGTACCACGTCTTGCCTTCGCTCTTCACGACCGCATACGGGTTCGGCGCGGTCGTCGGCAAGGGCGCCGGGGTGGGCGGTGCCGCCGCAGCGGTGTCGCTCAGCGCGCCCGTCGCACCCGTCGACGTCGTGGCGCCGGTGGCGGTTGTCGCCTCGGTCGCCCCGGCGGAGGCTGGGTCCGTCTGGAACGTCGCGGTCGCTCCGTCCGCCGATACCGTCTCGGTCAGCGCGGAGGTCGGGCTGCCGGCGGTCTCATCGTCCACGGCGCGCGGGCCGTACTGGGTCAGCAGGGCGTTGAAGGAGGTGCCCGACTTGGCGGCCGCGAGCGCCGCGGCGCCGGCGGCTGCGCCGGAATCGTTGAACACCAGGTACTCGACCTCGACCTGCTCCGAGATCGTCGGGATCTCGGCGCCGATCGCCTTGTTGAGCGCTTCGCGGTACAGGTTCATCCGCACCAGATCGTCGTACGTGGCGCGCGTCATCCCGGCCTCGGTCAGGACGGGCTTGTAGAGCTCGTCGAACGCACGATCGAACTCGACTTCGGACAGCTCGCACGCGGGCTTCGCCGCGTCCGTCGGTGTCGCCGGCGCGCCCGCGACGGTCCCGCTCACGGGGTCGGTCGTCGTGATCGCGTCGGTCGTCGTCACCGCGTCGGTGGCGGTCACGCCCTCCGACTCGGCGGCCGCGGCGGTGGCCGTGGCGTCGCTCGGGCTGGTGATCTTGGTGGCTGTCTGCAGCTGGCGGCAGATCTCGTCGTGGACCTCCTGGTCCGCCACGGCCACGCCGCGCGCCTCGGCTTCCTTCTTGATGAGCACTTCGTCGATCAGCGCGTCGAGCGTCGACTGCACGACCCCCGAACGCTGGCCGTTCGCGTACTGCGTGATGAACGACTTGTCGTCCGTCTGGATCATGCCGACGAGCTGCCGGACGTTGTTCAGCACCTGCCGCCGGGAGTATTGCAGTCGCTGGCTGAACACCGAGGCGGTGATCGCCTGGCCCGAGACGCGGGCCACGGGCTGGCGCGGCCGCGCGTACTCAAACGTGTAGTAGGCGTAGCCCACGAGGCCGATGATGACCGCGAGGATCGGGCCGAAAGCGTAGAGCATCTGCCGGCGCTGCCGGTTCGTTCGAATGTGCTGGTAGTACGCGCGCCGGGCCTTCATCGCCTCGGCGGCGGCGCGCTCGGCCTGTTTGCGGCGAGCCATCGCATTCCCCTTGTCGTGTGGCTGTCGTGTGACGTGTCGGGTAGCCCCGGACCGGCGGACTACTCGTCGCTGTCGCCGGCCTCGCCGGCCAACGTCAGCATGTCGTCGACGGTGTCCTGGTCTTCCGCGCCGCCGCGGTCCCGCGGCCCGCGGTCGTCCATGCGGTCATCCATCCGATCGTCTCGCTGCGGACGACGGTCCATGCGGCGACCGCGGTCGCCCGCGCCCCGCTCGGTGCTGACCGTGTAGGGCAGGAGGCCGATGTGGCGCGCCCGCTTGATCGCCACGGTGATCGCGCGCTGGACCTTGGCAGAGGTGCGGGTGCGGCGGCGCGACCGGATGCGGCCGCCGTCCTCGAGGAAGCGCTCGAGGATCTCGACGTTCTTGAAATCGATCTTCGTCACGCCGCGGAGGAGCTCACCCGACGAGGTGCGCGGCCGGCGCTGGCGGTTCATGGAGCCTTGCTGCATGGTCCGTTATCCCCTTGTTCTCTTCGTCGTAACGCGGCGCTTGGACGTCACTCGTCGCCGCGGACGGTGATGTAGCGGAGGACATTCTCATCGAGCTGCAACCCGCGCTCGAGTTCGACGATGTAGGCGGGCGGCGCGTTGAAGCGCAGGACGGCGAAGTAGCCTTCCTTGTTCTTCGACATCGGGTAGGCCAGCCGCCGGGCCTTCCAGCCCTCGGTCGTCTCGCCGACGGTGCCGCGGCGGTCCATCAGCTGGCCCGCCAGCTGAACCTCGCCGCCGTTGCGCTCGACACCGCCCGCCAGGCCGGCGAGCAGCGCGTTCACGCCACCGTCGTCCAAGGCGGACTGGAGCACCATCACCAGTTCATATGCATGCATGGGGACGTTTGTCCTTTCCACGGGTTTGCCCCGGGACGCACCCGGAGCAGAAAGGAGGTCAAGGTCGGCGCGCGGCCGGGGTAGGTGGCGGCGAGCCGGGGGTATTCGGTTGGCGAATCCGGGGATTATGGGGGGCGGCGGGCGGGGGTGCAAGTTCGTGGCAGGGGATGAGTGCGGGGCGCGAGAACGGAACAGCCCTGAAGCACGGGACCGTGCGATCGATTCGATCATCGGCTCAGGGGGCAGGACGGCAACGGCAAGAGGACGTTCGAGGCAGGAACCCGCCTCGGGGTAGGGAGTGATGCCCACCGCCGCCTGGCGGTCTTGACACGGCGGCTGCGACCTGTCATACTCAACATATGCCGCTTTCGAAACGGCATGCGTACGAACGACACACGTCGGCGGCTTGGTGTGTTCTGTGCGCTCGGTGGATCGATGGGGCCAGGGGACGAACGATGAAGGCCGCGATATTTCATGGCTCGGGTCGACCGATGTCCATTGAGGAGGTGCCCACGCCCGTGCCAGCCCTTGGCGAAGCCTTGGTGCGTGTGGCGGCATGTGGCGTATGCCACACAGATCTGCACTATCTGGATCATGGCGTGGCCACCTTCAAGGCCCCGCCGTTGATTCTGGGGCATGAGATCTCGGGGACGGTGGAGTCTGTCGCGGGCGATGGGCCGATACAACCGGGTGATCGGGTTCTCCTGCCGGCAGTTCTCGGCTGCGGCTACTGCACGGCCTGCCGATCCGGCCGCGAGAACTTGTGCGGGAACCTCCAGATGTTCGGCAACCACGTGGATGGCGGATACGCAGAGTTCGTGGTCGCACCGGCTGCAGGACTTGTGCCCTTGCCCGAATCACTGCCGCTGGTCGAAAGTGCCATCATCGCCGATGCCGTCACGACGCCGTACCACGCCGTCGTCAACCGCGGCCAGGTCAAGCCTGGTGACCAAGTGGCGGTGTTCGGCTGTGGTGGCATCGGCCTGAACGTCATTCAGATCGCAGCCGCACTTGGCGCACGCGTGGTGGCAGTAGACGTCCGTACCGATAAGTTGGACTGGGCGCGCAAGCTGGGAGCGTCTGCGACGGTGAACGGGGCGACCGAAGACGCCGTGGACAAGGCGGTGCGTGCCGAAACGTCCGGCGGCGCTGATGTGACCTTCGAATGCGTCGGCCATCCTTCAACGCAAGTGCAAGCATTCAGCAGTACCCGCAACGGCGGCCGGACAGTCCTAGTGGGCTACAGTCCCGAGCCCATGCTCCTCAACGGCGGTCGGGTGATGTTCCGTGAAATGGAGATACTCGGTTCGCTGGGTTGCCGTTCGCTCGATTACCCAAGGGTGATCGAGCTCGTGCGTAGCGACCGCATCCAGTTGACGGAGTTGGTCACGGCGCGCTTCGGGTTGGACCGTATCAACGATGCGTTCGATGCCCTGCGCGCCGGGGATGGCGTACGCTCGGTTGTGGTTCCGTAGCGAGGATTCTTAGCGAGGACATGAGAAGGACTGGTCATGAACCACGATAACTACTACGGACGCAGTCTTGTTCCCCGCCCGGCGGATTCGTTTGGCTTTCGAGAGGTGACCTACGAGAAGCGGGACTGGATTGCGCGCATCACGATTGACCGTCCGGATCGGCACAACGCCTACAGCACCTCCGCCCTTGAGTCGCTGGCCACTGCATTCCGTGACGCGTCGTTCGATGACAGCGTGGCCGTGATCGTCTTCAGCGGCACCGGCCACCGAGCATTCTGCACCGGGGGCGACGTGAAGGAGTACCAGGCCGAATACACGGACCGTCCTCGTGACTACTGGAAGTACATGCGGCTGTTTCGGGCGTACCTGGAATCCATCCTCAATGCCGGCAAGCCCGTGATCGCACGGCTCAACGGCATGGCAGTCGGGGGCGGCAATGAGAGCCAAATGGCCTGCGACCTGGCCGTCATGGCCGAGCATGCCTACCTTCGCCAAGTCGGCACCAGTGTGGGTAGTGTTGCAGCCGGGGGAGCGACACAGTGGCTGCCGATCCATATCGGCGATCGGCGTGCGCGGGAGATGCTGTTCCTAAATGAGCCCATCCCCGCCTACCAGGCCCTCGATTGGGGGTTGGTGAACCAGGTTGTACCATCGGTAATCAAGGACGGCGCCTATATCGAGCGTGCCGGCCCAGAGGCCATCGAGTTGGCGCTAGGTGGCCGGGACGGCTACTCCATCGATCTGACCGCTCTTGACCAAGCGGTGGACGTGCTTTGCCAGAAGCTGGTGGACAAGTTCGCCGAATGCACCCGTTACACACGGGAGCAGGTTGGCTTCTGGAAGCAGATGTCATGGTCCCAGACGATAGGGCATGCCGGCGAATGGCTTGCACTGCACTACACATCGTTGGAGCCACTCGAAGGCATGACGGCCTTCGTAGAGCGGAGATCGCCTGATTATCGGGCTATTCGCCAGCGGGCGGCCGACGGAGGGTCCAGCGAGTTCCGTTGGGGACCGTACTCCGGACGCTGCTCTGTTTGTGGCACCGGTCAGCTGCCGGTGACGTTTCGATTCTGTGGTCAGTGTGGCGCATCCCTCGCGGATCAGGAGGCACGCGATGTGCGGCCATCCTGACCAAACCCGTTGGCTGTCTGGTCGAGCCTTGCGCAGCGCGCGTTGCACTCGGATGGCCGTATGAGCGGGGAGCACGACGCACTGGTGCGCGTTCAACGAGCGTCGAGTGGGGCGGTCTTGCGGCTGAGTCTCGACCGACCACCGCTGAACGTGTTGTCGACGGAACTGTTGTCCGAACTTGACTCGGCGCTCGAAGAGGCCACGACCGACGCACGACTCAAGGTCGTGGTGCTGGATGCGGTGCCCGGGGCGCGGGCATTCTGCGCCGGCGTCGATGTGGCCGATCACACCACCGATCGGGTGGCAGACATGCTGAGCACCTTCCACCGCGTGTGCCAGGGCTTGTGCAACTTCCCGCTGCCTATCGTGGCTGTGGTCGACGGCGCGGCGCTGGGCGGAGGATGTGAGATTGTTGCCAGCTGCGACGTTGTGCTGGCCAGCCCAAGGGCACGCTTTGGCCAGCCAGAAATCAAGCTGGCCGCCTTCGCCCCGGTAGCCAGCCTCCTGCTGCCGGCAGCCATCGGACCGCAGCGTGCAGCAGACTGGCTGCTCACCGGCCGGACGGTGGGAGCCGAAGAGGCTGCGGCAGCAGGGCTGGTCAGCCGCTTGGCGCCTGACGGCGAGCTAGCCGAGCTTGAGGCTGATGTATTGAATGCGTTCTGCGGGGCAAGCGGTACGGCCCTGCGCCTTGCCAAGCGCGCGTTGCGGGCCGGCAACGGTAAGGACATCACCGAGCAACTCCACAACCTGGAGCGACTGTACTTGGACGAGCTGATGGCCACCGCGGACGCCCATGAGGGACTGGCGGCATTCATCGAGAAGCGGCCGCCCCAATGGCAGCAGGAGCGGTAGCGGTATGAAAGACCGGGCAGGCACAAAGGCACGGTGCGACAGGACGACTCCAGCGAGGAGTCCAACTTGAACCTCATCCTGGACGAGTGGGAGCGGCTCAACCTCACGGACACCCTGACTGCATGTCGCGAGGTGGTGGACGACGCCGACTTCCCGACTGTTCGGCGCTGGCGTGAGTTCGGCGGTAAGACAGTTGGACACTTCCAGGTGTATTTCCCGGAAGAGATCGTCCACGCCGCGGGACTGCTGCCCGTCAAAGTGCGCGGGGCAATGATCGAGCCGCAGCATGCCGACTCGCGCTTTGGGTCCTACCTGTGCTCCATCATGAAGTCGTCGCTGGAGTTGGCACTCGATAACCGTCTTCCACTCGACATGTTCGTCAGTCATCCTATCTGCGATGCGGCTCGCAATCTGGCCGCTGTGTGGGGTCGCAATGTCAGCTACCCCTGCCAGATCCTGTACCTACCGCAGAACGCCAACTCGGCCTTTGCTGCCGACTACCTTCGCCACGAGTATGATCGCATGCGGCGTAGTATCGAGGATCTGGCCGGAAGAGCGGTGACTGACGATGACCTACGGCGTAGCGTTGAGGTGTTCAACGAGAACCGGCGCTTGATTCGGGCATTGTATGCCGTGAAGCGCGACCGACCTTGGCTAGTCGGGCTGGATGAGGTCTACGTGCTCGTTGCCCTCGGCGGACTGGTACCGCGCGAAGAGCACAATGCCCTCCTGCACCGGATTCTACCACTCATCGAGGCGCGCTCAGCACATCCTCAGGACCGTGTGCGTGTTGTCTTCGAGGGAGGGTTCTGCGAACAGCCGCCGATCGACTTGCTGCGGGTTATCGGCCAGTCCTGCTATGTGGTAGACGATGATCTGATGATCGGGCTGCGCTGGATCACGGCTGATGTTCTGTGCGAAGGGGATCCTCTTGCCGCATTGGCCAGCGCGTACCTGGAGCATAGTAGCTACAGCCCGGTGCAGCACGACCTTCGCAAGCCAAAAGAGCGCATGCTGGAAGAACGGATGCGCGCGTCTGGCGCGACTGCAGCAATCCTCACTGCTGCCAAGATGTGTGAGCCTGGACTTGAGGAGCAGGTGAGTTATGCTCATGATCTTGACGAGCGAAATGTGCCGTATTTTGTGAGTGAATTTGAACAGAATATGACCAGCTTTGATCATCTCGAGATCCAACTCGAGACCTTCGTCGAGCGACTGTTGTTCGCCACTTAGGGGGATCGGAATGGGCGGAGACGGACACTCTAGCGAGTTGATTGGTCGTGGTGTGCGAGACGGAGCCTCGTTGTTTCGTCAGTGGTTTGCAGAGTTGGGCCAGGCTGCCGAGGCTGGCGCACCCGCTGCCTACGTATTCGTTATGGGGAGCTTGGCGGAGATTCTCCGGGCGTTCGATATCCACATGGTGTTTCCGGAAATCACGTCGCTGCAAATGGCCGTGCGTGGTGTGGCCCACGATTATCTCAAAGAGGCAGAAGATTACGGCTATTCACCCGACATCTGTGGCTATGTGAAGGCAGATGTGGCATTGCAGTTGCGTGGTGGCGAGCACCCGATGGGCCGCGTGCCGCGACCCAGTCTCGCAGTGCTAACCAATGCATGCAATACCTATATCAAGTGGGCTGAAATTTGGGAACGTATGTATCATATTCCGGTCTTTACCTTGGACGTACCGGGCACGCGGACTGCCGGTGGTCAGACGTGGCCGGGTAATCCGGACTTTGAGACCGACCGGCGCTATGTGGAACACCAGTTGCGAGAGCTTATCGTCCTCTGCGAGACGATCACTTCTCGAAAGCTCGATATCGACCGCCTCCGCGAGGTCATGCACCACACCAATGAGATGAGCCGCTGCTGGCGGGAGGTAATTCGCCTCAACAACAATGTACCGGCACCATTCAACGCACTGACCGATGGCACGGTATATCTTGGCGTCATCAACGCGCTACGTGGCACGCCCGAAGGCGCGGCCTACTTCCGCGACCTGCTGGAGGAGGTACGCTACAAGGTGGACCACGGATTGGGTCCGGTGGCCGAGGAGCGATTCCGACTGGTGTACCTCGGCATTCCGTGCTACCCGATCTTCAGGCGTTTCAACGACCTCTTCACGGGAAGCGGCGGCAACTTCGTCAACTCAACGTACCTGTGGTTCGCAGCAGGCGGCGCCAACTGTGGCTTCGAGTATGACTTGTCTCGGCCGCTTGAGAGTCTGGCTGAAGGGCTTCTCGTGGCGGTGCGGGATGCCATGGACAGCATGTTCTTCCCAGTAGAGAGCCTCGTCGCCATGGCTGATCCGTACCATGTGGACGGGCTCGTGTTTCATGCCAGCAAGAGCTGCCGTACGACGGCCACCGGCATGGCGGATGCCCGGCGCGCCTTCATGGCGGCGCGTGACCTACCCACCTTGTTTATCGAATCTGATATGATGGACCGTCGTGTCGTATCTGAGGCACAACTCAAGAACCGCGTTGATGCCTTCTTCGAAAATCTCGTCACGCGCCGCCGACAAGACCTGACAGAAAGATAGCGGAGGAGGCTATGGGTATCTACTCGGCGGGTGTGGACGTCGGATCAACCCAGACCAAGGCGGTGGTTCTGGGGGCAGACCGCCGAATGGTGGGCCGAGCGCTCATCGACACCGGCGCCAACGTGGTTGTGGCGGCCGAGAATGCCTTCCGTGCCGCATTGGCGGATGCGGGACTGGCTGAGGGTGATGTGGGATGGGTCGTGGGTACGGGCTATGGTCGCTATCGAGTGACATTTGGCGATAGTCAGGTCACGGAGATTAGCTGCCACGCCCGGGGTGCGGCGCATATGTTTCCTACCACGCGAAGTGTGCTGGACATGGGCGGACAAGACACGAAAGCCATCCTGGTCAATGAGCGCGGCGAGGTGCTGGACTTCTGCATGAACGACAAGTGCGCAGCTGGCACCGGTCGCTTCCTTGGCGCGGCGGCTGCGGCGCTGGATATCCCGTTGGGTGAGCTCGGACCCACGGCACTGCGAGCCGAGCGGCCGGTGAAGATCAGCACCACGTGTACCGTCTTCGCCGAGTCCGAGGTTCTTGCATGGCTCGGGCGTGGTAAGAAGATCGAGGATATCTTGATGGGTGTGCATCACTCGATCGCCACTCGGTCCGTAGCGCTGTTACGTCGGGTCGGAGTGGTGAACGAGATCACGTTCACCGGCGGGGTGACCCGTAATCGGGCCATGGTGGCCGTGCTTGAGAAGATGCTGGCAACGTCGCTTAACGTCAGTGAAGACTCCCACTTCATGGGCGCGCTAGGTGCATCGCTCGTGGCGATGGATCACCTGGAAGGCCGCCACGCAGCGACCGCGACGGCTGGAGGGCGATGATGGACTTCACAGCAGGCATAGATGTCGGATCTACGTACACCAAGGCGGTGATCCTTGGTCCTGACGGGATGTTGCTGGGACGAGCCATGCTTCCCACGGGGTATCGCCTGGATGAGGCGGCAAGCCGCACCTATGCGGCGGCCCTCGCAGAAGCCGGGCAAATGGATGCGTCGCAGGTCGCCTACGTGGTCAGTACCGGCTACGGCCGCAATCAGGTGGCATTCCGACACCTCAAGGTCACCGATCTGACCGCACATGCACGGGGCGCACGCCACTTCTTCCCCGGAACGCGGACCGTGCTGGATGTGGGCGGTCAGACGATGAAAGCAACACGCCTTGACGAGTCGGGATGGGTGCAGTCCTTCCGACTCAATGACAAGTGCGCGGCCGGCACTGGTGCGTTTCTTGAGAAGACGGTGCACTACATGGGCTTCACAACGACGGACATCGGACCGTTGGCAGCCCAGGCTACGTCCACCGTGCCGATCTCTGGCGTGTGTGCCGTGTTCGCCGAGTCCGAGGTAATCAACCACTTGTCGCAGGGTGTACCACCGTCCGAGATCATGTTCAGCGCAATCCTCTCCCTCGTGGAGCGTTCTGTGCAGTTGATGCGGCGGGTGCACATGGAGCCGGAGTTCACCCTTGTTGGCGGCATCCTGCGCTTCGAACCGATGGCGCGCGTGATGCGCGAACAGTTGGGTGAGAACGTGAACGTTCCGCCGGGCGACTTAGCCCAGTTCAATGGGGCGATTGGAGCCGCGTCACTGGGTCGCCTACGGTTGGCACAGATCGGTGCTGGGCTGATGCCGGCGGTCACCACCGAGCGGGTGGTATCGGGTGGCTGAAGAGCGTACGTCAGGCGAGTCAGACACCGGCGACGCCGCCGCATGCTACGACGTGGACCTCATGGCGGAGCCGGCCTTGGTGGCTGAGGGCTGGGTCGTACGATTCCTCTCCGAGGGCCGTCGGGCGGACGAAGCGATGCAGGTGTACGCCGACTTGGGGTTTGACGTGTTGGCCCGCCCGGTGGCGCCGGACATGGTCAGTCCACTGTGCGCACAGTGCCTGGTGTCATCGTGCCCGCGCCACATTGTGATCTATACCCGTCGGCACACCATGGACAGGGAGGTCCAGAGCGATGAACGAGACGGCTGACGTCCGGGCGGTCTATCAGCCGCGAGGCCTTGCCTTCGACGCGTTCCATATCGGCCAGCGCTTTGTGACTGCGGCGCGCACGGTCACGGAGGCCGACGTGGTGAACTTCGCTGGATTGTCCGGGGACTTCAACCCATTGCATACGGACCAATCCTTTGCCTCAAGCACCCCCTTTGGTGGCCGTGTAGCACATGGCATGTTGATCGCAGCCATCGCCACCGGGCTGGCCAACCAGTTGGGCGTGTTCGAGGGCACCACGTTGGCGCTCATGGAGCAGATGCTGCACTACCGCGGCCCGGTGCACTTGGCCGACACCGTGCATCTGGAGTTGGAGGTGACCGCCATGAAGGAGACGTCGGATGGCCGTCGCGGTCTGGTGACGGTGAACACTGTCGTGGTGAACCAGGACGACCAGACCGTCATGGATGGCCACTGGCTGCTCATGATGAGGAGGTCGGGGTGAGGCTCGAGAATCGGGTGGCGTTGATCACGGGCAGTGGCGGTGGTATCGGTCGTTCCACGGCACTACGGTTGGCCGCTGAGGGGGCACATGTCGCGGTCAACGATTTGGACGCCGTTGGTGCTGAGGAGACGGTGGCGTTGGTGCGTGAAGCAGGGGGTGAGGCACGCCTTGCTCCGGGCGATGTCACCTCGCGGAGTGAGGTGGAGGCGATGGTTGACGGAGTGCTGGCGGGTTGGGGACGGCTGGACATCCTCGTCAACAACGCCGGAATCATCCGTGATGCCATCACAGTTCGCATCAAGGATGGCGAGCCCCAGCGCATGCGCGAAGCCGACTGGGACGACGTCTTGGCGGTCAACCTCAAGGGTACATTCCTGTGCTGCCAGGCGGCAGCCGTGCCCATGATCCGCCAACGGTACGGCAAGATCGTCAACACTGCCTCGGTCTCGGCCTTCGGCAACATCGGTCAGGCGAACTACTCCGCCAGCAAGGCGGGAATCATCGGGCTCACCCGCACCTTGGCGCTCGAGCTGGGTCGCCACGGCAT
The DNA here is from genome assembly GCA_020853525.1 of Ardenticatenales bacterium. Taxonomy (GTDB): domain Bacteria; phylum Chloroflexota; class Anaerolineae; order Epilineales; family Epilineaceae; genus Avedoeria. Next base: position 81,777 of record JADYYS010000050.1, on the reverse strand, counting down.
CCACGTGAATGCCGTGGCGCCGGGCGGCGTGCGTACACGCATGACCGAGGCGATTCCCGACCCGGTCATGGCCGGCCTAGTGGCCAAGATCCCGTTCGGACGGCTGGCCGAACCGGACGAGATTGCCGCGGTCCATGCGTTCCTGGCCAGCGATGACGCCAGCTACATCACCGGCCAGTGTCTTGTCGTGGACGCTGGCGCGCGGATCTGAAGCGGGCGCGGACGGATGCGTTACGACCGTGTGTTCATCCCGTACGGCGCGTACTGGTCGTCCCCGTTCTGCCGCTGGCAGGGCAGCTTTGCCGGTCTTCATCCGCTCCAGCTTGCAGCCGAAGTGGCGAGCCAGTCTCTCACCAAGTCCGCCATCCCGGCGAGCGTGCTTGATGGACTGGTGCTCGGTACGACGGTGCCGTCGCCGCACGGTTTCTACGGCGGACCGTGGCTGACGGGGCTCTTGGGAGCGGGCGAGGTCACAGGGACGGTGGTCAGCCAGGCATGCGCCACCTCGGCGCGGGCGTTGGCCGTGGCCGCCGGTGAGGTCGAGACGGCTGCAGATCGCTGTGTGCTCGTGATCGCTGCCGATCGCACAAGCAATGGCCCGCACTTGGTGTGGCCCAATGCGGGACCCGGGGCACGGCCGTTGGCGGAGGATTGGGTCTGGGACAACTTCGGCTTCGACCCGTCGACCGGCGGGACGATGCTCCAGACCGCAGAGAACGTGGCGAGGGAAGCGGGGATCACCACGGTGGAGCAGCACGAGGTGGTGCTCTTGCGCTATGCGCAATACCTTGACTCTCTGGCCGATGATAGGGCCTTCCAGCGACGGTACATGCCGATCCCTCTGGAAGTTTCCGGCAACGGTCGGCGGTCGATCACGGTCGAGGGCGATGAAGGTATTCATCCGACGACCGTCGACGGGCTGAACCAACTCAAGCCTGTGATGCCGGGTGGGACGGTGACCGCAGGCGGTCAAACGCATCCGGCCGATGGCAATGCAGGCGCCGTGGTAACCACTGCGTCGCGGGCGGCCGAACTCAGTCACGACGGCATCACCGTTCAGCTCGTGAGTTATGCCGAGGCACGCGCCAAGCCTGGATACATGCCCCAGGCCATCGTACCGGCGGCGGTCCGCGCTCTTGCTGAGGCCGACGTCAAGGCCGGGGATCTGACGGCAGTTACCACCCACAACCCGTTTGCTGTCAACGACATCTACCTCAGCCGCGCGCTCGGGCTGGATCTGACCGCGATGAACCGTTTCGGCTCCTCGCTGGTCTGGGGCCACCCGCAGGCGCCGACGGGACTGCGTTCCGTGATCGAACTCATCGAAACGCTGGCGATGTCCGGCGGCGGGTACGGCCTGTTCGTCGGCTGTTCGGCGGGCGACAGCGCGGCAGCTCTGGTCCTCAAAGTGGAGTAGGCCAGAGTGGTCTTGCCAGGAGCGAGGCGCCGGAGCGAGCCAACGGGAGGTTGACAATGTCTATCTCGTGCTCCATACTCAATATGTGCCGCTTTTGCCACGGCACATCTTGCTGTGACATATGATAAGCAGATTGCCCTCCAAGCGGAGCCATCAGCTCGTGTTCACGCTCTACGGTGACCATTTGCGCCATCGAGTGGATGAAGTGTGGACCGGCAGCCTCATCAGCCTGCTCGCCCCACTCGGACTGAGCGCACAGGCGGTACGCTCGACCCTATCGCGTATGTCGCGAAGCGGGTGGCTTCTCGGGCGCCGATCCGGTCGTCACAGCTACTATCGACTGACGGACAAGGGCATCCGGATTCTGGACGAGGGTGCGCAGCACCTCTTTCAACCCCGTCGTGAGCCCTGGGACGGGCGCTGGCACCTGGTGACATACACGATCCCCGAGCGAACCCACCAATTGCGGGATCGTCTGCGTCAGCGCCTGACGTGGCTTGGCTTTGGGCACCTCAGTGCCGGCACCTGGATCTCGCCCTACGAGCCACCTCGGGAGCTACATGGCTGGCTCGAATCGGTGGGCGCTCAGCAGTACGTGGACCTGTTCACCGCACAACATGACGGCTTCGGACAACCGCATCAGCTCGTGGCGCGGGCCTGGGACCTCCAGCAGCTGAACGCGGCCTACGAGACGTTTATCCGCCAGTTCGGATCCGAGTTCGAGAGCAACAGCAGTGGCCAGCCCCGCGACGGCGGCAGCGATGCGTCGACTGCGTTCGTCCGCCGTTTCCAGCTTACGCTCAGCTTCCTGTCCTTCCCCTACGTTGACCCTCACCTACCCAACGATCTGCTCCCCGAAGGATGGCTTGGCCACCGTGCCACCACGCTCTTCCAGCGCTATCACGAGGCGCTGACCCCCAGTGCGAGTGCATTCGTGGATCGCGTCTTGATGGATGCGCCCGAGCACACCGGTGTCGTCGTGGGGCTGAGCCAGTGATACCTCTGGCGATCCCTCCGTTCTGTAAGCTGCGAAACGAACGGACGGTTGCCCTCCTTCCACTTCCAACCGCGGGTTGATTCATGGGCATGCGTGACTTCTTGAGTGGAAACGAAGCGCTGGCGCGTGGAGCGTGGGAGGCGGGTGTGCGCTACGCGACCGGTTACCCCGGTACCCCCAGCACCGAGATACTCGAGTCCCTGGTGGGCTACCCCGAGGTGGACACCCATTGGTCAACAAATGAGAAGGTGGCCTTCGAGGAGGGCATCGGCTTCGCTGTTGCCGGCGGGCGGGCGCTCGTGACCATGAAGCACGTCGGCCTCAATGTGGCAGCCGATCCGTTCATGGTCTTTCCCTATTCCGGAACGAACGGCGGTTTCGTGGTCGTCTCAGCGGACGACCCTGGCATGCACTCCTCCCAAAACGAGCAAGACAACCGCTATCTCGCCCGAATGGCACGGGTGCCCATCGTCGAACCAGGTACGCCGCAGGAGTGCCTCGAGTTCATGCGGCAGGCCTTCGAGTTGAGCGAGGCGTTTGGTACGCCGGTGATGGTTCGGACGACGACGCGTACCGCACACTGCAAGGGGCGCGTCTCGACGGGCGGGCGCCGCGAGGTGCCGCCGGTGGCGTTCGACCCCGATCCAAGGCGATTCTCGGTTCCCATCTACGGTCGGCAGCTGCGGCCGCTTCTGGAGGATCGACTGGGCCGCTTGGCGATCTATGCCGAGACGACGCCATTCAATCGGGTGTCGGTGACCGGCCGACCAATCGGGGTCGTCGCCAACGGCATCTCGCGTGCCTATGCCCGCGAGGTACTGCCCGAGGCCGACTACTTCGACTTGGGACTCACGTACCCGCTACCGCTGGTAGGACTGCTGTCCTTCTGTCGTGACCACGAAACGGTGTACGTGGTCGAGGAGGGCGACCCGTTCATCGAGGAGCAGCTGCGGGCTGCGGGAGCTACCAACATCATCGGAAAGGACCTGTTCGGCATCTGTGGCGAGTATAGCCCCGAGCGCTTGGCCGAGGCGATCGATGGGCGTGTGTTCGCGCGAGCCCTCAATACGTCCATACCGGCGCCTTCCCGTCCGCCGATGTTCTGTGTCGGCTGTGGTCACCGGACGGTATTCGATGCTCTGGGCCAATTGAGGGTGACCGTGGCCGGCGACATCGGCTGTTACACGATGGGGGCGCTGCCGCCCTACGAGGCCGAACACCTGACGTTCTGCATGGGCGCCAGTATCGGCAACGCCATCGGCCTCCTTCGTGCCGGTGTGAAGCGGAGCGTGGCAGTCATCGGCGATTCGACCTTTCTTCACACGGGCATTCCCAGTCTGATCGATGCTGTCTACACCCGAACGCCGATCACGCTACTGATCCTGGATAACGGTACGACCGGTATGACTGGCCAACAGCCCAACCCAGTCGCCGGCTACGACATGGCCGGCGTCGATGCCCCAGTTCTGGACCTTGAGGCATTGGTCAGGGCTGTTGGAGTGAAGGACGTCGTGGTCGTGGATACATGGGACCGGTCCGCCATTCGTCGGGCGGTGCTCTCCGCGCTGGCCCATGATGGACCATCCGTGGCGATCATTCGCGGTCCCTGTCAGCTGCTACCCGAGATGCGCGCCCGCGATCTCGAACCGCTGGTGGTGGACGAGAGCCTGTGCACCGAATGCAACGCCTGCTACCGCATCCAGTGTCCGGCCATTACTTCGGGACCGCACGGATTGCCGACGATCGATGCCGCCGCCTGTGTGACTTGCACCGTCTGTCAGCAATTGTGCCGCTACGATGCCATCCTGCCGCTCGTCGGCAACGGCCACGCCGTACCGTCCATGCCAGACCCGGCGGACGGTGGAGAACGATGACTGCCGTGCCGAATGCGACCGAACCGACGATCACCAGCGTGCTGGTTTCCGGTGTCGGTGGTCAGGGAGTGCTCTTGGTCAGCGAGGTCATCGCACGCGCGGCGATCGCCGCCGGTCACGATGCCACCCAGACGGAAGTGCATGGCGTCTCACAGCGGGGCGGCAGCGTCCATAGCCACGTCCGCTTCGGAACCCAAGTGCACTCGCCCCTCATCCCTGTTGGCCAGGCTGACCTGGTGGTCGGGATGGAGAAGTTGGAGGCTGTGCGGTTCGCACACTTCCTGCGACCTGGCGGGGCGATCGTTGTCAATGCGCACGAGATCCCACCCGTCTCCGCCGGCTCGGACGCCGTGTCCCGCTACCCCCACGATGCGGTGAGCGTCCTGCGCAGCCATGGGCTGCGTGTGATCGAGGTGCCGGCGACCGACCTCGCGGAGCGAGAGTTAGGAAATGGCCGCGTGGCGAACGTGCTGGTACTGGGGCTCCTGTCCACCCACCTTCCCATTCCGGTTGACCTTTGGTCCGATCTCCTGACGAAGCTGGTGCCTGAGCGCTTCCTGGAGTTGAACCGCCGTGCCTTTTCCTTGGGGGTCGCACTTGGAGGATCGCTGGGGCGGGAACCGGCGATGCGTGCCGCCACCCAGCCAGACAGCGGGGGTGTCTTATGAAGGCCGGAGTTGCGTGTCGTCCCTCCCTCGTCCGCCTTGCGGGCGTCATGGGCGCGGTCTCGGTGGCGCTGGTGGCTGGTTCGCGGACTGCCGAGGCCCACAGCAAGTGGGTTCCACACACACCGGTTGACCCGTTTGATCCGGCCTTGTTCACCACCCTCAACCGCGTCAACGTTGGGCTCGGCGTGACGGCCATACTCCTGCTGGCCATCGGAGTTGTCGTCGACAAGATGGCTCGCACCCGCGGTGTGGGCCAGTCCGCGGCCGCTGTCCGCGGCCGGCTCATGGACTGGACGCCCGTGGCCGTGGAGCTTGGGTTGGGTACGACGCTGCTGGCCATGGCGGCGACCGGTACAGCCTGGGGACGGGAGCTGTCCGTGCCGCCGGCCGTGCAGGCAGCTGAGGCCGTGCTTGGCACCATGCTGGTGGTTGGGCTGGGCGTCGGACCGGCAGCGTGGGGTGTCATCGGCTTGTTCGGTCTGTCGTTCGCGTGGTTCCCGGCAACGGACTTGGTCGACTATCTCATCTACATTCCGCTGGCACTCTTCGTCATCGTCCGCGGGCGGCCCCGGTGGCATCTGGAGCACTGGCTCGCTCGCCGCATGGGTCGATCCGCGTGGACGGACGGCTGGCTCCGACCGCGGTGGCTCACCGGCTCGCAGTCCATCGCCATGATCCGGATCGCGCTCGGTCTGAGCCTGATCTACTACGGGCTCAACGAAAAGTGGATCCATCCGGAGTTGGCGATGGGTGTGGTCGACAACCATGCCGATGTCATTTTCGAGCCAGTGCGGACGGTGCTGGGGTCTTGGGTGACCCGTGAGTTATACGTTTTCGGGGCTGGATTGGTGGAGATCGGAGTCGGCGTTGCGCTCACCCTCGGCGTGTTGGTGGGACCGCTGGCCGTCGTTCTCACGCTGCTGTTCGCCACGACAGCGACCATCTTCGGATCGGAGCTGCTCGGGCATCTTGCCTTATACGGCATCGTCGTTGCATTCCTCGTCGAAGGAGCAGGGTCGGCGGCGCTGCCCGCTCGGCTGGTGGCCGGGTCCGGCCACGGGCAATCGCCGTTGCCCTCGTAGGCCACGGCCAGACCACGGCCCGGTTTCGAAGGGCGCATGCCCCCAAGGAGTTTAGCGATGAGCCACCCATCACATCACGACCTGATTCATGATTGGAACGGCACCGGCACGCTGCTGCAGTGGCCGGTCAACGTCGCCCTGTCGGATGAGACGTTGCGGGACGGACTGCAATCGCCGTCCGTACGCCAGCCCCAGATCCAGGAGAAGGTGTACCTGCTCTACCTCATGGATGAGTTGGGCATCGATATCGCCGACCTTGGGCTGCCAGGTGCAGGCGAACGCTTCCACCGGGATGTCATCGTACTGGCGCGCGAGATCGCAAATCAGGGGCTCAGCATCCGGGCGCAGGCGGCAGCCCGCACCCTGGAAGCGGACATCCGGCCGATCGTCGACGCCAGCCAGGCCGCCGGCATACCGATTGAGGCTGCGATCTTCTTGGGTTCCAGCCCGATCCGACAAGTGGTAGAGGGCTGGGACCTCGATCAGCTCTCCCGGCTCACGCAGTCGGCGGTCACGTTTGCGGTCACGCATGGACTCCCCGTCACGTTTGTCACCGAGGATACCACCCGTGCCGCGCCCGAGGTGTTGCGCCGGCTGTACACCACCGCTATCGAGTGCGGTGCGCACGCGGTGTGCGTTGCCGATACGGTCGGCCACGCCATGCCCGAGGGCGTGCACGCACTTGTCTCGTTCGTCCGGGAGGTCGTCGCAGACACGGGTGCCCCGGTATCGATCGACTTTCACGGCCACCGGGATCGCGGGCTTGATGTCGCCAATTCACTGGCGGCCATTCAGGCCGGCGCCAGCCGGGTGCACGCCTGCGCGCTGGGCATTGGCGAGCGCTCGGGGAATACGCCGATGGAGATCCTCCTGGCCAACCTCAGCTTGCTTGGAATCGGCGACCGGAACCTGACGGCCCTACCGGAGTACTGTCATGTGGCCTCGGAAGCCTGCGCGGTTCCCATTCCCTTCAACTACCCGGTGGTGGGGGCTGACGCCTTCCGAACGTCGACCGGCGTTCATGCGGCGGCCGTCGCCAAGGCCAATCTGCTTGGCGACGCTTGGCTGGCCGAGCGGGTCTATTGCGGTGTACCCGCCAGCCTGGTTGGCCGCGAGCACGGGATCGAGATCGGTCCGATGAGCGGCGAGCACAACGTCCGGTACTGGCTCGAAAGCCGTGGCATCGAGCTGGAGGAGGCGTACTTCGAGAAGATTCTGACCGCCGCCAAACGCTCGGATACGCTGCTTCAGGAGGATGAGTTGATGCGCATGATCCGGGTCATGCGCCGCCGCCACGGTGTCGCCGAAACGGTGGTTTCTACCGACTATGCATTCTCGTTCGCGTGGGAGGAGTAAGTGGGCCAGACGATTGCCGAGAAGATATTGGCTGCCCATTGCGACCGCGAAACGGTGCGGCCAGGAGAGTTCATCAACGCGCGGGTGGATCTCGTGCTGGCAAGCGAGCTATCGGGTATCGTGGCGCTGCGTGAGTTCGAACGCTTCGCGAACGCTCGGATATTCGACCCTCGCAAGGTCGTGTTTGTCTTCGACCACTTCACGCCCAATAAGGACATTGACTCCGCCGAGATCGTGCGCGAATGCCGGGAGTTCGCCCTGCGCACCGGTATTCGGTACTACGACGTGGGGCGCGTCGGTATCCAGCACGTCCTGCTACCCGAGCAGGGGCTGGTTTCGCCGGGCGACATTGTGGCCGGTGCGGACTCGCACACGTGTACGTACGGTGCGTTGGGTGCGTTCGGCACCGGTGTTGGATCCACCGATGCCGCCGCCGCCATGGCATTGGGTGAGATATGGCTGAAGGTGCCGCCATCGACCAAGATCATCTTCCGGGGCCGGCTTCGGCCGTGGGTCAGTGGCAAGGACCTTGCCTTGTACGCCATCGGTCGGATCGGGGTGGACGGCGCGCGGTACCAAGCGCTGGAGTTTGCGGGGGAGGTGATCGAGGGATTGGACATGGCCGGGCGATTGACCATGGCCAACATGGCGATCGAGGCCGGAGCCAAGACCGGCCTGATCGCACCGGACGCCACGACCACTGAGTTCGTGCGTCGTGCCGGCGGCCGTACCGACCGCTTGTTCACGAGCGACCCGGATGCCGATTATGCCGCCGTGTATGAGTGGGATGTGAGCGACTTGGAGCCGCAGGTGGCCGCTCCGTTCCTGCCCGAGAACACGCAGGATGCGGCGGGCATGGGCGACATCGACATCCATCAGGTGGTGATCGGCATGTGCACCAACGGCAACCTGGCCGACCTTCGCCAGGCGGCTCATGTGCTGAAGGGGCGTAAGACCCATCCGCGGGTGCGCACGATCATCATCCCTGGTAGCCAGGCCGTGTACTTGGCGGCGGTTCGGGAGGGGCTCGTCGAGACGTTCATCGAGGCGGAGTGCGTTGTCAGCACTCCGACCTGCGGACCCTGTCTTGGCGGGCACATGGGCGTGCTGGCCTCCGGCGAGCGCTGCGTGTCCACCAGCAATCGCAACTTTCGGGGACGCATGGGTCACATTCAAAGTGAGGTCTACCTGGCCAGCCCGGCGGTGGCGGCAGCATCTGCCATCTCCGGCCACATTTCATCACCGACGGAGCTCGGTATTGCCGAATCGGACGACTGGGGCGTCGCGGCACTGTCTGGAGCCGGCGAGGTCGCTCATGGCTAAGCCGCTGGGTAGACTGCAGGGCCGGGCTTGGAAGTTCGGTGACCATATCGACACCGACGCCATCATTCCGGCGCGACACTGCAACACCGCTGATCCGGCCCGCCTCGCCGAGCACTGCATGGAAGATGCCGATCCGTCGTTCGCCGGTCGCGTGGCGCCGGGCGATATCGTTGTAGCCGGCATCAACTTTGGGTGTGGAAGCTCCCGGGAGGTGGCACCCATCGCGCTGCAGGCATCCGGAGTCGCCGGCGTCGTGGCGGTGTCGTTCGCCCGAATCTTCTTCCGCAACGCCATCAATCTGGGCTTGCCCATCTTCGAGTGCCCGGCTGCTGCCACCGCCATCGCCGACGGCGACACCGTGGCCATCGAACCAGCCAGCGGCGTGATCCACGACCTGACGACCGGCGCGACATACCAGGCCGAGCCGTTCCCGGAGTTTCTGCTTCAGCTCATGGCGCTGGGTGGACTGCACAGCTATGTCCAAGCGCGCCTGGCGGCGCACGAATGATCGGGTTCGCCCTATCCGATGAGCACCGCGCCCTGCGCAGCTTGGCGCACCGGTTTGCGCTCGAGGTGATCCGTCCGGGGGCGCCGCGCTTCGACGAGGAAGAAACCGTGCCCTGGGAGGTGCTCCGGCAGGCGGCCGAGGTCGGGCTCACCGCGTATGCTCTGCCTGAGGCATATGGCGGCGGCGGAGTGGCGGATGTGTTCGGCCGTTGCGTCGTCGACGAGGAGCTGTACTGGGGCTGTGCCGGCGTGGCCACGGTGCTGGGGGGCACGCTGCTGGCGGCAACGCCCATCCTACTGTCAGGCACACCGGAGCAAAAGGAACGCTACATACCGCGCTTCTGCGACCCGCGCGCAGTTCGGTTGGGCGCCTTCGCCTTGACCGAGCCGGCCGCCGGCTCCGATGCTTCCGCCCTGACCACGACGGCGCGGCGCGATGGCGCGGAATACGTGCTCAACGGCAGCAAGTGCTTCATCACCAATGGCGGTATTGCCGACACCTATGTCCTGTTTGCCACCGTTGCACCCGGCCGTGGGGCGGACGGGATCGCCGCATTCATCGTGGACGGCGACCGCGCCGGGCTGACCGCCGGTCGAGGCGAACGCAAGCTGGGCATCCGCGCATCGCACACGGCGTCGCTGTACCTCGAGGACGTTCGGGTTCCGGCGGCCAATCGATTGGGCGGGGAGGCGGACGGTTTTCGGATCGCAATGCGCACGCTGGATCGTACCCGTGCCCAGATCGCTGCCGGAGCAGTGGGGATCGCTCGCGCCGCCTTTGAGTTCGCCTGCCAGTACGCGGGTGAGCGGCGTCAATTTGGGCGACCCATCGGTCAGTTTCAGGCGATCGGCACCCTTCTGGCGGACATGGCGACCAGCATCGAGGCGGCTCGACTCTTGGCTTGGCGCGCTGCCTGGCTGGCCGATCAAGGCCTGTCGCATACGACCGAGAGCAGCATGGCGAAGGCCTTTGCGGCCGACGTCGCCATGCGCGTCACGACGGATGCTGTTCAAGTGCTGGGCGGCTATGGCTACTCCAGAGAGTACCCTGTTGAAAAGTGGATGCGCGACGCCAAGATCATGCAGATCTATGAGGGTACGGCTCAGATACAGCGATTGGTCATCGCCCGGGGCCTCCTGGCAGGAGCCGGCGCGCACGCCCCGGCCGCCGCAAAGCACGCCGCCATCGCCGGCCCGGAGGCACCGTGAGGACGGGCTACCGGATCGGCGTGATCCCCGGGGACGGCATCGGTCCCGAGGTGACCAGGGAAGGCCTGAAGGCGCTCGCCGCAGCAGCTGAAGTGACGGGCTTTCATTACCAGCTGTTCGAGTATCCATACAGCGGCGCGCACTACCTGGCTACGGGCGAGCTCGTGACAGAGCGGATCGTGGACGAGTGGCGCACGCTGGACGCCGTGCTACTCGGCGCGATCGGTCACCCCGCGGTCGAACCCGGCCTGGTGGAGCGCTCGGTGATCCTCAGCCTCCGATTCGGCATGGACCTGTACGTCAACCTGCGGCCGGTCCGATTGCTGGCGGAGCACCTGTGCCCGTTGAAGGGCAAGCGCGTGGGTGATATCGACTTCGTGGTGGTCCGTGAGAACACCGAGGATGTCTATGCGCAGATCGGTGGCCACCTGAAGGTTGGCACCGCCGATGAGGTGGCGATCGTTTCGGGCGTCTACACGCACAAGGGCACCGAACGCGTGATCCGCTATGCCTTCGAGCTGGCTCGAGAGCGCGCGCGGGCGCGCGGCATGGGCGGCCGACAACCGCAGGTGACGTTGGTGGACAAGGCCAATGCCATCCGGCCGCAGTCCATCTGGACGCGGGTGTTTGCCGAGGTGGCTGAGGCATTCCCCGACGTGCACACGGATCACGCGTACGTGGATGCCTGCTGCATGTACATGGTCAAGACGCCCGAGATGTTCGATGTGATCGTCACGACGAATCTCTTCGGCGATATCGTCACGGATCTCGGGGCGGCGCTGCAGGGCGGCATGGGGATCGCCGCCTCGGGCAACATCCACCCGGGCCGCACCGCGATGTTCGAGCCCATTCATGGCTCGGCACCGACGATCGCGGGCCAGAACGTGGCCAGCCCTCTGGGTGCGATCGCCGCGGTCGGCATGATGCTGGACTACCTGGGAGAAAAGGATGGAGCGGCGATCATCGAGGGTGCGATCGAGCGCTGTCTGGTGAGCCGGCGCATTCCATCCGTCGACAGCGACAGCGGGCTCGCCACCACGGCTGCCGGCGACTTGGTGGTCGAGCAGATTCGGGCCACGCGCCGGCCGGCGACGACAGCGTCAGGGGAAGCGGGATGAAGTCCACGATCGTGGCAACCGTGCCACCCGCTCTGCAGGTCGACGACTCTGCTCCAGGCGATCGGTGGCTCACCGTCGACATGACCGTAAATGGGGTGCCGCGCATGCTGCGTGCGCCGGCGCACCGCACGTTGCTCGAGGCGCTGCGCGAGGACCTAGGCCTGACCGGCACCAAGCATGGCTGTGAGTTGGGTGAGTGCGGTGCCTGCACCGTGCTGGTGGATGGTCAGCCGCGGCTGGGATGTCTTACGCTCCTTGCCTCCGTCGAGGGACGTACCGTCACCACGGTGGAAGGGTTGGGTACCACGGCGGAGCCCCACCCGTTGCAGGTGGCCTTCGTCGACCGCGGTGCTGCCCAGTGCGGCTACTGTACCGGCGGAATGCTGCTTACCGCCGCCGCCTTGTTGGCCGACAATGCCGATCCAACCGAAGCCGAAGTTCGCGCTGCGCTAGCCGGCAATCTCTGCCGATGTACAGGCTATGCCAGCATCGTCGCAGCCGTGCGGCAGGCTGCTCGTATGGTCGCGGGTGGCGCATCGCACCCGCGCAGTGGGGCGCAGGGATGAGCTCGACCGGCTCGACGCGGACTCCGGACTTCACGATCATCGGCCACCGTCGTTCGAAGGTGGATGCTTGGCCCAAGGTGACGGGCCGGGCAAACTACGCGGACGATCTGCCCTTCGCCCATCTCCTCTATGCCCGACTGCTGCGCAGTCCGCATGCGCACGCGCGCATCCGAGCCATCGACGCGACCCGTGCGTTGGCCGTGCCTGGGGTGACGGCCGTGATCAGCGGTGCGGACCTTCCGGTGCCGTACGGCATTCTACCCGTCAGCCAGGACGAGCACGGTCTCGCTGTGGACAAGGTGCGCTTCGTCGGCGATCCGGTGGCGGCCATTGCTGCAGAGGATGAGGAGACGGCCGACCACGCCATGGGGTTGATCGTCGTCGACTACGACGTGCTCACGGCCTGCATGACGGTTGACGAGGCCTTGTCGGCCACGGGTGATCCGATCCACGCCAACGGCAAGGCCAACAACGTCCACAAGCGCGTTGCGCTGGAGTTCGGTGCAGTGGAGGCTGCGTTCGAAGCGGCGGCCCATGTGCGCGAGGATCTGTTCTTCTATGGCGGCAGCAACCATCTGGCGCTGGAGGAGCATGCGGCCGTGGCCGAGTACAGCCCGGACGGGCGGCTGACGCTATGGTCGTCCACCCAAACCCCGCACTACGTCCAGCGGGCGTTGGCCAAGGCCCTCCAACTACCCGAGCGCCGGGTGCGGGTGGTCGCTTCGGTCATCGGTGGCGGCTTCGGCGGCAAGACCGAGGCGCTGCCGCACGAGGTGGCCGCGGCCCGGCTTGCCATGATCACCGGCCGGCCGGTGAAGTGCCGACTTTCCCGCGAGGAGGTCTTCTACAGCCACCGCGGCCGACACCCGATGCACGTGCAGCTGCGCGCAGCCGCGCGTGTCGACGGCACGCTCACCGGTCTGCACGTACGCACGGTGTTGGACGGTGGAGCATATGGCAGTTACGGGGTAGCGTCCACGTACTACAGTGGCGCCCTGCCGCCGGCCACCTATCGCCTGCCGGCATATCGTTTCGAGGGCGCGCGGGTGTTCACGAACAAGCCACCGTGCGGCCCGAAGCGCGGTCACGGCACGCCCCAGCCGCGATTCGGGCTGGAGGTGCTCCTGGACAAGTTGGCCGAGGACCTTGGGCTCGACCCATTGGCGATTCGGCTGAAGAACCTTGTTGCCGAAGACAGCGTGACGGTGAACCACCTGCGGGTCACGAGCTGTGGTCTCCGCGCGTGCTTGGAGCGGGTCGCGGATGCCTCGGGCTTTCTGGACAAGCACCGCCGGCTGCCTCGGGGCGAAGGCGTTGGGTTGGCTGCCAGCTGCTACCTATCGGGTGCCGCCCTGCCGATCTACTGGAACGGGCTGCCACACACCACCGTCCACATCCAGGCGGACCGCACCGGCACCGTTCACGTGGCCTGCGGCGCCACCGATATCGGCCAGGGCTCGGACTCGGTGCTGGCCAGCCTCGTCGCTGAGGTTCTCGGTCTCGACTTGGTCGATATCCAGCTTGATACGGCCGATACGGCGTTGGCGGCCGTGGATCTGGGCAGCTACTCGAGTCGGGTCACGTTCATGATGGGCAATGCCGCGCTGCGCGCCGCCGAGAATCTGCGCGAACAAGTACTGTGCGCGGTGGGTCGCGAGTTGCACCTGCCGACCCACCGTCTGATCCTGCACTCCGGCCAAGTCGCGCTCCGCGATGAGCGATCACCGATCATGTCGTGGCCGGATGCGCTGCAGCTGACCCAGGCATCCGGGGCCGTGCTGGCCGCCAGCGGCACCTATGCGCCGCCGCCGCTGGCCGGACCCTACAAGGGGGCCGGTGTGGGCCCGAGCCCTGCCTACAGCTACTCGGCGTGCGTGGTGCATGTGAACGTCGACGCAGAAACGGGCCAGGTGGTGCCGTCTGAAGTCTGGCTGGCCCACGACGGCGGTCGGGCGCTCAACCCGACGCAGGTGGAGGGACAGATCGAAGGCGGGGTATACATGGGTCTTGGAGAGGCGCTGTGGGAGGAGCAGTCGTTCCGCGGTCCGCTGCATGCCGGCCCAACCGCTCTGGACTACAAGACGCCCACTGCCCTGGACATGCCGATCGTGCACTGCCTGTTGGTGGAAACGGACGACCGAGAGGGTCCGTTCGGGGCGAAGGAGGTGGGCCAGGGACCGCTGCTGCCGGTGCCACCGGCCGTGGCCAATGCGGTCTACGATGCGGTTGGGGTGCGCGTGGACGAGGTGCCGATCACGCCCGACAAAGTTCTGCGCGCGCTCGATCGCCAGGCCCGCGGGCAGCCGGCCCGTCACGGTCCTCGCCGGTTCCCCGACATCGCGTACCCGCCTCTAACGGTCGTCGAGCCGCCGGCCGGCGCGCCTCAGCTCTAGGCCGCTCACGTGTTGCACCTGCCCTCCTTCCGCTATCTCGCGCCGCGCAGCCTGTCGGAGGCGGTCGGGCTGCTGGCTGAACTTGGCGCCGAGGCGCAGCTCCTCGCCGGCGGCACCGACTTGCTGCCACTGCTGAAGCGCGGCCAGCTCAGCCCCCGCTACTTGGTTGCCCTGGCGGGTGTACCTGAGCTGTCCGGTATTCGGACCGCCGCGGAAGCCACAGTACGCGACGGCTCCGGGTTGACGCTTGGCGCGCTGACGTCCATTGCCGAGCTGACAAGGCAGCCAGTGCTCCGGCGGCACTTCCCGGTGATCGGGCACGCGGCCAGCCTTATCGCCACGCCGACACTGCGCTCGATGGGTACGTTGGGCGGGAATCTCTGCCTCGACACGCGATGCACGTATGTGAACCGCTCACCGCTGTGGCGCGAAGCCGCCGGCGATTGCCTCAAGTGCACCGGCGACGTCTGCCGCGTTGCGCCGGGGGATGACCGATGTTGGGCGGCCGTGTCGTCGGATCTTGCGCCGGCGATGATCGCCCTCGATGCTCAGATCCGGATCGCCGGACCGCGTGGGGAACGCGTGATCCCGGCCGAAGCACTCTACCGCGACGACGGGTTGTCGCATCTGACACTCAGCGCCGGTGAGATCGTGGTGGACGTGCAGCTGCTGCGGCCGACGGGCGTGTGTGCCAGCTACATGAAGCTGCGCCCGCGGGCATCGTTCGATTTCCCGTCACTTGGTGTGGCCGTTGCGCTACGGATGGCCAAGGACGAATGCGAGAACGCACGGGTGGTCGTCGGAGCGGTGGCATCGCGGCCGCTGCGGATCGCGGAGGCCGAGGTCATACTGACCGGTCATGTGCCAACCGCGGAACGGCTGTCGGCTGCTGCCGACGCCGTCCACCGCGCGATTCGTCCAATGGACAACGTGGATCTGCCGCCCGGCTATCGACGCCAGGTCGCCCGTGTGTTTACGGAGCGGGCGCTCCAACATGCGCTGCGCCAGGTTCCCGCCCGGGCAGGCGCAAACGGAGCGCTGACCCCGGGGCGGCAGAACTAACGACGCAGCCGGGGCATGTGGTTATCGGCCGTCGAGAACAATCTTGGACAGGAGGGGTGCGTGGACATTACCGACGGGCTCATGCAGGATCACCGCGTGATCGAACGGGTGCTGGACGCCCTGGCGCTGGCGGCGGATCGCATGGATCGCGGCGAACCGGTTCCAGCGCGGTTCTTCGCGGACTGTGCCGACTTCGCGGCGGGATTTGCCGATGGCTGCCACCACCTCAAGGAGGAGCATGTCCTGTTCCCGGCGATCACGGCCGCCGGCGTTCCGGCCGGCGGCCCGGTGTCCGTCATGCTGCACGAGCACGATGAGGGACGATCGCTGATCCGTGCGCTGCGGGAGGCTGCCCGTGCGATGGACGCGGGCGATGCGACCGTGCGCGCCGAGCTGGTGGGGTGTGCAAGAGACTACGTGGCCTTGCTGCGATCGCACATCGCCAAGGAGGACCATGTGCTCTTTCCCATGGCTCGACAAGTCATCGATCCTGCTGCCCAGGCGCGGGTGGCCGCCGCATTCGAGGACATTGCGCAAACCGAGGCGTGCGACGGATCGCAGGACCGGTATCTCGCGTTGGCTGATGCGCTCTCGGCCGAGGCGGGCGAGGCATAGGGTCGAGACGTAGGAACGTCACTCCGACCAACCAGTCCGTCGGCACAGACCGCCGGATCACCCTGGACTTGACCTGGCGGTCTGTACGCAACGGGGGTATGTCCGGCGCATCAGGGAGGTCAAGGGGGTCAAGGGCAGCGCGCGGACTACTCCTCCCGTACCTCGGCCTCGACCGTGATCATGCCCGCCTTCTCGAACTGCAGCGTAACCGGAAAGCGCTCCCCCAGCTTCAGCGGCGCGGTGACGTCGATGAGCATGACGTGGTACCCGCCGGGCTTCAGTTCGGCCGAGCCGCCGGCGGGCACGGGGATGGCGTCCACTTTGGCCATGCTCATGACGCCGCCCTCGTTCGTGGTCTCGTGGATCTCGACCGTGTGGGCGACCGCCGCGGCGGCGCCGATCAGCGCATCGTCCACGGCGCCGTGATTGTCGATCCGTAGGTACACGGCGCCCATCGTCGCCGCCATCGGTGACTTGCGCGCCCAGACATCGGCGGTGGTGATGCCGGCGCTGTCGCCTACCGGCGCCGTGGCGTTGGCGGCGCTCTCGCCCGCCGATGGCGCGTCCGTGGACCCACCGCCGCAGGCTGCCGCAGTGAGGGCGAGGATCGTCAGGGTGCCGAGGGTGAGCAACGTTCGGTTCGACATCGGATCACGGTCTCCTTGGGTGACGGGGTTGGAACCACTAGTACACCTCCACTGAACATGCCTTGGGCGGCGACCAGATTGGAGAGTCCCAAGAATCTACAGTGGTGCTGTACGAACCGGGGCGGACGTGGTGTGCGCGACTGTGTGTGCGGATCAGCCGGACGGACCGATGAGCCGGCGCAGGTCGGAGAGGATAGCGTCGGGCGCCACACCGAAGGGAATCGTCAGCCGCAGGCGCTGCTCGGGGTCGATGACGAAGATGTCGCCCGAGTGGCTGACGCTGTAGCCGGCCGCGGACGTCGCGGCCTCGTCCGTGTGGAGTTCGTAGCGTGCGCCGAATGCCTCCACGGCGGCATCGATCTCGGCCCGCTCGCCGGTGACGCCGATCACCTGGGGGCCGAACGAAGCCGCGTACTGGGCAAGCCGGTCGGGCGTGTCCCGGTCGGGGTCGACGGACACGAACACGACGGCCACGCGATTCGCCGTCGGGCCGAGGTCGCGCAGGACCGTCCCGATGTGGGACAGCGTCAGCGGGCAGACGTCAGGACAGTTCGTGTAGCCGAAGAACAGCAGGACCCACATGCCTTTCCGATCGGACAGACGGAACGCCGGGCCTGTGCCGTTGGACAGGCCAACATCGGCCACCGCCGTCGGCGGATCGGCCTCGACACCGTGGAAGGCAGGCGAAGCGCACGCGGCCGCGGCAAGCACCGCGCCGACGGTCAGCGCCGACAATCGGGCTGCCTTCCATCGCGCCCGCCGTTCGATCCTCATCGTCCCGCCGTCGCCGGAGCGAAGACGTGCCGGAGCGTGATCGCTCGCGTGCCGGTCAGACCGGCGGCCTTGACGTTGAAGACGACGGCGAACGTATCGGTCGCGCCGGGCTCGATCTCGGTGTAGTCGCCGCACTGCATGGCGAAGATCGACACCTGCGTTTCGGCGTCCGCCGGCGCCAGCTCGATGCGGCCGGACAGCCTGCGTACGTCCGGGCCGGGGTTGTGCACGTGAAAGACCACCCGCTGCATCCGATTCGGCTCGGCCGAGATGACGGCCGGCTCGGGCCGGACGTCTAGCGGTACCCCGACGACCTCGCTCAAAAGCCGAACCTCGACCGGTGCCGTATAGCGCCAGTAGGTCCAGCTGGCCAGCGCTGCAACGGTGAAGGTGATGCTGAGCGCGGCGGTGCCGGCGCGGCCAAGACGGCGCCGCGAGAGGATCGCCGTATCCGTGGGGAGATCGTCTGTCATACAAGGCCAAGCATAACACCGGGCGATCGGAATCGGTGCCGATCGCCCGGTGATCGCATGCGCCCACCCCGGATGTACCGGGCGCGGCGCAGGTCGCCGGCCGCACGACACTCCGGTGGTCTCGAAGGGCGCGTTAGCTGCCGGTGGCCGTTACCGCCGCGCCCACGGGCGCGGGTGCCGTGCGGGCGACCGAGGTCAGCGCGCCGGCCACGACGGCGATCGCAAGGGCAAGCGAGGCGTTCGTCACCGTGCTCAAAGACGTCCAGCCGAGAAGCGCATCGAGCGCGTACGCGCCGGGGCCGACGAAGGCGAGGAGGAACCCGCCCATCGCGTACAGCATCGGGGTCTCGATGCCGTTGTTGGAGGACAGGAAGCCGCTCTTCATGTGGACGGTGAGGGAGGCGACGATCATCACCATGACCATCAGCGCCGGGCCGACCGGCCCGAGCAGGCCGAGGGCGACGAGCAGACCGCCGCCCGCCTCGCCGAGGCCGGCGGCGAGGGCGAACAGGCGCCCGGGACGGTAGCCGAGGTGGCTCTCGAAGAAGCTGCCGGTGCCGGCGAGGCCGTGGCCTCCGAACCAACCGAAGAGCTTCTGGGTGCCGTGGACGGCGAGGCCGAGGCCGAAGAAGAGGCGGGCGATCAGCAGAACGGTGTTCATTCGTGGACTCCTTGGTGTGAGAAGGGCGGGTGACGAAGCACGGGAGAACGGGCGGCGGATCGAGCACGGGCGGGCTGTTCGCGGCTGTATAGTTCGACCGCTAGACCTTTCATCTATGAAGCATTGGTCCAAAATAAGACGCGTCCGTTACACCAAGCCCGAAAGCACCTTCAGGAAGTCTGCGCGTTCG
Organism: Ardenticatenales bacterium; assembly: GCA_020853525.1. Lineage (GTDB taxonomy): Bacteria > Chloroflexota > Anaerolineae > Epilineales > Epilineaceae > Avedoeria. Next base: position 62,845 of record JADYYS010000050.1, on the reverse strand, counting down.
GACTCCGGCAACCGTGCCGCAAGCTCGCTTCGCACCTGGGCGAACGCAGCCGCACCTTGCGCGAAGCGCTTGGTGCCGAGCGGCGTGAGCACGGCGCGGATGCTGCGCCGGTCCGTCGCGTCGGCCACTCGCCGCACCAAGCCGTCGGCCTCGAGCCGGTCGATCAGCTGGGTGACGTTGGACCGCACGCAGCTGATCTTGGCGGCGACCTCGGTCAGCGTGAGCGGCTCCGAGGCATGCGACAACGCCTCGAGGACGCCGAACTTCGCCATCGACAGCCCGTTGACGCCGAGCGCCGCCTCGAGCTGGGCCTCGATGTGATGCGCGGCGCCCAGCAGCGCCATGAGGGCGTCGCCGGAAGGGGCATGCGGCTCGGGTGGGTTGGGACCCGTTTGTTGCTTCATATGGTGAACTATACAGGCGTGGCAATAGAAGGACAAGTCCGCGCCGACACGCCGCCGTGCACCGAGCCGGACCTCAGCCGCTCACCCGCCCGTCGCCGCCGATCCCCGCCTCTCGCGCCTTCACGATCGCATGTGCCCGATCCGCCACCTGGAGCTTGCCGAAGATGTTCGACGCGTAGTTCCGCACAGTCTTTGGGCTGAAGCCGAGCTGCGCTGCGATCGCGTCGTTGTTCGCGCCCACGGCCATCAGGCGGAGGACGGCGAGCTCGCTGTCCGTCAGGTCGGGGAAGGCCTCGCTCGGGCCGGCCGGGCGTGCGGCGAAGAAGCGCATCATGCGCGTGGCGATGGCCGGGCTGAAGATCGCCTCGCCCCGACCGACGGCCAGGATCGCGCGCCGGATGTCCTCGTCGTGCGTGTCCTTTAGGACGTAGCCGCGCGCGCCGGCGCGCATGGCCGCGAACACGCTGTCGTCGTCCATGAACATCGTGACGACGAGAATCCGGATGTGCGGGCTGGTGTGGACGATCTTGCGGATGGCGGGCAGCCCGCCGCCGCCGGGCATCTGGAGGTCGAGCAGGATGACGTCCGGCTGGAGATCCTCGGCCATCCGGACGACCTCCTCACCGTTCGTCGCCTCGCCGGCCAGCGCAACCTCCGGCATCGAGGTCAGGAGCGCGCGGAGGCCCGTGCGGAAGAGGGGATGGTCGTCGGCGATCAGGACGGTCAGGGGCTCCACGGTTCGCGCTCCGTTCCCGGCCGCAAGGGGACGATCGGCAGCCGCGCCACGACCCGCGCCCCGGCGCCTGCGACGTTCTCGAGCACCAGCGTACCGCCCAGCTCCGCCGCGCGCTCCATCATGGATACCGTGCCGACGCCGATGGGCCGATCGGCCGGGAAGCCCGTGCCGTCGTCGCGCACCTCGATCCGGAGGTCGCCGACACCGTCGATGCCGTCGGTGCCGTCGGATCTGTCGGATCCGTCGGATCCGTCGCCGCCCACGTCGATGCGCACCCAGCAGCGCTTGGCGCCGGAGTGGCGGATCACGTTGTGGATCGCCTCGCCGGCGATGCGGTAGGCCGCCACCTCGACCGCTGCCGGCAAGGCGGGCATGGGGTCCGGGGCGCGGACGTCGAAGGCAATGTCGCCTTCCTCGTCGTACAGTTGCCTGACCGCGCCGACGAGGCCGAACGCGTCCAGCATCGGCGGCCGCAGGTCGTGGACCAGGCGGCGGATCTCGGACGTGGCGCCCTGCAAGCTCGTGCGCAGGTCGTCGGCGATGCGCTCTGCCTTGTCCGGCTGGTCGCGCATGAGCCGCTGGATCGCGCCCAGCTGCAGTTGCAGGGACGACAGCGTCGGCGCGAGGCCGTCGTGCAGGTCGTTGCGGATCCGCCGCCGCTCCTCTTCACGCGCGGCCACGATCCGTTCGCGGGAGGCCCGGACGTCTTGCGTGAGCTGCGCCGCATACAGCGCGATCGCGAGCTGTCGGGCGATGTCGCCGAGGAGCGACTGGTCGCGCGGGGAGAGCGATCTGCCGGCCGCCCGGGCGCCGGCGAGGAGCGTGCCCATCGGGCGGTCGAGGTAGGTGATCGGAATGCGGTGGAGCGGCGCACCGGCGAGCGGCCGGCCGACGGCGACCGTGGCAGGCGTCGTCGCAGGCGTCGTCGCAGGGGATGTGGCGCGCGTTGCGTCGATCGCCACGTCGATCGATGCGTTCGTCGCCGGGCGCGCCGCCCTACCGCGCGCGGCGGTCTCGATGACGACGTACGGCAGGCGCAGATCGGCGGCGACCATCCGCACGACCGCCGGCAGCGTCGTCTGCTCCTTGACCATGTGCTGCAGCGCGGCGTTCACCTTCCCGATGAGCGCATACGGGTCGTCGTGCTGCGCATAGACGATGTCGTGCACGCCTTCGCGCAGCCAGCGCGCCACGGGCAGGATCGTGGCGGCGACCGCTGCGAGCGCGGACAGGTTGAGCCACAGCGGCGGCCGGGCCGCGTCCTGCGGCTGGTCCATGAGCCACGTCCCCGCGATGAGCGCGGCGATGTAGACCAGTGCGGCGTAGCCCGTCAGAAGGCCGGCGAGGAGCCCGCCGCTCAGCAGGGCGTCCGAATCCCATCGCTGCGGCGCGGGCGGCAGGTCGGACCCGTCGCCGGACGGACGCGCGCCCGACATGCCGCTCGTTCCCTCGCCCGGGGCCCGGTCGCTCCTCAAGCAACCACCGTCGCGGGCGCCGCCGCCCGCTCCCGCCAGAGCACGAGACCGATGACGAGCAAGTGCCCGAGCACGCTCGTCGTCATGAGGACTCCCATGGGCAGCGAGCCGACCATGACGGCCCCGAGCACGTCGCCCGCCGCGAACACGGCGTTGACGGTGCATGCCACGATCGCCACGACCTTGCCCCAGCGCTGGCCCTTCCACAGGCCGTACGCGCCGAACAGGCCGGCGACGGCCAGCGCGAAGAACATGAGCCCTGCCCAGAACGGCGGACCGCCCATCTCCTCGGCACCCTGCACGGGCGGCAGGCCGGCGCTGCCGGCGGCGAGGATACGGACGGCGGACAGCACGCCGCCGACGGCTGAGAGGACGAGCAGTGCGGCGGCGAGGCGGAAGCGCTTCACGGCGTTCATGACTTCTCCCTGTGTAGCGTGCGATCCGTCGATGGGCACAGGGTATGGCGGGGGTGTCCCGGATGATAGAGGCAATCGTCCACGAGTGGTTGGGACAAGGTGGGCCGGCGCACAGGACGGACCCCATCGGGCCGAGGCGAGCCATCGTCGGCCCTCTGTCGCCGGGTCGGCACCGTCGATCCTCTCTGGTGACGACCTGCACGATACAATCACCGCACGCCGATCCGCACCCGACGGTCATCCCGATGCCGACGCTCACTCGCTGGTACCTCAAGTCCGCCCTCGTCTGGCTCGCCGCCGCCGGGATCGTCGGCGCCGCGGCCGCGCTGTCGCCGCTGCTGCGCCTGCCGCCCGTGCTCACCGCGCTGCGGCCGGTGTACGTCCACGTGCTGATGGTCGGCTGGGTGACGCAGCTCATCTTCGGCATCGCGCACTGGATGTTCCCGAAGCCGGACGCGGCCCGGGCGGAACGGGGGGAGCGGCTGGGCTGGCTGACGTGGCTTACCGTGAACGCCGGGCTCGCGCTCCGCGTCGTCGCCGAGCCGGTGGCCGCCGGGCATCCCGGCGGCGCGGCGGCCTGGTTTCTGGCGCTGTCGGCCGTGCTGCAGCTGCTGGCGGGATGGCTGTTCGTCGCCGCCACGTGGCCGCGCGTCCGGAGCCGTTGACCGTGCCGCGCCAAAGCGTCTGGTTCGTCCGTACCGCGCTGCTCTACCTCGGCGTCGGGTTCACGTTCGGGGCGCTCATCCTCTGGCAGAAGGGCACGGGGATGCTGCCGCTGGCATGGCTGCTCCTACCGGCGCACATGGAGATCGTTCTGCTCGGCTGGACGTTGCAGCTGGCGATGGGCGTGGCCTACTGGATCCTGCCGCGCCTGCAGGTCGACGGCCGATCGACGCGCGGGCGGCAGCGGGCGGTGTGGTGGTCCTACGCCCTGTTGAACGCCGGCATCCTCGTGGTGGTCGTCGCCGGCATGCGGACGACGTCGCCGGTGCAGGCGCCGGCCGTTGCGCTGGGCCGCCTGGCGGAAGCCGTGGCGGTGGCGCTCTTCGCCTGGCACGCCTGGCCGCGCGTCAAGCCGGCGGGGGCGGGCCGACGATGAGCGAGTGATTGACGGCCGGCGCCGCGAGTCGCTGGGCGAATCTTCGCTCACGCCGCGCTCAACCGACGTCGAGCCGCACCGTCACCGTGTCCCCCGCGTCCAGTCGTTCCGCCTTGCGAACGGCGTCCTTGAGCGGCACGAGGTAGCGGCCGTCCTTGGGGAACAGCGAGGTCGTCCACCGGGTTTCGCCGATCTGAACAGCGACCGGAATCATGCCCCAGCCGTACGTCACGGCGCCGGAGATCGCCTTGAGGTCCTCGCACTCCTTCTCCGGCACGGTCACGAAGTGGAACGGGGCGGGGCCGCGCCAGGACCAGATCTCGCCGCTGAACGTGATGGTTGCCATGTTCATCGGATCGCCGCTCCTGCGGCCTGGCATTGGTTGCCGAAAGAACTCGGGCAGCCGTGGGGCGCGCTGCACGGCGCGACCTCGAAGGCAAGCGTACCATGCAGAGCGGCCGGGCGCACGGACCCGGACGACGAAACATCCTCGTTCGAAGCGGAGACTTTTTGGGCGGTGCCCGTGTAGGAATGGTTCGGAAACGTCGATTTCCCGGTCCAACTGGCGACTTCGTGCGATGCACCGGGCCATCCAGGTCGTCTCCCGATGCGGCCGCCGTCATCCATCGAGGAACAAGGCGAGGAAACGCAGGGTCATCCGCGCGAATCGCAGCCGTCACCGTGCTCATCGTCCCGTTGCTGGCCCTGACCGCCTGTGGCCAGGGGGCGCCGGGCGACCTGGCCGGCTCGGCGGTCGAGGTCTCGACGTACGTCGCACCGGTCGCCGCCGTCGAGCCAGTTGAGCCGGTCGTTCCCGTCGAGCCCATCGTTCCTGTCGAGCCCGAGGCGATCGGCAGGCCGGTCAAGCCCTCGCCCGGCGGCGACCAGGAGCCGATCCTTCCCGGCGGGTTCGTGGCCGCCGCAGACCCCAAGGGTCCCGCTCAGAGCGACGCGCCGTCCGACAGCATGTCGTCCGACAGCATGTCGTCCGACAGTGTCGCCGACAGTGTCGCCGACACGGGCTCGACGACCGGGCTCGGACCGGCCGACGTCACCGCCTATGTGAACGCGCACAACCGCTGGCGGGCGAACTACGGAACGGCGGCGGTGTCGTGGGACCCGGCGATCGCGTCCTACGCCCAGGCGTGGGCCGACGACCTGGCGGCCCGGAACGCGTTCGAGCACCGCTCCGAGCGCCTGTACGGCGAGAACCTATGGATGGGCACCGCGGGCCACTGGGGGCCGGACGCGGTGGTGGACGACTGGGGCAGCGAGGTCAAGGACTGGGACGTCAGCTGCAGCGGCGGCCTCACGGTGTGCTGCACGCCGGGCGCGGTGTGCGGCCACTTCACGCAGGTGGTCTGGTCGACGTCGACGCGGATCGGCTGCGGCAAGGCCGTCTCGTCCGGGGGCAACGACATCGTCGTCTGCAACTATGCGCAGAAGGGCAACGACATCGGCGTGAACCCGTTCCCTCCGCTTGCCTCGGGCGAGCCGACCTCGGTGCCGGCGCCGACGACCGCATCCCAACCGACGGTCGCATCCCAACCGACGGTCGCATCCCAACCGACGACGGCGACCCAGCCGACGGCGACGCCGCAGCCGCCGGCGGCCGGCAGCGGCTCGACGAAGACGTACGACAAGGACTACGCGGACATCCGGCTGACGATCAAGGACACGACGCCGTAGCGCCTTCGCGGCGGCCGGCGCCCGCGGGGCCGGCCGCTCCGGCGATCGGCCGTCCGTGTCCTGGAGCGCCCCTGCTACGGCGGGGGCGCTCCGTCGTCGGACGGAAGTCCACGGGGGTGCGGACTCACTGGCGCGGGTCGGTGCAGCGGCGTCACGCGGCCGGCCGTGCAGGGCGCTTCCGGCTCAGCTCGACGCCGCTGCCGACCGTCAGGAGCATCGAGTCCATGTCCGGCTTCGTACGGACGAGCGCCTGGTACGCCGCCGCGTCGGCGCGCGCCAGGTGTCCGGGGCGTCCATCGGCCCGCCGTCGACGATCTACGCCGCCCGCCACACCCCCCGGTTCCACAGCGCCTCGGCCACCGCCACATTCGGCGCCCAGCACAGCCAGGCGATGACGGGATAGGCGGTGGCGAACGGCACGCCGGCGGCCATCGCCGCCGGCAGCCACAACCGCAGCGTCACCGCGGCGAACGTCAGGCTGAAGTTGCGGATCATCCAGCGCCGATGCGCCGGCTCGTCGCCGCCGCGGATCGCCCGGTAGGCCAGCAGGCCGCTGGCCAGCCACGCCACGGCTAGGCAGGCGAAGCCGGCGCGGGCGACAGGTCCGCCGAACGCATGGAACGCCATGTACAACCCGGCCGATCCGCCCACAAGGACGCCCAGGCCCAGGTAGAGCCGCCCCGTCCAGCGGTGGACCGCCAGGTACCGGCCGTGCAGCCACGACGAGAACTGCGCCGGCCCGAGCGCGAGCGCGAACACGGCCCCGAACACATGGGCGTACAAGCCGATACGGTGCGCCTCGAACGTCGCCCGCATCTGCGGATCGACGAGCGCGCCGATGGGGCGGAACCCGTACGCCCAGACGGCATAGCCGGCGATGGCGAGGGAGAGGGCGGTCAGGAGCGCGAAGCCGGCGCGCCGCAAGACGCCGCGGCGCGGGCGCCGCGCGGTGCCCGCGCCGCGGACGCTGCGGGCCGTGCGGCTGTAGACGAGGACGTCGGTGCCGAACGGATCGCGCGCCGGGCACAGGCGAACGGGCTCGTACATCAGATCGTCGCGCGGCGCGTCGCCCGTCCCGCCGGCCGCGATGAACGCCGCCTGCAGGCGCTCCGCCTCTGCCGCCGACGCCATGACGATCGCCACTTCGACGTTTCGCGGGGCACCGTCGCCGCCCTTCAGCAGCGTGAGCCAGGTGTCGCCCAGCGGCCAGCCGCGGGTGCCATCGCCCTCGACGTAGGCCGGCGGGCCGAGGACGCGCGTGTAGTAGGCCACGGCCGCGTCGTAGTCCGCGAAGTAGAGCGTCACGCCGTGGACGCCGTGATAGGCGAAGCGGGGCGCGGGGGCGGGATCGGCGAAGAAGCGCTGGCGGTAGGTGGTGAGGTCCATTCGTGCGGAGTCCCTGTGGGCAGGCGGGCGAAGCTGGGCGGCGCTCAACCGCTCGGCATCGGGGATCGTAGTGGCCAGCCGACCATGGTGGGGGTCGGGGGCGGTCGCGGACGGATGGCCCAGATGATAGGGCAGGATCACCGGCGGGCGACCACCGGCGGTTGTCCCGCCGACTGGAGGATGGGTCCATAATGCCCGGCCATGCCGATTCATTCGACGGACTGCACCGACCTCAACGCCATTCTCGTCCAGCTCGTCGCCGCCAACAAGACGCTCCTGGCCGGCAACTTCGTCGGCGCCTACCTGCACGGCTCCTTCGCGGTCGGCGACCCGGACGAGGCCAGCGACGTGGACTACATGATCGTGGTCGAGCGCGACATCGCGGATGACCAGGTGGCGGATATCGAGGCGATGCAGGCGCGGCTCTGGGCGCTCGACTCCAACTGGGCGAAGCACCTCGAGGGTTCGTACATCACCCGGCACGCGCTGCGACGCTACGCACCCGACAGCGCCCCGCTACTGTACTTCGACAACGGCAGCCGCGTGGTCGAGCGCTCCCAACACGACAACACGTTCGTCGTCCGCTGGCAGCTGCGCGAACGGGGGATCACGCTGGCCGGGCCGGACATCCGCACCCTTCTCGACCCGGTGCCGGTCGACGATCTCCGGCGCGAGGTGCGCGCGATTATGCACAGCCGCGCCGACGGCTGGTTCGCCCACCCGGAGCACATCGGCAACCGGTTCTACCAGCCCTTCGCGGTGCTGACCTACTGCCGGATGCTCCACACCTTGGCCACCGGCACCGTCGTCTCGAAGCCGGCGGCGGCTGCGTGGGCGCAGGCGCAGTTGGACCCCCGATGGACCGATCTCATCCAGCGCGCAGTCGCCGACCGGCCGGACCCGAGCGGGCGGGCGCGAACGCCGGCCGATCCGGGGGACGTGGTGGAGACGCTGGCGTTTATGCGGCATGTGATCGCTGTCAGCGACACGTTTGTGCCAGGGGGGCCGGCGACGGAGGGCTGAGTGAGGGGTGTGCACCGATGACGCTAGGCCGCCGCTGGCCGGCGTCATGCGACCAATGCCTCGAGGTACGGTCGCATCACCTGCTCCACGCGGCAGATGCGTGCGAAACGGCTGATCTCGGCCATCGTGGCCCGGCGCGATTGCCAAGCGTCGCGCAGCGCTTCGATCGCGACATCGAGGCCGACCTTGTTGCGATACTTGAAGGTGTCCGCGAGCGTTTTGGCCACACAGTAGACGCGGACAGCTTGTCCTTCGATTACATGCGTCTCGATTCCATCGGTCAGCGCTGCACCTCCGAAGCGCACGACGCGGAGCGGCGGATACGCAATCGCCGGCCGGCGGCTTCGGCGATCGAGCGCGATCCAGACCTCATGAGGGAGCTGGGTGCCGACACGGTGGAAGCTGAGCGCTGAGAGCAGGCAGATCACCGCCCCAGGGGCGGCGGCTGCGATAAGCGCCAGGCCGTGGTGCTCCGTCATCGGAGTGTCGGGCAGTCGATAGTGGCCCCGCCCCACGCGTTCGAGGCGACCGGACATCACCAACCGGCTGAGCGCTTGGCTGTGGATTCCGGCCGCGGCGACTTCGCGGCGCGTGATCGAGCCGCGGCGGCGCGCCAGCTGAAGGATCCGGGAGGCGGAGTCGGCGACGATCATGTGGCAAAGCGTAGCCACTTACACGTACTTGTCAACGCTTTGCCACAGGGGCAGCCTCATGCGACTTCGAGCCGTGCCGTGGAAGATACACGATTCAGAAGTCGGGAGCCGCTGCCGACGGCTCGCTACCGGAAGTGCAGACCGGCGCACCGACCCATCGATCGCTTTGCTTCCGCGCCCGCCGAGGACGATACTCCCGGCAGCTCGGATCACCTTGCGATGCTGACCGCGACGATCCCCGAGGTGCCCGTGATCCACAACCGTCGTTCAAGTGCCTTGGCGAGGCTCGTCGGTGCCGCATGCCTGGCCATCTGCGTGGCCGCGGGCACGATCTTGGGCAGATCGTCGGCGCGTGTGCTGGTTCGACCTGACGAACTGCAGCCGCTCCTCGGTTCGGCGGCGCATGCGGCGCACGCGGCGCCTGGGCACATCTACTTGCCGCTTCTCAGCAAAGGCCATCCGCTGGCGGTGTGCCGCGGTGGGATGAGCCGCTTTGACGCGGTGGAGCACGCGCGGCTCCAGTCGGCGATGATGGGATTGCACGGACGGTTGGGCGATCATGATCTCTACACCGAGGTCGTCGCCGCCCTGCGCATGACGGCAGCCGAGCACGACGAGCGATTTCCGGAGGACTGGTCGCTCCTCGAGGACATCTTCCCGGCAGGCCCGCCTTGGATCTGTTACTGGCGCATCGAGCTGCGCGGCGACGGTGTCTTGCGGGCCGGACGGGCCGGCAGCGGACCGATCCGGATCAACCGCAGCATGGAACTCTTCCCGGCCGCGACGTGCGATGACTGCATCGGGGGAATGAGCTCGTACTGGTGGGAGGACGAGGGGACACCGGGGGTGGGGGCGACGGCGACGGTTGACGTTCCGGCGGGGACGGCGACGATGACGGGGTCGCGGCCACCGGCGTCACCGACGGCGACGGTAAGGGCGTGGCCGACGCCGACTCCGACTCCGATGACACCCAAGAAGGCGGACGCCGGGGCCGATTCCACAGAAGGAATGGCGCGATTACATGCGTGGTTTGACGCAGGGCCATAGGTGGTTTGGGGTGCGTCCACATATGGAATCGGCGGCAATCATACTTGTAGTCTTGCGATTTCGCGGACGTTGGCTGAAATGGCGATCGACGCCGCCGCGCTAGACACATCTTAGTGCAAGAGCGGCTGCTTTGCGGTAGAACAGGAACCATTCAAGGATCAATCGCGTACTCGCGACAACGAAGCTCCGGGCATCATCTAGGGTGACCAGCGGGAAGTGTATCTACGACAAATCGTATCGATCATTTCCTCGAACTCGCCGTCGATGTCGATGGCAAACTCGTTTTGCCTGACGACGCGGGGCGCGGATACATTGTCAATTCGCAGGGGCACAATCCAGAGATAATCAAACCCCGTCTCGTGTGTAAACCCTCGCGGTCTGGTCGGAAGTGATCGCATAAGCTCGACGGTCTTTGCAGCATCAGATGATCGATTCTGTCCAACTAGAGTTCGGAATTGATCCCATAGCGACTCATCGCCAGAAGAGAGTCGCGGAAGCACGTCTGTTTCAAAGTTGATATCTAGCAGCTTGCATGCAGGTCGCACGCTGTCCGGAATATTCAGATATTGCTCCGCCGTTCCGATCAAAACGGTTCCAAGGACGATAGCCTCCGGCGTCGTGCTCTGTACTAGGCGATAAAAGTCGGAGAGGTCACTGTGACGATTGCGACGATTCTTGCCATGCGCTGTTATGACGGTCTTGTTCTCTAAGCAGATTCTTGCGCGTTCAAGCGATGGAGTGCTTGGATGCGGGCCAACCTCGCAAACCATCATATCAATACGGTGAGTCAGTCCCGGCACCTCCACATTCGTCCAAAAGTCGATCTTGTCTCGCTCAAAGTCCGTACTAATCGCCGGGCAACGGTCCAAGAGAAGATTCCAGATACCATGACTAATGATGTCTGAGTGCGCTTCGCTCCGATGATTATGAAAGCGCACCCTTGTCATTTCTGCAATCACTTGATCTATCGGCGTTGTCACGGCAGCGGCTCCAGGTGCACGGCCAAGCTATCACCATCAGCCGAGAGAGAGTGTTCACCTAATAATTGTCGCCAATCTCTTGCAACTTCGGATATAATGGGCACTTGCTTAAGAATTGTACTCTGATTCCGAAGAAAGCCATTTGCCGCACGCTGGCTGTGATCTCGCAGCCAAGAACGAACTAGGCTGCTATTAAGGTAGTGTGCCATGGGCTCGAGCAGCGCGGCGACACGCGGCACGAGGTAGTAGGCGGAATGCCCGGGTATGATCTCTCCCTTGGAATCGATCCAGAAAGATGCCTCGGCACAAATGTCCTTGCAGATGAGTTTGGGCCGGACCAGATCACGCATGGGTACGGAGTCGTGAAAGGAATACCAGGGCTTACGCGCGACGCAGGATCGAGCGCGAAGGCGAAGGGCGATCGCGGGTGTGCGCAGATATTCTCCCAGCTCTTCCAGTTCCGCCAACGGCAGGAGATCTCCCTGCCTATCGTATGGAACGAGAATCGACGAGGTCGTCGCGATGCGTTCTGGAGCCATCGTGAGTTGACGACCCGAGATCGTCGGCCAGGCAAACTTTTCGAGGCGCGCAGGCACGTGATCTGACGGCATTACAAACACCCGATCCGCACCTGTCGCGATACCGCAACTTATGCGATCGCAGAACTCCCGCAGCGTCTCACCGCTGGGCGTGAGCAACGACGGTCGTCCATCGCGAAGATGGAAGCGCCATGAAGCGCCGTCACTTGGCAGGTTTACGATCCGTTCAGCACCCCCACGTGTTGTGATCCTGCACGGCCCAGGCGGGGAGTGGCGAACGCGCGTTATGGCAGGATATGTTGTAAGAGAGCCAAACGCGCTCTCATCGAGGAGCACGAAGTCGGTCACATGGAGCCCGGCCAACTTCTGGCGGAGACGGCCCGCAGAGGCAACATACGCATACTTTTCTGGTGTTACGAGCACGAGAGTGCCTCTTGCATCGAGGAGGCGGATTGCCTGCTCGAAGAACAGCATGTAGAGGTCGAACCTGCCAGTTGCGGTTACAAACGACGACTTGTAGTAAGCCCGTTCCTGTTCGGAGAGCTGCAGGATTGATACGTAGGGCGGATTCCCGATGATGAAGTCGTATCGATCCTGATTCTGGCAATCCAAGAAGTCGGCCCCTCGAATGCACACGCACGGATCGTTCCGGAATCGTTCCCGTGCCGACGTTACATGCGCGGGATCGAGTTCGATTCCGACAATCTGCGGTGGCTCCACACCTTCACGCGCGCACCAGCGCAGCACGCCAGCGATGAAGGCGCCTGGGCCGCAGCCGGGATCAAGAAGGCGGTCACTGGGAGAAGGTCGCCTGTCGCGGAAGAGCATGGCCACCATCTGGTCCACGACATTTGGAGGCGTTTGCACAAATCCTCGCATCGATCCTCCAGGTTCAGGTCATTGAACTGTCACGCCGTCAGCAGCAACAGCTCGCGGATCACGTCAGCGCTGGCCAGGTCTTCCTCAGCCAGCATGCGGTTGGCCTCCAACACGAGCATCACGGCCTCGGCGAGGTTTTCGCGGGCCTCCTCGAGAGTGTTGCGCTGGGTGTTCGCCCCCGGCAGCTCATCGACCCAGGCGATGTAGCCCTCGGGGACCTGCTGGAAGACGGCGGTGAACTGCGCGTCCATCGCCCTAATGCTCCACCGGCTGCCCGCCGCGAACTCGCACCTCTCGGCGAATGCGCTCGCCGGTGGCCAATTCGGCAACCTCGAGGTCGTAGCCGGCCTGCAACCGCAACCACAATTCCGCGCTTGTGCTGAAGTAGCGTGCCAGGCGAATGGCGGTGTCGGCGGTGACGGCGCGTCGACCGCGAACGATCTGGCTGATCCGCAATGGAGGCACGCCGATCTCCGCGGCCAAGCGGTACTGCGAGAGGCCGAGCGGCTTCAAGAAGTCCTCGAGCAGGACCTCGCCAGGATGGACCGGCGGCAATCGATCTTCGGCGTCCATACAACGCCTCCTCTCATCAGTGGTAGTCGACGATCTCGACGTTGTCCGCGCCACCGTCTTCCCAACGGAAGCAGATGCGCCATTGGTCGTTGATGCGGATGCTGTGCTGCTCGCTCCGAACGCCTCGCAGCCTCTCGAGACGGTTGCCAGGCGGTGCCGACAGATCGTTCAGCGAGCTGGCGGCATCCAGAACCAGCAGCTTGCGGCGAGCCACCCGCTGAATGTCAGTGGGCAGCCGTCGCGACATGCGACCAAGGAACACGCGCTCCGTCTCCGCCGACGCGAACGAGCGGATCATTCAATGATATCGCGTGGCGATAGCATCGGCAATCATCCCCTATCCCACAACAACCCCACTCACCCCCCCCCCCGCCTCCAACAACGCCACCATCCGCCTCCCCACCCCATACCGATCCACCGCCGGCACCTCATCCGCCGACAAGTGCTGCCGCTTCCCGTTCTCGAACAGCACGTCCAGCCCCCCCGTCACCGCCCCGACCGCGATCGCGATCACCGGCCCCGTCGTCGGATTCAGCCGTATCGTCTGGACGCCCTGGCCGCCGCGGCCTTGGAGCGGGTAGTCGAGCAGCGAGACGCGCTTGACGAAGCCTGTTTCGGTGACGACGTACACCCACGCGCCGTCCTTTTCGGGGGCGGGCAGGATGTGCGCGCTGACGACGACGTCGCCCGCCTTCGGCCCGACGCCCGCCACGCCGCGCGCGCTCCCCGAGGCCTGCGGGTTCACGCCGTCGGCCGATGTGCGCAGGACGTAGCCGCCGCGCGTGCCGAAGAGGACCTCCGCGCCGTCGCCGGTGATCGCGGCCGCCAGCACCTCGTCGCCGTCGTCGGGCAGGCCGCAGACGGTCGCCCAGTTGCCGGTGAGGAACGTGAGGTCCGTCACCTCGGTGCGCTTGATCCGGCCGTGGCGGGTGGCGAAGATGAGGCGCAGTGCGGCGCGGGCGGTGTCCTCGGCGGGGATGATCGACAGGCCGACGAGGGACTCGTCCTTGGCCAGGCCGAGCTGGAACGGCGTCGCCTTGTCCGGCACGAACCCCACTTGGTTGCGCCAGGCGCGGCCGGCGCTGCTGAAAAGGATCACCTCGTCCGTCGGCTCGGCATACAGATGCGCGAGCTGGCTCGTTGTGGCGCGCGTCGTGAGGCCGTCCGTCGGGCGGTAGCTGTAGCCGGCGGCGTCGCGGCGCTCGAGGCCGTGCGTCGTGAGGACGATCACCTGGCGGGCCGAGGGCATCCGCAGATCGCTCTCCGTCACCACCGAGCTGCCGGCGGCCATGTCGGCGGAGTCGATGATCACCGTCCGCCGCGGCGTGGCGAAGCGTTCGCGCAGGCCGCGCGTCTCGTCGGCGATGACGGCCAGGCGCTTGCGCTCGCTCTCGAGGAGGCCTTTGAGGAAGGCGATGCGGCTGGCCAGCTCCTTGCCCTCGTCCCGCAGGGCGGTGACCTCGAGCGCCGTCAGGCGCCGCAGCGGCATGTCCAAGATCGCGCGCGCCTGGACGTCGGACAGCTTGAGACGCGCCATCAACGCTTCGCGCGCCGCGTCGGGCGTCTTGCTCTTGCGGATGATCGCCACGACCTCGTCGATCGCGTCCAGCGCGATGAGCAGCCCCTGGACGATGTGCAGCCGCTCCTCGCGCTTGCGCAGTTCGTGCCGCGTCCGGCGCTCGATGACCTCCAGGCGGAAGAAGACGAAGTGGACGAGCATGTCGCGCAGCGTCAGGCGCTTGGGCCGCACGCCGGCGCGCTCGACATCGGGCACGAGGGCCATGCTGTTCACGCCGAACGTCTCTTGGAGCTGCGAGTACTTCAGCAGATCGCCCATCACAGCCTGGGCCTTGGTGGTCCGCGACACCTCGACGACGACGCGCATCCCGTCGTCGTAGTCGCTCTCGTCGCGCAGATCCGTGATCCCGCCGATCCGGCCGTCCTTCACCTCTTTGGCGATGCGTTCCAGCAGCGTCGACTTCTGGACGTTGTACGGCAGCTCGCTGATGACGATGTTCTGCTTTCCGCCGCCGATATCCTCGATGTGCATCCGCGCCTGGGTGATGATCCGCGCGCTGCCCGTGTCGTAGGCTTGGTGGATGCAGTCCCGCACCTCGCCGCCCTCGCCTCTAAAGCGGTAGGCGATGCCGCCCGTCGGGAAGTCCGGCCCGGGCACGAACGTCATCAGCGTTTCGGTCGTGATCGAGTCGCGCTCCGCCCAGTGCGCGACGACGTGCCCGATGGCGTCGGCGATCTCGCCCAGGTTGTGCGGCGGGATGTTCGTCGCCATGCCCACCGCGATGCCGGACGAGCCGTTTACGAGCAGGTTCGGGAACGCCGCCGGCAGCACCATCGGCTCGACGAGCGTCGTATCGAAGTTGTCGATGAAGTCCACCGTGTCCGCGTCGATGTCCTGCAGGATCGTCTCGCCGAGGGCGGACAACCGCGCCTCGGTGTACCGCATCGCAGCCGCACCGTCGCCGTCGATCGAGCCGAAGTTGCCTTGGCCGTCGAGGGGGGCATGGCGCATCGTGAAGTCCTGCGCCAGCCGCACGAGTGCGCCGTAGACGGCCTGGTCGCCGTGCGGGTGGTACTTGCCGAGGACCTCGCCGACGATGCGGGCGCACTTCTTGTGGGCGCGGTCCGCGCGCAGGCCCATGTCGTGCATCGCGTACAGGATCCGGCGCTGGACGGGCTTCAAGCCGTCGCGCACGTCCGGCAGGGCGCGGTCCTCGATCGTCTTGGCGGCATACAGGCGGTAGGCGCGGTCGAGCTCGGGCGTGAAGTCGAGCGTCTGGATGTCGATCGGGCGGACGTCGTCGGGGGTCATCGATCAGCCTTCCTCGTCGTCGCCGGACTCGGCGAACCCGGCGAACCCGGTGAACTCGACGTCGTCGACGCTCCCGGCGACGAGGTCCTCCGCCAGCTCGTCGAACGTCGCTTCGCCGTCCCAGATCGCCATCAGGCGCGCTTTGCGGGGGCCGACGTGCGCGCCCATCCAGAGCTGGACCATCTGGTTCGCCTGGTGGGCGTCCTCGACGGTCACGCGGAAGAGGTTGCGGTTGGCGAACGGCGTCGGGCCGCCCTCGGTCTCGGGCAGGCTGAAGACCGTTTCCTTCAGCTGGCTCGGGTTCATCTCGCCCAGGCCCTTGTAGCGCTGCACGCTCGTGCCCTGCTTGCCGAAGCGGGCGATCACCTGATCGCGCTCCCACTCCGTGTAGGCGTACTCGCTGCGCTTGCCCTTGCTCACCTGGTAGAGCGGCGCGCGGGCCACGTACAGCCGGCCGGCGTCGATCATGGGGCGCATGAAGCGCCAGAAGAGCGTCAGCAGCAGCGTCATGATGTGCAGGCCGTCCACGTCGGCGTCGACGAAGATCGCGATGCCGGCGTAGCGCATGTCCTCGACCCGGAAGTCGCGCGCGATCCCGCCGCCGACGGCCGAGACGATCGACTTGATCTCGGCGTTGGACAGGGCGCGGTTCAGGCGGGCGCGCTCGGTATTCAGGATCTTCCCGCGCAGCGGCAGGATCGCGTGAAACCTGTTGTTGCGCGCCTGCTTGCAGCTGCCGCCGGCCGAGTCGCCCTCGACGATGTAGAGCACTGTCCGCGCCGTGTCGGCGTTCTTGGCGACGTCCGCCAGCTTGCCGGGCAGGCCGCTGTCCACGGCCTCCAGGATGCTCTTGCGCATGACCAGGCTGCGTGCCTTGGCGGCGGCTTCGCGGGCGCGGGACGCGGCCAGACAGCGATCGACCATCTTGCGGCCGAGGGCCGAGTCGGACCGGAAGATCTCGAGGAGTTGCTCGTATGCCAAGCTGAGCACCTGACCGTGGACGTCGCGCGTGCCGAGCTGGGTCTTCGTCTGCGACGTGAACTCGGGCTCGGGCATCATGACGGATAGCGCGACGGTCAATCCTGCGGTCGTGTCGCGGCCGGTGATGTCGTCGTCGCCCTTGATCAGCTTCTTCTCCTGGCCGAAGACGTTGATCGCCTTCGTCAACGCGGCGCGGAAGCCCGAGACGTGCGTCCCGCCGTCGGGTGTCGGAATCGTGTTGACGAAGCTGAGGATCTCCTCGTCGTCGTCCGTGTGGTACTGGAACGCCAGGTCGACGGCGACGCCCGAGTCGGTGTTGCCGTGGATCCGAATCGGCGCGGCGTGGATGACCTTGCGGCTCTCGTTCAGGTGGCCGACGTAGCCCGGCAACCCTCCCTCTTCGTGGTACTCGCGGCGGCGCGTCTCCGGCCCGCGCAGGTCCGTGAGGGTGAGCGTGAGGCCCGGGATGAGATAGGCCGCGATCCGCAGCCGATGGGCGATCGCGCTGAAGTCGAAGCGCGTGACCTCGAGGAACTCGCTCGACGGCAGGAACGTGATCGTCGTCCCGGTGCCGAGCTTGCGATCGGCCGCCTTCTTCGTCGCCGCCGCCGCGTCCGCCGAACCGACGACCGCGACGGCCTTGCCGCTCTTCGGGTCGAGGATCTCGACCGGCGACTTCACGTACCCGTGCTCGTACCGCTGCCGATACTTCACGCCGTCCCGTCGGACCTCGACGACGAGCCACGCCGACAGCGCGTTCGTCGCCTTGATCCCGACGCCGTGCAGCCCGCCGGACGTGCTGTAGCTGTCCTGGTTGAACTTGCCGCCGGTATGGAGCTTCGTGAAGGCCATCTCCAGCGCCGAGAGCCCGCTGTCCGGATGGATCGCCGTCGGCACGCCGCGCCCGTCGTCGATCACCGTCGCGCTGCCGTCCGCGTTCAGCGTGACGTCGATCCGCGAGCAGTGCCCGCCCATCGCCTCGTCGATGCTGTTGTCGACGATCTCGACGAGCAGGTGCCCGAGGTTGCTGCGGCTGCCGATGTACATCCCGGGCCGCTTCTGGATGGCCTCGGGGAAGCCAAGCTCGGTGATGGAGGATGCGCCGTAGTCGGCCGCGTCGGCTTCCGTCTTGCGCGCGCGCGGCGCAGGCTTTGCATTCGGCGGCAGTGCGGCGGTCTCGGCGATGTCGACGGTCTGGCCGACGGCCACGCGATGGCTATCGGCAGCCGGCCCGTTCGCCTCATCGCGCGTTCCGTCGAGGTCGAGCAAAGGCTGGGCGATCGTCATGGCGGTCTCCGGGCGCGGGCGATGCCGACCGGGCGGTCGGCGGCGTGGGGGCGGACGGGGTGTCGTGCGACAGGCGCTCGAGCAGGTGATCGATCGGGATTATACGCATCGGAGAATAGAACATTTGATCGATGAATGCAATGGCGCCCAACAACCGACACCCCCGGCCGACACGCAAACGATGCCCGGTAGGGGCAGGTCCCCGTGCCTGCCCCGTAGGCCCCCCACCCCGCCCCATCCCCGGCCCACACGACACGCGTCGCGTCTTGTTGGGTTTGGAATGGGGTGCGTGATGGGACGGCCTACGGGGCAGGCACGGGGACCTGCCCCTACCGGGCATCGTTTGCGTGCGGGCCGGGGGGGACCGGTTGTTGGGCCCGACCGACCGGCGTGCCGGCTTACTGGGGCGTGGTGTCGCCCGTCGGATCGCAACCGCAATCGTCGCTGCAGCAGCAGCTGCAGCCGCCGCCGCCGCAACAACCGCCGCCGCAGCACCCCGACCCACCGTCGCAACAACCGGCCGTCATCCGATCCTCGATCTGCGAACCCGTCACATCGTTCATGCGATCCTCCATGGATCTGTT
This sequence comes from Ardenticatenales bacterium, assembly GCA_020853525.1. Classification (GTDB taxonomy): domain Bacteria; phylum Chloroflexota; class Anaerolineae; order Epilineales; family Epilineaceae; genus Avedoeria. Next base: position 44,264 of record JADYYS010000050.1, on the reverse strand, counting down.
GGCCGGACGCACAGCGCGGTCCGGCTCGGTGCGCTGCCGCGGCGACGTCTTCGCCGCGGCAAACCAATCGATCGCCATCGATGCATTGGCCCAAAAAAACCCGCCCGCTCGGTCACGGCGTGACCAACGCGATCGGCGCCGATGTCGACGCCGGGCCGCAGTCCTCGCAGCACGCGACGACCGCCGCCGCGGCCGTGGTCTGCGGCGCGAACGACGTCAGCACCTGACCGCAGCAGCTCGCCACGCGCTCCTGGTCCAACGCGTAGAACGTCTGCCGACCGTCCCGCCGCAGCCGCACCAGCCCCGCGTCCCGCAGCACCGCCAGGTGATGCGAGACCGTCGGCTGCCCCACGTCGCCGCCCAGCGCCTCGACGATGTCACCGACCGAGCGCCACGTGCAGCAGCAGCACGTCATGATCCGCTGCCGCGTGTCGTCGGCGAGGACCTTGGCGAACAAGAGGGCGGTGGGTTGGGTTGCGGTCACGGCGGACTCCAGACAACACATCGATGACGATCGATGCGGCAATTATATCGACCACGATCGATGTGTCAATGTCGGCCGGGGGGGCCGATGGGGGGAGTCCGCGACTACGGCGCGATGTCCTTCACGTGTGCATCGAAGAACGCCACCGACCGCGCCAGCGCCGTCGACAGGTTCGCGCTGATGTTGTGGTCGTCGCCCGGGTAGGTGAACAGCGCCACGTTGCCGCCGACGGCCTCGATCTCTTCGACGAGCGTCTCCGAGAAGCCGAACGGCACGCTGCTGTCCGCCGTGCCGTGGTGGAGTTCGATCGGGCCGGACAGGTCGGCGAGGTAGGTGTTCGCCGACAGGGGTGCCCACGCGGCGGGGTTCGCCTCCGGCTCGCCGAAGCGCGCGACGAGGTCCGTGCGCCAGCGGCGGCCGGCGGAGGACGACGCGCTCAGGCCGCCGGCGGTGGTCGCGGCCGGCTGCGTCGGGGCGCCGGGACGGCGCCAGCGCGTCAGGAGATCAGGGTAGCTGGCCACGACGCCGGCCCAGATCACACCGGCCTTGACGGTGTCCGTCGTCACCATGCTCCGCAGCGTGATCCAGCCGCCCATCGAGTGACCCCACATCCCGATCCGGTCGGGGTCGACATCGGGCCGGGCGCGGAGCGATGCGAGCCCGTTCAGGACATCGGACGTGTATCCCTGGTTGCCGTAGCCGCCGGACGGATCGCCCTCGCTCTCACCGTGGCCGCGGTAATCGCTCTTGAGGACGATGTAGCCGTTGCGGGCGAACGCGTCGACATAGGCGACGTAGCGCTCCGTCGTGCGGTACTGCGCCGGTGGGATGTAGCCGTGGTTGAAGATGACGGCCGGCCAGCCCGTCGGCGGCGGATCGCCCTGCGGCACGGTCAACAGTGCCTGGATCGCCAGGCCGTCCGACGGGTAGCGGACGACGGACTGGGTGTAGTTCCCCTTCGCCCCGAGCTCGCGCACGACGGTCAGCGGGCCGCCGGGATGGGCCTTGCGGCGCAGGAACTCGATGGACAGCTCGTGCGGCGGCGGCGTGGCCGTGGCGGTGGCCGTCGCCGAGGCGATCGGCGTCGCGGTCGCGACGGGCGACGGGGTGGCGGTCGGCGGGGCGGGCGTCCGCGTCGCGCGATCGGTGCAGGCGACGGCCGAAAGTGCGGCGCCAAGGACGAGCGCGAGCACGGCGGGGCGGCCGGCGGGCGGAAGTACGGGCATCGTCGGCTCCTCGGAATGGGCGAGGGCGTAACGATAGCGGGTGGGGGGCGGTGTGACGATCGGAGCGGCGGCGGGACTTGCCGGGGGAGCGAGCGGCCTCAGGGCATGTCCGCCTCTCGCCCCGCCCACGGCAGGTGCGCCCGCCCGCCGTCCACGCCGTCCGGTGGCCGCGCCGTCGCGACAGGCGTCGGCCTGCCCGGCGGCGTGGGCGGTGCCGGGCCGCGCTCGGTGTCGAACGCCACCATCACCCGATCGTCCTCTTCGAACGACCGCCAGACCTCGACCCGCCGGACGTCAGCCGCGGTCCAGTGGCCGCGCGCTGCGGCGGCGGCGCTCGAGAACCGGCCCGTGGCGTCGGCGGTCAGCGCAAACGTGAAGTCCGTCGCCTGCGCCGAGACAAGCCCGCGCGGCAGGATGAACCGGACGTGGATGGTCGCGCCGGCATCCGTCCGGCCGTCGAGGCCCCGCTCGGGGTGCCAGTCGACGGCCAGCGGCGGGACGGTCAGGCCGCGGGCCTCGCCGTCCGCGGTGGCCGCGACGGAGTCGCCTGCCTGCAGGCGTACCGCGGCACCGCCGCCATCGGCGGCGAGCGTCGCCGTGAAGCGCCCGAGGGCGTCGGCGACGGCGGTGCCGCGGGCGGTGAGGCCGCCGGGGCGGGCGAGCGTCACGGCGACGCTGCGGCCGGCATCGGCCTCCCCGGTGACGCGATCCGTGTCGACGAGGGCCGTGATGCGCAGCGCCCGGCTGAGGCGGAAGTGGCGATGGCCGGCGGCGTCGAGGAGGGCGGCTTCGAACGCGGGCGGACGCGCGGATTCGAGCGCGCGCGGCAAGAGCGGCAACGAGGCATCGTACGCGCCGCGACCGTCGGCGGTGGCCTGGCTGGCATAGGCAAACGATGTCCGCTCGATGGGATCGGCGCTGTCGCGGGAGGCGCAACTGCCGGCCGGGTGCTCGATCGAGACGATGGCGCCCGGCGGCGCGCTGCCCGTGCCGCGGCGGGCGGCCCGGTCGACCTTGAACGTCAGCGCGGGCAACGTGGCCTCGAGCGCCGTGCCGTCGACGACCGCGCGTACGACGTCGCCCGCGGCGAGCACGACCGGCCGGCCGTCGGCGCGACGCAGCGGGATGCGGAAGCGGCCGTTGGGGTCCGCGCCGCCGCTGCCTTCCGCCGTACGGCCGTCGCCGAGCGTGGCCGTGGCGTGCACGACGGCCCACGGCATGGCCTGGCCGCAGACGCTGTCGCCGCCGTGCGGAACGTTGAGGACGGGCGTGGCGACCCAGCGCCAGGCGATCACGCCGTCCGGCACGCGGGCCTGCACGAGCGCGCTCAGGCCGGTGGTCAGACCGAACCGATGGCGCGCCGAGGCGGTGAACGCGCCCGTGGCGGCCACATCGGCGTAGCCGACGTCCCAGCCGGCGCCCGTCAGCTCGAAGCCGGCCGGGCGTTGGATGTCCACGGCGCTGCCGGGCGGCGACGTCCCGGCGATCGCACCGTCGGCCTGCACCCAGCGCGCCGCGAGCGCCGGCACCGTGAGGGTCATCGCAGGGCGGCCGTCGACGCGTTGGACGACGACGTCGCCGGCCAGCGGGCGGACGTGCCGGCCGCCCGCGTCGCGCGGGTCGACGTCGAAGGTCAGCCCGTCGTCCACGAGGCGTCGACCCGACGCGACCGCACGACCCTGTCGGAGCACGGTCACGTCCACGGGCGCCCCGGCGGCGCCTCGACCCCAGATCCGGCCGACGCTCAGGTCGGCGATCATCGACGGGACGACGATCTGCGCGGTGACGACGTGCGGTCCGACGCGGCCGAGGATCTCGCCCCGGTCGTTGTGCCGGAGCGGGACGCCGGCGGGCAGCGGCGTCTCGAACGTGCCGTCCGGCCCGGCGCGGACGACCCAGCGGCGCTCGCCCCATGCTTCGCCGAAAAACGCGATGGTGAGCGACGCGTTCGGTGCCGTCCGGCCGCGAACCGACCGACCCGGGAGGTCGACGTGCGCCGCCGTCGGCGGGACGGTCAGCGCGCTTCGCGAGGCGCCGATCGTGACGGTCACGCGGTCGCCCGGGCGGAGCGCCGTGGGCGCGCCGACGGCGTCGACGAGCGGGATGCTCCACACCGGCCGATCGATCGCCGTCGCGACGGCATCGTCGGTTCGGCGGCGCACGACGGGCCGGCCGGCCGCATCCGCCACCTCGATGTCGACCGTCTGACCCGACGGCCCAAAGCCCTCGGCGCTGACCGACTGCGCGTCGATCCGGAGCCACGGCCGCGCGACGACGGCCATCACCGCGTTGCCGTCGGCCCGCTCGGCGGTGACGGCGTACAGGACGAGCCGGTGGGCCGGCAGCCGGAAGCCGTCGGGTGTGCGCAAGTCGGAGACCCGGACCGCGAACGCGCCGTCGGTTGCCGGGCTGAGCGACAGCGTGGCGCGGTGCACGAACCGGCTGTCGGCGAGGTCGTCCAAGGGCTGGAGCGGGTCGGGGTCGCCGTCAATGGCCTCGAGGACGGTCAGCGTGCCGCGCGTGCCGAGCGGTAGCCGTCCCGCCAGCTGATTGCGGTCGGCATCGAACTGCAGCGCCAGATCCGGCACCGTCCAGACCACAGGCTCGTCGCCGCCCACGACAACCTCGATGCGTTCGCCCGGGGCGAGGCGGTGCAGCGGCTCCTGCGGCCCGCTCCGCGGGTCGTAGAGCGGGATCGATCGTGCGCTGCCGCTCGAGGTGCGCGCCCGCGACCAGCGGCCGATGACCGCCCCGCCGTGCCCGGAGACGGTGACGGTTACCGGGTCCGCCGGCCAGACCCCGCGCAGCCGCGGCTCGCCGAGCACGAGCCGGATCTGCGGCACGAAGCCGCCGCGGCCCCACGTGATGCCGCTCACGTCGCGCCAGGCGTACGCGTAGCGGCTGCCGCGCGCGGGTCGTCCGGCAGGCAGCGTCGCCTGCCCCTGGGCGTCGAGCACGACGTCGAAGCCCGACGGACCGCCGAGGGCGTCGACCTCGACAAAGCGCAGGCGGGCGTTCGGCGGGCCGGTCAGGTCCGCGGGTTTCGAACCGGCACCCGGTCGGAATGCGAGCTGAGGGACGGTGGCCGTGGTGCGGACGAGCGGGAGAAGCCCGCCGCTGTGGGACACCGTGATCCGGTCGCCGGCCGCGATCGGTTCGCCGCAGGACCAGCTGCGCCAACCCGCCCGGCCGATCGTCGTCGCGCAGCCCCGCCGCCGCCCGCCGCTTTGGACATCCACGGCCACACGCTCGCCGGGCCGCCCGTAGGCGACCGGCTGCCGGAGGCCGTCGCCCGTGACGAGCTGGAAGGCCGTGCGGCGCAGCACGAACGTGTCGCCCGCCCAGACGCGCTGCACCTCGACGATGTCGCCCGGCTGGACATCGACCGTCCCGGCGAGCCGGACCTCCGTCGCGCCGTCGCCGCCGGCCGTGACGTTGCCGGCCCAGACCGAGCGCCCGGGCTCGCCCGAGGAGCGCTGGCCGGCGAGGGCGCCGCCGACGTCGCCGGCGTCCCGCCGGACGACGTCCGTTCCGGTCAGCGCCAGGACATCGCGGTCGAGGGCGCGGCGGACGCGGACGGCCAGCGTGGCGCCGGGCGGGCCGCGCAGGGCGATGCGGTCGCCGGGCGCGTCGACCTCGGCGTCGAGGGCAGGAAGCGTGATCGTGTAGACGGCGCCGACATCGACGGCCGTGCCGGCGCGAAGGACCAGCCGATCGAGTTCTTCGAACGGCCGGTCGTTGTCCGTGCGCTCGGGCGTCGGGTCGGACCAGGTCAGAACGACGCGGCCGGTGCTGTCGGCGGAGCCGAAGGCGTTGAAGTAGAAGCTCTCGCCGGAATACCAGAACGCGCCGACCTCGGCGTACGGTGCCGCGCGCCACTCGACGGTGCCGCTGTCGAGGGTGACGGTGACGGGCGAGCGGACGCCTTGAGCGGCATGGACGGCGCGGGCGTCGGGAACGCGCGCGTCGGGGCTGCGGCGCGAAGGGTCGGAGGCGGCCAGCGCCGTGCCGACGGCAACGGCGGTAAGGGCGAGCGCGACGAGGGCGGCCTGGCGTGAGCGGAGCATGCGCGGCGTCCTGGGCGTGGCGTTCGGGGGGGAGGCGTCTACCATATCGGCCGATCGTCGTGCCCGCAAGCTGAGGAACGTGATGTCGACATCCGCCCACGCCGCGCCCCGCCGCACCGACCGCTTCTGGCTGACCGTCATCGCCATCCTGTCCGCCGTCGTCGTCGGAGCCGTGGCGTTCCTCATCCTCGGCCCGCGCCCCGACGGCGTCGCCGGGCGGCTCGACGTAAGCGCACTGCCGGCCTTCAACGCCACGTTCAACGGTCTGGCGGGCACGTGCCTGATCGTCGGCTACATCCTGATCCGCCGCAAGCGGATCGAGCTCCACCGTCGGGCGATGCTGGCGGCGTTCGGGTGCTCGTCGGCGTTCCTCGTGTCCTACGTCGTCTACCACACCTTCAAGGCTGCGCCGACGCCGTACGGCGGGCCGTACCGCGGCCTCTACCTGACGATCCTGCTGAGCCACATCGTCCTGGCGACGCTCATCGTGCCGCTTGCGCTGGTCACGCTGTACCGCGGCTGGACGTGGGACGTGACGCGGCACCGGCGGATCGCCAAGGTGACGCTGCCGATCTGGTTGTACGTCTCGGCGACGGGCGTCGTCATCTACGCGATGCTGTACGGTTGAGGCCGCAATTCAGCCCTTGACGTCCGAATTTCACTCGGCTACGATTTTCACCAAGAGCAGCAGCACCGTCCGATCCGTCGGACCTGGTGCGGCTGCTGTTTTTCTTGCCGTCAGCCGACCAGCCTCCCACGAACGGACGAACCGGTCATCGCGCGCATCCCAGTCGATGCGCGCCGGTGGGGGAGGCTGTCATGTCGAATGCCGTCGCCGGAGCTGCACGGGTCGATCGCGTCGCCGCATGGCGTTCGCCGCTGGCCATCGCGGTCGGCGGGGTGCTGCTGTTCGAGACGCTGACCGGGCTGTCGATCTACCTCCTGCCGTTCAGCGTCCCGAACCAGGTGATGGTCGCCGTGCACACGCTGTTCGGCGTCCTGTTCATCCTGCCCTTCGGGTGGTACCAGATCCAGCACTGGCGGACGTATCGTCACTACGCCCTGTCGCACACGACGCTCACCGGCTACGCCGGCCTGATCGCGACGGCGGTGTGCCTGGTGTCCGGGGTCGTGCTCACCGTTCAGGCGCTCTTCGGCCGTCGGATCGATTACGCCTGGGACATGGCGCACATCGTCTCGACGGTCGTCGTCATCGCCCTCGTCGTGCCGCATATCGCGTGGATCGTGTGGCGCGACGCGCGGGCGGTGCGGCATGACGCCGCGAGCGGGGTGGTGGCGCGCCAGCCGGTCCGCGCGGCCGAGTGGCGCTATCTCGTCCGCGGGGCCGTGGTGGCGGCGCTGTGCTTCGGCGTCGTCGGCGCGGTGCGGCTGGCCTATCGGGCGCCGCGGCTGACAGACGCATTTCCGTCCGACTACCAGTACGTGTACGGGCCCGAGAAGCCGTTCGCCCCGAGCCTGGCGCGGACCGTCACGAACGAAGCATACGATGCCCGGCGGCTGTCCGGCTCTCAGACATGCGGGACGTCGGGCTGCCACGAGCAGATCGTGAAGGAGTGGGAGGTCAGCGCGCACCGCTGGGCGGCCATGGACCCGGGCTTCATGAAGATCCAGGCCGTCATGGCCACCCAGAACGGGACGGAGTCCACCCGCTACTGTGCCGGCTGCCACGACCCGATCTCGCTGTTCGAGGGAACGAAGAACATCTTCACCGACCAGCTGACCGGCAAGCACGGCTTCGACGAGGGCGTGTCGTGCCTGTCATGCCACTCGATCCGTGAGACGGACGTCAAGGGCAACGCGAACTACATCGTCGAGCAGCCGCCGCGCTACCTGTTCGAGATGGCCGATCCCGACAACGATGCGGCGCGCTTCGCCCGGGACTTCCTGATCCGCGCCTACCCGCGCGCCCACGTCACCGCGCTGGCCAAGCGCGCGTTCAAGACGCCGGAGTACTGCGCGGCGTGCCACAAGCAGTTCATCGACCAGGAGGTGAACCAGGTCGGCTGGGTCCAGCTCCAGAACCAGTACGACAACTGGCGCAAGAGCCACTGGAACAAGCCGGGCGATCCGACGAAGACCGTCGAGTGCCGGGAGTGCCATATGCCGCTCATCGCGTCGACGGACCCGGCGGCGGGCGATGGGCTGGACTACAACCGAACGCCCGACGACGGCGCGCACCGCAGCCACCGCTTCCTCGGCGCCAACCAGATGATGCCGACGATGCTCAAGCTGCCCGGCGGCCAGGAGCAGGTCGACCTCGTGTCGGACTGGCTGCGCGGCGAGATCGAGGTGCCGGAGATCGCCGCGAAGTGGGAGACGGGTCCGGTCGTGACGGTGGCCCTCGAGGTGCCCCAGACCGCCGTGGCCGGCGAGCCGCTGTCGATCAAGGCCGTCACGACGTCGCGCAAGGTCGGGCACGACTTCCCGACCGGCCCGCTCGACATCATCCAGTCCTGGGTCGAGGTCGTCGTGAAGGACGATGCCGGCAAGGTGGTCTTCGAGTCCGGCGCCGTCGACGACGCGAACTTCATCCAGAAGGGCTCGTTCATCTTCAAGGCCGAGGGTGTCGACCAGTACGGCAACCTCATCGACCGCCACAACCTCTGGGAGATGGCGGGCGTTCGCTTCCGGCGCTCGCTCTTCCCCGGCTTCTCGGACTCGAGCGAGTACACCTTCGGCTGCCCGTCCTCGACGACCGTCCTGACCGAGCCGCCGGACGCGGGCGATCATGCCTTCGAGCTGCCGTCCGCGCCCGCCGCCGCCGGCGCGCTGCACATCACGGCCCGGCTGCGCTACCGCAAGTACGACCAGTTCCTGTTGAACTACATGTTCGGCGTCGACTCCGGCATCACGGCGCCGATCACCGACATCGACACGGCGGAGGCCGTCGTGAGAATCGTCGAACGCACGACGTCGGCGAGGTAGCGGACGATGCGCCGACCGATCTCACGCCGGACCCGCCGCGTCCTCTACACGTTCGGCGGCAGCGCGACGTTCGTCGCTCTGGCCGTCGCCGGCATCCTGGTGGCACGTCGCGACGACAAGCCCTATCGACCCGGCGAGGACGTCGCGGGCATCACGGACTCGCTCGGCCGGACGCTGCCGGACGATGTGGCGCGCGTGCGGTTCACGGACGTCGCGGCCGAGGCCGGCCTCACCGCCCCCCACTTCGACGGGCCGCGCTCCAGCCAGCTGCCCGAGGACATGGGCCCCGGCGCCGCGTGGGGCGATTTCGACGGCGACGGCTGGGACGACCTCTACGTGCCGAACTTCGCCGGCGCGCTCTCCCGCTCGGTGGCCGAGCGCGCGGTGTCGACGGCGACGGGTCATCTTTATCGCAATCAAGGCGACGGCACGTTCGCCGACGTGACGGCTCGTGCCGGCCTGGCGACCCCCGACCTCGGCCTCGGCGCCGCATGGGCCGACATCGACGGCGACGGCGACCTCGACCTGTCCGTCACGCGCTTCGGTACGAACGCGCTGTACCGCAACGACGGGGACGGGACGTTCCGCGATATCGGCGCGGCCGGCGGCTTCGCCGGTCCGGAAGGCTTCTGGACCGGCGTGAGCTGGGCGGACTACGACCGGGACGGCGCGCTCGATGCGTATGTCTGCGGCTACGTGCAGTACGTCGTGGACCCGGCCGGCGCCGGGCGAACAGAGGCCCAGTACGGCGCCTTGACGCCGGTGTCGCTGAACCCGTCCTCGTTCGAACCCGAGCGCAACCTGCTCTACCACAACAACGGCGACGGCACGTTCGCCGAGGTCGCGGCGGCGGCCGGCGTCGACAACCCGACCGGCCGGAGCCTGTCCGCCACGTGGAGCGACCTCGACGACGACGGCTGGCTGGACCTGTACGTGGCCAACGATGTCTCGGACAACGCGCTCTACCGCAACAACGGTGACGGCACGTTCGCCGACATCAGCCACGAGGCCTGGGTGTCGGATCCGCGCGGCGCGATGGGCCTGGCGACCGGCGACTGGGACAACGACCTCGACCAGGACGTCTTCGTCACGCACTGGATCGCCCAGGAGAACGCGCTGTACGTGAACCTGCGGGGCAACCTCCCCGCGCCGCCGGCTGCCGATGCGGCGCCTGCCGATGTCGCGGTCGCCGATTCGACGGCCGGCACGGCCGACGTCGCCGCACCCGCGACCGCGCCGGCCGCGCCGCCCATGCGCTTCACGGACATGGCCGATCAATACGGCGTCGGACAGATCGCGCTCGATTTCGTCGGCTGGGGCACGGCGTTCCTGGACTACGACCGCGACGGGCGGCTAGACCTGTTCGTCGCCAACGGCCACACGTTCCAGGACGAAGCGGACCCGACACAGCTCGTCGCGATGGCCAACCAGCTGTTCTGGAACCGCGGGCCGGACGGCGAGGGCTTCTTCGACGTCGGCGCGGCCAGCGGCGACGCCTGGGCCGAGACCCACGTCGCGCGCGGCGCCGCCGTGGCCGACTACGACCACGACGGCGACCCCGACATCGTCGTCGCCAACCACGGCGCGCCGCCGACGCTCCTGCGCAACGACGGGGGTCGCGAAGGTCGCGACGAACCAGCCGATCGCACCGATCCGGCCGATCCTGCCGCCTCGAGGAACCACTGGCTCAGCATTCGACTCGCCGGCCGGCGCAACCGCTTCGGCATCGGTGCCAAGGTCATCGTGACCACCGGCGATCGTCGGCAGGTCCGCGAGGTCGGCGTCGGCTCGTCCTACCTCTCGCAGCACGCGCCCGAGGCGCAGTTCGGGCTCGGGGCGGCGGGCGGGTCGAGCACGGTCGAGGTCAGGTGGCCCGGCGGCGAGGTGCAGGCGTGGGCCGAGGTCGCCGCGGACCAGCGGATCGAGCTGACCGAGGGCAGGCCGGAGGTTCGCAGGCTGGATGCAGGCGGCAATGCCGTCGTCGGCGTCGATGGCGTCACGGCCGGCACTGCATATGACCGTGGCCCGACGTCGGTGGATTCCGGCACCGCCATCGCCAGCGGCGAATCCGTACCCCAACTTGCCGGCGGCACCCCGGTCCACTTCGGCCCGTCCGATCCCCAGGCGCGGGTCCGCTTCTGGGAGCTGCAGCGCGCCGCCGTGGCTGCGATGAAGGGCGAGAACGATTGCGCCAAGGCCAGCGCGCTGTTTCGCGAGGCGCTGGCCCTCGACCCGCTGCACGAGGATGCCCTCTTCGGGCTCGGCGGCTGCCTGAGCGAGCTGGGCGACTACGCCGCGGCGCTCGAGCCGTTCGAGGCGCTCGTGGCCCTCAACCCGCAGAGCCTGCGGGGCCACCTGCAGATCGGGGCGATCCACGCATCGCCCGACGCCGGCGACCTGTTCGACCTCGCGGTCGCCGAACGGGCCTACGCGACCGCCGTCGCGATCAACCCTGAGGAGAGCGGGGCGCTCATGCAGCTCGGTGCGACGGCGCTGGCGGCCGGGGACATCGCCGCCGCCGAGCAGGCACTGCGGCAGGCCGGTCGGCTGAACGAGCAGGCCGTCATCGTCCACTACCTGCTCGGCTACATCGCCTGGCGGGTGGGCGACGCGGAGGCGGCGGGCAGCGCGTTGCGGAAGGCGGTCGACCTCAGCCACGATCGGCAGCCCACCCAGCCCGCCCCGGCCGAGGGCGACACCGGGCGGCCCGGCCAGCGCGCGCACGAGGTCGAGGCGGTGAAACGCCGCCGGCTCTTCGGGGCCGAGTTGGCCGCGCTGGCCACGCGGCCGGTAGGTGAGGCACTATCCGCGGCGGACGTCGCGAGCGAGTACGAAACCCTCGATCGAACGATCGCCGACCTGGGTCGATGAGCGCGGGCGCTGTGCCCGGCGCACGGTTCGGCACCGCGTTGGCGCCTGCGCCCGGCGCATCACAGGCGACATCGGACCGTGTGTCGCCCCCAAGGAGCCCGTCATGTCGGAGCGAACCCGAACCCCCATCGCAACACCGCGCGTTGCTGCCGCCCGCGGCATGGCGACTGCGGCGTGCAGCGGCGTCGCCGCCCTTGCGTTGCTCGTCGCGGCCGGTTGCGGCGGCGCACGGCCCACCGCGGAGCCGCCCGCCGGCGTCGGCACGCCGACCGTCGGGCTCGATGCCGCCTCGGGCGTGACCACCACCGCGGCGACGACGTCGACGGCACTCGGGGCGCACGACGACCTGACGGCCACGCAAGCCGTCTCGTCCACCGGCGTTACGACCAGCCACGTCGAGGCCGATCTGATCACGGGCGTGCGACAGCTCGTCTTCGAGGGTCGGCGGTCGGGCGAGGGGTACTACGACGCCGACGGCAAGCGGATGATCTTCCAGAGCGAGCGCGAGCCCGGCAACCCGTTCTACCAGATCTATGTCCTCGACCTCGAGACCGGCGACAGCCGGCGCGTCTCGCCCGGCTGGGGCAAGACGACGTGCGGCTGGCTCGCACCCGACGGCAAGCAGGCGATCTTCGCCTCGACCCACGAGGACCCGGACGCCCGCAAGGACATGCAGGCCGAGCTCGACTTCCGCGCGTCGGGCGAGACACGCCGCTACAGCTGGGACTACGACGAGGATTACGAGATCTACGCCGTCACGATCGGCGGCAACGACTACCGCAACCTTACCCGCACCCGCGGCTACGACGCCGAAGGGGCGCTGTCGCCCGACGGGTCGCAGATCGTGTTCGCCTCGAACCGCCTGGCGTACAGCGAGCCGATGGATGCGGCGGACCAGAAGCTGTTCGACCAGGACCCCGCCTACATGATGGACATCTACACGATGGATGCCGACGGGGGCAACGTCCGGCGCCTGACCGACGTCAAGGGCTACGACGGCGGCCCGTTCTTCAGCCCGGACGGCCGGCGCATCGTCTGGCGGCGGTTCAACGCCGAGGGGACGATGGCCGAGATCTGGACGATGAACGCCGACGGCACGGACGCACGGCAGCTCACGGAGTTCGGCGCCCTCAGTTGGGCACCGTACTACCACCCGAGCGGCGACTACATCGTCTTCACGTCGAGCAAACTGGGCTACGACAACTTCGAGCTGTTCATGGTCGATGCCGCCGGGGCGCATGAGCCGGTGCGGGTGACGTTCACCCCCGATGCGGACGTCCTGCCGGTCTTCTCGCCGGGCGGTGCCACGATCTCGTGGTCGAACAAGCGCGGCACCGCCGGCGGCGAGTACCAGATTTTCGTCGCCGACTGGAACGACGCCAAGGCCCGCGCGCTGCTCGCGCTGAGTCCGCCGCGCGCCGCATCGTCGTCGTCCGCCGGCGCGGAGGCGGCCGGTGCGGGCGCCGACGACGCACCGGCCGCGCCGCCGGACATGGCGGCGACGACGGACGACATCACGGCCGCCGACGCCAAGCGGCACGTCGTGCGCCTCGCCGCCGGCGAGATGGACGGTCGGCAGACCGGCACGATCGGCGAGCACAGGGCCACGCAGTACGTGGCCGAGGCGTTCGAAGCGCTCGGCCTCGCGCCGGCCGGCGACGACGGCTACTTCCAGGCGTTCGACTTCACGTCCGGCGTCCGGATCGACGGCGTCAACATGCTCGTGCGCCAGGCCGAGGGGGGGGCGGAGGAGGAAGGGGTCGTCGACACGGACTGGCGGCCGCTGTCGTTCTCGAAGACGGGCTCGGTCGGCTTCGGGGGCGTGGCGTTTGCCGGCTACGGCATCGTGGCACCCAAGGACGGCGAGCAGGCGGCCTACGACAGCTACGGCGACCTCGACGTGAACGGCAAGTGGGTCGTCGTCCTGCGCTACCTGCCCGAGGATGTGGATGCCGAGCGACGGCAGCATCTGAACCGCTACGCGTCCCTGCGCTACAAGGCGATGGAGGCCCGCGACCGCGGCGCCGTCGGCCTGCTCGTCGTCAGCGGTCCGACGAGCAACGTCAAGGAGCAGCTTGTGGAGCTGCGCTTCGATGCGTCCGTGGCCGGAACGAGCATCGCGGCGGCCAGCGTGACGGATGCGTGGGCGGAGGGGCTGTTCGGCAAGAGCGGCCACACGCTGGCCTCAGCGCAGGCGGCGCTCGACGGCGGCGAGGCGGTGGCGGGCTTCGCGCTGCCGGGCCACCAGATCGGCGCGCACTTCACGCTGACGTTCGATACCGGCAAGGGCCGCAACGTCGTCGGCCGGCTGCAGGTCGGCCGGACGCCGAGTGCGGAGCACGTCATCATCGGCGCGCACGTCGACCACCTCGGTCGCGGCGGTGCCGGCGACTCGCTGGCCAAGCCCGAAGAGAAGGGCAAGATCCACTACGGTGCGGACGACAACGCCTCGGGCGTCGCGGGCCTGATCGAGATCGCTCAGTTCCTGGCCGACGAGGCGGCTGACGGCCGGCTGGCCGACGCCCGGCGCGACATCGTCTTCGCGGCGTGGTCGGGGGAGGAGCTCGGGATCCTCGGTTCCAGCCACTTCGTGAAGGCATATGGCGACGATCCCAAGGCGGAGTCCATCTACCCGGCGGCGGCGGCCTATCTGAACATGGACATGATCGGTCGGCTGCACGACGGCGTGATCCTGCAGGGCATCGGCTCGAGCACGGGCTGGCGCCGCCTGATCGAGCAGCGCAACGTCGCCATCGGACTGCCGCTCACGCTGTCCGACGACACGTTCCTGCCGACGGACGCAACCTCGTTCTACCTGAAGGGCGTCCCGATCCTGGCCGCCTTCACCGGCGCCCACTCCGAGTACCACACGCCCCGCGACACGCCGGAGCGCCTGGATTACGATGCGCTGGCCAAGATCGCCCGCCTGATGAGCGGGATCACGGTCTCCCTCGCCCGCGCCGACGCGCCGCTGGACTACGTGGCCGCCAAGGCGCCCGAGCAGAGCCCGTCCGGCGGCGGCCGACGGGTCTACCTCGGCACGATCCCGGACTACGCCGACACCGGCGTGGCCGGGGTCCTCTTGTCAGGCGTCGCCGAGGGCGGCCCGGCGGAGCAGGGCGGCCTCAAGGCCGGCGACGTGATCGTCGAGCTGGCCGGCCAGAAGGTCGAGAACATCTACGATTACACGAAGTCGCTCGATGCCCTGAAGATCGGACAGGCGATCAAGGTCATCGTGGATCGCGACGGGCAGCGGGTCACGCTGACAGTAACCCCCGGATCCCGCGAGTAGGGGCAGCCCCCCGTGGCTGCCCTCCCCCCAAACCCCAACCCGCCCGCACCTCACTGCGCACTGACGCTAGGTCCGGCCACGCAATGAGGGACCGTGGCCGGACCGCAGGCCAGGACATGCCCGCCGTACGCCGCGGCGATCCTGCCCAGCGTCGGCTTCGCTGCGTCCAGCGCGCCGTCGATGTGCCCGCGGACGAAGATCTGGCCGCCGAGAACGTCGATGACGACGCATGGGAAGCCCGATGCCGTCGTTGCCGTGATCGCTGCCGTCAGGCAGTGGGTCGGCACCCCGAGCCGCACGATCGGCGCCGCGTCCGCCACCGCCGCGGCCCACACGTCGACGCCCCCGAGGTCGTCAGCGGCATGATCGATGCGACGCACTCGGCCGCGCGGTGCGCCGATCGCCCGGCGCGCCAGCACCACATCGGCGTCGACGTCCGCCGCAACGCCCTCGCTCGTCACGACGACCGCCCACGGTCGGCCGTCGACGTGGGCGGCAAGGCCGGGGTGCGACGCGAGCGCGGGCGCCTCGACGACCAGGACAGCGCTCGCGCCGATCGTCACGTCGCGCGCGGCGAGGGCGAGGGCGACGGCCGCATCGACGTCGTCCGCGCCGACGAGGAGCGACGCGCGGCGCGGCGGTGCGGGCACGAGCCGCAGGGAGACGGCCTCGATCCGCCCCATCCGCCCGCCCGCTCCGACGAACAGACGCTGCAGCGCGTAGCCGGCGACGTGCTTGCGCACGGCGCAGCCGGCGCGGATCACGCGGCCGTCGGGCAGCGTCGCCGCAATGCGCAATACGTGGTCGCCGATCGCCCCGTAGCGCGTCCGCCACGGGGCTTCGAGGCGCCGCCCGATGACGTCGCCGAGCGTCGATTCAGGCCACGGCGAGGCGAGGGGGAGCAGGCAGCCGGCGGCGTGCGCGGCGGCGGCTGCTTCGGCGAGGGTGGCGGCTGCCGGGGCGGTGAGGACGAGGTCGGCGGGGGCGACGGTGATCGAGGACGTCCGCAACGGTCCGGGCGATCGCCCCGGCGGCACGTCGTCGCGCGGCCAGGCCGCGCCCGGATCGCCGGCCGGCGGCAGCACCTTGCCGGGGTTCAGCGTGCCCAGCGGGTCGAGCGCGCGCTTGACGTCGCGCATCGCTTCGAGCGTCGCTGAATCGAACAGCCATGGCAGGAACCGGCGCTTGGTGAGGCCGACGCCGTGTTCGCCGCTGACCGTGCCGCCCGCGGCCACAGCTGCGGCCGCGATCTCGGCCACGCAGGCCTCGACGGCGTGCGCATCGGCGGGCGACGCCGGATCGAACGGGACGAGGGGGTGCAGGTTGCCGTCGCCCGCATGGGCCACGAGGCCGTACGTTCGGCCGCGGGCGGCGCAGATCGTGGCGACGGCGTCGATGACGGCCGGCAGGCGGCTGGGCGGTACGGCGGCGTCGGCGGTGTGGTAGGCGCCGGTGGGGCGGAGGACCGCAAGTCCGGCGCGGCGACGTCCGGCCCACAGCGCGGCGCGCTCGCCGTCGTCCGTGGCGATGCGGCAGCGGCCGCCGTGCGCCTCGGCGGCGGCGCCGACGGCCGCGAGCTGCGGCGCGATGCTCGCCGGATGTCCATCGACCTCCGCGATCAGCACCGCACCGGCGTCGGGCGGCCAGGCGGGCGGGCCGCCGTTGAGTGGATCGTCGAGGTCGGCCTCGCCGTCGCCATCGCGGTCCGCGGCCAGGATCGCGAGCATCGCCCGGTCCATCAGCTCCAGCGCGGCCGGGACGAGGCCGCGGGCGACGATGGCGGCGACCGCGGCGCCGGCGGCGGCTGCGTCCGGGAAGGCGGCGAGGAGCGTGCCGACGGCCGGCGGACGCGGGATGAGGCGCAGGATGAGCTCGGTCACGACGGCCAGCGTCCCTTCGCTGCCGACGAGCAGGCCGATGAGATCGGGGCCGGGCGGGTCGAGCGCGAGGCCGCCGAGGCGAACGGTCCGCCCGTCGGCCAGGACGGCCGTGAGGCCCTGGACGTAGCCGGCCGTCACGCCGTACTTCAGGCAGCGCGGCCCGCCCGCGTTCGTCGCTGCGTTGCCTCCGACGGTGCACTGCCGCCAGCTGGCCGGGTCGGGCGGGTACATCAGGCCGTGCGCCGCGGCCGCGGCATCGACGTCCGCCGTGACGGCGCCGGGGCCGCACACGGCGACACGGTCGACGGGATCGACGGCGATCCCGTCCAAGCCGTCGAGTGCCAGGACGATCGAAGTCGCGACCGGTACCGCCCCGCCCGACAAGCCCGTGCCGGCGCCGCGGGCGACGACGTGCGCGCCGACGCCGCGCGCCCAGCGCACGGCGGTCGCGACGTCGGCGGTCGTCGATGGTCGGACGACGGCAAGGGCGGTGGCGCGGTCGAGGCCGGCATCGTGCGACACGCCGAGGAGGACGTCGGGCGCCGTTGACACCGTGCCGGGGCCGAGCCGATCCGCGAGCGCGGCGAGCGACGCCCGGATCGCGGCCATCGAGATCGGTTCGCGCGGACCGCCGGAATCGTCCATCGCCGGTATAGTACCGCCCGATGTCCACGCCGCGCACCGCGTCGACCGATCCTTGGCCGAAGGATCCCTCGCCGAAGGAACCCTTGCCGAGGGAACCTTGGCCGAAGGATCCTCGGGCGACCGACCTCGTCACCAGCCGCCGCAACCCGGCGGTCGTCGAGGCGCGCAAGCTCGAGGCGCGCAAGCACCGGCGCGCGCAGGAGCGGTTCCTGGTCGAGGGGCTCCAGCTCCTCCACATGGCGCTCGAGGCCGGCCACCGCCCGCTCGATGCCTTCTTCGCCCCGGCCGTGCTCGACGACCCGTCGACGCCGCCGGCCGCACGCGCGCTGCCCGACCGCCTCGCGGGCGCCGGCGCGCGGATGCACGCCGTGACGGCCGATGTGCTGGCGTCGCTGTGCGAGCGGGACGAGCTGCAGGGCATCGTGGCGACGTTCGCCACGTTCGGCTGGGCGTTGCCCCCTGCCGGCAGCCGCGCGGATGGCGATGCAGCGGCATTCGACGCCGCCATCGCCCGACGCCAAGCCGAGGGCCTCGTGCCCCGTCCGGGCGCGCCCGGCCTCGTCCTCGTGCTCGATCGCCTGCAGGACCCCGGCAACCTCGGCACGCTCATCCGCACCGCCGACGCCGCCGGCGCCGACGCCGTCATCCTCGTCGAGCCGTGCGTCGACCCGTTCGACCCGCGGGCGGTGCGGGGCAGCATGGGCTCGCTGTTCACGCTGCCGCTCGGCTGGGCGAGCGACGCCGACGCGCTCGCGGCGTGGCTCCGCGGGGCGGGGTATCGCGTCGTCGGGGCGGACGCGCACGGGGGCGAGCTGTGGGGGGCCGGCGTGTTCGGACCGGGGAGCGGGGGCATGGGGAGCGGGGGCGTTGGGAGCGAAGGTGTTGGGAGCGCCGGCGTGCCCGGCGTCGCGCTCGTCCTCGGCAACGAGGCGCGCGGCCTGTCGCCGGACATCGACGGCCTCGCGGCGGCGCGTGTGCGGCTGCCGATCGTCGGGCGGGCGGAGTCGCTGAACGTGGCGGTGGCGGGGGGGATCCTGATGTACGCGTGGTTGCGGGAGGTGCGATCACGGTCGGACGACGGGATCCTCGGGTAGGGGCACGGCGTTACCGTGCCCTTTCAGTCGTCGTCCGCGTCAGTCGTCGTCCGCGCCGCCGTCCCCGTCGAAGACCGCCGTCGTGAGGATGACGCGGTTGTTGCCGTTCGCTTGCTGCAGCGCGAGGACGAGGTCGTGCGGACGGGCGTCGGCGCGCAGGCGGACGGCGTAGCGCAGCTCGGTCAGCATCCCGGCCTGGACCGACTCGACGGACTGGAGGTGGATGCGGTCGAGGAAGCGGTGGAAGACATCGGCGAACGCTGCGTCGAAGTCGACCTCGGGCGGCACCCGCAGCCGCAGCAAGTGGCTTGGCCGCACCGGCGCGAACATGTTGAGGGTGGCGAGGGCCACGACGATGATGCTGACGAGCAGCGTCGTCAGAACGGCCAGCGCGTACTGGTGCGCACCGCACGCCACGCCGATCGCCATCGCCAGGAAGATGAAGGCGACGTCCCGCGTTTGGGGCAGCGCGCGCCGGAAGCGGATGATCGAGAACGCGGCGAAGATGCCGAACGCCGCCACCGGGCTCTGGCCGATGCCCATGATGACCGCGGTCACGACGACCCCCATGACGATGAGCGCGTGGACGAAGTCCTGGGTGTAGAGGGTGCCGCGGTGCGTCCGCTGGTAGACAAAGCCGATGATGACCATCAGCACGCAGCACAGCCCGAGCGCGGTCATCAGCTGCACGAGCGTGACCGCGTCGCCTGCGGCCGGCGGCAGGAGCAAGTCACCGAAGAGCTGGTTGAGCATGTCCATGGGCCGTCCGTCCGTTGCGTGAAGGGGCGGGCGCGGCCCGTTCGGCCGCGCGCGATTCGGCGAGGAATGTGGGCACGAGCAGCTTCTCGGCCGCCAGCGCGTACTTGCTGATCGCGTGGCCCGTTGGGCCGAGCGCGGCCACCGCCGACGCCAGCCACCACGGTGCGACGTGATCCACCTTGATCTCGAGGACCGAGGCGCCCTCCGGCAGGAGATCGACGTCGAAGTCGTCATCGTCCGTCCGGAGCACGAGGTCGCGGGCGCGGGCGCGCACGCTGCGGTCGAACGTGATCCGCAGGTCGGGCGCGTCCGCGGCGCCGAGGTAGGCGTGGCGGTCGTAGCGCACGATGCAGCGCGGGGCGAGCCGGAGGTCGCGGACCATCTTCTGCGCTTCGAGCACGACGAGCGTCTCACGTGCCGTCAGGGTCGACATCCGCGTCGACGCGGCCGGCGGCGGCGCACCGCCGACGAGCGCCATCGCGTCGGCCACCGGCAAGGCGATCCGGCGCTTGGCGGTGCGCCGGCCGTACTTGTGCTTGATCTCGACGAAGCACGTCGGGGCCGCGCGGGTGCCGGCGCCGCCGTAGATCCGCGCCCGCAGCTTGCGGCGCGAGGCGAGGCCGCGCTCGCGGTCCCAGAAGGCCGACAGCTCGGCGTCGTCCAGATAAAGGCTGATGATCGGGTAGCAGCCCTCGGCATCGCCATACGGGTCAGGCGACAGGCGCGCGCGGATGACGGACTCGATCGCGCGGCGCTGGTGCGCGTCGAGCACGTACTTCATCTCTAGTCGGTCGAACCGGTTGACTTCCGGGCGGGCTTCCATGACCTGACCAACTGGGCGCAGCTGCCGGATGCGGCTGCGAAGCGGTGGTGTGATCGTAGATACGACGCACGGCCGCGAAAGGATTGGGATGTTAAGCGCATGTTATGCGCCGCGGGCCCCAGCTGTCTAGACTCGCGACGTCGCGAGAGGGAGACGCCCGTTTTCCGGGATCCGCCGACACCCCGGTCGGCCGTGCGCTGTCATTGCCCTAACACCGCGATTCGTGCTGCCGGCCATACGGTACAATGCCCTCGGCCGGGCAGGGGAACCGCCGGCCAGGGTGGAGGAAGGGCCGCCCAATCGCCATGCGCCGTTCGATCGCCCGTATCCGCGCCGTCCCGGTGGCACTGCTGCTCGTTGCAGCTGCCGCCGGCGCGGCGATCCTGTCGACGGCGGCCGCCGCGGGCAGCGGCGCGATCTACCTGCCGTACACCGGGCGCAACCACGATCTCCACGACGTGCCGCCGGTCGTCTTCTCGGTCGAGCGCGGTTACTTCGACGCACCGTTCGATCTCACCATCCACAGCCCCCTTCGCGACGCGATCGTCCGTTACACGACGGACGGCAGCCCGCCGTCGCTCGAACATGGTGCGACCGCCGACGGCCCGTTGCACATCGAGCGCACGACGACGGTGCGCGCCGCGGCATTCCGGTCGGGCTGGACGCCGTCGCCCGTGGCGACGCACACCTTTCTCTTCCTGGCCGACCGCGTCCGCCAAGGGGTGAGCGCGCCCGGCTTCCCGGCCACCTGGGGCGCCTATCCCGAGGGCACCGAGAAAGGTCGACCCGTGCCGGCCGATTACGCCGTCGATGGCCGCGTCGTCGACGACCCGCGGTATGCGGCAGAGATCATCGATGACCTGAAGGCCATCCCGAGCGTTTCGATCGTCACGGACCCGGACCACCTGTTCGATCCCGACAGCGGCATCTACAGCCACCCGCTCGAGCGCGGCACGGCGTGGGAGCGGCCGGCATCCATCGAGATGTTGCGCACCGACGGACGCCCCGGCTTTCAGGTGGACGCGGGCGTGCGGATCGCCGGCGGCTGGAGCCGCAAGCCCGATACGACGCTCAAGCACTCGTTCTCCGTCCGTTTTCGCAGCATGTACGGGCCAAGCCAGCTGGACTACCCGGTCTTCGTCGGCCCCGACGGCCAGCCGGACCTGCCGGCCCGCTTCGACAGTCTCAGGTTGCGCGGCGGCCAGGCCGACACGTTCATCTACTTCCCGGGCAAGGCCCAGTACGTCCACGACGAGTGGGGCCGGCGCACGCAGCGGGACATGGGCTGGGCCGGCGCGCGCGGCACGTGGGTCCATCTCTACCTCGACGGGCTCTATTGGGGCCTCTACAACCTGACGGAGGAGCTCGACGCCGACTTCATGGCCGCGCACCTCGGCGGGAAGGAAGGCAACTGGGACGTCATCCGTGCGCACGATACGCTCCGCGATCGCGATGCGTACGATCTCGGGGACGGCGACGATGCGGCCTGGAAGGCACTGCTGGCGGTCCGCGACTCCATCCCGGCCGGCGTCGAGATCGACAGGGCCACCTACGGCCGGGTCGCCCAGCTCATGGACTTGCCGCAGCACGCCGACTACACGCTGCTCGAGCTCTACGCCGACAATTGGGACTGGCCGACGAACAACTTCATCGCCGCCCGCAACCGCGTGCTCGGCGGCCCGTTCCAGTTCTTCGTCTGGGACATCGAGCACAGCCTCGGCCTGCGGCAGAGCCCGGGCGAGACCTACTGCGGACCGTGCAACGACCGCCTCGATATCGACACCTGCATCGGCAAGCCGCAGCGCTGCGGCCGAACCATCGACCTGGACGGTGTGGCCGGGCTCCACCGATGGCTTTCGGAAGGCAGCGCCGAGTACCGCCTGCTGTTCGCCGATCGGGTCCGCCGCCAGTTCTTCGAGGCCGGCGCCCTGACGCCGACCGCCGCTGCCGCGCGGTATGTCGCCGTCGCGGGCGAGATCGAGCGGGCGATCGTCGGCGAGAGCGCGCGCTGGGGGGATGGGCCATGGCAGGAGCGCACGCGCAGCGAGAACTGGCGCTTCGTCCGCTTCGCGATGCTGGACAACGCCAAGCTGAACCGCCCCCAGAACCGCGACGACCATTGGCGTCCCGAGCGGGACCGGCTGCTGCGCGACCTCTACCCGAGCCGCACCGCCGACGTGTTGGCCCAACTGTGCGCCGAGGGACTCTACCCGGCCGTCGCGAGCCCGCGGTTCTCCCCGCCCGGCGGCAACGGCAAGTCCGTGAGCATGGTGTCGGTTGGTCTCCTGGACCAAGGTTGTGCCGACCAGGCCACCGACGGCACGATCTGGTTCACAACGGACGGCACGGATCCGCGCACTCCCAACACCACCAATCCGTCGCCGAGCGCCTTGCCCTACGACCGGGCGATTCGGATCGGTGACCGCTACACGCGCCTGCGCGCCCGCCAGCGGACGCCGGACGGCAGGTGGAGCGCCATGGCCGATGCGACCTACAGCCGGCCGCGCGTCGCGATCTCCGAGATCCACTACCACCCGGTAGCGGGCGACGACGAGGAGTTCGTGGAGCTGGCGGTGCCGCACGGTGCCGGCACGACACCGGTCGACCTGTCGGGTGCGACGTTCACCCACGGCATCACCGCCACGCTGCCGGCCGCCACCCGGTTGACCGCCGCCCGGCCGCTCATCCTGGCGCGCAACTCCAGCGCCTTCGCGGCGCGCTACGGCTTCGCGCCCGACGCCTTGTTCACCGGGCGCCTCGCCGACGGCGGCGAACGGATCACGCTCCTCGACGCGCGCGGCGAGATGCTGGCCGACGTCACGTATCGTGAGGGCGATCTCTGGCCGCTCGGCCCGGACGGCCACGGCTTCTCCCTCGTGCTGCGCGATGTCGACCCGGGCGCCGACCCGATCGACGCGACCGACCCGCTGGCGTGGCGCGCCAGCCGCGCCTCCGGCGGCTCTCCCGGACGCGACGACCCCGCCCCGCCGTGGGACGGCCGGATCACGCTCTCCGAGGTGATGTGCGCCGGTGACGCGCCATACGAGGACGCCGTCGAGCTCGCGAACCCGTCGGCCGCACCCGTCGACATCGGCGGCTGGTACCTGTCCGATGACCGCGGCGCGCTCCAGAAGTACCGCCTCCCGGCGCCGTTGGCGATCCCGGCCGGCGGCTTCAGCGTGATCTACGAGCGCGACTTCAAAGCGCTCGCGCCTGCCGCAACCGCGTTCGGGCTCGACAGCGACGGCGAGCCGGTCTATCTCTCGTCCGCGGACGCTGCCGGTCGTCCGACGGGTTTCGTGCAGCGCCTGACGTGCGGCGCGGCGGACGGCGGCACGTCGTTCGGGCCGCATCGCCATCCGGGCGGCCTTGACGTTGCCGCGCTGGCAGGGCCGACGTTCGGCGTGGCGGACCCGGCGGATGTCGACGCGTTCCGCACCGGTACGGGCGCGCCGAACGCGCCGCCCGCGATCGGACCGGTGATCATCAGCGAGATGCTGGCGGCGCCCCCCAAGGGTCGCTCGGCGTGGATCGAGCTGCGCAACCTCACCGATCGCCCGATCGATCTCGGCGGCGATCCGGCGTCCGGCACCGGGCCATGGGGGTTGATCGGTGAGGTCCGGTTCGTGTTTCCCGCGGGCGCACGGTTGAGCGCGAACGGGTTTGCGGTCGTCGCGGCTGTCGACCCGTTCGACCATGCCGCCGCCCCGACCGTCCCTGACGGCGTGCCGCTGTTCGGCCCGTGGGCCGGGCGGGTCGCGGCCGACAGCGGCGCCGTGGTGCTCGGTCGCCCGCGCGCCGGCCGCACCGCCGATCCGCTCCTCGGACCGTGGGTGCGGGTGGACGGCGTGGCGTGGCGCTCCGCACTTCCATGGCAGATTCCGCTGTTCCAGACCGGTGCCTCGCTCGAGCGACGGTTCCCGGCCGGGTGGGGCAACGACCCGCGGTCGTGGTTCGCTCTGCGGAGCGGCGGATCGCCGGGCATCGGCGCAAGCGAGCTGAGCGTGCGGTTCATCCCCTGGGCGCTGGTTCGGCGCTAGTACACCACCACTGAACATGCCTTGGGCGGCGACCAGATTGGGGAGTCCCAAGAATCTACAGTGGTGCTGTACTAGTACCCCACCACTGAACATGCTCGTGATGGCTACCAGAGTTACGGAACCCGGAGAATCTGCAGTGGTGGGGTACTAGGCATCGTGTGCGGCATCTTCGGCTTCGCCGGCTTCGATGAACCGGGTGCGCTGGCACGCATGGGCGATGCCATCCGCCACCGCGGGCCGGACGACGACGGCTTCCACGACGGTGGGAGCGTCCACCTGGGCATGCGCCGCCTGGCGATCATCGATCTGGCCGGCGGCCGACAGCCGGCGGTGAGCGAGGACGGGTCCGTCGTCGTCGTCTACAACGGCGAGATCTACAACCACCGACCCCTGATGGCCGAGCTGACCGAGCGCGGCCACCGATTTGCATCGCGCTGCGACACCGAGGTCATCGTCCATGCCTGGGAAGACGACGGCCTCCAGTGCCTGCCCCGACTGCACGGGATGTTCGCCTTCGCGGTCCACGACCGTCGGGACGATTCGCTGACGCTCGTGCGCGACCGGGTGGGCATGAAGCCGCTCTACTACCACTGGCAGGACGGGCGGCTCGTTTTCGGCTCCGAGATCAAGGCGATCCTGCAAAGCACCCACGTACCCCGCCGCGTGGATCCGGCCGGAATCGACGCGTTCCTGGCGTTGCGCTACGTCCCGAACCCGGCCACGCTCTTCGAGGGCATCCACGTCCTGCCCGCGGCGCACTACCTGCGCCTGAAGGACGGCCGGCTCGAGATCAGGCGGTGGTGGGACGTGCCGCTGACGACGGGCCCGTACGTGCCGGATGCCGAGGCCCTCGAGGCATTCGACGAGGGCTTCACGCGCGCTGTGCGCAGCCACCTCGTCAGCGACGTGCCCGTCGGAGCCTACCTGAGCGGCGGCGTCGACTCGAGCGCGATCGTGGCCGAGATGGCGCGGCTGGGCGGGACCGTCCGCACGTTCGCCCTCGGGTTCGGGACGGCAACCGACGAGACCGGCCAAGCGCGGGCGTTGGCCGATCGGCTGGGAACCCAGCACACCGAGATCATCTGCCGGCCCGAGCACTTCGACCTGTTGCCCAAGATGATCTGGCACCTCGAGCGCCCGATCGGTGACGCGCTGATCCTGGCCTACTACCTGCTGGCCCAGGAAACGCGCCGTCATGTCAAGGTCGTGCTCGCCGGCGAGGGGGCGGACGAGCTGTTCGGCGGCTACAGCTTCCACAAGGTGCTTCTGTGGACCGAGCGCTATCGGCGGCTCGTGCCGGGCGCCGTGAACCGGCACATCGTGGCCGAAGCCGTGCGGCGGGCGCCGGTCGACGTGCTCGATCGCTTCTTCGTCTTTCCGGCCCACCTCGGCCGCGAGGGACGGGGGCGGGTGGCGGACTTCCTGGCCGGCTACGATACGCGCGGCCTGTACGGCAACTACACCTGGCTGCGGACGCTGTTCAGCCCGGCCGACCGCGCCCGGCTGTACAGCCCCGCCTTCGGCGCCACACGCATGCTGGACACCATGTCCGCGCACGACGCATATCAGGCCGGGCGGCCGGTGGCCGATGCGGGATCGGCGAACTTCCTCGATCGGCTGCTCGCCCTGCAGTTCGACGACTGGCTGCAGGACTTCGCGCTGCTCCGGCAGGACAAGAGCAGCATGGCGCACTCGCTCGAGCTGCGCCTGCCGTTCCTCGACGCCGACCTCGTCGACCTGGCGTTCCGGCTGCGGCCGCACTGGAAGGTGCGCGGTTTGGCGGACAAGGTTATCGAGCGTACCTGGGCACAGCGGGTGCTGCCGCCCGAGAACACACGGCGCAAGAAGAACCCGTTCTACCTGCCCGGCGAGTTCTTCGTCGACCAGCCCGCCGTCGCCCGGCTCATCGAGCGAACGCTGAGTCCGGACGCCGTGCGCCGCCGCGGCTACTTCGAGCCTGCCGCGGTGCGGACCCTGGTCGAGCGCATGGCCGGCCGCGAGTTCATCGTGGTCAAGCAGGTGATGGCGCTCGTGATCCTCGAGCTCTGGCACCAGATCTTCATCGACGGGGACGCGCCTTGACGGGGGATCGCGGTTCGTTGGCGGCGGACCGACGGGGTGATCCGGCCGGGCGTCGATCGTGGCTCCGTCGCGCTTCACTCGCCGCGCTTCTCGTCGCCTACATCGGCCTCGCCTGCGCGTATCGTGATGCGACGCCGTTCGGTGAAGGGCCGGACGAACCGGGGCACATCGCCTATGTTTCGTTCCTCCGGGCGAACGGGCGACCGCCGCGGCACGGCGAGGTCGGCGAGCCGCTGCAGCAGCAGGTAAAGCACCCGCCGCTGTACTACGCGCTCGGCGCCCTGGCGACATGGGGACTTGACGACCGCGACCTCCACTTCGTCCCCAACCGCCAGTTCGTGCCGGACTTCTTCGATCCGGCGACGTACACCGCCCACCACCACTCCGCCGACGAGCTGCCGCCCATGGCCCCGCGCTACGCGTTCGTCGCGGCGCTGCGGCGCCTGTCGATGCTCCTCGGCTTGGTCACCGTGCTCGCCACATTCGCGCTCGCCCGCACCGTCGTGCCGGGCGCGTGGTCGTTGGCGCTCGCGGCTGCAGCGGTCACGGCCTTCCTGCCGCAGTTCCTGTTCATGAGCGGCGTGGCGAACAACGACGCGCTGGCGTCGGCCGTCGGTGCCTTGTCGCTCGTCGCCGCTGCGCGCGTTGCCGTCCGGCCGCCCCGCCGGCGGGCGTTCGCCTTGCTCGGCGTGCTTCTCGGCCTCGGGCTGCTCGCCAAGCTGACGACGCTGGCGCTCGTGGCGGTCGGGGGCCTGGCGATCGGGATCGCCGCGCGGCGCGCGCGCTCGTGGGGGGTGCTCGTGCGCGGCGGCGCGTGGTGCGGCGGGCCGCTGCTGGCGGTGGCCGGGACGTGGCTGATGTGGAACGTGGCGATGGGCGGCGACGTGCTCGGCTGGGCAGGTTTCGAGCGCGCCGCCGTGGCCAGCGTGCGCCGCACACCGCTGTGGCCGGAGTTGCCGCTGTACTTTCGCGTACAGTTCGAGTCGTTCCTCGGGCGCTTCGGCTGGATGGTCGTCGCCATGCCGCCGCGGTTGTACGCCGCATTCGGGGGGCTGCTCGTCTCGAGCGCGGTCGGCTGGACGGCGCTCGGCCTCCGACTGCGGCGGCGTCCGGACGACGCCGACGGGGTGCTGGGCCCGGCGTCGACGCGCTGGGCGGTGGGTCTGCTCGCGGCAGCGATCGCACTCGTCCACGCATCGGTCTTCCGGCTGGCCTTCACCTTCGATCTCGTCGTGGCCCAGGGCCGGTACCTGTTTCCGGCGCTGTCCGCGTTCGGCGTCCTGTTCGTGCTCGGGTTGACCGGCTGGCTGCCGGTGCGATGGCGATCGGCGGCGCAGCTCTCCCTTGTCGTCGGGTGGCTCGGACTCGGGACGTACGGGTTGACGCACGTCCTCCAACCGGCATTCGGGCCGGTGCGAGGTTCATTGCCGATCGACGACCCGCCCGCCGCCGCGGCGATGGGCGTCGACGCCGCGTCTGCGGCGGCCGGCCCGGACTTCGGCCCGGGCCTGGCGCGCCTCGTCGTCGATCCGTGCGCCCCGATCGCCCGCGTGCCCTCCGGCGCCGCGGCGCACTGGCCGTTGACCTGGGTCACGTCCGGGCGCCAGGCCGACGATCCGCTGCGCCAGTTCGCGCAGCTCGTGGACGCGGATGGCCGCGTCCTGTCGGCCGACGACCGGATCCCGCAGGGCGGGCGCTACCCGAGCAGCGCCTGGCTGCCGAACCGGCGCTTCACCGAGGACGTAACGCTCCTCGTGCCGCCGGTCGACGCGCCGCGGCGGGCGACGATCTTGGCCGGGTGGCTTGCGGACCGGGGGTGGGACGCGCGCGTCGCGGTCGTCGGCGGGCGACGTGACGCGACGGCGTGCGGCGCGCGCACAAGCGACGTGCTGCCGGAGGGTGGCGGCTACGCCTGGCCGGTCGTGCTCCTGCCGGTGCAGCCCGTCACGTTGCCGCCGACGGCGCACGTGCGCGGCGACGCGTTCGGCGAGCCGACGAGCGCCGTCCTGAGCGGGTACACGATCGAGGAACGCCTGTCGCCGGGTGGCGAACCTCCTTTGCTGCTCACGCTCTACTGGACGTCCGTCGCTCCAATCCCGGGCGATGAGACCGTGTTCGTGCACCTCACGGATGCGAGCGGCTGGCCGGGCGCCGGTGCGGACGGCCCGCCGGCGGGCGGGACGTACCCGTCGTCGCTGTGGCAGCCGGGCGACGTCGTGCCGGATGCGCACCACATCCCGACCGGTGGCCGGGGGACGAACGGTCCGTTGCGGCTGTCCGTCGGCTGGTACGCGCCCGACACCGGGGTGCGCCGCCCGGCGCGCGATGCGGCCGGCCGGCGATGGGAGGCCGACGAGGTCGTGCTGGGAACGGTGGAGATCTCCCAGGCCGGCGTGCGGTTCGAGCCGCTCGAGCCGCCGCCCTGACGAGGTCGTTGTGACCTTGCGATGGCGACCGACGCGTGGGCGGGAACGGCGTGTCGGCTTCAACGCGTCGGGAACTGCAGGACCGTCGTCCAATCGCCGACCGCCAGCACCCAGGGCATGCCCGTTCCGTCGGCGCCGGCGACGAGGCGGCGGATCCGGGTGTTGACCACTGGGCCCTGCTGCCACGCCGTGCCGTCCCAGCGCACGATGCGCGTCGCGCCGCGGCCCGGATCGTCGTGGGGGGAAGTGCAGCGGACGGCGGTCCACACCGCGCTTGCCGTTGCGGCGCTGATCGCCGTCAGGCGGCACTCGTAGCGCAGCTTGCACGGGGCGGACGCGGGTGTCGTCGGGCAGTCTCCGTCCGGGCCGCGGACACCGAGGTCGTCGTGAACGCGCACACTGCCGCCGCCCGTCCGAACGATATCGCGCTCGCGTGCCAGCCACAGGACGTCGTCCCCCAGCGCCGCAATGCCGGCGACGCGTGAGGGCTTCGTGGCGAAGCAGACGTCGCCCGCCCGTTGCCACGGATCGTCCAACGGGTTGGCGGATGGGCACGGGCCTTCGCCGGCGGGCGCGGGGCGGATGAAGAGCATCGCGCCGGTCGGCGATGTCCCGCCGCCGCCGGCCCACGCGCTCCCGCTATCCGTTGCCGCGATTGCGGTCAGTGGTATCCGGGACGCGGGTGCCTCGATGACGTGCCACCGGCCTTCGATCATGCGCCACACCCGCCCGCCGCCGCTTGGATCCATCCCGGCGGCCCAGACCGCGCCGCCCGGCGTGGCGGCCACGGCAAGCAGATGACCGCCTGTCGTCCCATCGGCCGGGGCCGGACGCCACGTCGTCGCGCCTGCCGGCATCCACCACGTCGCGCCGCCGTCGCCGACCGCCCAGTACGTCGTGCCGCCGTGGGCCAGCGCGCGCAGGCGGGGCAGCGGCCGGTCGGGCCGCCAGCGGTGCATGCCGGCGCGGTCGACCTCGATCAGGTGCGGTCCGTCGGGCGCCGCCACGTCGGCCAGCGCCCAGCCGTGGTCGGCGGCGCCCGCGAAGTCGTGCACGTCGTGGCGCTGCCAGAGCCGCGTCCATGCGGCACCTTCGGCGGCCGTCCCGCCGCCGGCGTCGACAAGCCACAGACCGTCGCCCAGCGCATAGAGGTATCGTTCGGCACCGAGCGGGGCCAGGGAGTGGTGCCCGCCGTCGGACGGGACCGGTGCGCCGGCGGGCCATCGGGCGACGGTGGCCCACTCGCGGTCGCCGTCCGTGCGACGGATGACATCGCGTGAGGTCCCGGTGTCGTCGAGGGCGGGCGTGAGGCCGTATGCGACCGTGCTCAGGTCGAGACTGTAGGCGTCGAGCAGCGACTGGCCGGGGTGCAGCAACTGAGGCCGCGATCGCCATTGGCCGCCCTCGAAGCGCCACACGGCTGCCGTCGGACGGTCCGCGGTGCTGCGCCCGAACGCCCAGCCCTGCGTCTCGGACTGCAGCGCGAGCTCGTTCGGGTGCCCGTCGAGCACGAAGTTCGCGTCGCGGCGCCACGTCCACTGCCTGTCGATCTCCTCCATCCGGGCAAGCACGCCGGATGCTCCGTCCTGGCCGATCGCCCAGAGCTCCTGTCCGCCGCTCCCGGTGGGCACGCTCTGGACGTCGAAGAGCGGCGGCAGGGCCAGGCGTCCCGCGGTGTCCTCGGTGAGGTGGCGCCAGAGCGGCGGGTCGGTGCCGACATCCAGTTGGGCGATCATCGTGCCGGTTCGCGTCACCCCATCCGTCACGTCGAGCGTCCCGCCGACCGCCCACCCGCCGATGTCCTTCGGCCACGGATCGCCGATCGGCGGAACGCCGCCGGGCTTCAGCTCGATGCTGCGCAGCGTGGCCGTCACCCAGCCCGATGCGGCGATCGACCAGCACGCGCCTCGGACGTCGCCCAGGCGGGCGATCCGGGCGCCGTCGCCGACGGCCCAGCCGCCGAGGTCGTTGCCGACCGTCGCGTGGTAGAGCCCGCCGAGGTCGACGCCGGTGGCCACCCGCCAATCGATGCCGTCGCCGCTCGGCACGCCGAGCGCCGCTCCGTCGCCGACGGCCAGCACGGCCGCGAAGGTCGGGGCGCCCGAGCCGTCGGTGCCTTCGTCCGATCGGACGACCACCAGGTCGCGCACGCGGCCCATGCCGCCGCACCGCACGCGCCAGCCGAGCGGCAGGCATGCATCGCCGGCCGTGTCGCACGGCACGTCGACGAACGTCTCGGCGCCGGGCGATACGAACGCGCGATCGAGCCGCGGCAGATAGATCCGGCGGCCTGCCATGCCGCGATCGTCGAGCCCATGCCTCACCGCCGCGCCCGTTACCGGCGCCGACGGGCGGACGACGGTGACGGCAAGTCCGAGGACGAGGGCGATCCGCACCCATTGCCGGCGGCGCGCCGGAGGCGACGTCCGTCGCCCGACCCGCTGCGAGAGAACGGCTCTGGCCACCGGCGTTGCGGTGCCGGCGCTACGGGCCGGGCGTCGGCGTCGGCACGACGGGGACGGTCGGCATCGCCACGACCGGTGCCGGCGTCGGCTCCGCCGGTTCGGGCGGCAGGAGCGCGGGCGCCGTCGCGGCGGCGCCGCCCGAACCGTCGGCCGCGTTCGTGGTGGCGGTGGCCGACGGGGCGGCGGCCGGCCGGCCGCGGTCACGGCCGCCGTCCGATGACGGATTCCGCGGCGGCGCAACGCTTGCCGCATCGGCAGGTGCCGGCGGCACGGGCGGCGCGAGATCGGCGACGCCGGCCCCTGATCCGGTCGCGGCCAGCGGTCGGAGAGGCGCCGGTCGAAGGGCTGCCGGGGCCGCCGGCACGACATCGTCCCGCTCGACGGCCGATGAGGACGTCACCGGGCGCTTGCCCGGACGGTCGACGGCGCTGCGGTCGGCGATCACGGCGCGCCGTTCGGCCGCGCTGGACGGCGCGTGCAGGCGCACGGGCGCGGCGGCCGGTGCTGCGGCGACGGGAGGCTGTGCGGCCGGCTCGAGCTGCTCGACGGATGGTGGCGGGACCACGATGTCGCGGTGGGCCGGACGCAGGACCAGCACGGCGGCGATCAGCGCCGTGGCGAGCACCGCAGCCACGAGAACAGGCACGGGGCGGACGACGATGCGGCCGATCAATGGTGCGTCGATCGGCACGCCGGGCGCAGGGGCCAGCGTCAGCAGGCGATCCCGGAGCGAGGCCCGGAACTCCGGGCGCGCCACGCGGCGCTCGTCGGCGCCCAGCAGGCGGACGAAGGGATCGTTCGGATCGAGCGGCGGGCTAGTGGACGGATGAGACCGGGACACGATGTTCTCCCTCGAGGAGCTGTCGCAGCCGCTGGCGGGCGCGGTGCAGTCGCTTGTGCACGGCGGCCGGGCTGCAGCTCAGGACGTCGGCGATCTCCGGCGGTGTCAGGCCGGCGTGATAGCACAGGCTGAGCACCTCGCGATCGCTGTCGGACAGTCGGATGAACGCCTCGCGAACCATGGTCCGTTCATCGATCGGATCGGCGAAATGAACACTCTCATGGTGGGCCTGCGGCAGGAACGGGACGAACGAGACGAGGTGGGCGCGACGATGGTGGTTGGCGATGACGTTGCCGGCGATCCGATAGAGCCATGCCGCGAACGGCACGCCGCGCAGCTCGAAGCGCTCGATGGCGACCAAGGCGCGCTCCCACACCGCGGCGGTCAAGTCTTCTGCCAGTGCTTCATCCCCCACCCGACGCGCCACGTAGTGGTAGATCGCGTCGAAGTGACGGTCGTAGAGCTGCCCGAATGCTTGACGGTCATGGCGTGCGGCCTCGACCAGCCAATCCTCGTCGTACACCAAGGCTTCCGACCTCACGGGGTTAACAACACGCGACATGCCGTTGGCGGACACGTACTTGGATGACAGCGGTGGCGCCGCGTGTGATGGAGACGTATCATAGCGCTCGATGCCAACCCCCGCCTCGACCCCTCCGACCGAGCCGCTGTCGCTCTCGATGCCGCCGTTCCGCGAGATCTCGCCGACCGAGCTCGCGGCTTCCATGGCCGCCGGCACGGCGCCCCGCGTGATCGACATTCGTGAGCCGCACGAGCGCGCGATCTGCCGCATCGCCGGCTCCGACTTCCTGCCGCTGTCCGAGGTCCGCGCGTGGTGGCCCGATCTCGACCCCGGCGAGCCGATCGTGTTCCAGTGTCACCATGGCCGCCGCAGCCAGTCCCTGTGCTACGCGCTGGCGGCGCAAGGCTTTACGGCGCTGGCGAACCTGACGGGGGGGATTGAGGCGTGGCGGGTGGAGGTCGAGCCGGGGATGGCGGGGTACTGAAGCTTCACGCGGACGCGTGCCCGAAGCCCTCACCCCCCCATCGCCGAGCGCACCTTCGTCACCACCCCCTCCGCCCGCAGCTCCGACATGTTGCACAGCTCGCCGCCGAGGCACGCCGCCAGCTCAGCGGCGGGGCTGGTCGGGTAGAAGCGCGAGCGGGTGTACATGTCGACGACGATCGAGCGCACGCCGCGGCGGCGGAGCGCGGCGGCGAGGAGGCGCATCTCCTCGAGCGGCGCGCGCCCGGTGAGCGAGATGTTGCCGGCGCCGTCCGTGAGGAGGACGAGCAGCGGCAGGGCGGACGGGTCGCGCTGCATCGCCTGCTGGAACAGCCGGTCGGCGGTGTACAGGGCGTGCGACAGCGGCGTCTTGCCGCCGACGGCGATGTCGCGCAGGCGGCGTTCGGCCAGGGCGGTGCTGCCGGTGAAGGGCAGGACGATCTCCGTGCCCTCGCGCCGGAAGACGGCGAGGCCGACGCGGTCGCGGCGTTGGTAGGCATCGACGAGCAGGCTGAGCACGGCGCCCTTGGCGGCGGCCAGGCGCTCGGCGGTGGCCATCGACCAGCTGGCGTCGACCATGAACAGGATCAGATTGCCGGCCTTGCGGACCCGCTCCTTCCGGTGCAGGTCGCCGAGCTTGATCTCGATGGGCTTGCCGGGCCGGATCGGCGCCTGCCGCAGCGCCGCTGCACGCAGCGTCGCGTCGAACGCGATGTCGTCGTAGCGACCCTCGGCCGGGCGGGCGGCCACGTAGCGTCCGCGGCGTGTCTCGGTGCGCGTCACGCTGCGGCGGCCGGAGGCGCGGCGGCTGAGGCGGTCGAGGTCGGTCTCGAAGTGGCGCGCGGCGAAGGCGGCGGCAGCTTGAACGGCTTCCTCGGTCCGCGTGGCATCCGGCTGGGCGTGACCCGGCATGGGCTGCGAACCCTGACCATCGGCCGCCGGGCTAGAAGCTGAAGCCTCCACTTTTCGGCCCGTCGGCGTCTGGCGCCAACGGATCTCCTTTACCGTGCTGCGGCTGCCCGTCGGCGAGCGACGTCATGCCGTCGGCCGCGGTCTCGAGCCCGTCGCGGTCGGCCTGTGCCAGCACCTCGTGCACCGCCACCATGTCGGACGAGCCGCCCTCGAGGGGCCCGCGGCGCTGGCGGTGGGGCAGGGCCAGGCGGGCCGCAAGCGCCATGTCGGCCACGCTGATGGTCGTCCGGCCCTCGAATGCGGCGTTCGCCTGCGCCGTCTTCAGGATGGCGATCTCGGCCCGGTGGCCGTCGACGCCGGCGGCCGCGACGAGGCGCGCCGCCAAGCGAAGGTCATTGTCCGTGATGTCGACGCGGCCGAGTCCGTCGCGCCCGGCGAGAATCCGCTCGCGCAGCGCCGCCTCGCTGGCCGACCAGCGGGCCATGAACGTGTCCGGATCATCGTCATAGGCCAGCCGGCGGCGGAGGATTTCCGTGCGCAGCTCGACATCGTGCACGGCCCCGACGGTCACCGAAAGGCCGAAGCGATCCGTCAGCTGTGGGCGAAGCTCACCCTCTTCGGGGTTCATCGTCCCGACGAGGATGAAGCGCGCCGGGTGGCTGAAGCTCACGCCCTCGCGCTCGACGACGTTCACGCCCATCGCCGCGGCGTCGAGCAGGACGTCGACGACGTGATCGTCGAGCAGGTTCACTTCGTCGATGTAGAGCAGGCCGCGGTTGGCCGAGGCCAGCACACCCGGCTCGAATCGCCGCTCGCCCGTGGCCAGCACGTGCTCGATGTCCAGCGTGCCGACGACGCGATCCTCGGTGGCGCTGACCGGCAAGTCGACGAACGGCGTCGGGCGCAGGCCGCTCGGCAGGTCGAGGCCGTCTTCCAGCAGCGCCATGCACCGTTCGCACAGCTGGGCCGTTCTGTCCGGATCGCAGGCATACGGGCAGCCGACCACCGCGCGGATCGGCGGCAGGAGCGCCGCGAGGCCGCGCGCTGCCGTGCTCTTGGCCGTGCCGCGCTCGCCACGCACGAGCACGCCGCCGATGTCCGGCCGCACGGCGTTCAGCACGAGCGCGCGCCGCAGATCGTCTTGCCCGACGATGGCCGAAAACGGAAAGAGCTGGGGCATAGGCAAACAATTATATCGTAGGGGCGACGCATGCGTCGCCCGAAGGCCATCCGCACCCCACCCCATCCGCACCCCACCCCATCCGCACCCCATCCCACCGCCCGCATCACCCGCATCGCGGATTCCGCGGAATCCGCGACAATCGCGATCCCGCCTTGCAATCCGCGCCCGCGCCGGTTATATTATCGTTTAGTTCTCGTGACCGAAGGATTAAGCCCGGCTCGGGCCTGGCGCGCGGAGGACCCTGTGGATCTGCAGCTGAACACGCGACTCGATCCACTCCTGGACATGGCCCGGGCGGCAGCCGGTGCAGTCGATCGGACGGCGTTCCTGCCGGTCGTCGCGCGCGGCATCGCCGAGGTTCTCGAGGCAGATGCGTGCGAGGTATGGCTCGACGTAGGGGGCCCGACGCTCTCGGCGCTGCACCGGGCGCCCGGTTCGGGTGCCCCGCCGCGCTCGCCGGAGCGCAGAGCGCTGGCCGAGGTGATGGCGGAGGCCGAGGTCGCCCACATCGACGGCTGGTTGTGCGTGCCCCTCCCGCAGACCGCCGGCACGGGCACGCGCGGCGTCATCGCGCTGTCGCGGTCCGTGGCGCCGAGTGCCGAGGAGGTCACGCTGGTCGAGGTGGCGGCCACGCTCGCCCGGCTCGGGCTGGACGCCGCGGATGCCGGGCGTTTCGACGCCGACGCCCGCGACCAGTTCCTGGCGCTGCTCGGCCACGACCTGCGCGCCCCGCTGTCCAACGTGCGCGTTGGGGCGCAGTTGGCGCAGCGCAACCTGGACGTGGGCGACATGGACAGCGTTCGCAAGGCGCTCACGATCATCGAGAGCCAAAGCGGTCGGCTGCTGGCGCGGCTCGAGGCGCTGCTGGATGCGGTTGCGGCCACCGGCGGCTGGTTGATCAAGCTCGAGCCGCTCGATCTTGGCGCGATGGCCGCCGCGTCCATCGAACCGTTCGCGCTGGTGGCCGAGGAGAAGGCGACGGGCACGACGTTCGATGTGAAGGTCGATGCCGGAACACCGCTCGCGCGCGGCGATGCCGGTCAGATCGCGCGGGTGATCGAGCACCTGATCGACAATGCGGCCAAGTACGCGCCGGGCAAGCCGGTCAACGTCCGGATTCACGCATCCGAGGGCGGCGTGCGATTGGACGTGACCGATCGCGGGCCGGGCATCCGACCCGAGGACGTCGACAGGGTGTTCACGCCGTTCGGGCGCGGTCGGAACACCGGCGACAAGGAAGGCTACGGCCTCGGCCTGTACTTGGCGCGCAATATTGCCCGCTCGCACGGCGGCCGCCTTTGGATCGCCCGCACCTCGCCTTCGGGGACGACGATGTCGTTGACGCTGCCGGTGGCCGCTGAGCCGTCTCCGTAGATGCCGACAAGCGCCGAGATCCCCAAGCGCATCGCCGACCTGAAGCGCCTTCTCATCGTCGATGACGACGACGAGGCGCGTGCGCTGATGCGCATGGCGCTTTCCCTCGACGACTACGAGATCATCGAGGCCGCCGACGGGCTTGCGGCACTGCGCGTTGCTCACGAAATGCGGCCCGACCTGATCCTGCTGGATATCGAGATGCCGCTCATGGACGGTTGGCTGACGTGCCAGCGGATCCGTGAGGTGTGGGACACGCCCGTCATCATGGTCACGGCGCTCTCGCAGCTCGATGCCCGGGTCAAGGGGCTCGGCATCGGCGCCGATGACTACGTCTCGAAGCCGTGGGACATCGACGAGCTGCGCATGCGGGTCAAAGCGGTCCTCAAGCGCGCAAGCGATCGACCCTATCTTCAGCGGCCGATGCGCTATCAAGATGCCCACCTGACGGTCGACCTGGCGACGCGCGACGTGGTGGTCGAGGGCGAGTCCGTGGCGCTGACGCCGATCGAGTTCGATCTGCTCCGCCACCTCGTCCAGCACCCCAACCAACCGGTGACCAGCGCCGAGCTCCTCCGATTGATCTGGGGAGATGCCTACAACGACGCCGAGGCGACGCTCCGCGTCCACCTCCACCACCTGCGCCGCAAGATCGAGCCCGATCCGCGCCGACCGCGCTATCTGCGGACCGAGCGCGGCATCGGCTACCGATTCCAGACGGTGTAGCCGGGATGGCCGGTCGGCGGATCCTCCTCGTCAGCGCACGGCCCGACGCGCGCGGCGACCTCGTCGCGGCGCTGCGTTCGAACAGCTTTCGCGTCGACATCGAGGCCCCGAGCGCGCAACTGGCCGACGAGGACGTGTATGACCGCGACCCGCCGCCCGATCTCGTGCTCCTCGATACGACCGGCGTGCCCGGCGACGTGGCGTGGTCGCTGGCGGCCGTCCTGTCCTCCGGCCGCCTGATCGTCCTCGTCGACGGCGCCGGCCACGTCCGGCGCGCGTTCGAGGCCGGCGCCGAGGACTGCGTGAACGCCGGCGCGCATCCCGATGAGGTCGGGGCGCGGATCGAGGCCGTGCTGCGGCGAACGGACCGGGTGCCGGCGGCCGAGCCGGACGCGGGCGTGTACGTCGATCGCCGGTTGTGGGTGAACTTCGAGTCGCGCCAGGTCTGGGTGCGCGGCGAGCCGGCACAACTCACGCCGCGCGAGTTTCGGCTGCTCGAATTCTTCATCGCCCACGGCAGCGGCCCGCTGAGTCACGACGAGATCCTGGCCGGTGTCTGGGGCCGTGCCCCGGAGAAACACCGCCCGACCGAAGTCCTCAAGCAGTACATCTGGCGGCTGAGGCAGAAGATCGAAGCCGATCCGGAGAAGCCCGAGATCGTCCTCACCGTGCCGGGCGCCGGCTACCGATTCGCCGCAGCGACGTAGACCCGCGCATCGGCGTCGGTTGCCGACGCCGCCCGCATCAGAGGAGAACGCGATGAAAGCCCTTGCGCTGTATGTCCTGGCCCTCGGCTTCCTCGCCGTCATCGCCTTCGTCGGCTGGTCCGGCTGGCGCGGCGCTCGCCTGGACCGCGGCCTCGTCGTCCACACGACGACGACGCAGGTCGTGGAGATCGGCAAGGGCGGCGACACGCTGCCGGGCATCGCCGCCGAGCTCGGCGTCACGGTGGACGACCTCAAGCTGGCGAACGCGACGCTCTCGCCCACGGCCATTCTGACGGAGGGCACGGAAGTCACCGTGCCGCCGGAAGCGATGACGTGGCAGAAGCTGCTCGGCACCCATTCCGCCGGCCTGGGGGCCGAGTTCCTCGGCGTCTTTCTGAGCTTCTGGCTGGCGCTGGCCGTCGGAATCCTCCCCAAGGGCTACCGCGCTCAGATGTTCGGCATCTCCTTCGTCCTCGCGTTGGCCAGCTACGCGGCGATGCAGGCCGGGGTGGTCGGCAACCCGGAGATGACGCCGCAGTTCCTTTTCGGCGCGATCAAGGACGGTTTCGCGTGGTCGAGCGCCTTCCCGATGTTCGCGTGGGCCCTCGGCTTCCGCGAGCGGAAGCCGACGCCGACCGGGACCGGAGGCACCACGGGTGCAGGTGCGGCGCGCAAGCCCGTGTCGCCAGACGCGGTCCTCGAGCCCGTGGCGCCGCCGCCCCCGCCGAGCGTGTCGTAGCCACTGTCGCCAACGTGGCGCGGATTGCCTTCCGCACGGACGAGGCATGCCATAACCTGTCGGAATGCCGAGCATCGACAGGCTTGTCCAGCGTCTGAGGCGTCCGATCCAGCGGTTCCTGTGGATCGCCGGGGCGGGTTCGCTCGCATGTACGGCCGGGCTCGCCCTGTCGCCGCGGCTGCGCACGCACTTCGCCGTTGCGCTGTCCGGCACGGGCGGCACCACCGCCGGCGAGCGCGTCCGCATCGACCATGCGATCGACGGCGACACGCTGGTCACGGCGGACGGGCGTACGGTCCGCGTGATCGGCA
This sequence comes from Ardenticatenales bacterium, assembly GCA_020853525.1. Taxonomy (GTDB): domain Bacteria; phylum Chloroflexota; class Anaerolineae; order Epilineales; family Epilineaceae; genus Avedoeria. The sequence continues at coordinate 5,365 of JADYYS010000050.1, read as the reverse complement.
TCGACGCGCCGGAGACGCACCACCCGGACATGGACGGCCCGCAGCCGTTCGGACCGGAGGCTGCGGCGCGCATGGCCGCGCTCGTCGATCGCCGCACCGTTCGGCTCGAGGCCGATGCCGTCGACGTCGACGACTACGGTCGTCTGCTTCGCCACGTCCGCGTCGACGGCCGCCTCGTCGCCGCCACGCTGGCCGCCGAGGGCTTGGCATACGTCCTCGTCATCCCGCCGAACGTCGCCCACGAGGCCGCGTTGCGCACGGCCGAGGCGTCGGCGCGTGCGGCGCGGCGTGGGGTGTGGGGCATCGCGCGACCGACGGGCGTGACCGTGTTCGCGACGCCGCCGGACGTGGCGGGCGCCGCCGCGGGGAAGGCGGCTGCGTCGATGGCAGGATCGCAACGCCCATCCGCACCGCTCGATGCGATCCCGCTCGCCTCGCTCGCGACACCCGCCGCGGATGGCGCCGTCGATCCGTCCCAGCCGTGCGGCGCGCGCGTCGCCGGCGCCATCCCGGCGGAGTCGGCCGGCGACCACCTCGATACGTACCAGGCGGTCGAGTTCGAGGTCGTGCGGACCAAGGACACGGGCAAGGTGACCTTCCTCAACTCGCACGAGCCGTTCCAATCCCACTTCTACGCCGCCGTGTTCCCCACGGACTATGCCGACTTTCCGGCACCGCCTGCCGAGCACTTTGCGGGCCGGTGCATCGTCGTTCAGGGGCGGATCGAGCTGTACCGCGGGGCGCCGCAAATCGTCGTGCGGGGGGCGGGGGACGTGCGGGTGGTGGACGGTCGGCGGCCTTGAAATGCGGTCGACAGGCACGTCGGCGCTGCGCTATGCTGGTGGCGCCATCGATACCCAGAGTTGGTCGATCATCGATCGGTGGCGAGAGGAGGGCCGTCGTGGATGTGGCGACGCGATTGCTGACCGCCGAGGAGTTCGCGGAGCTGCCGGAGGACGAGTGGGTGTCCGAGCTCGTTCGCGGGCGGGTTGTTGACATGCCTCCGCCTGGCATGGGGCACGGTGCCATCCAGCTGGACCTGGGCGCCAGGTTACTTGAGCACGTGAAGGCGCGTGGACTCGGTCGCGTGATCGTCGGGTCCGGCGTGATACTCGAGCGAGCGCCCGACACCGTCCGTGCGCCCGACATCTCGCTGTTCCTGCGACGCGAAGGGGAGGTCAGACGTCTGTCGGCAGGCTACTCGGAGGACATGCCCGATCTCGCCGTCGAGATCGCGTCGCCGAGCGACAGCCGACCCGCGGTCAGGCGGAAGGCCGAGTCGTACATCGCCGCAGGTATCGCACTCGTATGGCTCATCGATCCCCGCGCACGCACGGTGCTCGTCTATGACGCCGATGGCGACGACACGCGCCTCTTGCGCGAAGGCGAGGTACTCGACGGCGGCGACGTCCTGCCGGGCTTCGCGATCCCGGTGGCGGACGTCTTCGCGGTGTAGCCCTTTCCGACGCCCCACGAACCGCCGCCGACCGGTACGTCCGTGCCGAGCCCGACGGCCGAACTGCTGCAAACGACCACCCCCCCGCCGACACCGACCCTTACGCCTGCGGTCATCATCGACTGGCTGCCGGCGTACTTCCCGATCGCCCGCCGCGATGCACCGTTCGGGCCGTGACGGAATCACTTGGCGTCGCAGCTCCTTGAGCCTACGCCTCCCGCACCGCCCCCATCACCACATACGCCCGCCCCTGCTTCACCTTGTCCGCGTTCCCGAACGTCTCGCGAAACGCCCGCTCGATGACCGGCCGCAGCTGGCTGATGGCGACGACGGCCATCCGCCCGCCCGGCCGCAGCCGCGCGTGCGCGTCGTGGACGAAGATCGCCAGCAGCTCGCGGCCGACCTTGGCCGGCAGGTTGGCGGCAACGAGGTCGAAGCGGCGGGCGGGGTCGATGTCGTCCATGCCGTTGGAGAGCAGGGCGTCGGCGTTGGCCAGGCCGTTGCGCCGCGCGTTCGCCAGGGCGTAGCGGACGGCGACGACGTTCACGTCCACCATGAGCGTCGTTCCGCCGGAGGCCTCGCGGGCCATCGCGATGCCGACCGGGCCGTAGCCGCAACCGAGGTCGAGGCAGTCGTCGTCCGGCCGGATCAGCAGGTGGTCGATGAGGAGGCGGGTGCCCTCGTCGATCGCCTTCGGCGAGAAGAGGCCCCACGTGCTGTGGAAGGTGAACGCGTGACCGCGCAGCTGGGTCTCGATGACGAGGGGGGCCTTCAGGGCGGCGATTTCCATGGCCGATATCGTACCTCCGCTGTGCTACCCTACGGCGCTTCGACCGCCCCGGCACCGGACATACCGCATGATCCACACCATCCGCGTCGCCGCCAAAGCCGACACCGATCCCGTTGGCCGCGATGTCCTTGCGGAGATCCGCCGCACGCTCGGCCTCGCCGCGATCGGCCGCGTGCGCTCGGCGCGCGTCTTCCGCTTGGAGGGCGCCGACGAGGCCGCGGCCCGCCGCCTGGCCGAGGCGTTGCTGTGCGAGCCGGTCGATCACGACTGGACGATCGACGCGCCGATCCTGACCGACGCGGCGCACGTCGTGGAGGTGGCGTATCTGCCCGGGGTGATGAACCCGGAAGCGGCGTCCATCCTGAAGGCCGCGGCAGATCTCGGCGTCGATCTCGTCGCCGTCGACGCGAGCCGGGAATACGCGTTCTACGCGACAGCTGCGGATGCCCTTCACCCGACCGACATCGACCGCGTCGTCCACCGCCTGCTCGTGAACCCGACGATCGAGCGTGTCGTCGACACGCCGCCCGCGACGCTCCTGATCGAGGGCCAGCCGGGGCCGACGCGGCGCATCGCGCTTCGCGGGATGGATGACGACGCGCTGCTGCGACTGTCGAACGACGGTCTCTATCTCGACCTGGACGAGATGCACGCGATTCGCGACTACTTCGACGAGCTAAGGCGCGATCCGACGGACCTCGAGCTCGAGATCCTGGCGCAGACCTGGAGCGAGCACTGCGTCCACAAGACCTTCAAGCGCCCCGTCGTCATCGACGGCGTGCGCAAGACACCGTTCATGCAGCGGCTCAAGGAAACCTCGCGGCGATACGACGACCTTGTCGTCTCCGCCTTCGTCGACAACTCCGGCGTCCTGCGCTTCTACGACGGCTGGGCCGTCTGCGGCAAGGTCGAGACGCACAACAGCCCATCGGCGATCGAGCCGTACGGCGGGGCGATGACGGGCTCGGGCGGCGTCTTCCGCGACGTCCTCGGCACCGGACAGGGTGCGCGCGTCATCGCCTCGACGGACATGTTCTGCTTCGCTCCGCCCGACCTGCCGCCGTCGGATGTCCCCCCCGGCGCGCTGCCGCCGGACTACCTCCTGCGCCGCGTCGTCGCCGGCGTGCGGGACTACGGCAACCGGATGGGCATCCCGACGAACAACGGCAGCGTGCACTTCCACAAGGACTTCCGCGCCAAGCCGACGGTCATCGTCGGCGCGTACGGCCTCCTGCCGGAGGATCGGGCGGTCAAGGGCCATCCGCGACCCGGCGACCGGATCGTGGTGCTCGGCGGACGTACGGGTCGCGACGGGATCCACGGGGCCACGTTCAGCTCGACGGCGATGACGGCCGACACGATCACCGTCAACAGCCAGGCGGTGCAGATCGGCAATGCGGTCGAGGAGAAGCGACTGCTCGACGCGCTGTTGGTGTGCCGCGACGACGGGCTGCTCCGGGCGCTCACGGATTGCGGCGCCGGCGGCTTCTCGTCGGCGATCGGGGAGATGGGCGAGCAGCTGGGCGCCGAGGTCGAGCTCGACCGGGCGCCGCTCAAGTACACCGGGCTCGCGCCGTGGGAGATCTATCTCTCCGAGAGCCAGGAGCGCATGGTCGCCGCCGTCGCCCCCGAAGACGTCCCGCGCGTCCTGGCGATCTGCGCCACGTACAACGTCGAGGCCGTCGACGTCGGCGCGTTCCTCCCGACCGGCCGGCTCGTCGTCCGCTACGCGGGCGAGGTCGTCGGCGAGCTGGCGATGGGGTTCATGCACGACGGGTTGCCCGACAAGACGCTGACCGGCACGTGGGCGGCCACGGACGTCGACGGCGACGCAGCGGCTCCGTCGACGCCGTCCGAGCTGCCAACGCCGCCGACGTCGAACGACGACTGGATCGACCTCGCGCGCCGCGTCATGGCCCACCCGAACGTGGCGTCCAAGGAGCCGATCGTCCGGCAGTACGACCACACCGTGCAGGCGATGGGCGTCCTGCCGCCGTTCGGCGGCCGCGAGGGCGACGCACCCGGCGATGCGGCCGTGCTCGCGCCCTTCCCTGACAAGCCGTACGGCCTCGTCATCGCCCACGGCCTGAACCCGGTGTTGAACACGTTCGATCCGTACTGGGGCGGGATCTGGGCCGCGGCGGAGGCGATGGCGAATCTCGTCGCAGTCGGCGGCAACCCGCGCGAGGTCGGGTTGATCGACAACTTCATCTGGCCCGTGCCGGACGGGCCGGCCCTCGGCGGGCTCGACCGGGCGGTCGACGCCTGCGTCGATGTCATGCACGCGCTCGGCCGGCCGTTCATCAGCGGCAAGGACTCGCTGTCGTCCACCTACCGCTACCCGGACGGCACCGTGCTCGAGATCCCGCCGGTCCTGTGCATCTCGGTCTTCGGCCGGATTCCGGACGTCGCCAAGACGAGTTCGTCCGACTTCAAGCACGCGGGCTCGACCCTCGTCCTCGTCGGCGCGCGCGACGTCGAAGCGTCCCGCGGTTACGGCCTCGGCGGTTCAGTCTACCTCGACGTGCACGGCCTGCGGGGCGTCGACGCGCCGCACGTCGATCTGGCGGTGCTGCCCCGCGTCCTCGACGCCGTCCACGCCGCCATCGCCGGCGGCCGCGTGCTGTCGTGCCACGACGTGAGCGAGGGCGGCCTGCTGGCGTGCCTGGCCGAGATGGGCTTCGGCGGCGACCGCGGAGCCGAGATCGACCTTGCGGCGATTGACGTCGCATCGGGCGTTGGAAGCGGAACGGCGGCGGACCGCCGGATGCGACCCGATGTGGCGCTGTTCAACGAGACGGCCGGTGTATTCGTGTGCGAGATCGTCGATCCGGACGACGTCGCCGCGTTCACCGGCGTCCCGCACGCCGTCATCGGCCGGACGATCGACGCGGGCGAGCTGCGGCTGAGGGACGGCGTGCGGGAGCTGGCGCGAATCGACATCGCAATGCTGCAGGACGCATGGGCGTCGGCGATGCGCCTCGTCTTTCACTAGTACCCCGTCACATCTCGATTTGCGGACGACGAACCACCGGCAGCTAAAGCTGGCCGGCTGGTGGCCTTCGGCCATTGCGCCCGCCTTCGCGGGCGCTTCGGACTTCTGGGTGCCCGCGAAGGCG
>JADYYS010000049.1 GCA_020853525.1 Ardenticatenales bacterium | reverse complement strand
TGGAGTTGACCCGCTTTCGCGGACGATCGGTAATTGGGGATCTCACGCCGCCACCGCGGCGACGGCGCGCTGTTCGAAGTTGATCGGCGACACCTGGCCGAGCGCCGAGTGGCGTCGATGCGGATTGTACCAAGCCTCGATGTAGTCGAAGAGGGCGAGGCGAGCGTCAGCATGGCTTCGAAAGGTCGAGCGGTCGATCAACTCGCACTCGAGCGAGGCGAAAAAGCTCTCGGCCATGGCGTTGTCGTAGCAATCGCCGACGCTGCCCATCGACACGCGGATGCCGAAGGCGTTGCAGCGGCTTCCGAAGGCGAGCGACGTGTACTGAGACCCGTGATCAGAGTGATGGATCACTCCAGCTGCCTCACGTTGGATGGCCGCCATCGTCAGCGCGTCGATCACCAGGTCTTGCCGCATGTGGGAGGCCATGGACCATCCGACGACCTTTCGGCTCCAGGCGTCGATGACCACCGCCAGATAGAAGTGCCCGGCCCAAGTCGGTACGCAGGTAATGTCAGCGACCCACAGGCGATTGGGTCCGTCCGCGGCGAAGTTCCGCCGGACCAGGTCGGAGGCGGCTGGTTCGGTCCCGCGGTGTGTGGTCACCGTGCCCTTGCGCCGACTGACACCTTGCAGTCCGGCGCCGCGCATCAGCCGAGCGACCCGCTTGCGCCCGATGCGCCACTGCTCGTCGATGAGGTCCTCATGGATCCTCGGGGCGCCGTACGTCCCTCGCGAGGCGGCGTGCAGTGCTTGGATCTTCTCTGTAAGCACGGCATCCTCCTGAGCACGATGGCTTGGAAGCCGACCGCGTTCGCCGTAGTAGCCGCTCGTCGACACTCCCAGCACTTGGCAGAGAGTGGCGATCGGGTACGTGTCCTGGTTCGCCGTCACGAAAGCGTACGCCGCTTGGGCGTCCCTTCGTCCTGGCGGCCGGCAAACCAGGTGACGGCTTTTCCCAGGATTTCGAGCTCCTGCTGCAGCCGGCGATTGTCCCGACGAAGCTGGCGCAGCTCCTCGCGCTCCGCTGTGGTCAGCCCGTCCCCGCGCCGGCCCTCATCCCGATCGGCCTGCGCTACCCAGTTCCGGATCGTCTGTGCTGTCGGCTCGAAGTCTCGACCAAGAGACTCAGCTGATCGCCCCGCTCGGGCCATCTCGACCAGCCGCTGCCGGTACTCCGCCGGATACGTCTTGCGCCCTCGTGCCATCGTGGCCACCTCCTGCCTCCCAAACTGTGAGGTGTCCGCGAAGGCGGGTCAACTCCAGTTCGATCTCAGCGCACGATCGGCCCGCCCCTACTCCCCGCGCCGCCCGATCGGCAGGTACGCCACCGACCGCAGCGCGATCTCGATCTCGAGCGCGTCGAGCAGCCGCACGGGCTGACCCGGCCGATAGACCTCGTTACGCACCATCACTTTCTGCGCCGAAGAGCGCGGCGCAAGGCGATAGTGGAAGCCTGCCTCGACGCCGCTCTTCACGTAGCCGGCCCACGCCACCGCGACGGCTTCGCCCGGCGCAGCGGCCAGCGCCGCCAGCGCGCCCGGTCCGCTCTTCAGCACGGCGTGCGCAACCTCGTCGGGGCCTACCGCCACCGGCACCGCGCCGCTCGACAACCCATCGGCGACGAACATGGCACCGGCCTCGTCGAAGTCGCTGTAGAGGGTCATCGTGGTCGCGCCGCCGATGTTGATCAGGCCGGCGTCCACGTTGACGTTGCCATCGCGCATCAGTGCACCCGTCGCCTCGGCGTCGTCCGCCTGACGCCACAGCCGGATCGTCCCGGTCGAGCCGTCCGCCGCCTCGCTGATCACGTCGAAGTGGAAGCCGAACTGGACGCCGTGGTCGCCCGGGTTGCCGGACTGGCGGCCCGTGACGCCGCGGCCGGTCGAGGCGCCGATGTCGACGAATACGGGGGCGGTGCCGCGCAGGAACATCGTCTCGAAGACGCTGATGTTGTCGCTGGGCGGGACGCGGTCGCCGCCGAGGCCGGTGAAGCCGATCGGCGTGCGCGGCGGGTAGTAGCCGGCGGCCGGCACGACGACGCCGCCGTCCGGATCGGCGAACGCGTAGCGTTTGGTGCGCACCTGGTCACCGTCGCCGTCGAGGATGACCGGCACCTCGAGCTCCTCGACGCCCGGCATGAAGCCGAGCGCGTCGTGGAAGCCGTGCACCGCGGGCAGCGGGGCGTAGTGCGTCGGGGTCATCACGAGCGTGGCCGGCGGCTCGACGCCGGTGGAGGCCGTCAGCGTGATCGCGGCGGTGTTGTGCAGACCGAATGCGGCGTTCGTCGTCTGGACGCGGCCGCGCCAGCTGTCGCTCGGCGGGAACGGGAAGATGCCGTGCGTGTTGCTGATCACGCCGCCGAGCGGCCCGCGGAGCGGTTCGGGGTGGGCGTCGACGATGAGCAGCCCGCCCTTGGCGCCCTCGCTGGGCAAGGCGAGCTGGTTGCGGTCGCTGAGGATGCTGTTGCTCGGGTTGTTCGCGCCGAAGCGCATGTCGCGCAGCCACACCAGCAGGCCCGGCACGTTGCTCGGGACGCGGTCGATGAAGAGCTCGCGCGCCCCGTCGGCCGTCAGCCGGGCGAAGATCGTGTTGTAGGCATACTTCAGGCCGATGTCGAAGCCCACCGGGTTGCGCCACTCGAGGAGGTAGTAGCGCGCGATCGGCTTCGTGCCGTCCGTCATCGTCCAGCCGGCGTCGACGGCCGTGGCGCTTTGGAACGTGCCGGGCGTCGACGTCCAGTCGCTCGGCGCGCCGGGCTCGACGGCGTCGACGAGGAGTTCGGCGCCGCCGGAGCGGACGGCGAAGTTGTCGACGAACACGCCGCGGCTCTGGTTGCTCGGGCTCGTCGCGTAGCGCAGCCGCAACTGGATGGACATGCCGGCGTAGGGCGTGAGGTCGTGGTACACGTCCATCCAGCCCTGGTTGTCGCCGGTGTAGCCGTACTTCAAGCCGCCGTAGCCGGCCAGACTGCGGTTCGGGTCGGCGTAGTCGTCGGCGGTCGTGCGCTCCTGGCCCGTGCCGACCCGGAAGCCCTTGGTCTGGACGAACGTCGCGCCGCCGTCCGTCGAGACCTCGACGAAGAAGTAGTCCCGGTCGCGCTCGAGGCCGTGGTTCAGCTGGAACGACACGCTGACGGCGCCGGTTGCCCCCGTCAGGTCGAGGTCGCGCGTCAGGCGATGATCGGCCGACGCCTGGTCGTTGCCGCTCCACCACAACCGGGTGGAGTCCGGCACGAGGGGCACCTGGCGCTCGTACGACGGCGGTACGTCCACCCGTACGGCGGCCGTGCTGCCTTCCGGCGGCTGGGCGAGCTGGCCGAGGAGCACGGTCGCGGCGTCGGCGCCGGGCGTCACGACGACCGGGTCGAGCCAACCGAGGACGGTCTTGCCCCACGCGCCGATGTGCGTCGGATCGCTGCCGTTCAGCCGCCCCGTGCGGGCGCCGACGCTCATCAGGTCCCACCACGTCACGTCCTCGTCGCCGGTCGTCGTGTAGAGGTCCGGCAGGCCGAGGTCGTGGCCGAACTCATGGACGAGGACCCCCAGGCTGAGGTTCTCGGGCTGGATCGTGTAGCCGCGGATCGTGATGTCGTCCGTCATGTCCGTCGGCGTGCCGCGGTCGTCCATCAGCCCGGTGCGGGCGTCGACGCTGGAGCGGTGCGCCCAGATCTGCTGGTTGCCGTCCACGCCGCCGCCCTCGGACTCGTCGATGCCGGCGTGGATGTAGACGACGTGGTCCACGACGCGGTCGCCGTCCGTGTCGTAATCCGCCCACGGGAAGTCCGGGTCGGCGGCGTTGATCGCGGCGCCGATGTCGGCGATGAGCTGCCCCGTCCCGTTCGGGAATCGCGGGTTGCTCGGCAGGCCGGAGCCCGACGGCCGCCCGTTGCGGCAGGCGTTCGCGTCGTAGTAGCCGACGGAATGCGGCACCTTGACCCAGGCGGTGACCCCGCGCGGGCCGCCGTCGAACGTCACCTTGCCGCCCGAGACCTCCTTGTAGAAGTTCGCCATCGAGTTCCCGCCGATGTCGATGCCCGGCCGGCCGTCCTCCGGGTCGACGAGGTCGGGCCGGATGCGCTCGGTGACGCCCTCGGCGGAGAAGACCATCTGCTCGTAGAAGTCGCGCTCGAAGCTCGGCCGCCACGTGGTGTGGTTGTCCAGCGGGCCGGGGCGCGCGATCTGGCCATGCAGCGGCCCGTCGTACGTCACGGTCTCGGTCACGCACCGGCCGCCGGCCCGGATCCCGACCTCGTGCGAGAAGTTCTCGGCCGTGTCCGTCCCGTCGAACTCGACCGCGATGACGAGCAGCTTGAGCTCGCCGAGGACCGGGGCGCGCTGCAAAGGGTTGGGCGAGCGGGCCGGGTCGACGCCGCGGTCCGCGTCGGCCTGGGCGTCGACGTGCGTGTCCGCGACGGCGCCGACGTGTCCGTCGGCCGATGTGCGCGCCCCATCCGACGACGTCGCGTGCAGCCACGCGAGCTCGCGCTGGTGCAGCCGCTCGAGGTCCTCCGACCTTGGCCCATGGAAGTGGTCGGCCGCCCACGCCGCCCGGAACGCCGCCGCCGCCGCCTCGACCGCCGCCGGGCTCGCGCCGGGGCCGGCGTTGCGGCGCGCGGCGTCGTAGACGAGGACGTCGCTCGGCTGGACGTAGCTGATGAACGGGGCGTCCGTGGGATCGGCGGGGCGCGCGACGGGGGGCGGTGCGACGGGCGGCGACGCCGGGGCGACCGATGGCGCGGCCGATGGGGCGACGACGGGTGCGGCGGACGCCAGGTGCCCGAGCGAGAGCGCGGCTCCGCTGAGTACGGCGACGGCGACGGCGGCGGCGCCGCCGCGCACGACGCGGGGTGCCCGGATGGACCGGCGGCGGACGGGCGGCGTGGGCATGGCGGGGCTCCTCGGGCGGGGCGTCGGGCGGCAGAGGGGTATGGTCGTATGGGGAGGGGGGCGTGTCAAGGAGGGTCAGAGAGGATTGCGGCGGCAATGGTCTCCCGGACGACGTCGAGTGGCGAGGGCTGCAGGCCGTTCTCTTTGACGACCGCCTCGCCCATCGCTATCATCCGCCACCTTGACCCGCCGACGCCGACCGTCGGGCAGGCTCGGCCTGCCTTGGCGTCGGCGCATTGTTGTTGGCTCCCCGAATGTTCAACGTCCTGCAAGACAAGCTGGAAGCGCTCTTCGGTGACCTCGCCAAGAAGGGCGTGCTCACCGAGGCCGACGTGGACCGCGCGATGCGCGAGCTGCGATTGGCGCTGCTCGACGCCGACGTGCAGTTCGGCGTCGTCAAGGACCTCGTCGCCCGCGTCAAGGAGCGGGCCGTCGGGGCCGAGGTCATGCGCTCGCTCTCGCCGGCGCAGCAGGTCGTCACGATCGTCTACGACGAGCTCGTGGCCACGCTCGGCAAGGCGGCGCCGCTGGACATCGGTCGCGGCGATCCGCCGGTGATCGTCATGGCGGGGTTGCAGGGCGCGGGCAAGACGACGACGGCGGCCAAGCTGGCGCTTCTGCTGCGCAAGAAGGGCAAGCGCGCGCTGCTCGTCGCATGCGACACGCGCCGACCGGCGGCCATCGCGCAGCTGGAATCCCTCGGCAAGCAGCTCGACGTGGCGGTCTACAGCGAGGGCGCCGAGCCCGCCCCGCCGGACATCGCCGAGCGGTCCATCCAGTTCGCGCGGCGCGGCGCGTACGACGTCGTCCTCGTCGATACGAGCGGGCGGCTGCAGATCGACGAGCCGCTCATGGAGGAACTCGCCGAGATCACGCGGCGCGTGAAGCCGACCGAGACGCTGCTCGTCGTGGACGCGATGACGGGCCAGGAGGCGGTGAACGTCGCCGCGGCATTCCACGCGCGGCTGTCCCTGACCGGCCTGATCCTCACGAAGATCGACGGCGACGCGCGCGGCGGCGCGGCGCTGTCCGTGCGCGCCGTGACGGGCGTGCCGATCAAGTTCCTCGGCGTCGGCGAGAAGACCGGCGCCCTCGAGGCGTTCGAGCCCGAGCGGCTCGCGTCGCGCATCCTGGGGCGCGGCGACCTGGCCTCGCTCCTCGAGCGTGCGGCCGAGACGGTCGACGCGGACGAAGCGGAGCGGATGGGGCGCAAGCTCCAGAGCGGCCAGTTCGACCTGCAGGACTTCCTGACGCAGATGCAGCAGCTGAAGAAGATGGGGCCGCTGCGCGAGATCATGGGCCTCATCCCCGGCCTCGGCAAGGCGATGAAGCAACTCCCCGCGGACGTGGACGACGGTGCGCTCAAGCGCGTCGAGGCGATCATCCTTTCCATGACGCCCCGCGAGCGCAAGAAGCCCGACGTCCTGAACGGCAGCCGCCGGCGCCGCATCGCGGCCGGCAGCGGCACGAGCGTACCGGAGGTGAACGACCTCCTGCGCAACTTCAAGTCGATGCAGACGATGATGAAGCGATTGTCGGGTGGTAAATCGTCGGGCGGCAAGATGAAGCTGCCGCCCGGCCTACTCGGGATCTAGCGAGAGGAGCTCACACATATGGTTCGCATCCGCCTGCGCCGTGTCGGCGCCAAGAAGAAGCCCAGCTACCGTATCGTCGTGGCCGATCAGCGCTCGCCGCGCGACGGCCGGTTCATCGAGACGATCGGGCACTACGACCCCCGCACGGACCCGCCGACGGTGGTCATCAAGGAGGCGCGCGCGCTGCACTGGCTGAGCGTCGGCGCCCAGCCGAGCGGCCCGGTCGAGCGCTTCTTCACCAAGCTCGGCTTGGCCGACAAGGTGAAGAAGATCCACGGCGGCGCCAGCATCGAGAGCTTGGTCGCCCCGGTCCCGGAGGCTGCAACGCCGAAGGCCGAGGCCAAGCCGGCCCGCGGCAAGGCCGCCAAGGCCGCGTCCGTGGCCGACGTGCCGGCCGAGGACGCCTCGCTCCTCGACCGCGCCAAGCACACCGCCGCCGCCGCTGCCGCAGCTGCTGCGCCCGCGATCGACGCGGCCGAGGCCGCGCTCGAGAAGGCCGGCGACGCGATCGAGCATGCCGTCGACGTCGTGAGCGACGCGGCCGCGCCCGTGGTCGAGGATGTCGTCGAGGGCGCCAAGAAGGCGGCGCACGTCGTCGCCGATGCCGCGGAGCCCGTCGTCGAGGGGGCCAAGAAGGCGGCCCATACGGTCGCCGAAGGCGCCAAGAAGGCCGCCCACGTCGTCGCCGATGTCGTCTCCGACGCGGCGGAGGCCGTCGTCGAGAAGGCGGCCGATGTGACGGAAGCGTTGGCCGACGCCGTGACGGGCGAGGACGAGGCAGCACCGGCCGAAGCGGTCGCCGCGACGGGCGAGCTGGCGGCGCTCGGCCTGTCGGCCCGCATCGAGAAGGCGCTTGCCGACGCCGGCGTGACCTCCGTCGCAGCATTGAACGCGCTGCTGGCCGAGGGCGACGACGCGGCGCTGGCGCTGCCGGGCATCGGGGCGAAGGCGGTCGAGGAGATCCGGGAGCGGATCGGTCAGGCGGGCTGAGATGGGCGCCGACATGACCGAGCTCGTTCGCACGATCGCCACGGCGCTGGCCGAGAAGCCGGAGGCCATCGAGGTCTCGTCGTTCTCGAAGGGCCGGACGCACTACGTCCGGCTGAAGGTCGATCCCGAGGACATGGGGCGCGTGATCGGCCGAGACGGCCGGGTGGCCACTGCGGTGCGGTCGCTCCTGACGGCGGCGGCCGACGGCGAGCGGTGGCGGCTCGAGATCGTCGATTGAACGGGGCGGTGACGCGCGCGGCGTCCGGGCGTCGCGTCCGGTCGGCGCGATGACCGCTGCGCGCGCGGAGCGCCCGGAGTACATCGCCGTCGGTCTGATCCGGCGGCCGCACGGTCTGCATGGCGAGGTCCAGGTCGACATCCTGACCGACCACCCCGAGGCGCGGTTCAAGCCCGGGGGGACGGTCTGGATTGCCGGCCCGGACCTCGCGCGCAGTGAGCCCCCCGGTCCGGTGACGATCGACACCGTCCGGTCGCACGACCGGCGCCTCCTCATCCGCTTCGGCGGCGCCGCGGACCGCGACGATGCCGCGGCCCTGAGCGGCCTGTCCGTCTACGTCCCGACGGCGGACGCCGTGCCGCTGGACGAAGACGACAGCTACTACCCGCACGACCTCATCGGCTTGGCCGTCGTCACGACGGACGGCGTCCCGGTCGGCCGCGTCGTCGACCTCATGAACGCAGGCGCGAGCGATATCCTGGTGGTGCGGGGCGAGCGGCAGGTGCTCGTGCCGATGATCGGGGACGTGATCGAACGCGTCGACGTCGAGGGCGGGCGGATCGTGATCGTGGCGCTGGCGGGACTGTTGGACGAGGGGTGAGCCCCCGCCCACTCCGATCAGGCGCCTGGTTCGATCAGCGTCCCCGATACCCGCGATAGGCCCGCGGCAAGAACAACCGCACCTGCACGTCCTGCGTCGCCGTGATCGTCGGCGTTCTGCTGGCCGACTCGCTCGGCCGCGGGGGGCTGGCCGAGGGCGTGCCGAGGGTGGCGGTGGGCGTCGCGGTGTCGGGCGCGGGCGAACCGGTCGGCGTCGCCGAGCCGACGGGCGGCGTCGTGGTCGACGGCACGGGCTCCGTGGGGTCGGGCGGCCGGGCCGTCGGCGTTGCGCTCGGCGCATCGCTGGCCGTCGCCGTTGGGGTCGCGGTCGGCGGCGCGATGTCGGGCGTGGCGGACGGGGGCGGTGTGGGCGTGTCCGACGGCGTCGGCGTGTCCGGTCCGGCCGTCGGTGGACCGACGTGTCCGTCATCCCAGCCGAAGAGCTCGACGCGGTTGTTGCCGGCGTCGGCGATCAGGATCTTGCCGTCGTCGGCAGAAAGCCCGAGCGGGTTCCAGAGCTGACCGGCGTTCGGGCCCGGCTCGGTGCCGAACGTGGCGACGACGTCGCCGATGACCTGGGCGTCCAGCCGGGGCTGGAACACCTGCACCCGGACGTGCTCGCGCTGGTCGTTCTCGAGGATGTAGACGAAACGGTCGTCGGCGGCGAGGGCCACGGGGTTCCACGGCAGGCCGAGCTCAGCCTGGACGGGCAGGCTGGCGCCGGGCCAGACGTGGGCAGGCTTGCCGTCGGCGGTGAACGCCTGCACGCGTGACTTGCCGAACTCCAGCGTGTAGACCAGCCCGTCCGGCCCGACGGTCACGGCGATCGGGTAGCGCAGCTGGCCAGGCAGGTCGCCGGGTTCACCCACGAGGCCGAGTAAACGTCCGTCCGGGCTGCGGCGGACGATGCGCCCGTTGCCTTTGTCGGCAACGAACACCTCGCCCGTCGGCCCGACCGCCAGGTCGATGGGTTCGGCAAGCCCTTCCGGGTCCCGCCGCGGCTCGCCCGACCCCCACCGGTCGATCACCTGGCCATCGGGCCGGACGACGAACACGGAATGGCGCGCCGGGTCGGCGATGTAGATCCGCGCGTCGGCCCATGCCGGGCCGGTCCGCCAGACGGCGACGGCCGTCGGCTCGAGCATGTCGACGGTCTGTTGGTAGAGCCCGCCGAGCATGACGTCGGACTCGCCGCTCTGGGGGTTCATGATCAGGACGCGCCCGTTGCCCTTGTCCGCCACCACATAGAACTGCGGGTCGAGCGCGACGTCCGTCGGCAGATCGAACTGCTTTCGCTCCTGGCCGCGCAGCGCGAACGGCATGAACGAACTGTCGGCGTTCGCCAGGTAGAGGCTGTACTCGAGCGAGCGTGGGTGGGCGACGATCCCGCGCCCGTCGGACAGGAACGCCACGCCGCCCGCGATGGGTGCGCCGCGGTCGATGTCCGGTCCGCCGGTGAGATCGATCTGCCATGCCAGCCGGCCCTTGTCGTACCACGTGACCCGCGGCTCGCCTTCCGCCGGGGTCTGGTCGACGACGAGCATCTGCCCGTTCGGACCGATCGCGATGCCGTCGGGATGGAACATCGACTGCTGCACGCCGCGAAACGTGCTCTGGTACTCGCCGTTCGGCTTGAACGCCACCACGCGGTCGTTGTCCCGGTCGGCCACCCAGACCGTGCCGTCGGGCGCCACGTCGACATCCGTCGGCTGGAGCAGCTGGCCGTTGCCGTTGCCGGAGCCGCCGAACGTGGTCACGTGCGTGCCCTCGCTGTCGAACACCTTGACCTCGTCCGTCGCCTGATCGACGACGTACACGCGGCCCTGCCGGTCCGTCGCCAAGCCGACGGGCGACTCGAAGAGCGTGTTGCCGCGGCCGCGGCCGCCCCAGCTGCCCGAGGCGCAGCTCGGCCGGTTCTCGGGCGGCAGGCACAGCTCGGGCGTGAAGCGGATCACCTTGCGGGTGCCGCGGTCGACGACGTAGACGAACTTCCCGTCCGGGCTGACCGCGACATCCGCCGGCTGCCAGAGCTCGCCGCGCCCGACCGCGTCGCCGCGGCGCCCGAGCTCGCCGAGGGGCAGGGCGCTCGGGCTGAACACCTGGACGCGGGCGTTGGCGCCGTCCACGACGTAGAACCGTCCGTCCTCGCCGTGGCTGGCGGCGATCCCGTGCGGATCGTTCAACTGGCCGATCGGGGGCACGATGCCGAGGGAGTTCAGGTGACGGGGCGGCTGGATCGGCTCGGCCCGCACGGCCGCCGAACTCCACCACGCGCCGGCCGCCACGGGGATGCACGTAGCGAGCGCCGCCAGCACCCGCGCATGGCGCTGGCGCTGCCGCGGTCGGTGGGGGCGGGAGGCAGCGCGCCCAACACTGGGGGCTGCATCGCCGCGGGCCGACGGGTCCGGCGGTCGCAGAAGGGGCATGATCGCTCGATCGGTCCTGGCGCCCAGTCGACAAACGGACCACGGGAACGGGGGCCGAGCCTAGCCCGCGTCCGGGCGGCCATGGCGGCGATCGAACGTTCCGGAAGCGGACTCCAACGGTCTGTCCGGCCGCGATGCGAAGCCCATCGCCCGCACCGCTGCCCTCCGCGCCGCCCGTCCGCCTCGCTTCCCCCCTGTCCCATGTCCGCGCCGGCGTGGCGTTGACACAAGCGCGTGCCATTATATCGCCCGGAGCTGGCCGTGTCCATGGTTCGGGGCGCATACTCCCGGTTCGCATGCTCAACCCGCACCCTTCACAGGAGACCCGCGACGATGTATCCCGATCCGCTTCATCCCGCCGTCGTCCACTTTCCGATCGTGCTGATGGTCCTCCAGCCGATCGTGCTCCTCGGCGCGCTGTTCGCCGTCCGCCGCGGCGCGGCCGTGCGCACCGCCTGGGGCATCGCCGCGGCCGTCTCGGTCCTGCTGGCGATCTCGGCGTTCGTCGCGACGAACACCGGCGAGGAGTCGGGCGAGAAGGTCGAGGAGGTCATCGGCGACCGGCTGTTGCACGAGCACGAGGAGGAGGGCGAGCTGTTCCGCAACCTCGCGATCCTCACTGCTGCGATCACCCTCGTGGGATTCGTGAAGGGCAAGCCCGGTCACATCGCCCGCCATGTGGCGCCGGTCGTCGCCATCGCCCTCGTGTGGTTCGGCTACGAAGTGGGCCACTCGGGCGGCGCGCTGGTCTACGAGCACGGCGCCGCGAGCGCGTACGCCACGCCGGATCCGGCGGCGGCGGAGGGCGGGGATGAGGATGAGGCGGGAGACGAGGACGGGGACGACGAGGAAGAGGACGAGGACGACTGACGAAGGGTGACTGGGCAATGTCGTCCTGCGCCCCCTTGCCCCCCACCCCCACCCCCCGCTACCATCGCCCGCCGTGTTCTTCTCCCCCGATGCCCCCCGCGATCCCCACCGCCGCAAGCCCCGCCGCTGGCCCCTCGTGGCCGCGCTGGTGCTCCTGGCGGGCGCCATCTACCTGCGCGAGCGCCCGACGATCGTCCGCAACGCGATCTCGCGCTACCTGCCCTCGCCCACCCCCGGCCCGACCGCGACGCCGCCGCTCCCGGTGACGCTTGCGACGGCCGAGGCGGCGCGCGTGGCCGGGCGGCAGAGCGAGGCGCTCGCGGCGTGGGCCACGGCACAGGCGATCGACCCGACGCGGGCCGACGTGGCGCTGGCGCGCGTGCGGCGGCTGGCGGCGCGGCGGCGGTATGCGGACGCGGCGGATGCGGCGGCCACGGCTGTCGCGGCGGCGCCGGACGCCAGCGACGCGCAGGCCGCGCTGGCCGTTGCGCTGGACTGGGGCGGCGACTCCGAGGGCGCGATCGACGCCGCGCTGAAGGCGGTCGATCTGGATCCGGACAACCCCGGCGGGCGTGCGGCGCTGGCCGAAGCGTACGCCGGGGCGGGGCGGTGGGACCCCGCGCTCGCCGAAGCCGAGAAGGCCGTCGAGCGCGGGCCGGACGACGCGTACGCGGCGCGGGCGCTCGGGATGGCGTGGGAGGCGCGGGGCGCGTCGGCCTCGGCGCTCGAGCACTACCGGCGGGCCGCGGAGCTGGAGCCGCGGAACACGCTGTTCCTGATCGACATCGGCCGCATCCACCGTTTCGGCGGCGACGTCGCTGCGGCGCGCGATACGTTCAAGGCCGCCACGGAGATCGATCCGAGCGACCCGATCGGCTGGGACAACCTTGGCCTGCTGGACTACGACGCCGGCGACATCGACGCCGCCGCCTCCCGCTTCGAGCGCGCCGTGAAGGCCGACGACGAATACGCGCCCGGCCACGGCCACATGGGTTGGACGGCGTACGCCGCCAAACACTGGGAGGAAGCCGCCCACCACCTGACGCGCGCGATCGAACTCGGCGCGCAGCAGGTGGACTTCTACTATCTGCTCGGCTTCGCGCTCGCCTTCCAGGACCGCTGCGACGAAGCCAAGCCGTGGTTCGAGAAGGCCCTGGCGGAGGACAGCACGTCGCAGCCGGCGCACGAGGGGATGAAGTTGTGTTCGTTCGAGGACGGCCCGTAGTAGGGGCACCCCTCGTGGGTGCCCATCGTCGGGCATATCGGGCGGCCGGTTGGGGGCGGGCGAAGGGCACCCACGAGGGGTGCCCCTACGGGGGTTGCGGCAACCTCTAACGGACGTCTAATCGCCCGCGCCTTGTTCGATTCGGGCGCCGCACTATACTCTTGCCCGCCCGGTCCGCTAGCAGACCCGGGCCGCGACTGCTAACGCGGTCGACCGAGGAACGCAGCGGGCATCGCCGCGACGGCATCGAGATCCACGGGGATCGTCGGCGTCGCCGGCGGGGATGTCCGGTCGGCCGACGACCGTTCGGCCGGCACAAACGCTTTCGCAACCTGTATCGCAAACCGAATCCGAACTTCAAGGAGGCATGGCACGCTATGGGCATGAACCTGCAGCCGTTGGGCGACCGCGTCATCGTCGAGCCGATCGAACAGGAAGAGGTGACCGCCAGCGGCATCGTCCTGCCCGAGAGCGCCAAGGAGCGCCCGCAGCGCGGGACGATCATGGCCGTCGGGCCGGGCCGGCTGGACGAGGACGGGTCCAAGCGGATCCCGATGGACGTCAAGGTGGGCGACGTCGTCCTTTATGCCCAGTACTCGGGCACCCAGTTCAAGATCGACGACAAGAAGTATCTCGTGTTGAGCGAGAAGGACATCCTGGCGCGCGTCGCCTCGTAGGCCCGGCGTCGCCCCCGCGACCTGACGTCGGACCCATGACGACCCGCGCAGGGGCGCACGGCGTGCGCCCTTCCGACCGCACACAACCTCGTCCGCCCGATCCGAAGGAGACTGTTAAATGGCCAAGATCCTGGTGTTCAACGAGGCCGCCCGCCGCGGCTTGAAGGAAGGCGTCGACGTCGTCGCCAACGCCGTCAAGACGACGCTCGGGCCCAAGGGCCGCAACGTCGCTTTGGCACGCAAGTTCGGCTCGCCGACCGTCACCCATGACGGCGTGACGGTGGCCAAGGAGATCGAGCTGACCGACCCGTGGGCCAACATGGGTGCACAGCTGTTCAAGGAAGCCGCGATGCGCACGAACGACGTCGCCGGCGACGGCACGACGACGGCCACGGTGCTGGCGCAGGCGATGGTGACCGAGGGCCTGCGCAACGTCGCCGCCGGGGCGAACCCGATGCAGATCAAGCGCGGCATCGACCTGGCCACGGCCGCGATCGTCGCCGAGATCAAGAAGATCAGCCGCCCGGTCGAGGGCCGCGACGACATCGCCCACATCGCCTCGATCAGTGCGCACGACGACCACATCGGCAATCTGATCGCCGACGTGATGGACAAGGTGGGCAAGGACGGCGTGATCACCGTCGAGGAGTCCCGCCTGCTCGAGTTCGAGACCGAGTACGTCGAGGGCATGGAGTTCGACCGCGGCTACATCAGCGCGTACTTCATGTCGAACGCCGAGACGATGGAATCCGTCATCGACGAGCCGTTCATCCTGGTGACGGACAAGAAGATCAGCGCGGCGGCGGACCTGGTGCCCCTGATGGAGCAGCTCGTCCAGACCGGCAAGCGCGACCTCGTCGTCATCGCCGAGGACGTGGACGGCGAGGCGCTGGCGACGCTCGTGCTGAACAAGCTGCGCGGCATCTTCAACTGCCTGGCCGTCAAGGCCCCCGGCTTCGGCGACCGCCGCAAGGCGATGCTCCAGGACATCGCGGCCCTCACCGGCGCCACGGTGATCTCGGACGACATCGGCAAGAAGCTCGAGAGCGCCACGCTGCGCGACCTCGGCCGCGCCGGCAAGATCGTCAGCACGAAGGACGACACGACGATCATCGAGGGCCGCGGCGACGCGGCGGCGATCAAGGGCCGGATCGACCAGATCCGCGCCCAGATCGACACGACGACCAGCGACTACGACAAGGAGAAGCTCCAGGAGCGCCTGGCCAAGATGGCCGGCGGCGTGGCGATCATCCGCGTCGGGGCCGCGACCGAGGTCGAGCTCAAGGAGAAGAAGCACCGCGTCGAGGACGCGCTGTCGGCCACGCGCGCCGCGGTCGAGGAGGGCATCGTGCCCGGCGGCGGCGTGACGCTGCTGCACGCCCGCAAGGCGCTGGCCAAGATCGACGTCGCGACGGGTTCCGACGAGGCGACCGGGGTGCGGATCGTCCTGCACTCGCTGGCCGAGCCGGTCAAGCAGCTCGTCAAGAACGCCGGCGGCGACGGGGCGGTGATCGTCGAGGAGATCCTGCGCCAGAGCGCCGCCAAGAAGTCCCATACGCTGGGCTACAACGTGCTCTCCGGCGAGTACATCGACATGATGGACAAGGGCATCATCGACCCGGCCAAGGTGACCCGCGCCGCCGTCGAGAACGCCGCCTCCATCGCGTCGATGATCCTCACGACCGAGGCCCTGATCGCGGACGCTCCCGAGAAGGAAAAGCCGCACACGGACGGGCCTGGGGAGATGGACTACTAGTAGTGAGGTACCGGACCGCTTTCTACCGGCAGCTGAAGCTGGCCGGCTGAGGGCGTCCCTGACGGGCCGCCATGGTGCCCGCCTCCGCGGGCACCCAAACAGGCGGAGGCGCCCGCGAAGGCGGGCGCAATGGCCGAAGGCCTCCAGCCGGCCGGCTTTAGCCGCCGGTGGTCCGTCGACCGCAAGCAGACACATGACGAGGGCGGGGGCGAAAGCCTCCGCCCTCGCTGGTCTGATACAAGATTAACGACGTTCGTCGCAAACTCGCCCAAAGTGCTGTATACTGTTGTCCATTGAGGATGTGGGTTCGACACCGTGTCGAACGTATGCATCAATGAGTTCGCCCTCCCGCTCCGTCAGTTGTCCTCTGATATCGATACGGCAAGGGTCACCGCGTGATGCGTCTTACGGGCGCTAGCGGCGACGGGTTCGCCCCACTTGTGTGCCGATACTAGGGTCTCCTGTGTGTGGTGTAGGGAACCTCAGACCAAGCTGCGCATCCCCGATCCACATCGGCGAGCGGCCAACGTGCCGTCTCGCCAAACCAGGAGGTTCTGTTCCCTATGGCCAAGAAGCTTTTTGTCGGTGGTCTCCCGTGGTCTGTGACCTCGGATGAGCTCCGCACCACGTTCGCCCCGCACGGCGATGTGGCCGACGCCGTCGTGATCACCGACCGCGAGACGGGCCGCAGCCGCGGCTTCGGCTTCGTCGAGTTCAACGACGACAACGCCGCGGACGCCGCGATGCGCGCCCTGAACAACTCGTCCATGGGCGGCCGCACGATCACCGTCAACGAGGCGGGCGAGCGCCCGGCCGGTGGCGGCGGTGGTGGTCGCGCAGGCGGTGGCGGCGGCGGCGGCTACCGCTCGAGCGGTGGCGGCGGCGGCGGTCGCGGCGGCTGGTAGTCCACCCCACCCGCACCGCACGCGCTGCGTGACGGTGTGACGGCCTGAAGTCCCACGCGGGACGGACGGCCAAAGACAACTGAATCGCGAAAGCACAACACGGCCCCGGAGCGGCAACGCTGCTCCGGGGCCGTTGTCGTTCGAGTTGAAGTCGTCGGGTTAAGGTCGTCGGGTCGATGCTGTCGGGGTCGAACCAGGCGTCGAGCCATGCGCCGGACCGATTCGGCGGAACCCGGGCGCGCTCGTTGGTGTCAGCCGTTACGGTGTGGCCATCGACGGATTCCGACCGGCCGCCCTGGTGCTTCGGCGCAACGCGCGATGCCGCGGCGTTGGCCGCCGAGCCCGATGGCACGCTGTGGGTCGGCGCGCGATCGCACCCGCTGCGCGTGCGCCGGGCGGACGGCGGCTGGGGCGAGATCGCGGACGGTCCGCCGCTTGGCGCGGTGCGTGAGATCGCCGTCGCGCCGGGCGGGCGGGTGTGGGTCGGGATGGCGGAGCGCGGGGCGCGGGGGTTCGATCGGGTGCCGTGAGGGCACGGGGTGGGATCGAATGTGCAGTGTAACAACTGCGCAACGCCGGCTGCGTAGGCTTGGGCGCAATGAACGGCCGCTCGGCCGAATGGCGTCGGCATAGCGCCCGAGGCGCTTGGACGTCGGCCGTCGATTCGCTCAGGAGAACCCCCGTGCGCAGGACCACCTTACTGACCGCATTGCTTCTCGTCGCCGCCGCGATCGCGTCCATCCACCGTGCGTACGCGGCCACCGACCTCTACTTCCCGGTGGCCTACGGCCGCCCGCCCCGCGCGCCATCGACGCCGGTGCCCGGCACGGCGACCCGGACGCCGCACCCGACCGCCTACCCGACGCTGCACGTGGCGGACGTCCGGTACTTCACGAACCCGAACGACATCGACGCCCTGGCGATCGACGAACGGCGCGACGCGGTCTGGACGATCGGCAACGGCGGGAGCGTGCGCTGGTCGGCGGCCGGCAGTGAGGCGCCCGAACCGGCGGTGTTCAACGAGCACGAGCGGCGATTCGCCGACGATCTGGCCGTGAGTGACGACGGGTCGCTGTGGGTCCCCGATTGGAACGGGGTGCACCGGCGCACGCCGGCGGGCGCGTGGACTTGGCTGCCGTCGCCGGAGCGACTCCGGTACGACGGGGCGTTTGGCGGCGATGACTTCGAACGGGTTGCCGCGGACCACGACGGGGGTGTCTGGTTCGCGTCGCGCGATGGTGCGATGCGACGGAAGGCGGGGCGGGCGTGGGAGCCCGCCCGGCTCGGGGATCCGGAGCGGATCGCCGAGGTCGGCGACCCCGTCGCCGCGTCCAACGGCGATGTCTGGTTCGGGTTCATGCTCCGCACGGACACGGGTCGTATGACCGCCGGCGTCGTCGTCCGGCGCGCTGACGGTCGTTGGGAGTCGTTCACGGACGGATCGTCCGCCCCGCAGTTCGCGCTGTTGGGGGACATCGCCGTCGGACCGGACGGCACCGTGTGGGCGGTTGGCCAGTTCGGCATCGAGCCTGAGGTCGAGCGACTGCGGCCGAACGGCGCCGCCTTCGAACAAGCAGTCCTCGGCGACCTGGGCGCAACGTGGCGCGCTGCGGACGCGAACGGTGACATCGGCAACGTCGAATCGATCGCCGTCGACGCGGCCGGTCGGCCGTGGCTGGCCAGCATGCGGGCGCTCGTCGTGCCGCAGGATCCGGATGCGCGAACGTGGCGCGTTGAGGTGATGGACGACGAGATCCGCGACTTCGCGCTGCGCCCGGACGGCTCGGCCTGGCTCTCCACGCCGCGCGGGCTCGTGCACCGGTCGGCCGCCGGGCGCTACACCACGTTCATGGTGCCCGGCCTGCCTTCCGAACGTGTTCGCGCCTTGGCGCTTGGATCGGGGGGCGTTTGGGTCGCCACGGACGGCGGGATCGCGACGATCAGCGCGAGCGGCCGAATCGAGACCTACGCGCACGAGGTGGGGGCGACGGGCAGCCCGGTCAACGATGTGGCCGCGGCAGCCGACGGCAGCGTGTGGCTGTCGACGGCCCGCGACATCGGCCATCGCGACCTCCAAGGCCGGTGGTCGTGGTTCACCGCCCGCGAAGGCCTCATCGACGCGCCCGCCGGCCCGCTGGCCATCGACCGGGATGGCGGAGTGTGGTGCATTGCCGGCCATCCGCGCGCCGAAGGGCAGCCGGCGGATGCGCAGTATGGCGTCAACCAGCGCCAGCCGGACGGCCGGTGGCGCACGTTCGGTACCGCCGACGGCCTGCCCAACCTGCGGGGGAGGTCGATCCTGGCGCGCCGGGACGGGTCGGTGTGGGTCGGCTTCGATGCGGCGACGGCTGACTCCGAGCCGGCACGCGACCGGTTCAACCTGGTGCGCAACGCGCCGTCGGCCGCGTGGTTCGGCGTACAGACGCCCGCTGCCGTTCAATCGCAGGCCATCGTCGCGATGGCGGAGGATTCGGGCGGCGCGCTGTGGCTGCTCACGCAAAAGGGCCTGGCCCGGCTGGCAGCCGACGGCACGTGGCGCACCTACGAAGACGAACCGGCCTGGCGGCTGCGACCGTCGACGGAGAACTCGACGACCGAGACGGCGCTGGTCGTCGATGACGGCGGCAACGTGTACACCGGCACCGGCGGCGCGCTGGCGCGGATCCGCCCGGACGGCACGCGGGCCGGCGCGTGGAGTTGGCTGAACGGCAACGACGTGACGGACGCGGTGATCGGACCCGACGGACGGGTGTGGCTGGCGCTCGCGTTCGGCGGCGTCCGGTCCTTCCGCGCGGTCGGCCTACCGCCGCCGATCGCCCTTGTCGCCCCCGCCGAGCAGCCCGTACAACACCCCGCCCACGAGTAGACCGTCACGTGACGGTCTGCGGACGACGGTGCGTGCGTCGCGATCCACCGGCAGCTGAAGCTGGCCGGCTGCAGGCGTCCCTGGCGGGCCGCCATGGTGCCCGCCTCCGCGGGCACCCAGAAGTCCGAGGCGCCCGCGAAGGCGGGCGCAATGGCCGAAGGCCACCAGCCGGCCGGCTTCAGCCGCCGGTGGTTCGTCGTCCGCAAATCGAGATGTGACGGGCTACCAGGCTGTTCACGACGTTCCCGATCGCCTGAACCCTGTGCCACGCCGCCCGCGCAGGCTGGGCCGCATCGAACGACATCAAGGAGAGTTCATCCCATGCCGCGCCGCCTGTTCCTGCTTGCGCTCGTGCCCGCGGTTGCCCTTTCCATGGTTGCGTGCACCGGTCGGAACGCACGCATGCCAACCGACGCACCACCCTCGATGCCATCCGAGGGCGCGGGGGCATCGATCCTGGCCGACGCACCATCAGCGGGCACCGCGCCCTCGACGGCTGTGCAATCTCGTTCGGAGATCACACCGACCAACGCGGCCGACATCCCCACGCTCGAATTCGAGCGCCTCGAGGCGTTCGTCGACAGCGATGAACTGACGAGCGTGGCCGTCGACCCGACGACGCGCGATGTCTGGACGACGAGCGTGAGCGGCGGAGTCACCCGATGGTCGCGCAGCGGCCGGCCGCTGGCGCAGTTCACCGTCGCCGACGGCTTGCCGAGCAACGCGGCGAGCGACGTGGCATTCGCGCCGGACGGCACGGTGTGGGTCGCCACCGACCTTGGGGCGGGGCGGCGTTCGCCGGATGGGGAATGGACGACGGTGCGGCCGCCGCTGCCGGCCGACTTCCCGATCACGGCCGACTACGGCGGCGGCGACATTCGGACCGAACGCGTCGGCAACGCCTTGATCAAGGTGGCGATTGACACGCAGGGCGGCGTTTGGTTCGGCGCAGTGATGGGCGTCGCGCGGCTGGGACCCGACGGGGTCTGGGAGCAGCCGCCGTGGGGCATCGACAAGGTCGAAAAGGTCGGGTGCATCCGACCGGCAGCGAACGGCGATGTCTGGATCGGCTCGCTGTACCACGGGATCCAGGTGCGCCGGGCCGACGGACAGTGGCAGTCATGGGAAACCGTCGGACCGCAGTCGTCGGTGCGCGTGTGGGACGTCGGCATCCGGCCGGACGGGCGTGTCCTGGCGCTGCACGGCGCGCCTGAGCCTGTCGGCAGTCTCTGGCGTCCGCAAATGAGCATCCTGGCGGACGATGGCCGGTGGGCCTCGGCCGAGCTCGGCGCGGTTGCGATGGAGCCGAACGGCGAGGCGGCCTATCTGGCGCTGGACGAGCAGGGGCGGCCGTGGATCGGCTGGCAGTACGGGGTCGTGATCGTTCCGGACGCGGACGCGCCGGGCGGCGCGCGCGTCGAAGGGTATGCGGAAGGCCTTCAGGTCGACACGATCTATGGGCTGACCGACATCGCGCTCGACGACGACGGAACGGCTTGGCTGGCGACAGACGTCGGGTTGTACGAGCGAACGCCTGAAGGGCGCTACGGCCGATTCCAGGCGGCCGCGCCGGCCTACCGCCGCCGATCGCTCTTGTCGCCTCCGCCGAGCAGCCCGTACAGCACCCCGCCCACGAGGCTGATCACGACGCTCCCGAGCAGTGCCGGGATGAAGCCGTCGACTGTGAAGCTGTAGCCGGCCCACTGGGCGAGCTTGCTGGCGAGCAGGAGCATGCCGGCGTTGATCACGAGCAGGAACAAGCCGAGCGTGAGGAACGTGATCGGCAGCGTGAACAGCGTGATGATCGGCTTGATGAACGTGTTGACGAGACCGAGGATGACAGCCAGGATCGCGTAGACGAGCCACGGCGATTCACCGGCCAGCGCGACGTCGATCCCGTTGATGTAGCGGTCGGCCACCCAGATGGCGACGGCGGTGGCGGCGATCCGGACGATGAGCTTCATCGGATGTCCTTTCGAGGGGCCCGCTGAGGGGCGAGGCGGTGGCGACGATGTCGCCGGCTGGTCCGGGGCGACATGTCGCCTTGTTGGCGCGCCGAATGTCGATAGGATCACGTCGTGTCACGGTGGCGCTGATGCGCCCGCCACCGCCGCCCGACCGGATGCCGCCGACGATACCACAAAGGAGACCCCCATGAAACGATCCACCCTCCGATCGGCGCGACGCCTGGTCGCCCCCATCGCCCGGCGCAGCGCCGTCGCCGCCGCGCTCGCCGTGGCGCTGGCCGCGGTCGCCGCCGGTCCGGCCGTCCCGCCGGCCCGCGCCGCGCGCTTGGCCGGGCGCACCGCTGCGCACACCGCCGCCATCCAGGGCGCCGGCGCGACCGGCATCCAGGTCCAGAACCTGGACTTCACGAACGTCGCGACGGCCAAGATCCAGTTCTACGGCCGCACCGGCGCACCGATCGAGATCACGCGGATCATCCAGCCGGGCACCGCGGCCAACGTCTACCTGCCGCTCGTCCCCGGTCTGGCGAACGGTGCGTACGCGATGATCGTCAGCGCCGACCGGCCGATCGCGGCGCTGGCCCGGACGGACTGGGAGACGACGCGCGCGGCCGGGATCTACTCCAGCGTCGTGCCGGGGAAGACCGTCGTGCTGCCGCTCGTCGTGGCGGACTACTACGGCCAGACGTCGCTGGTGTCCATCCAGAACACGGACACGGGGGCCGAGCACTCGGTCCACGTCGAGGTGAGGGGGATGGGCGGCATTGCCGCATCTGCAACGGCCGACCTGCACATCGCACCCGGTGCCGCGGTCACGATCGACTTCGAGCGTGATGCCGACTTCCGAGTGCTGGCCGATGCCTCGCCGAACGGCTTCCTCGGCTGGATGCGGATCACCAGCGCGGCCGACGTGGCGGTCCAATCGTTCATCGACGTCGCGTCGAGCGAGAAGGCGGTCTACGCGTTCGAGGGGATCCCCGACACGCTGCTGGCCACGGAGCTCATCGCACCCCTCGTGCGCAAGCGCCAGGCGACGACCGTCGGGCTGTACGACACCGGCATCGCGGTCGTGAACCCGGGCGCCGCGGCGACGACGGTGCGCGTGCACTACGACGGCAGCACGGGCGCGTGCGCCGGCCAGTCGTTCGACGAGGCGCCGGTGGCGGTGGCGGCCGGCAGCGGGGCGACGATCTACCAGGGCACCTCGGCCGTGCTGCCGAGCGACTGCGTGGCCTCGGCGCGCATCAGCGCCGACGCGCCGATCGCCGCCGTCGTCCTCGACGCCAAGGACCTGACCGTCCAGGGCGCGGCCTACAGCGCGGTGCCGAACCGCGAGGCGGCGCGGCGGGTGGTCCTGCCGCTCGTGCGGCGCGGGCACACCGCCATGCGGTTGACGACGGGAATCCAGGTGACGAACGTCTCGGATGAAGCGGCGCGCGTCGATCTGGCGTTCGCAAGCGACGCCGGCGTGGCGCTGACGTCGTGCGGCGCGCCGTGCAGCGTGACGATCCCGGCGCGCGCCAGCCGCACGTTCTATCCGTCGGCCGCGTTCAATGCGATGCCGGTCGGGACGTTCGGCTCCGCGGTCGTGACGAGCGACCGGCCGGTCGTCGTGCTGGTGAACGACATCTCGGAGAACAACACGTCCGACGCGGCGACGTACATCGGGCTGGCGGCGGGGGATCCGGCGGCGGCGGCGGTGGTCGACGATGACGGTGCGTCGAGGTGGACGGCGCTCGCGGCGCTCGGATTCGGGCGGGCGTGCGCGGGGTGCGGGGCGGCGGCTGAGGCGGCGATGTCGTACCGCGCGTTCCTGACCGTGGGGCGGTAGGGCACGTCGTTCTCGGGGACGACGTGAGGGCGCTGTGATCACGTTGCCGCGGATGTGTCGCCGGTACCCGGGTTGGGCAGGGCATGGGGCACGGTGCAAGCCACGTCGCAGTGCACGGGCGATGGATTTAACGGTTGCGCGACGGTCGCGCGGCGGTTTGGCGGCGTCGCGGGATCGACGTTTCCCCCTATGCTGGGCGTGCGCTCGCATCCTTCGACGTTTACCCGCGAGCGCTCACCGGTAGGGAGGAACGTTCATGGCAAGTTGGATCAAGGCGATCAACGCCTACCGCCCGCGCCTCTCAGGCGCACCGCCGCTGGAGCTCGACGAGCTGGCCGAGCGGCTGTCCATCGGGACCTTGGTCACCAAACCGATCGCGCTGATGGTGCTCCAGGAGCTGGCCCGCGAGCTCGCTGACCAACTCAGCGCTGGCGTCCGGGTCCGCCTGCCGGGTATCGGCATCTTCAGCGCCCACATCCGCCTGGACGGCTCGATGTACCCGAGCGTCCGCATCGACAAGGCGCTGCGCGCCGCGGTGTCGCACGTGGACGCGTTCCATGGCGGCGTCGTGCGCCGCGAGGCGATCGGGATGGACATGGCGGCGCTAAAGGAGCGCTGGGACCGGGAGCACCCGGACGATCCGATGGACATGCCGGTCAAGGGGGTTGGGGCTGGGGCCGGAACCGGGACCGGAGCGACGAAGGTGGCGTGAGGCGGCGCGCGTTTGGATGGGCCGATGCGATCGGCCCGGCCGATGGGGACAACTGAATAGGGGCATCGAGAGGAGCCGTCCCGATGGGGGCGGCTCCTCTGTTTGGCTCGCGGCGAGCACGTGGCGCGGCAATGTCGCCAAGCTGTCACCGACCTGTCGCGCGCGACCTGTTGCCACGGCTGTTTGGCCGATATGCTCGCTGCTATGCTTGTGCGACGTACCCGTGAGACGCCCCGATCAGGATGGAGCCGATGGCCGTCCAAGTTCCTTCCATGCCGCTGCGTGCGCGCCGGCAAGTCCGCTGGCGGTTTACTGCCGACCAGTACTTGGCGCTGTGCGACACCGGCTTCATTCCGCCCGATCAGCACACCGAGTTGATCGAAGGCGAGATCTTCGTGGTTCCGACGCCCGGACCTCTCCACGCTTCGTGTCAGATGGCCCTGACCCGCCTATTCATGGCACGGGAAGGGGATCGATTCGTCGTCTGGACTGAAAACGCGGTCCGCCTCGGCGATGACTCGGTGGTCCGACCCGATGTCGCCCTCCTGCGCCCTGAGCCCAACGAGTACTGCCTCCGAGTGCCCAACGTCTCCGACGTCCTGCTGGCCGTGGAGGTCGCCAACACCTCGCTGTCCCACGACCGCCGCCGCAAGCTGCCGCTGTACGCGCGCCACGGCGTGCCCGAGGTCTGGCTCGTCAGCCTGCCCGAGCGGCGCCTCGAGGTCCACCGCGACCCGCATGGGCGGCGGTATCGTGAGATGATGGTGCATGGCGATGGCGAGCGCGTGGCGCCGATGTGCGCGCCGGCTGTGGCGGTGGACGTGGGGAATGTGCTGCGGGTGCGGTTTCGGGAGGGTGGGGGGTAGGGGCGGGTTGGAGCGGGTGGGGGGATGGCGACCCTGGTGGCACGCATTGGGCGGCTGGAAGAACTCGCGCGGCGCGCCATGTTGAATGTGGTTGAATCTCTATGTTGATTCTCGGTGGGTTTCTATGTTGAGCGTGGTCGGGATTCAATGTTGAAATCGGGCGATGAGCCATGTTGCTTTTCGGCGGCGGGCAATTGACCGTGCCGGGCGTCGGTCTATCATCCCCAAGATGGCCAGCCTTCAGACCAACTTCGCCATGCTCGAGACCCACGACGTGCAGCTCGTGCGGCTCGGATTGCTGGCCGAGCGGTACTTCCCCGGGGATCCGAACACAGCGCTGCTGAAGTTGCGCCAGCTGACGGAGCTGCTTGCCCAGCATGTTGCGACGCGGGTCGGTGTGTATGGGTCGCCTGACGAGCCGCAGTACGAGCTGGTACGACGGTTGCAGGAACAAGGGATCGTGTCGCGGGAAGTAGCGCAGCTCTTTGGCGAGGTGAGGCGGGCCGGCAATGCCGCCAGCCATTCCATGACCGGCGACCACCGGACGGCGCTCGCGGTGTTGAAGATCACGTGGCAGCTCGCGGTGTGGTTTCATCGCACGTTCGCGGACCCTGCGTTCAAGTCCGGCGCGTTCATCCCGCCAGCGGCACCCAAGGACGAGTCCGAAGAACTTCGCGCCGAGCTCGGTCGGCTCGCCCATGAGTTGACCGACTTTCGGGCGGCGCATGACGACGCCGCCCTTCAGCTCGAGAACATGGAGGCCCAGCTTCGTGCGGCCAGGGACGAGCAGTCCTTCTGGGAGCAGATGGCCGTTGAAGCGGACGGCGCCAAGGCGGCGCTCGAGCAGCGGCTGGCGGCGGCGCAAGCGCGATCGGCAGTGCAGCCTCGGTCGGTCGCGACGGCGTTCGCGGCGGCGGCGAGGTCCGCGGCGGCAGCCGTTGTTCTCGATGAGGCCGAGACCCGCGTGCTCATCGACCAGCAGTTGCGCGACGCCGGCTGGAGTGTCGACTCGGCGACGATTACGTCGGCAAGTGGCGCTCGGCCCGTGAAGGGCAAGAACTTGGCGATTGCCGAATGGCCCACGGACAGCGGGCCGGCAGACTATGTGTTGTTCGTCGGCCTAACCCCGGTGGCGGCGGTCGAAGCGAAGCGCAGGAACACGGATGTGTCCAGTGCGCTGCAGCAGGCCAAGCGCTACAGCCGGGGCTTCCGCCCCAGTCCCGAGGTTGCGATCGTCGCCCAGGTGGGGAACCAAGCCGAGTTGTTCCGACTGCCGTTCGTCTTCTCGACGAATGGGCGCCCGTTCTTGCGGCAGCTGGCCACGAAGAGCGGCATCTGGTTCTGTGATGTCCGACGACCGGATAACATCAGCCGTCCGTTGGACAGCTGGTATACCCCGGAGGGCTTGTCCGATCTGCTGAAACGCGACGAACAGCGCGCCGATGCGCTGTTGACCGAGGAGCCGTTCCACTACGGCTTTCCGATTCGGCCGTACCAGCAGGCAGCGATCGAGGCGGTGGAAGCGGGCATCGCTGAGGGGCGGCGCGAGATGTTGCTGGCGATGGCGACTGGCACGGGCAAGACGAAGACGTGTATCGCGCTCATCTACCGGCTTCTCAAGGTGCAGCGGTTCAAGCGGGTGCTCTTCCTGGTGGACCGTTCGGCGCTTGGGGAGCAGGCGGCGAACGCGTTCAAGGACACGTGGATGGAGAACCTGCAGACGTTCGCGGACATCTTCGGGATCAAGGAGCTCGAGGAGCAGACGCCCGACGACGAGACGGCGGTGCACATCGCCACCGTTCAAGGGATGGTGCAGCGGACGCTCTACGCCGGGGAGGGGGCGACGCCACCGTCCGTCGATCGGTATGACTGCATCGTGGTGGACGAGTGTCACAGAGGGTATCTGCTGGATCGCGAGCTCTCCGACACGGAGCTGGGCTTCCGGAGCTTCGAGGACTACGTGTCCAAGTATCGGCGGGTGTTGGATTGGTTCGACGCGGTGAAGATCGGGCTGACGGCGACGCCTGCACTGCACACGACGGAGATCTTCGGGGCGCCGATCTTCACGTACAGCTACCGGGAGGCGGTGATCGACGGCTTCCTGGTGGACCACGAGCCGCCGGTGCAGATCGACACCGAGCTGTCGACGGGCGGGATCGTGTGGAAGATCGGCGAGCAGGTGTCGGTCTACGACGCGCGGAGCAACGAGATGGCATTGTTCACGACGCCCGACGAGATCAAGCTGGACGTGGAGCACTTCAACCGGAAGGTGATCACGGAGCACTTCAACCGGGTGGTCTGTGAGTACTTGGCGCAGGAGCTCGATCCGGAGTCACCGCAGAAGTCGTTGATCTTCTGCGCCACGGACGCCCACGCCGATCTGGTGGTGGCGCTCTTGAAGCAGGCGTTCGCGGACCACTACGGCAGCGTGGATGACGACGCGGTGCTGAAGATCACGGGCGCCGCGGACAAGCCGCTGCAGTTGATCCGCCGCTACAAGAACGAGCGCCAGCCGAACGTCGCGGTCACGGTTGACCTGTTGACGACGGGTGTCGACGTGCCCGAGATCTGCAACATCGTCTTCCTGCGCCGGGTGAACAGCCGGATCCTGTTCGACCAGATGCTCGGCCGGGCGACGCGGCTGTGCGATGCGATCGGCAAGGACACCTTCCGGATCTTCGACGCGGTGCGGATCTACGAGGCGCTGCACGGCCTGACGGCGATGCAACCGGTGGTCGTCAACCCGTCGATCACGTTCACGCAGCTGGCACATGAGCTTGCCACGGTGACCGGCGACGAGGAGCGCAGCTTGGTGCGCGATCAGTTCGTCGCCAAGCTCCAGCGCCGGAAGCGCCATCTGAGCGAAGACGAAGCGCGCGACTTCGAGACGCTCTCTGGGATGGCGCCGGATGCGTTCATCCGGGAGCTGCGGACGATGCTGCTGTCCGAGATCGCGGCGTGGTTCACGGCGAACGGGGATCTGGGCGAGATCCTGGACCGCAAGGGTGAGAGCGCCCCGGCGCCGATGTTCGTGTCCGATCATGCGGACCGTTTGGTCGGCACGTCGCGCGGCTACGGCGCGGCGACGCGGCCGGAGGACTACCTGGACGCGTTCGCGGTCTTCCTGCGGGACCACGGCATCGAGATCCCGGCCCTGCTGACGGTGCTGACTCGCCCGCGTGAGCTGACCCGCAAGCAGCTGCGCGAGCTGGCGCTGGCGCTGGACACGGCTGGCTTCAGCGAGGCGAACCTGGCGACGGCTTGGAGAGAGATGACGAACCAGGACATCGCGGCGCGGATCGTCGGCTTCATCCGGCAGGCGGCCATGGGCGATCCGCTGGTACCATACGCCCAGCGCGTGGACGGCGCGCTGCAGCGGATGCTCGCGTCGCGCGCGTGGACGACGCAGCAGCGGGAATGGCTGAAGAGGATCGCCGCGCAGACGAAGGCCAACGTGATCGTGGATCGGGCGGCGCTGGATGATCCGGACCAGGTCTTCAAGCGCGAGGGCGGGGGGTTCGCGCGGTTGGATCGGATCTTCGAGGGGGAGCTGGCGCAGGTATTGGGTGCGTTCAACGAATCGCTGTGGCAGCCTGCTGCCTGATCCGGATAAGGACAAGCTGCCCGAATGAGCAATATGACGCACGACATCGTCGCCAAATTGTGGAACCTGTGCAATGTGCTCAAGGATGATGGGGTTACGTACCACCAGTACGTTACCGAGCTGACGTATCTGCTGTTTCTCAAGATGGCGAAGGAGACGGGGACAGAGGGCGAGATCCCAGATGGCTGCCGATGGGACGATCTGGAGCGGGCGAGCGCGGGCGAGCGGCTGCGCATCTACCGTCACTCGCTGGTCAGTCTGGGCGAGGCACAGTCACGGCTTGTTCAGGAGATCTTTGCGAACGCCACTTCGTTCATCAAGAAGCCGGTGACACTCTCGACGCTGGTAACCGAGATTGACAAGCTGGACTGGTACAACGCTCGCAAGGAGGGGCTCGGGGATCTCTACGAGGGCCTGTTGGCGAAGAACGCCAACGAGAAGAAGTCCGGTGCCGGCCAGTACTTCACGCCACGGCCGTTGATCGAAAGCATGGTGGCGCTCATGTGTCCTACGCTAGACGACATCATTCAGGACCCGGCTGCGGGCACTGGTGGCTTCCTCATCGCCGCAAACAACTTCATTCGCACGCACTCGAACCCCGACCATTGGACCGAACGGCAACAGATCAAGTATCGCCGCCATACGTTCTATGGCATGGAGCATGTGCCGGACACGCACCGCCTGGCACTGATGAACCTGATGCTGCACGGGCTCGACTCTGACCCGGACGAGAGCGGCATCCGATACGGTGACACCCTAAGTACCGACGGCGAGGCGCTGCCGAAGGCGACGCTAATCCTGACAAACCCACCCTTCGGTACAAAGAGCGGCGGCGGATTGCCAACCCGCACCGACTTCACGTTCCCCACAAGTAACAAGCAGTTCTGCTTTCTGCAACACATCTATCGTGGCCTCCTGCCTGGCGGCCGCGCCGCGGTGGTGCTGCCGGATAACGTTCTCTTCGAGGGAAACGTGGGCCGCCAGATCCGCGCCGACCTGATGGACAAGTGCAGCTTGCACACGATTCTGAGGCTGCCGACCGGCATCTTCTATGCCCAGGGAGTGAAGACGAACGTGCTCTTCTTCACCCGCGGCCGGACAGATAAGGGGAACACGAAGGAGGTCTGGGTTTACGACCTCCGGGCCAACATGCCGCAGTACGGGAAGCGCACGGAGCTCACTCGCGAGCACTTCGTAGAGTTCGAGGCGGCCTTCGGAGATGATCCGTTGGGCGGTGCGACGAGCTTGAAGGGACGAGTCGACACGGGCGAGTCTGGCCGCTTTCGTCGCTACGATAGGGCATCCATCGCTGAACGCGGCGACAACCTTGACATCGCGTGGCTGAAGGATGACAGTGACGGGGACGCGGATGAGCTGCGCGAACCGGCGGCGTTGGCTCGGGAGGCGATGCTGGAGCTTGAGGGGGCCATGGCGGAGTTGAGGGGGATTCTCAAAGAACTAGGTGCATCACTTGATTGAGGTAGAGGCGTGAGCGACCTCCCGGCTGGCTGGGTAACTGCCCGCGTCGGAGATCTGATCCACCTCGGGCCAAGGAGCGACTGTGCCGATGACACTGTGGTCGGCTTTGTGCCACTTCAGCGCCTCGGCGTCACCTTTCGCTCACGCCATACCTTCGAGCCTCGGCTCTGGTCAGAAGTGAAGAAGGGCTATACACACATTGCCGACGGAGATGTCCTCCTAGCGAGAATCACGCCGAGTTTTGAGAACGGGAAGGCTGGTATCGTCCGCGGTTTGCCGAATGGTATCGGTGCTGGCAGCACTGAGTACTTCGTTTGTCGCCCTATCCCGGGCGGGGTGCTTCCCAAGTACCTTCTGGCGCATTTCAAGACACCGCAGTTTCTGATCGACGGCGAGCAATTGATGAGCGGAGCGGTCGGTCAACAGCGCGTGCCAAAGCAGTATGTGTTAGACAGTGAGCTTCCACTGGCACCTTTCAACGAACAGAAACGCATCACTGACAAGCTTGGTGCGGTCCTCGCGCGGGTGGATGCGTGCCGGGAGCGGCTGGACCGGGTGCCGGGGATACTCAAGGGGTTTCGGCGGGCGGTGTTGGCTGCGGCAACAGGGGGACAGTTGACAGAGGAGTGGAATGCAACCAAAGGGCTTCCTGATTGGCATGAAGCGCGCTTGGCAGATCTCTGTTTGTCGATTACGGATGGCGACCACCAGCCTCCGCCGCAAGTTGCCAGTGGAATTCCGTTTATCACGATTTCTGCAATCAATGATGGAAGCCTTCGTTTGGAGAAGGCATCTCGATTTGTTTCGAGTTCCTACTTTGAAACAATGAAGGCCGAACGACGTCCGCAGAAGGGAGACATTCTGTACTCTGTCACTGGATCATTGGGTATATCTGCTCTTGTTGATACGGATCGCCCCTTCGTCTTTCAGCGTCACTTGGCAATATTTAGGCCGAATGCCGAGCGGATCGCTAGTCGCTACTTGCTGTATGTGCTAGGAAGTGATAACACTCGTGAACAAGCCACCGCCATGGCAACGGGAACCGCCCAGTTGACAATTCCGCTCAATGGGCTGCGTTCCCTCGCAATCAGGGTGCCACCGCTCAATGAGCAAACAGAGATCGTCCGCCGAGTCGAAGTTCTCTTTGCTTATGCCGATCGCCTCGAAGCGCTTCATGTCGCAGCCCGAACCCATGTCGCCAACCTTACGCCCTCCCTTCTCGCAATGGCGTTTCGCGGTGAATTGGTGCCGCAAGATCCCGATGACGAACCGGCATCCGAACTGCTGGAACGCATACGGAAGGCTCGTGAGAACAGCGATGGGAGTGCCCCGACACGCGAATCAGGCCGACGCTCAACGATAGCCCACGAAAACGAGGATTCAATGCCAGTAACTACCCAGCAAAGTGAGCCAAGCCTCCAGTCTTGCATTCTGATTGTAACAGCGGCCAAAGTGGAAGCCCGTGCGGTCTTGAATGTATTTGCCAAGCAGACGGGCAAGCAAGCGAACTCTAGGATTATAGGAAACAAGACCTATTACGACCTGGGCATTCACGGTGCGGTTCCCGTAGTCATGCTGCACCAGGCTGTACTGAAAATCAGTTCGCCGGACTATGCTGTCTTTGCATTGCGTCAGGCCATTCAGGATCTTCGCCCCCAAGCCGTCATCATGTGCGGACTCGCATTCGGGTTGCACCCGAACAAGCAGGAACTCGGAGACATTCTGATCGCAACGCAGATCCTGCACTATGAGTCCCAACCCATGGCTGGATTGCGGTTCCACCAGAGGCTTCAAGGAGATCGAACCGCGTGCTCCGAGCGGCTTGTAGACCGATTCCTCGCTGGCGATCTCGTTTGGCAGGGCACCCAGACGCACTTTGGTACGGTCATCTCAGGTAAATTGCTGGCAAACATTTCCGGTATTAGACACTGGCTCCTGACTAATGAGCCAGATGCAGTAGGCGGAGACTTGGATGGCTCCGAGTCCTATTCCGCCGCTCACGACGCGAAAGTCGATTGGATATTGGTCAAGGCGATATGCGCTTTGCCAGACGGCAAGGAAGTTACTTCCAATCTTGAATTGGCGGCAAAGAACGCGGCCGAATTTGTCGTGCATGTACTGCAATTGGGTGGCCTTGGCTCGTCCGGGCAAGTTTCCGCGCCCATCGCACCGGAAATCAGTCAATCCGCGATATTGTCTTCCATCCTCCGTATTCAAGGACCTCTTAGTCCTGAAGCATTGCAGTCTGCGTCAGGACTTGAGATCGATGACTTCTACGATCAGCTGAAGGATGAAGAGTTGCATGGGCTGCTCCGCGAACAACGCACGAACACTCCAACGGCGGCGCGAAAGTTGATGGCGCTGCAATGAGACTCATCCACCTTCGAATTCCGAAGTACCGCAATCTGGTGTCATTCGAAATCAACTTCGACTCGAGCGAGTCGACTACGGTGCTGCTCGGCCGTAATGGAACCGGCAAGTCAAACCTGATCGAAGCTATCGTCGAAATCTTTCGTGAACTGGAAGTGGGTCAGGCGACAGCATTCTACTATGACATCGAGTATTCGTGTTATGGACATTCGATTCATGTTGAATGTGATCCAGCCAGACCAAGCCGTCGACTGGCCATCGAGGTGGACGGATCGAAGATGAGCGCTGCGCGCTTCAGGGACCAAGTGCACGTGCTTCTGCCGCAGCACGTCTTCGCATACTATTCGGGTTGGGGCAGCAGACTTGAGAAGCAATTCGAACCACCGACACGGCGGCGCTATCGCGCGCTGCTAAGGAATGAAGACGACGATGCTCCGCTACGACGCTTCTTCTTCTGCCGAAAGGAGTATAGCCAGCTTGCACTTCTCGCCTTCTTCCTCACAGATGATGGCAAGGCACAGAAGTTTCTGGGCGAGCGATTGGGCATAGACGCGTTCGAATCTGCCCTCTTCGTGCTCAAGAAGCCTTGGTGGGGAAATCACCGTGGCGTGCGTCCGGGTGTCGATACAGAAGAACAACTGTGGAATGCGACCGGAGCATTCCTCCCATTTGTGCGGCGGCTGTGGGATGTTGCACTTGCGCCACTTCAAAGAACGGAAGATGTAGAGCGCCCAATTCCAAGGGATACCGAAAGGACCGAACGAAAGTACCTATTCGTCAAGGATGAGGCGCGACTGAAGGCCCTGCGCGCTCCATTCGAAGGCGTGAAGAGTCTGTTTGCTAATCTCGAGGCGCTGTACCTCTGCGACCTCATTGATGAAGTTCGAATACTTGTGCGAATGAAGAATGGCGCGAGAGTGCGATTCACTCAACTCAGCGAGGGCGAACAGCAGTTACTTACAGTCCTTGGTCTCCTCTTGTTCACTCAAGATGACGAGGTTCTCTATCTTCTTGACGAACCAGATACTCATCTCAATCCGATTTGGACCTATGATTTCCTGAAGCTATTGAAGCAGAATATCCGCGCGGAGATGGGCCAGCTTATCATCTCCACGCACAACCCGCTCATGATCGGAAGCCTTCATAAGAATCAGGTACGCGTGCTCACTGAGAGTGAAGGGCAAGTCGTCGCGTCTGAACCTGACTTCGATCCGATCGGTATCGGTGTGGAGGGGCTGCTTAAGTCGGAATTGTATGGCTTGCGATCGACTCTAGCGTGGGAGGTATTGAAGAAACTAGATAGACACTACTTCCTGCTCGGAAAGGTCGACAAATCAGACGAGGAACAAGCAGAGCTGATGAGATTGGCTGCCGACCTTAACGATATGGGCGTCTCGCGAACCCACCCAAATCCATACTTCGAGTCATTTGCTAATGCCATGGCTCGGCGGCGCTCCCCATCGTCAGCTGGCACATTGTCTAAGGTGGAGATTGACGCACAAGTTGAACTGGCAGACGCAGTGCTCGCAGAGGTCATGGCTGAAGAGCAGTCGGACGCCGGCGGGAGGTCATAGTGAGACACATCCCATTGCGCAAGCAGCCCGAACCAAAGTGGCTTGCGAAGGCCGATGCGCTCTTGATCCAACTCAAGCAGGCAGCTGACGCTGGAGCGCGGAACAAGATTATCGATGACAACGCGGCGGTGTGGGGCGCGTTGAAACCCTGGTTGCTCATCCTGTCGCATCAGAAGTGTTGGTTCTCTGAGGCGAAGGACTGCTTCAATCACTGGGACGTGGAACACTTTCGGCCCAAGAAGTCAGTAAGGGATATCGACGGCACGGAATGCGATGGCTACTGGTGGCTGGCGTTCGACTGGCATAACCTTCGCATTTGCGGTAATGCCGGCAATCGAAAGAAAAGTACATACTTTCCGTTGCGCGCTGGGTGTGTGCGTTGCTTGCCGCATGGTGACCTTCGGTTCGAAGATCCGCTACTGCTTGATCCGAGTGATGCGGATGATCCTGGGTTGCTTTCGTTCAACATGGAAGGTCGAGCTCTTCCTGCCGCTCATATCGCAGATCCGTGGCAGAGGAGTCGGGTGGAGTATTCAGTGGAAAGGTATAATCTCGACTTTCCACCCTTGATGGACAAGCGCAAGACTGTTTGGGCGGAATGCTGGGATGCAATCGAGGAATACCTGCGCGAGCTGGAAACGTATATTGCCGATCAAGGAAATGTGATCGCACGGGATCGCTTTAAGCAAGCGGCACGACGCGTGCGCGAACTCATGCAGGAGGAGAAGGAGTTGTCGGCTGTCGCGCGAGCGTGTGTGGTTAGCACGGGAGATCCACGAGCGATGGGACTCCTTCAGACAGCTTGATCCGCGCACTCCGAGGCCGAGGAGCTGAAAGATGTCTATCTGGCTCATCCGCGCCGGCGCCCACGGCGAATACGAACTCAAGTTCCGCCAAGAGAACCGCGTCTTCGTTACCTGGGACGCGCTGGACTTCAACCTCGCCATGCTCCCCGACCGCGCCGCCCTCGTGGAAGCCATGAACCTGCGCTATCCGGACTCCAAGCCCAAGGCCGTTATGAACTGGGTGAGCCAGATCTGGCCGTTCGTAAGCGTTCAGCTGGGTAGCGGCAGCAGAGACGGCAGGGGCCGTCCAGCCAAGTGGGCCGCGTAGCCATCTGTCAGGAAAGCGAGGACGTCGCGCTCTTGCTCACGAAGACAACCGGTGGCGGTCAGGATGCGTTCGACGAAGCGGCTACCGTGGACCGAATCGGTGCCGAAGGTCTTCTTGCGCATGAGCACCCCGCGGCGAACGCGGCGCTCGGCCACGTTGTTGGTGGGTTCGACACTCTCGTGGTCGAGGAACGTCCACAGCAGATGTTCGCGTTTGAGCAGCCAGGCGGATTGCCTGCAGCTGCGCTCGGCGAGTCCGGCGTCGACAACGCGCTCCAGGAGCGCGTGAGTCGTGGCGCGGTGGGCGGTGATGCGCTTGATCATCGCGTCGCGAGAGATCTTGCCGTCCCGCCAAGCCCGCCAGTCAGCGAGCACTCTGTAACCGGCCAACTCAAGCCGGCGACCATGCCACTCGGAGCCCTTGCGCTCCGCGATGGCGCGGAAGACCCGCAGCACATGAGCCCAGCACAGCTGGCGCAGGACGATCCAGTTGTAGGCACCCAGCATGTCGACGACGGCCAGGCCGCCAAAGTTCTTGCCCAGCAGGCGCTTGGCTTCCATGCGTCCTCGACCCAGCTGGACACGGAAGAACACCAGCCCCTTGCCGGCGCCCGCCTCCCACAGCCAGGCGCCTTTCTTCCCCTGCCGCCAACTCGTTTCGTCGGCGTAGACGATGCCTGCCGCTCGGACCGCATGGACCACCGCCAGCA
>JADYYS010000048.1 GCA_020853525.1 Ardenticatenales bacterium | reverse complement strand
GGCCGGCTGGTGGCCTTCGGCCATTGCGCCCGCCTTCGCGGGCGCTTCGGACTTCTGGGTGCCCGCGAAGGCGGGCACCATGGCGACCCGCCAGGGACGCCTGCAGCCGGCCAGCTTCAGCTGCCGGTGGATTGCGACTCGCCGTCATCCGCAGATCGTCGCCTGACGGGCTACTAATACGAGTGCACGTAGGAATACGTCCGCCCCAGCCGCGGCAGGAACGCCACGAACGGACCCCAGCCGGCGACGACGATCGTCGGGTTGTTCAGCCGATAGAGGCCGAAGCCGCCGCGCGTGTCCTGGACGATCGCCACGGCGCTGAACTCGCCGGACTGGCGCAGCGTGAACGTGCCGTGCTCCATTTGGGACAGCACGTGGTACGTCAGCGTGACGGTCTTCGACATCGGCTGGGTCAACGTCCACTGCAGCGCGGTGCTCTCGCGGTCGTGCGGGATCGGTGGGTCGAACGAGCCGGGCACGACGGACCAGACGCGGCTGTCCGTCGGCTGCCCGAGGCGGTTTGCGCCGCGGTTGAGGCTCTCGCGGACGTCGAGCCGCCAGACACGCGCCTCCGAGGCCCAGGCACGGCCGACGAGCTCGTCGACGGCCTCGTGCCACGTGACGACGGCATCGCCTCGGCCGGCGGCGGCGCGCGCGGTGTCGGCCAGGCACGTCGTGGCGCACCCGTCGCCGGCGCACGCCAGCCGGACCTCGATGCCCGCCGCCGCCGCATCGGCCAACGGGGGTGCGATGTCCGCGCACAGCGCCGCCTGCTCCGCAACCCCGTCCGGCAACGTCTCCGCGCCGGCGACGAGGACGATGATGTCTCGCGCGGCGCGCACCGGGTTG
Organism: Ardenticatenales bacterium; assembly: GCA_020853525.1. GTDB lineage: Bacteria > Chloroflexota > Anaerolineae > Epilineales > Epilineaceae > Avedoeria. The sequence goes on along the minus strand of JADYYS010000048.1, from coordinate 12,214 downwards.
TCCGGCGAGGGCGGATCGTCGTCGCGCGCGCGCACGAGCCGGATGTGGGCCTGGCGGATCGCCTCGGACAGCGTCGGCGCCGGATCGGGCTGCCGCGGATCGGGCACGTCGACCCCTTGGCCGCTCAGGCAGAGCGCCACCTCGTCGGGATCGTTGATGACGCCGCACATCGTCCGCGCCCCCGGACCGAAGTCGATGCGCCCGATGCGCGCGTATGCGTTCGACGTGATCGCCAAGCGGGCGGACAACGAGGCAAGGCCCCGGCGCACGCCGGCGTCCGATGAGACGAGCGCGGCGTCGGTGACGAGCACGGTGTGGGCCGGCTCGATCGGTGCCGGGCAGCTGAAGCTCAGGAACGTGCTGACGATCGCCTTCTCGGCGCGCCGGATGCGCGCCGGGGCCACTTCGGTGCGGTTCGTCCGCGCGGGGTGGCACAGGCTCGGCTGATCGACCTGCGCCCGGACGACGGTCGCCGGCACGAAGGGCAGGCCGACAAGAGGCATCGCAGCCAGGGCCGCCAGCCCGCCGGCGAGCACGGCGAGCGCGCGCGGCACCCTGTTGGTCTGCCACGCAATTCCTCGATCCGTCGACGGCGCGGGCGACGCCATCCCCTCGGGCCTTTCTCGGGCATCGAAGTCACGCTCGAAGACACTTCGGTGCCCGTTGCACGACGGCCGCGTCGAACCGGCTGGCGCAGTTGCCGGCGACGCCCCGACCGCATCGGCCAACGGGGCGGCGACGCGGTGACCGTCAGGGACGTCAGCATGTGGGGAGCTTCCGATCCAGTCTAACCAGTCGCCCGGCCTGCGTCAAGGGCCCTCTCGCCGCGCACACTTAAGGTGGTGTTGCCGAGCGCGGAGGGCTGAGCAGCGGGTCGACTCGTGACAATAGCATTAAGACGTGGTACACTAGCCGGCGATGAGCGCTGGGGCGCGGCCCCGGCATGGCCAGGAGGCAAGCGATGCGACCCCCCATGCGAGCCCGGATGATCCCCGCCGCCGTCGTTGCCGCGGTCTGGACGCTGGCTGCCGGCCGAGGCGCCGACGCCGCGCCGCTGGCCCCGCCCGCGCCCGCCCACTACGCCGGCACCGTGTCGTACTACGGCGCGCCTGCGCCGTTCGGCATGATCGTCAGCGCGCATGTCGGTGCCGTCCAGATCGCGATGGCGCCGGTGGTCTCGGGCGAGGGCGGCACGCACGTCTACAGCATCAACATCCCGGGCGACGACCCGGCGACGGGCGCCATCGAGGGTCCGGCGGAGGGCGAGCGCGTCCGCTTCCGGGTGCACGGCGTCCCGGCGGACAACATCGAGTTTTTCAATGCCGCCGAGGACCTCACGGTCAACCACGAGGTCACGAAGGTCGAGATCTGCATCGGCGCGTACCACGATCTGGACCGCGACAAGGCGTTCGACCCGGCCGAGCCGTGGCTGGAGGGCGCCAACCTGAACGTCGTGCAGTTCTTCGTTGTCCGGAGCTACCTGACGTTCGGGAACGAGGAGCCGAGCTGCGCGATGCACGACGCGGTCGACGCGCTCATCCGGGTCGTCGCTCCGCCCGCCAACTACGACAGCGCGAGCCCGCTCGACGCGATCCAGCGGGTGACGCAGCACCAGGGCGTCTTCAACGCGTGGTTCCCGCTCGTGCCGACCGGCGCCACCCCCACCGGCACGCTTCAGCCGACGACGACGCCCGCCACGCCGACGAATACGCCGGCCGTCTTCCCGGGCCCGACCGGCGGCACCCCGCTCGCCTCGAACACCCCGACGGTCACGCCGTCGCCCACGAACACGCGGACCCCCACCCGCACCGCCACGACCGGCCCGTCGCCGACCCAGCCGGCGACGAGCATCCCGATGCCGACGGAGACGCTGCCGCCGCCGACCGCGACGCCGACGGCCACGGCCACCCAGGATCTCAAGAGCACGCTGAGCGTGAACACGACCGCGGATCCGGACACGGTGGGCAACGCGACGCTCAGCCTGCGCGAGGCGATCCGCCTTGCGACGGGCGATCTGGCGTTGGCCGTCCTCTCCGCCGCCGAACGCGCCCGCATCAGCGGCGCGCCCGGCCCGCTGTCCGCCGACACGATCCGCTTCGCGCCGGCCGTCTTCCCGCCGGACGTCCCGGCGACGATCAACGTCCAGCCGCCGGCCGGCGTGAATCCGAACTCGGGCGACGACCCGAACGCGCTGCCGGCACCCAAGCCGTCGCTGCCGCCGCTCTCGACCGGCAACGACACGATCGACGGCACGGGCGCCGGCGTCGTCGTCTCGGCCGGCATCAGCCCCGAGATCCCGATGATGTTCGACGGGTTGACGATCACCTCGAGCGACAACGTGATCAAGGCGATCGAGCTGCGCAACTTCGAGAGCGCGATCGTCGTTCGCGGCGTGGCCGAGCACAATCACATCGGGGGCCGGACGGCCGGTGACGGAAACATCGTCGTGAACAACATCAACGGCATCGTGCTGCGCGGCGGCGAGGTGGCCACGACCGAGGTCCTCGGCAACAAGGTGGGCGTCGACCGCGCCGGGCAGGCGGCGGGCAACGCCGGCTTCGGCATCCTCGTCACCGAGGGCGCCCACCAGAGCATCGTCGGCGCATCCAACGCGCCGAACGTCGTCAGCGGCAACACGAACGGCATCGGTGTGACGGGCGACGGGACGACGGACAACGCGGTCTCGTCGAACCGGGTCGGGACGAACGCGGCCGGGACGGCGGCGCTGCCGAACGGCACCGGCGTCGTCGTGGCGGACGGCGCACAGGGCACGATCGTCGGGGGCGTCTCGGGGGCCGACGGCAACACGATCAGCGGCAACACCGGCGACGGCGTCTGGCTCAAGGACGAGCTGACGCAGTTCACGAGCGTCCAGAGCAACCTGATCGGCGTCGCCTCCGACGGCGTGACACCGCTGCCCAACGGCGGGGCCGGGGCGCTCGTGACGGACGGCGCCGACCAGAACTTCCTCTCGTTCGGCAACGTCATCGCCTTCAACAAGGACCGCGGCATCAAGGTCGTCGGCGCGCGGGCGCTGCGCAACACGATCCGCCGCAACAGCATGTTCGACAACGCCGGCGGGGCGATCGTGCTGCTGGACGGCGCGAACAAGGACCTGCCGGCTCCCATCCTGACGGACACCGGGATGTTCATCGCCGAAGGGACGGCCGTGGCGAACAGCTTGGTCGACCTCTACTCGGACGGCGGCAGCCAGGGCCGGATCTGGGAGTTCACCGTCCGAGCCGGCGCGGACGGCCGCTTCCGCGTGGCGCGGCTGTTCCAGGGACCGAACATCACCGCAACGGCCACGGACGCCGAGGGCAACACGAGCCCGTTCGGCCATGACATCGACCTCGACCCCACGCCCGGGCCGTCGCCGACCGGCGGGCCCACCGCCGTCCCGACGCTCGAGAACGTCGTCGGTCGGATCTTCCTGCCGTATCTGAATCAGAAGGCGGCGATGTTCGAGGTGCTGACGATCGAGCCGCCCTACAGCGCGATCCCGATGGGCGGCCTCGTCGACCTCGCCGTCGTGGCGCACGATCTCGTGGATGTATACGGGATGCAGATCGTCTTCGACTTCGACCCGGACGTTCTCCAGATCGTCGATGCGAACCCGGACGTGCCGGGCGTGCAGATCGCACAGGGCGATCTGCCCGAAGCGGATCGCGCCTTCTTCGCCGAGAACCGCGTGGACGCCGCCAACGGCCAGATCTTCTTCACCTGGACGCTGCTGAAGGGGGAGCCGCTGCAAGGCTCCGGCATCGTGGCCCGCATCCGGGTCCGCGGCCGAGGTCCGGGCCGATCGCCGCTGACCGTCAGCGAGCTCATGGTGAGCGATCCGACGGCCCGGCCGATCCACCTGCGCCGGCGCGGCGCCATCGTCGACGTCGCCGCGCCGCCGACCGCGACGCCGATCCCGCCGACCGCGCCGCCCACCGCCGTCCCGCCGACGCCGACGCCGACGCGCACCGTCACCCTCGCCCCGCCGACGCCGACGCCGACACGCACCGCCACGCCGCCGCCGCCGACCGCGACGCCGAGCGTGACGCCGACGCCCACGTCGACGACGCCGCCGTCGCCGACACCGACGACGGGGCCGACGAACACCGCGACGTCCAGCCCGACGGCCACGCTGAGCCCGACGGTCACGCCGACGCCGACGGACACCGCGACGCCGACGGAGACGCTCACGCCGAGCGCGACGCCGACCGCCTCCGACACGCCGACGCCGACGGACACGCCGACCGTGACGCCGACGCCGACGGACACCGCAACGCCGACCGACACGCCGACGCCGACGGACACCGCGACGCCGACGGATACGCTCACGCCGAGCGCGACACCGACGGCCTCCGATACGCCGACGCCGACCGATACCCCGACGGACACGCCGACGCCGACGATCACGCCGACGCCGACGGAGACGCCGGTGCCCAGCACCACGGCGACACCGACACGGACGACCGCGCCGACGCCGACGTTCACGCCGCTCCCGACGCCCACGGCCGTGCCGACGCGCACGCCGCTGCCGGCGCCGACGCCGGACGGCTGCGCCCGACCGCTCGTGAACGCCGGCTTCGAGAGCGACGCGGCGTGGACGCTCGGCGGCGCCCGACCACCGCGCTACACGGATGCGATGGGCCACGCCGGGCGTCGCAGCCTCGTGCTCGGCGTCCTGCCCGACGAGCCGAACCGGCTGGCGTACTCGTCCGCCTGGCAGCCCGTCCTCGTGCCGCCGGATGCGCGCACGCTGATCGTGGGCGGCTGGACGTTCGAGGAGGCGCAGGCCGGCGGCGGTCCGGATCGCCAGCTCATGCTGCTCTACGACATCGACCCGGCGCTGAACGGCAGCGGCCAGCGCGGCCCGATCGCCACGGTGTTCAACGTGCGCTCCGACGCCAAGCAATGGCAGCGCCGAACGCTGACGATGGACGTCACGCTGCGCCGCAACCAGCGGCTGTGGCTGTACAGCACGGTGGTGAACGACGGCACGGGCGGCCGGGCCTGGATGTTCATGGACGATATCGAGGTGGCCTTCTGCCGGTAGGGGGCGTACCCATGCCCCCACGCCGCCCGTTCTTATGAAGTGAGTGATGTCCGCACGCCGCCTCGTCCGCCGCGAACGCATACCTCGACGCCGCCGGCCCTGGCCGAGCGGCGCCGGGTGGCCGCTTGGCGCCAGATCGCCGTCGGGTGCGGGCCGAGCGCTGGCGGCGGCGGCATTCGTCCTCGTCGGCGCGCTCAGCCCGCTCGTCGACTTGCCGCACGCCGCGCCCGTGCGCGCCGCGACGGTCCGCGTCGTGGACGACGATGCCGGCTGCGGCGGCTTGGCGCCGTGCTACGGCACGATCCAGGCGGCGGTGGATGCGGCGCAGAGCGGGGACACCGTTCGCGTGCGGCCGGGCCGCTACTTGGAAGCCGTCCTCGTCGTCGACAAAGCGCTCTCGTTCGAGGGCCCCGGCGTCGGACCGTCCCCGGGAACGTCCGACCCGACACGGCACGCCATCTGGGGCACGTCGGCCGGCGCGCTGACGGTGGACGCCTACAGCGGCGACATCACGACCACCGCCGTGAGCGGCTTCGTCTTCGCCGGCGTCCCCGACGCGCGCGGCATCGCGCTGCTCGGACGGCGGGCAGGCGAGCCGGCACCGGCCGGTCGACCCGTCGGCGCGGTCGACACCCGGATCACCGCCGCCGAGGTGCGGGACTGCTCGTTCGAGCATGAACCGCCGGCCGCCGCCCGACTGGCGGGGACGAACGATGTGCCGAACGCGGGCGACCCGGCGGCCTTCGTCGTGGCGCGGGTCGGACGGCTGCAGGTGGACGACGTTCGGATGGCGGGCGCTTCCGACGCGGCCGGGCTCGTGCTCGTCGACGTCGACCAGGCGACCGTCCGGCGTTCGACGATCCGCGACTATGCCGCCGGTGTGCGCATCTTCGAGTCGCTGTCCCCGGTCGGGCGGTCCACGCTCGTCCTCGGCGGCGCGGCCGCCGACGGGAACCGTCTCGGCGGCAACCACGGGCCGGCGATCGAGCTCGTCAACACGGCCGGCTCGGGCACGACGAGCGACGTCCTCGCCGGCGACAACGACTGGGGGGTCCCGACGGCTCCTGAGATCGAGGCCTCGATCGTCGACGGTCTGGATGCCGCCGGGCTCGGGCGCGTGCGGTGGCAGCCGCCGCTCGGCGTCCCGGCCGCGGTCACGCTGGCGCCGACGCCGCCCGAGATCGAGGCGGACGGCCAGGCGCGCGCCGCGCTCGTCGCCACCGTCGCCGACGCCGTCGGGCGGCCGGTGGCGGACGGCGCACTCGTCAGCTTTGGGCTCGTCGGACCCGGCACGCTGCAGGGCGGCGGCGGGACGGCCGAAGCCGAAGGCGCCGCCGTGCGCCGCACGGGCGAGTGGGGCGTCTTCAGCGCCACGACGTACGGGCCGAACAGCGGTGGGAGCTACGTCCGGAGCGAGCGGTCGGGCGATGCGCTCGTCTGGTCGTTCGACGCCCCGGCGGCGCTCCTGCGCCTCGGCCACACCTCGGGCGCCGACGCCACCGTCGCCATCGCGGTCGACGATCGGCCGGCCGTCGTCCTGTCCTCCCGCGGCGAAGCGGATATCTGGGTCGACCACATGATTGCCCGCGATCTCGGTCCCGGTCCGCACGTCCTCACGGCGACGGTGCTGACCGGCCGGATCGCCCTCGACGTGCTGGCCGCCGGGCCGACGACGCGCGGCGGCACCGCCACGGCGCACGTCGTGGCGCCCGCCACCGTGGGCGAGGCGACGGTGGCGGCGGCGGCGTGGGGGGCGGCGGGGGTGAAGAGCGCCACGGCGCCGCTGCGCTATGTCGCCGGGCTGCCGTCGGCGATCCGGCTGTCGTTCGGCGCGCCGCGGCTGGCGGTCGGCGGCCGGACGACGACGGTTTCGGCAGACGTCGAGGACGGGCGCGGGCGGCCGGCGCCGGACGGCACGGTCGTGACGTTCGCCGCCTCGGGCGTGACGCTGGCGGCCCTGACCGAGATGACGCGCGATGGCCGCGCGACCGTTGGGCTGACGAGCGGCAACACCGTCGGCACGGCCGTCGTGACGGCCACCGCCGGGGCCGGGCTCGTGGTCACCGGCACGCTCGACATCGTCGCCGGCTCGCCCGCGGGCGTCGAGATCGTCCCGTCTCGCACTTCGATGACCGCGAACAGCCGCGACGAAGCCCTGATCGTCGTACGGGTGCGGGATGCGTTCGGCAACCCGGTCCGGGACGGGACCGGCGTGACAGCCGCCACGGACCTCGGGACGCTGACGATGCACCGCTCGGTGACGGCCGGCGGGATCGTGACCGGCGTGTTGCGGGCAGGCGCGGCGGCAGGCACGGCGACGGTGCGCGCGACGGCCGCCGATGCCGGAGGCGAGGCCGCGGGCATGGCGGCGGTCGCGCTCGTGGCGCCGGATGTGTCGATCAGCAAGATCGTGGAGCCGGAGTCGGTCGTCGTCCCGGGCGAGCGCATCACGTATACCGTGCGCTACCGCAACAACGGCCCGGGCACGGTGTATGGCCTGCGGATCGAGGAGCCGTTCCCGCAAGGGCTGCTCGGTGCGCGGATCGAGACGTTCGGCCCACCGCTCGAAGCGGATCCGGCGGCCGAGTACGCCTTCAGTGCGCCGCGGCTCACGACCGGGCAGGGCGGGTCGATCGTCATCAGCGCCCGCGTCGATACCAGCCTGCGCTGGGGCAGCCGGTTCACGATGACGAACCAGGTGCGCGCGTTCGCGCCGGACACCGCCGAGCGGACGCCCGCCGACAACGTCGCCGCGGCGACGATCGTCATCGCGCCCGAGAGCGTGTACACGTTGACGCTCACGGCGCCGGAAACGCTCGCCGTCGGCGGCGCGAGCGGCGAGCTCGTCATCCGGGCGTTCGACCGGTTCGGCCGGCCGGCGCAGGACGGCACGCCCGTGTCGCTGTCCGCCGAGATCGGGATGGGCACCGTCTCGCCCGAACTCGTCACGACGGAAGGCGGTGTGGCGCGGGCGATGTTCGTCTCCGACCGGCGCGCCGGGCTGGCGCGGGTGCGCGCGCTGACGCTCGAGGGCCGGGGCGCGATCGCCCGCATCCAGATCACGCCCGGCCCGCCGACGCTCCTCGACCTCACGGCCGGCGCGACCGCGGCGGAGGTCGGCGGCGCCACGGTGCCCGTCACGGTGACGCTGCGCGACCAGTACGGCAACCGTGCCGGCGGCGAGGAGGTGCGCTTCGAGAGCGACCTCGGCGTGATGACGCCCGCCCGCCGCTTCGCCGCGCCGTCGGGCGTCGCCACGAGCACGCTGACGACGGGCACGCGGACCGGGCTGGCGACGATCGTGGCCCGCGGTGCGGCGCGGCAGGCGCGGGTGACGGTCGACTTTCGGCCCGGCCCGCCGGTATCGCTCGACCTCACCCTGGCGGCCGCGTCGGCGCCGCCCGGCGTGAGCGTGCACGGCTGGGCGACGGTCCGCGACCGCTTTGCCAACGCCGTTCCGGGGCTCGTCGTCCGCTTCACGACGGACATCGGGCGGCTGAGCCGCGCCGAGGCGACGACGGACGACGACGGGCGGGCGGGCGTCGAGATCCTGACGGCGATCAGCGACCGGGGCAGCGGCCACGTGCGGGCAAGCGTGCGCAACGGGGTGTCGCTGGACGCGTCGGCGGCACTGGCGGTGGATGCGGCGCGCGTGTACCTGCCGATCGGATTCCGCACGCGGCGCTGACGCGTTCGCATGGGCTGCGGCGTGGGGCTCGTTGCGGGCAGGGTCTTTCCATTGCCCTCTACTCCATAGACTCCTTCGCCATGACCGTCTCGGTCTACCCGGACCTCGCGCATCAAAGCGGCAGGACGTCGCCAACCGCACTCCGGCTGCACCGCGAATGCGAAGTCTCCAGAAGCGTCCATGACGTAATGGCCAAATTCGACGTATCCGGCAGTATCTCTGCAGCTCACGTCGCGTTAATCTGCACAGTCACTGAGGGTCGTCCCGTCTCGGCCGTCCCTTCGCGACTCCTGCGCCGCAGTCAATTCTGCACGCCGCAGGCGTCCTCACTCACCGTATGCGTCGAGATCAAGAGAGGGTTGCGACGGAAATGTTGAAACACTGGAGTGCGCGAATCATCGTCGCGCTGGCAGCGGTCGGCTTGCTGACCGCCGCCACGGGATCCGCAGTGCTGGGTCAATCGGCGGCCAAGTCGCCGCTTCCCGCGGCCGAGCCGGCGATCGGGTTCATCCCGAACGGCGGTCAGTGGGACGAGGCGGCCGCATATCACGCGGCGCCGAGCGGGGTCGACGTCTGGTTGAAGACGAACGGCTTCGTCTATGCGCCGGGCGACACCGGCCTGACCCCGGGCGTCGAACTGCCGCCCGAGGCGTCCGAGACGCCCGCCGACGAGGTCCCGACCACGGTCGCGCGCCACGTCGTCACGGCGGACTTCGAGGGCGCTTCCGAGGGCGTGACGCTCGATCCGGCCGAGGGGCTGCCGGGCGAGTACAACTGGATGATCGGCCCGGAGTCCGACTGGGCGACGGGCTTGCACGCCTATCGCTCGGTGACCTACCGCGGCCTCTGGTCCGGCATCGATGCGACGGTTCGCACCGGCAAGGCGCCGGCTGCGGTCAATGGCGCCCTCGCGGGCGACGCGATCGTCAAGTGGACCTACACGGTGGCGCCGGGCGGCGACGCTTCCCAGATCAAGGTGCGCTACACCGGCCAGGACAGTTTGGCGATTGAGAACGGCGTGCTCAAGATCGGCACGCAGCTCGGCGATCTCGCCGAGACCGGCCTGATCGCGTGGCAGGTCCGCAACGGCGAGCGGCTTCCGGTCGACGCCGCGTTCACGATCGACGGCAACGTCGTCGGCTTCGCGGTCGGTGCCTACGACCCGACGCTTGCGCTCGTCATCGACCCGGTGATCATCTTCTCGCGGCGCTTCGGCGGCAGCTCGACGGATTCGGCGTCGAACATGTCGCTCGACGCCTCGGGCAACATCTACAACTCGGGCATGACCGCGTCGACGAACTTCCCGACGCAGAACGCCTACCAGTCCGCGGCCAACGTGACCTACGACTGCTTCGTCACGAAGCTCAACGCCGACAGCTCGGCGCTGACGTATTCCACCTACCTCGGCGGCAGCAGCACGGATTACGAGTGCCGCCACACGCTGACCCCGACCGGCGAGGTCGTCCTCACGGCGACGGCGGTCGGGACCTGGGTCGGTGCGCCGATCCTCATCGGCTCGCCGAGCGGATACGACGCGAACCTGGCGATCCTCGGTGCGGCGGGCAACACCCTTGCCGCATCGGCTGAGGTCGGCGGCACGAGCACGGATTACGCCCACGGCATCACGCGGATGTCGAACGGCAACATCGTCGTCGTCGGGACGACGAGTTCGAGCGCCGGCTGGCCGGCCCTCGGCGGTGCCGACACCGTGTGGTCCAGTCAGGAGGCCTTCGCGGTCGTCCTCAACCCGACGATCAGCGGCGCCGTCGGCTTCTCCTATGTCGGCGGCAACAGCAGCGACTGGGGCAACGCGGTCGCGGTCGACGCGAGCAACAACGTCTACGTCCACTACTCGACGCTCTCGACCGATATCGCGATGATCGCCGGCGTCGGCGGCAATTACGACCTCGGTGTGGCCAAGCTCAACGCGGGCCTGACGGCCTTCGCGTACCAGGGCCGCGTCGGCGGCTCGAGCACGGACCCGACGCCCGGCGGGAGCGACACCTCGGTCCCGGGCTCGCTCTACCAGATCGGCAACAACGGGATCCTGGTGGACGGCAGCGGCCAGGCTTGGACGACCGGCACGACGGCGTCGACCGACTGGCCGACGACCGCGGGCGCGTACAAGACGACGAACAGCGGCAACTACGACGCGTTCGTCACGGGCATCAACGCCGCCGGCACCGGGTTGGTCCGCTCGACGTACATCGGCGGCACCAGCACCGACATCGGCCGCGCGCTCGGCATCGACGGCGCCGGCCGGATCTACATGGCCGGCTCGGCGGCTTCGTCGAACTACCCGACGACGCCCGGCGAGGTCCAGACGACGTTCGGCGGCAGCTACGACTGGGTCCGCACGATCTTCGCGCCCGACCTCAGCAGCACCGTGTGCAGCACCTATCTCGGCGGCAGCAGCACGGACTACGGCGCCGACATCGAGGTCACGGGCAACTACAAGGCGATCCTCAACGGCTCGACCACCAGCGCGAACTTCCCGCAGATCCCGGACGGCTCGACCGTCTTCGGCGGCGGCGGCGGCTACGACATCGCGAACGCGCACATCACGTGCGGCGGCGCCAACCTCGTCATCACGAACTCGGCGCTGACGAACCGCGGCCCGGTCCGCGTGTCGGTGAGCCCGGTCGCCTTCCCGGACGGCAGCAGCGCCGAGCCGATGGCGGTCCAGCCGCCGGCGGCTGAGGCCGACGTGGCGGCGCCGGTGGCGGCGGACGGGGCCGTCCTGCCGTACGCGGTGCAGCAGCTGCCGGAGAACGAGGAGTGCCTCGCGCCCGGCAACTTCGTCCAGATCACGATCGAGATCACGAACACCGGCCTCTCGGATCAGCTGGGCGCCGGACCGGAATACGTGGCATCCTGGGACGGCGGCCTGCTGGCCGGCCAGCCCGGCTCGTGCGCGTTCTTCCTCGGCGCCGGCGACTGCCAGGTCAGCGCCAGCAGCATCAGCGTCGATTCCGACATCCCGTCGGGCGGCGTGATCCAGTTCGCCTGGATGGTCCGCATCGCCGGCGGCCTGGCTTCCGGGACGATCATCCCGATCAACCAGACGCTGTTCTACGACACGGACGAGGATGGGATCAACGAGAGCTTCCCGCAGGACGCGCTGGGCTTCACGCTCAACTGCTTCCCGACGGTCTGGCCGAACAACCAGCTCGGCAAGCAGGTCCACCTCCCGATCCTGAACTTCCAGGGCCAGGACGACGTCTGCGAGAGCTGGATCGAGGTGCAGAACATCGGTTGCCGGATCGCCAAGGCGGCCCTGGTCACCTGGGGCGAGCCGGGCTTCTGCCCGCCGCAGGCCGCCGGCCCGTTGAAGGTGGAGTGCACCGGTCTCCTGAAGCCCGGCAGCACGTGGAACCTCTACGGCGCGCAGGTCCCGACCGGCTCGAAGAGCGGTATCCTCTTCAAGCTGTCGGCCCGCCAGCTGAGCGAGGACGGCATCGACGTCATCCCCGAGG
>JADYYS010000047.1 GCA_020853525.1 Ardenticatenales bacterium | reverse complement strand
CTCAGCCTCGCCTTTCACGACCTGCGCGAGCTGAAGGTGGATGTCGCCTACCCGTTCCTGCTCGAGCTGTATCACGACTACACCAGCGGCGCGTTCAGCGCCGCCGACTTCGCGGCCGCGGTGCGGCTGGTGGAGGCGTATGTGTTCCGCCGCGCCATCTGCACCATCCCCACGAACTCGATGAACAAGACCTTCGCCACTTTCAGCAAGGTGCTGAAGAAGGATCGCTACCTCGAGAGCATCCAGGCGCATTTCCTCATGTTGCCTTCGTACCGACGCTTCCCCAGCGACGACGAGTTCCGCCGCGACCTGCAGACTCGCGATCTCTACAACTTCAGGAGCCGCACCTACTGGCTGCGCCGGCTGGAGAACCACGGCCGCAAGGAGCGCGTGCGGGTGGACGAGTACACCATCGAGCACATCCTGCCGCAGAACCCCGACTTGTCAGCGGCGTGGCGGGAGGCGCTCGGTGGGGAATGGCAGCGCGTACAGCAGCAGTGGCTGCACACCCTCGGCAACCTCACGCTCACCGGCTACAACGCCGAGTACAGCGACCGCCCCTTCGCCGAGAAACGCGACATGGCGGGCGGCTTCAATGAAAGCCCGCTCAAGCTCAATGCCGGGCTTGGCCAGCTCGACGCGTGGAACGAAGCCGCGATTCAGGAACGCGCCGGAAGGCTGGCCGATCAGGCACTAGGGGTGTGGAACGCGCCAAAGCTCGATGCCGGAGCGCTAGCCGTCTATCAGCCGGAGAAGGCCCCCTCGACTGGCGGTTACACAATCGACGCCCATCCGCACCTACTGACTGGCGGAATGCGCGGTGTATTCGAGGCCTTCCGCAAGGAGGTGCTCGCGCTCGACCCGTGCGTCACCGAGGAGTTCAAGAAGTTGTATGTGGCCTACAAGGCCGAGACGAACTTCGTGGACGTCGTGCCACAGGCCAAACGGCTGGTCCTCACCTTCAATATGACCTTCGCCGAGGTCAACGATCCAAGAGGGTTATGCCGAGACGTGACCAGTATGGGCCGATGGGGTAACGGAGATGCCGAGATCGGTCTCACGGCGCTGGATGAACTGCCCTACGTCATGGGCCTGGTGCGCCAATCCTACGAGCGCCAGATGGGCGACGGAGGCCAGGCATGATCGCCGACATCAAGCCGTATGCGGAGTACCAGGAGTCGGGGCTGCCGTGGCTCGGGCAGGTGCCGGGGCATTGGGACGTTCGGAAGCCGAGACACATCGGGTCGCTACACAAAGGCGGCGGTGGCACCAAGGAAGATGCGTTGTCGGCCGGCGTGCCCTGCGTGCGGTACGGCGAGCTCTATACGACACATAACTTCTTCGTCCGGAAGCCAAAGGCGTTCATTCACCCGGATCGCGCCTCGAACTACACGCAGCTTCACTACGGCGATGTTCTCTTCGCTGCCTCGGGTGAAACTTTGGAGGAGATAGGTAAGTCAGCTGTCAACCTCATTGAGGGCACGGCTGTCTGCGGAGGCGATGTAATCATCCTGCGACCGACTGTCCCCGTGCATGCACCGTTTCTTGGCTACGTGATGGACTGTCGTCCTTCAGCGAATCAGAAGGCGACGATGGGTCGCGGGACTACGGTCAAGCACATTTATCCCGATGAGCTCAAGAATCTTCTCTTTCCTTTTCCGCCTGTGCCCGAGCAAGCCGCCATCGTCCGCTTCCTAGACTGGTCCAACGCCCGCCTAGACCGCGCGATCCGCGCAAAACGCAAGGTGATCGCGCTGCTCAACGAGCAGAAGCAGGCCATCATCCACCGCGCCGTCACCCGCGGCCTCGACCCCTCCGTCCCCCTCAGGCCATCCGGCATCCCCTGGCTTGGGGACATTCCGCAGCATTGGGATACACCTTTGAATCAGCGGATCTTCAAGGAACACATCCGACCACACAATGGCGCGTCGGAGACGCAATTGTCGTTATCACAGCGGGACGGCTTGGTTGCGACTAGAGACATGCGAGAACGATCGCTCCAGACCGCGTCTTTCGACAACTGGAAGGTCACTCTGCCCGGCGACCTAGTGTTGAATCGATTCAAGGCTCACCTTGGCGTGTTCTTCGCTGCAACTCTTCGCGGGATAGTGTCGTTCCACTACGGGGTCTTTGCGCCTTTGCGGCAGATGCACTCCAAGTACTTCGAACTGCTGTTCCACACGCATGCCTATAGGGCGATTTACGCTGGCTGCTCTAACGGCATGACCGTTGGACTTCAGAATCTCTCTAACCAGAACTTCTATAACGTTCGTTCTGTCGTTCCACCACTCTCGGAGCAAGTCGCGATCGTCGAGCACGCAGAACGCGAAACCCAGACGCTGAACACCGCCATCTCCCGCCTCGAACGCGAGATCGACCTCCTCCGCGAATACCGCACCCGCCTCGTCGCCGACGTCGTGACCGGCAAGCTCGATGTGCGCGAGGCGGCGGCGCGTCTGCCCGACGAAGCCGCGCCCGACACCGTCGAGGACGACACCGACCTGAGCCTCGATCCCGAAGCCGCTGACGAGGATCCCGCAGCATGAGCGCCGACGACCGCATCTCGCTCATCGATCGCCTTCGTGCTCTGCCGACGGAGACGGAGTGGCTCGAGTTCAAGCGCAACCACTGCGAACCGCAAGCCCTCGGTGAGTATCTTTCCGCACTGGCCAATGCCGCGTGTCTTGCGAGCCAGGCTCGAGGATATCTGGTCTTCGGCATCGACAACGACACCCACGATGTTGTCGGTACGCGCTTCAATCCATACGTCATCAAGGGCAAGGGGAATCAAGACCTGCTGCCGTGGCTTGGGGCAGGGCTGCGTCCGAACACGGGAATCGACGTGTCCGTTGTCGATCACCCGGACGGTCGCATGGTGCTCTTCGAGATTGGCCCGGCGCGGGATCAACCCGTCAGCTTCTACGGGACGGCCTGGGTGCGCGTCGGCACCAGCAAGACCGAACTGAACAGGCAGCCGGAGAAGGCGCGTGTGCTCTGGACGCGCGGCACAGACTGGTCGGCGGAAATCTGCGAAGGAGCGAGCCTGGCCGACCTCGATCCGCAAGCCGTGGCCAAGGCCCGCGAGCAGTTCGTCGTCAAGCACCCGGGCCAGGTCAGCGAGGTGGCCGCGTGGGACGACCTCACCTTCCTGAACAAGGCCAGGGTCCTGAGGCAAGGCGCCGTGACAAATGCTGCGCTGCTGTTGCTGGGGCGCGGCGAGTCGACCACGCTGCTGACGCCCGCGGTGGCCAAGATCTCGTGGATTCTGAAAGATGCGGACAACCGCGAGTTGGACTACGAGCACCTCGGGCCGCCGTTCCTACTCGCCGGTGATCGCCTCTTGAAGCGGATCCGCAACCTCATGGTGCGCGCGTTGCCGAGCGGGACGCTCTTCCCTCAGGAATTGACCCAGTATGACCCGTGGGTGATCCGCGAGGGTCTACACAACGCCATCGCGCACCAGGACTACCGACGGCACGGGCGCATTGTCGTGGTCGAGTTCCCCGATCGAGTGCTCATGACGAACGTCGGCGACTTCTTGCCGGGCGACCTGGCGGCGGTGATCCGGCAGGACGCGCCGCAGGCGATCTACCGCAACGCCTTCCTGGCCGACGCGATGGTCGAGCTGAACCTGATCGACACCCAGGGCGGCGGGATCAAGCGCATGTTCGAGACGCAGCGGCGGCGTGCGTTCCCGCTTCCTGACTATGACCTGACCCAAGTGGGGCACGTCGCCGTGAGCATCCCGGGCCGAATCGTCGACGAGCGCTACACCCGGCTCCTGATGGAGAGGACCGATCTCCTCCTCGGGCAGGTCATGCTCCTCGACCGGGTGCAGAAGGGGCAGCGCATCGGCCGGGACGATCACCACAGCCTGAAGTCTGCCGGCCTGGTCGAGGGTCGCTATCCGAATCTCATGGTCGCGGGGTCCATCGCCAGGGCGGCCGGCGACGCGGGCCGACACATCCGCGAGCGGGGCTTCGACAAGCAGTACTATCTAGATCTGATCCTGGCCCTATTGCGTGAGCATGGACCAGTGGGGCGCGAGGATGTCGATCAGCTTCTTCTGCCAAAGCTCCCTGATCGCCTCACGGAGGAGCAGAAACTTAGGAGAGTTAGCAACCTTCTGCAGGAGCTTCGCCGATCCGGGCGGATCGACAACCGTGGCACGCGGG
The DNA here is from genome assembly GCA_020853525.1 of Ardenticatenales bacterium. Taxonomy (GTDB): domain Bacteria; phylum Chloroflexota; class Anaerolineae; order Epilineales; family Epilineaceae; genus Avedoeria. Next base: position 32,518 of record JADYYS010000047.1, on the reverse strand, counting down.
GGCAGCCCCAATGGGTGCGGGCCGGGACGAACGCTGAACGGGGCTCAACATGACCAGGTCGTGGAATCGGTTCCAGAGGCGCACGTCTATGGCCGAGGTGTGGCCAGGAGTCGCGAGAAGGCAGGGACTTGAGTCTTTACTAGACCTCGTGGTGACTGGGTCTCGTAGTAAAGGTTTTAGTAAAGGACTGAGTAAAGGTATCCCCTCCAGGGGCCAGTGCCCCGGACAAGCAACCTCCGGTTTGGCATGACCACCGACACCACCGAGAAGGGCCTCGAATCGCTCATCATGCGCCACATGACCGGCGAGGACGGTCTCGCCGTCACGCCGAACCGCGTCGCCGAACGACCGCCGCCGTACGGCGGCACCGGCTACACCGCGGGCAGCGCCAAGGACTACGACCGCGCCCACGCGCTCGATGTGCCGCAGCTCTTCGCCTTCCTGCGCGCCACCCAGCCCGAGGCGTTCACGAAGCTGGCACTGGCCGATGCGGGCGACGCCAGGGACATCAACCGCCTCAAGTTCCTCGCCCGCCTCTCGGCGGAGATCGGCAAGCGCGGCGTCATCGACGTGCTGCGCAAGGGCGTTGACCACGGGCCGGTGCACTTCGATCTGTTCTACGGCACGCCGTCGCCCGGCAACGCCAAGGCCGAGGCGCTGCACGCGCAGAACCGCTTCTCGATCACGCGCCAGCTCGCCTACAGCATGGACGAGACGCGCCGCGCGCTCGACCTGGGCCTGTTCATCAACGGCCTGCCCATCGCCACCTTCGAGCTGAAGAACAGCCTCACCAAGCAGGCCGTCGAGGACGCCATCGAACAGTACAAGCGCGACCGCGACCCGCGCGAGCGGCTGTTCGAGTTCGGGCGCTGCGTGGTGCACTTCGCGGTGGACGACAGCGAGGTGGAGATGTGCACCGAGCTGCGCGGCAAGGGCTCGTGGTTCCTGCCCTTCAACAAGGGCTACCACGACGGTGCCGGCAACCCGCCCAACCCGCTCGGTCTCAAGCCCGACTACCTCTGGAAAGCGGTGCTCACCCCGGCTGGACTGACCGACATCCTGGAGAACTACGCGCAGATCGTCGAGGAGAAGGACCCGCGCACCGGCAAGAAGAAGCGCAAGCAGGTGTGGCCCCGCTACCACCAGCTCGGCGTCGTGCGGCAGGCGCTGGCCGACGTGCGCGCGCACGGTGCGGGCAAACGCTACCTGATTCAGCACTCGGCGGGCAGCGGCAAGTCGAACTCCATCGCGTGGCTGGCGCATCAGCTCATCGGCTTGAAGCGCGACGGCGATCCGGCAAGCCGCGAGGTCTTCGACTCCGTCATCGTCGTCACCGACCGGCGCCTCCTCGACCACCAGATCCAGACGACCATCAAGCAGTTCATGCAGGTCGGCGCGACCGTGGGTCACGCTGAACGCTCCGGTGACCTGCGCAAGTTCATTCACGACGGCAAGAAGATCATCGTCTCGACCGTGCAGAAGTTTCCGTTCATCCTCGACGAGATCGCCACCGAGGCCAGCCGGACCTTCGCCATCATCATCGACGAGGCGCACTCCAGCCAAGGCGGCAAGACCTCGGCGGCGATGAGCCAGGCGCTCGGCGCCCCGGCTGATGGCGGCGACGACGGTCCCGATCCCGAGGACACCGTGAACGAGGCCCTCGCCAGGCGCATGGCGGCGCGCAAGATGCTTACCAACGCCAGCTACTTCGCCTTCACCGCCACGCCCAAGAACAAGACGCTCGAGATGTTCGGCGAACCGCTGCCGCCCGACGCCGAGGGCGCGATCAAGCACCGACCCTTCCACAGCTACACCATGAAGCAGGCGATCGAGGAGGGCTTCATCCTCGACGTGCTGAAGGCCTACACGCCGGTGGACAGCTACTACAGGCTGATCAAGAAGACCGACGATGACCCGGAGTTCGACACGAAGCGGGCCAAGAAGAAGCTCCGCCGCTATGTCGAGAGTCACGACCACGCGATCCGGCTCAAGGCCGAGATCATGGTGGATCACTTCCACGAGCAGGTGCTGGCTGCCGGCAAGATCGGCGGGCAGGCGCGGGCGATGGTGGTCACCAGCGGCATCGAGCGGGCGATCCAGTATTACCACGCCTTCCGAGCGTACCTGGTGGAGCGCAAGAGCCCGTACCAGGCTATCGTCGCCTTCTCCGGCGAACACGAGTACGGCGGAACGAAGGTCAGCGAGTCGTCGCTCAACGGGTTCGCGAGCGCCGACATCGCCGACAACATTCAGAACGACCCGTACCGCTTCCTCATCTGTGCTGACAAGTTCCAAACCGGCTACGACGAGCCGCTCCTGCACACGATGTACGTGGACAAGCCGCTCGCCGGCATCAAGGCCGTGCAGACCCTGTCGCGGCTCAACCGCGCGCACCCGCAGAAGCACGACTGCTTCGTGTTGGACTTCCAGAACAACGCCGAGGCGATCACCTTCGCCTTCCAGGACTACTACCGCACGACGCTGCTCGCCGAAGAGACCGATCCCAACAAGCTGCACGATCTGAAGGCGGCGCTGGACGCGGCGCAGGTGTACTCGCCGGAGCCGGTGCACCAGGTGGTGGCCTTGTTCCTCGACGGCGCCGACCGCGACAAGCTCGACCCAATCCTCGACGCGTGCGTGGCGGTCTACGTCGACAGCCTGGACGAGGACGGCCAGGTCGACTTCAAGTCGAAGGCCAAGGTGTTCTGCCGCACCTACGACTTCCTGTCATCGGTGATCTCCTACAGCAATGCGGAATGGGAGAAGCTCTCGATCTTCCTGAACCTCCTGACCCCAAAGCTGCCCGCGCCGAGGGAGCCGGATCTCGCCGTCGGCATCCTGGACGCCATCGACATGGACAGCTACCGCGTCGAGAAGCAGGCGGTGATGAAGATCGCCCTCGCGGATACGGACGCGGAGATCGCCCCCGTTCCGACGGACGCAGGCGGCCACAGGCCCGAGGCCGAGATGGATCGCCTGAGCAACATCCTCAAGACGTTCAACGATCAATTCGGCACGCTGTTCACCGACACCGACCGTGTCGCCAAGCGTATCCGCGATGACATCGCGCCGCAGGTCGCCGCCGACAGGGCATATCAGAACGCGAAAGAAAACACGCCGCACACCGCGCGCATGGCGCACGACCAGGCCCTCGGCAGGGTCATGCAGCTGCTGCTGACGGATGACACGCAGGTCTACAAGCAGTTCGTCGAGAACGACTCGTTCCATCGCTTGGTCAGCGATATGGTCTATGCGATCACGAACCCGTGAACGAGGGACTCACGTGCGGCAACTACCGCGGATTTCGCGGCAGTTCAGGCTGAGGACCAGCGGCGGTCAACGAAGCATAGCGGTGACGCGAAGACCTAGGGCTCGATCGTCTGCCCTTCCCGGACGCGATCGGATGTAGCCACGGGCGCAGCTCCTGCCGGCTGCCTGGGGCACTCCTTGTCTGGCAGAACATCTGGACCGCTGGTACAGTTGGCCCGTTAAGAGAGTCTGCAGAGGAGGCCTGCCATGTTCGAGCGGATCGTCACCCGGCCAGAAGTCTTGGGCGGCAAGCCATGCATCCGCGGCACGCGGATCAGCGTCGACTTCCTCTTGGACCTGTTTGCCTCCGGCGCATCGCGCGACGATATCCTCAAGGCGTATCCGCACCTCAAGTCCGAGGACATCGAGGAGGCCATGCGGTTCGCGGCCAGCTCGATGACGAACGACCTGTACCTGACAGCTGACGTCACGGCGTGAACCTGCGGGCGGCGGCGTTCCTGGCCGACGAGAACATCCATCCGGACGTCGCAGCCCACCTGTCGGCCACCGGATGTGACGTACGGCACGTTGTAAGCAGCGGCCTCATCGGTGCCGCGGACGTTGACCTGATGCGCCTCTCCGTTGCTGAAAACCGCGTCATCCTTACCCATGACAGCGACTTTGGCCGCTTGGCCATCGCCGACCACGTGCCTTACGTCGGGATCATCTACCTCCGGCCAGGGCATCTCTTGCCCGAGTTCACCACCGCAAGCCTGTCGGCGCTGATGACATCGCACCCAGACGTTACGCCACCGTTCCTCATCGTCGCAAGGCGGCAGCGCGGGCGAGTGCACATCCGCGTGCGGGAACAGCAAGGGCAGTGATCGAATCATGGCGCGCACAACGCTGATGATCGACGACGACGTCCTGTACGCCGCCCGAGCCCTTGCCCGACAGCGAGGCGCGACGGTCGGCGCCGTAGTCTCTGACATGGTACGCCGAGGACTGCTGTCGACCACAGCCGCCACCGAGCGTAACGTCATCCGCCTCCTGCGCGACAACCTCGGCTACGCGTACCTCGGCGATTGGACCGACCGCCCCGGCAACCGCAACGCCCAGGGCCAACTCCGACCGCCCAAACGCACGAATCGAACACGACACGACGCTCGGTCGCGTCATCGTGAGCATGATGCAGGACGACACGGAACTGTTCAAGCAGTTCGGCGCTAACGACGCGTTTCGACGGTGGATGACGGACACGATGTTCGACCTTACCTACGAGGCAGGAACAGCGGCAACCCGGCTGGGACCAGCGTTCGCCTCGCCGCAGCCTGCCGATCGGCCAACGGATGCATCGACCGGCAGCGCCCCATCATGAGCCGCGTGAGGTAACGCGCGAGGCCGCATCTCACAACCGCTCCGTAGCCTCCCGAATCCCGTCCACCGTCCCCGTAATCACGTCCAACCACGCCTCACGCTGTGACACCAAATCCTCGAGCGGCGGCGACTTCTTGTCGTGGACGACCACGTAGCTCCAGGGATCTCCGTACTTGTCGTAATACGTCTTGATGCCGCCGCCTCTGAACAAGCCGGCCAGCCCTGCCAGCTGCTGTTCCCACAAGCTGTCGGGCAGGCTGAGCTCGCGGCAGCGCCCGCGCATCCACTCCGTGTTCGTCAACGTGGCGGCCGTCCCGAACCCGCAGAGCGTGAAATCCTTTCCCGTCATGGGGTCGCCGTACTTGACCATCGGACCACCCTGGCCCCAACGAACGACGATCCCCGGCCGCGCATCCTCTGCCGCGGCAAGCGCCCACCGGACGAACTCCACGACCCCCGCCGAAGCGCTCTCTGCCAACCGCCCCAGGAACTCCTCCTCGGTGATCGGCCGCCGCACCCGCGCCGCCGGCTGTGCCTCGGATGGCAGCGTGACCACGATGTCCTCCGGCCTCACCGCCACCTTGATCTCGACGACCGCGCGTGTGAGCAACTCCGTCTTGGCCAGTGTGCGCGGTTGGACGTACATCCCCGCATCCGGCTCGTCGCCCGTTGTGAACAGGGCAAGCTCAACCAAGCCAAGCGTGAACCCGAGTGACGGCGTGCTCTGGAGGTAGTCCGTGATTTGGACGACCTCTTCGCGGATCCCGTCGCCGACGATGAGCAGCAGGAACTGCCCGCGCCGCAGCCCGCGCTGGACGCTGTCCACGAAATCGCGCTCGTCGAAATCGGGCCCGGCGTCGCGAGCAAGGCTCACCAACGGATCGACGCCGGCTTCGAAGCGCCCCGGAGCCGCCGCCCGAATCGCCTCGACGAGGTCGCCGTAGGACCAGCGGGCGATCTCCTTGGCGTAGTCGATGAGCTGGCCCACGACCTCGCGCCGGGCCTGCGGGTTCCGCCAGAGCTTCGTCTCGACAAGCGTCAGATAGCCACGCGCGTTCACGTACAGAAGGTCGAGCGGACCCGCCGCTGTTGGCAGCTCGCGCGCGACGGGCAACGGCATGTCGAACCAAGGCTCGATTTCGGCGATCGGCAGCAGCTGCGGGTGTTCGAACAGGAGCTTCTGCAGCCACCCTTCATCGTACTGGCGATCACCGAACGACACGCGCTGGAGCGTGGTCGTGCGGCCGCTGCGGATCAGAAGCGGTGCGGCGAACTGGCTCTGCGTCATCACTGCCTCCCGTTACCTGTCGACGAGCCCGCGCACGACGCTGGCGATGGACGCCGCCGGCACAACGGACATCCCCTCACCAAGTTCATACGCCCGCGGCCCCGGGTACACCACCCACAGGTGCTCCAACCGCAAGTCGGCCCGGGCGACATGCATCGCCCGCGTCGCGCGCGGCGCGTCGGCGAACTTGAACTCGAACCCGTACCGCCGGCCGCGGACGAAGACGAGCAGGTCGAGCTCGGCGCCGGAATGGCTGGCCCAGAAGTACGCGTCGCGCGTGTCGAGGAGCCGGACGACTTGTTCGAGCGCGAACCCTTCCCAAGAGGCGCCGAGCTTGGGGTGGGTCTGAACGTCGCCCAGGGTCGTGAGCTGCAGCAGCGCGTGGAGGAGCCCGGTGTCGCGCAAGTAGACCTTCGGGGAGCGGACCTGCCGCTTGGCGATGTTCTCGAACCACGGCGGCAGGACGCGCACCATATAGGAGCCGGCGAGGATATCCAGGTACCGCCGCGCCGCGCCTTCGCCCGAACCGAGCGAGCGGGCCAGTTCGGCGGCGTTCCAGACCTGGCCGTGGAAGTGGGCGATCATCGTCCAGAAGCGGCGCAGCGTCTCGCTCGGCACGGTGATGCCGAGCTGGGGGATGTCACGCTCCAGGAACGTCCGGATGAAGTCGGCGCGCCACGCCATGCTGGCCGCGTCGTCGTGGGCGAGGAACGCGCGCGGGAAGCCGCCGCGCAGCCAGAGGGTGGACAGGTCGTCCGCGCGCACCTCGGTGAGGTCGAACCCGGCCAAGTCGACGAACCCGATCCGCCCCGCCAGCGACTCCGACGCACCCTTGACGAGGTGCGGCGACGCCGACCCGAGGATCAGGAAGCGCGCGGGATTGTCGACGCGGTCCACGAGCACGCGCAGCACTTCCAGCAGCTCCGGCTCCCGCTGCACCTCATCGATCACGACGAGTCCGGACAGCCGCTCGAGCACCGTCATCGGCGCCGCCAGCGCGCCGAGGTCGCGCGGGTCCTCGAGGTCGAAGTACGTGCTCGTCGACTCCTCGGCCGCGATCTGGCGCGCGAGCGTGGTCTTGCCGCACTGGCGCGGCCCGAGTAGCGCGGTGCACGGGTGGACGCGGAAGGCGGCGCGGATGCGGGCGGCGGCGGTGGGGCGAGGGAGCATGGCATCATGTTATCCCTGAAAATCCGACAGTCAAGGGAGGATTTTCAGGGCTGAGGTGACGGCACCGAAGGAATCGTCGCCCGGTCGTGCCGCGCAGCCTCATCCTCCCAACGCTCGCGAGTGTGCACGGCCAGCCCCTCGCGGTACGATCATCTCCCCACCCGTGCCCCAAGGACCACGCTCCCATGCCCGACCCCCACCCCACCCCCTCAACCCCCATCGAACTGGGCCTCAGCACCTTCGGCGACATCACCCTCGCCCCCGACGGCACGCCCCTCCCCCCCGCCGCCGTCCTCCGCAACATCGTCACCGAAGCCGAGCTCGCCGACCGCCTCGGGCTCGACTTCTTCGGCGTCGGCGAGCACCACCGCGCGGACTTCGCCGTCTCCGCGCCCGAGGTCGTCCTCGCGGCGATCGCCGGCCGCACGAGCCGCATCCGGCTGGGCTCGGCCGTGACCGTGCTCAGCTCGGACGATCCGGTGAGGGTCTTCCAGCGCTTCAGCACGCTGGACGCAGTATCGAGTGGCCGGGCGGAGGTGATCATCGGCCGGGGCTCGTTCACGGAGTCGTTCCCGCTGTTCGGGTTCGAGCTGGACCGCTACGAGGAGCTATTCGAGGACCGCCTCGCGCTCTTCGCGGAGCTGCTGAAGGAAGGCCCGGTCACGTGGCGCGGCACCACCCGCGCCCCGCTGTCGGACCAGCGCGTCTTCCCGCCAACCGAGGGCGGCCGGCTGCGGACGTGGATGGGCGTGGGCGGCACGCCGGCATCCGTGATGCGCGCGGCGCGGTACGGCATGCCGCTCATGCTGGCGATCATCGGCGGCGACCCGCTGTCCTTCGCGCCCTACGCCCGGTATTACCGCGACGCCCTGGCCGAGCTCGGCCGCCCGCCCCTGCCGATCGGCGCGCACTCGCCGGGCCACGTGGCCGAGACGGATCAGCAGGCCCGCGACGAACTCTGGCCGCACTTCGGGCCGATGTACACCCGGATCGGCCGGGAGCGCGGCTGGCCCCCGCTGACGCGCGGCGCCTTCGAGCAGATGGCCGGGCCGCAGGGTGCGCTGTGCGTCGGCGCGCCGGAGACCGTGGCGGCGAAGATCGCCCGGACCGCCACGGCGCTCGGCCTCTCGCGCTTCGACATGAAGTACAGCGCCGGCACGCTGCCGCACGAGGCGATGCTCCGGTCCATCGAGCTCTATGCCACGCAGGTGGTGCCGCTGGTGCGGGAGGGGTTGGCGCGATCGGGGCGGTGACACGACGCCGTTCGTTACTAAGACTTGACCCCTGATCGCTGAATAGCTCATCCTTCAATCAAGCAACACTGAATAAGACGCTAAAGCAAGAAGCGACAGGCCGATGAAGCGCACCGCAACCGGCACATACGAAGTCACCACGGTCAGCGGGGAGCCCGTGCGGGCATTCGTTCCCCACCCTCTGCCACCGAAGCCGCACCTGTCCCTCGACGGATCGCGACAGGTGCTGCTGGAACGTGCGGTTCTGGCTCTCGGTCGGCTCGACAGCATCGCCTCCCTGCTTCCGGACCCTCACTTGTTGCTGTACGCCTATGTGCGCAAGGAAGCCGTCCTGTCGTCGCAGATCGAGGGGACGCAGTCATCGCTCTCCAACCTGCTTCTGTTCGAGCTCGATTCGGCGCCGGGCGTGCCGATGGACGATGTCGTTGAGGTCTCGAACTACGTGGCCGCGCTCCAGCACGGCATGGATCGCCTGGCAGCCGGCTTCCCGCTCTCCAATCGCCTGCTCAAGGAGATCCATGAGATCCTCTTGTCCAGCGGTCGAGGCAGCACGAAGCACCCGGGCGAGTTTCGCCGGTCACAGAACTGGATCGGTGGGCCGCGACCCGGCATGGCCCACTTCGTGCCGCCGCCGCCCCATGCGGTGGCCGAGTGCATGGGCCAACTCGAGCTGTTCCTCAACGACGAGACCACGCCATTGCCCATCCTGGTCAAGGCCGGCCTGGCCCATGTCCAGTTCGAGACGATTCATCCCTTCCTGGACGGCAACGGGCGCGTCGGACGCCTGCTCATCACCCTGTTCCTCTGTCAGGCCGGCATCCTCCGTCACCCCCTCCTCTACCTCAGCCTCCATTTCAAGACGCACCGCTCGGAGTACTATCGCCTCCTCGACGCCGTTCGGGAGCACGGCGACTGGGAGACATGGATCGACTTCTTCCTGCAGGGCGTGAAGGACACCGCGGAAGGCGCGGTCGCCACCGCGCGGCGCTTGGTCGCATTGTTCGACCAGGACCGCAACGCAATCCACCAGACCGGTCGGGCCGCCAGTTCTGCGCTGCGGGTTCACGCCGTGCTCTGCGAACGGGCGCTGACCAGCCTCACGGCCGTGGTAACGCAGAGCGGACTGTCCTTTCCGGCCGCGTCGGCAGGCATGAAGGTCCTGACGCACTTGGGCATCGCGCGCGAGCTGACCGGCGGCAAGCGCAATCGAATCTACACCTATCACCAGTACGTGACGATCCTCAACGAAGGCACGGAGCCGTACTGATCGTCCGGATCAGGGCCTCTATCGTCGATCACCGCCGGCCGCCTAGCCGCCGCCCCGACTCCCTCGCCCCGCTCACTCCTCTTCCAACAACACCCTCGGCAACACCCCCTCCCACCACCCCATCACCCGCTCGTGGCTCCACCCCCGCTCCACCGTGAAGCCATAGTACGTCGTGTCGCCCAGCAGCGTGAGGAGCACGTCCGTGGCGCTCTCCGCATCCAGCCCGGACCGCAGCCGGCCCTTGTCGGCCAGGAGGTCGACGACCTCGCGGAACCCGGCCCGGCGCAGCCCCTCGTGGTGATCGTGCGTGCGGCGGACCTCTTCGTCCGTGAGGGCGGCGGCGCGGAGGATCTCGGAGATCCGGCTGGCGCGGGCGAAGAGCGGGCCGGTGCCGCGGACGAAGATCCGCAGCGCCTCGTCCGCCGCCGGTGCGGCCGCCATCGCGGCCCACCAATCGGTCGCCTGCGGGATCGTCGGCTCGTCCTCGCCCATCACGGCCATGTCGATCACGGCGCTGATCAGCGCCGGCTTCGTGTGGAACGTGAAGTACACCGTCTGCGGCGCGACGCCGGCCCGTCGGGCGACGGCGGCGATCGTCGCGCCGTGGTAGCCGTTCTCGACGAACTCGTCGTGGGCGGCGCGCAGGATCTTCAGCCGCGTCGCCGCTGCCTTGTCCCGGCGCGACGCCCCCTTGACCTCACGGATCACGCGGCTCATACTCCCGTCGTTCGCTAGAGCGTGACTCTAGTGTATCGCTACGGCATTCGCTGCAAGCGTCGCCCCAACAGGAGGTCTTCATGGTCACTGAGCTTGCCACAGGTTCGCCGTCCGTGTCGCGCATCCGTTTGTACGGCCGGATCTGCCTCTGGGCCGGGATCCTGGGCGCGGCGTCCGGGATCTACCTGGCCGTCGTCCCGCCGGTCGTCGGGCCGGAACGCTTCAGCTACCCGCTGGATACCACCGGCCACCAGGTGATCCAGGCCTGGTTCGCCGTCCAGCACGTCGGCCTGATCCTTGGCCTCCTCGCGCTCCCGGCCGGCGGCGCGCTCGGGTCGGCCCGCTACGGACGCCTCGGCCTCTACGTCGCCGTCGCCGGCCTCGTCGTCCTCACCGGTGCCGAGGTCTGGGCGATCACCGCCGCCGAGGCCGAGATGGGCAGCGCCCAGCTTGCGCCGCTCGACACCGCCTACGGCATCGCCTCGACGATGGCCGGCGTCGGGCTCGTCGCCGCGGGCATCGCCGCCGTGCGGTCGGGACGATGGCAGGGCTGGGCCCGCTACCTGCCGCTCGCGCTGGGCATCTACGTCTTCGTCCCGATGTTCCCGGCGATGTTCGGGCCGTTCGTCGCCGCCCGGCTGGCGATCACGGGTTGGATGCTCCTCTTCGCCGCGCTGGGCTGGGTGCTCGCCCGTCACGACTGACCCGCAACGGTCCGGCGACTACCGCACCGCCTTCGCCAGCATCCGCACCCCCGTCCCCCCACCCGCGTCCCACCGCTCCCCGACGCCCACGAACCCCAGCCGCTCGTGGAACGCCATCGACCCCGGGTTCGGCGGCGCGATGTTCACCTCGCACGTCAGCCATTCGGCGATCGCGCCATCGCCCGTCCCGCGCCCGCGCCCGCGCGCCAGCGCCTCGACGTCCGCGTACAACCGCCGTCCGATCCCGAGCCCGCGGTACCCCTCGGCCACGGCGATGCGGTCGACGTACGTGAACCGCGGATAGCGCTCGACGAACCAGCGGAAGTTCAGGCTCTCGTATTCGGCCGTCTCCACCATCGCCAGGAAGAAGGCGACGATCGGCCCGCCCGCGCCGCCGTCGTGATCGTCGCCGTCGTAATCGTTGCCGTCGTCGCGACCATCGCGCACGTCGCGCATGTCGCGATCGTCCCCAACGACCCGCGCCACCCGCAGCGCGAACGCCTCGCCGTGCAGGCGCTCCAGCTTCGGCGCGTCGATCGGGCCGACGTGGGGGACGTTGGACGCGTTGAGGGCGAGGATCGCCGGCAGGTCGGCGGCGGCGGCGTCCGTGATGCGAACGGCCGGATACGATGTCGCATGCGGCATCAGTGCGAGCCCTTCGCCAGACCGTTCAGCCGGTCGAGATCCCACTTCAGCGGATTGTCGGCGATGTACTGGCGGATGCGGTGGAGGGATTCATCGGTGCGGATGACGTGTTCATAGTAGTTGCGTTGCCAGACGGGGCTGCCAGGGGCTACACGCAGCGCGTTGACCTGCCGCGTCGAAGCCGCCTTGAACGATCGAACGACCGTCGGAAGCGTCCCCATCGCCGGCCGCCCGAACCGTTCACTGCCACCCGCCGCCCCGTCGTCCGACGCCCATTTCCGTCCGATGTCGCCACCCCCGCCGTGTAGGGGCACGGCATGCCGTGCCCACGCATCGGGCACATCATCGCCCCCGGCGTCCGATCCCGACGCGGTTGCGTGGTGGCGGGGGTTGGCGGCGGGGTCAACGATGGGCACGGCATGCCGTGCCCCTACACCACCTAGAATCAGGATCCCGTGGATGTGGTTGGGCATGATGACGTGGGCGTCGAGGGTTGCGCTTGGGTGGTGATCCGGGATCGCGGCCCAACAGGTCCGCACGATCTCGCCAATGGGGCTCAACCGCATCACCCCACCCACCACCTCCCCAAACACCCACTCCCGCCCCGCCGCCACCACCGTCACGAAGTACGCCCCCGGCCGCGCGTAGTCGTACCGCGCCAGCCGGATCGACCGGCGGTCGCGCCGCGTCTCGTCGCCTCGCAGCGGACCGGCATCAGCCACGATCGTCACGGTCCGTCACGATCCCTCACGAACCGTCGTCGATGGCGAGCACGAACGGAAGCGCCCCCCGCGCTGCCCCCGTCGTTGCCGTCGCTCCCGTCGTGGCCGTCGCTATCGTCGTGACCGTCGCCTCCGACGTCGCCCCCGCCGTCGCCGTAGCCATCCCGCCGCCTTCGGGCGCCCACCACTCCACCACCGTGGAATAGTCCAACCCCTCCTTCAACCCGCCCCCGATCGCGTAGAACCGCTCCCCCACACCCGCCGATGCCAGCCCGTGCCGCGCCGTCGGAATCGGCGCCTCGACGGACCACGTGCCGGCGGCCGGGTCGTAGACGTAGTGGTCGTTGTATGTCCGCCCGCCGCCCTCGCCGCCCGTCACGTGGATCCGCCCGTCGGCCGTCGCCGCCGCCGTGCAGCCGCCGCACGCGCCGGGCATGTCGGGGAGGCGTGTCCAGGCGCCCGTCGCGGGATCATACGCCTCGAGCGTGCCGACGATCCCGCGGCCGAAGCCACGCCCGGCCACGACGTAGATCTTGCCGCCGGCAGCCGCCGCCCCAAGGTGCTCGCGCGGCGTCGGGCCGGGCAGGTCGGCCCACGTCCCGGCGACGACGTCATAGCGCCACATCCGGTCCTCGGCGTCGCCGATCCCGCCGACGACGTAGAGCGCACCGCTGATCGCACCTTGGCGCGCGCCATCGACGGCATCGTCGGACGCACCTGCGTTGGCCCCTTCAAGGTCGGCGGCGAGCACGACCATGAACCCTGCCGCCCGCCGCCCCGGCATGTCCGCCATCGCCGTCCAGGCTCCCGTTGCCGGGTCGTACGCGTCCAATCTGCGCGTGGCCGAGGCGTGGTTGAGGCCGCCCGTGTAGCCGCCCGCAGACCAGACCCGCCCGTCCGCTGCGGCCATCATCGGGTGGTGGACCGCCGTTGGCAGCTCGGCCAGCACTTCCCAGGCGTCATCGGTCGTGTCGTAGCGGCCGAACCAGCGCCCGATCGACGCGCCCGGCGGCGTGAACCCGCCGCCGACGTAGATCGATCGGCCCAACCTGGTGCCCGCGATCTCGGCGATCCGCACCGGGATCGGCGCGCCGGTGGACCACGCGCCGGCCGTCGCGCTGTCGGCGCCCGCCACACCGGCGGAGGGCGGTCGCAGGGCCGCCTCGCGCGCCCCGCCGACGACCGCCTCCGGTGCGCGCGTCGGCGCGTGCGATTCGGTCAGGACGGCGAGCGCGCCCATCGCCCCGAGGGCCGCGGCGGCGAGAACGTGTCGATGCACGGTGGTCATGGCGGGACGATAGGCGGCCTCGTGCGCGTCGGCAAGCGAGTCGGCCGGCCGGTCGGCCGGCCGGTAATCGACGGCCAAACCTTGGCGTCGACCTCGGCCCCGCCATACCATCGTCCGACGCCGATCCACGACAGGTCATCCCATGCCCACCCCCATGCCCACGCCCCTCCCGTTCTCCCCCCACCGCCCCCACCCCTGGCACGGCCTTCCCCCCGGCCGCGACCTGCCGCTCCACGTGAACGCCTACATCGAGATCACGCCCTTCGACCTGATCAAGTACGAGGTCGACAAGGCGTCCGGCTACCTGCGCGTGGACCGCCCGCAGCGCGGCGCATCGTACGCGCCCGCGTTGTACGGCTTCGTGCCGCAAACGTACTGCGGCGATGCGGTCCGCGATCTCTGCCCCGGCGCCGAGCGCGGCGACGGCGATCCGCTGGACATCTGCGTGCTCAGCGAACGGCCGATCGCCCGCTCCGAGATCATCGTCCCGGCGCGGGTCGTCGGCGGCCTGCAGCTCCTCGACCACGGCGAGGCGGACGACAAGATCATCGCCGTCCTCGAGAACGACCTGGTGTGGGGCGGCGCAGCGGACATCGCCGACCTGCCGCCGATCCTCGTCGAACGGCTGCGGCACTACTTCAGCACGTACAAGCTCGTGCCGGGCGAGGCGCCGGTCATCGCGATCCAGGAGACGTACGGGCGGGACCGGGCGGCGGAGGTCATCACGGCGTCGCTGGCGGACTACCGGGCGCTGCGCGGCGAGACGGCGGACGGGTGATCGCCCGGTCCGATGGTACGGTCGGGCCGTGGCGGCATCGAAGTGGCACCCGTCACGGCGCCACGTACCGCTCGACCTCCCCCCACAGCTCCGCCTTCCGCATCTCCGCCTCCACCGCCGCCGCGTTCAGCGCCAGCCCGCGGATGTCCTCGGTCTCGTCGAGGATGAAGTTCGCGCGGTCCCAGAGCAGCTTGACGAGGTCGCGCACCGCCGGGTCGGCCCGCAGCGCGGCGTAGTCGGCCGGGTGCTTCGTACGAGCCTGGCGCAGGTAGAGCTCGACGTAGAGCATCATCGTCACCAGGCCGTCGCGATGGCTCACGCGCTGGTTCGGAGGGAAGAGGTCGTGCAGGCCGTAGCCGGTGAACATCGAGTGGGTGTAGGCGTTGAACTCGTCCAGCAGGTTGAAGAACCCCTGCGTGCCGGACTGGCCGGTCAGGTAGGTGCTCTTGTACTGGTTCTCGAGCGGCCCGGTGATGAACTGCGCGATCTCGCTGCGGGCGTACGTCGGCACGACGTCGACCGTCACCCGGAGGTCCGCGCGGACCTCGTAGAAGTGCTTCTTGCCGATCGTCGGGATGAACCCTTCCTGGAAGCCCAGCTGGTGGTTCATCTCGTGCACCGCCAGCTCCATGCTGCGCACGAGGTCGTCGAACGTCCCGGTCCGGCCGCTCGTCCAGAGCGTCGCCTTGCCCTTGCTGTCGTCGAGCTGCGTGACGATGTGGTGCCCGGTCGGGTAGCGCCGCCGGAGGATCTCGAGCATTGTCTCGTACCAGCGCGCGGCGCTGTAGCCGGTCTTCAGATCGTCGAGGGAAGGGCGATCCGTCAGCGGCTCGCTGTAGCCGGAGCGAGGTGTGGCGGTGGGCGTCGCGGCCGTCGTCGGCGTCGACGTGGGCGCGTCGTTCGTGGCCGTGCCGGTCAGGTTCGGGGAGGCCGTGGCGGTCGGGGATGGGGTCAGCGTCACCGCGACCGGCGGTGGACCGAAGTCCCCGCCGTGCAGCCCGATCGGCAGCCACGCCTGCGGCCTGACCGCTTGATCAGCGGCCGTGATGTCGGCGATGCTCGCGCTGTCCGCGCTGTCCGCGCTGTGCGCGACGTTCGCGAACTTCGCGATAGCGTCGGCCGGCGCCGCGTCCGCGCGGGCACCTGTCCAGGCGGCGGCGACGAGCGCCGCCGCAATCACGATCCCGGCGTGAACGACGTTCGTGATCGCCCGCCCCGTCCGCGGCCGCCGCATCATCGACCGCATCCGCATCCGCGTCCCCATCATCGTCCCCATCCCCATTCCCATCATCGTCCTCCCACCAGGATCACCGCCGGCACGCCGACGAGCGCCGGCTCGCCCGACCCGTCGGCCATGAGCAGCCCGCTCGACGCCCCGCCATCCAGGTTGAACGCGATCCGCAGGTCGAGCTCGACCGCCGCGGCCAGCCACTCGGACAGCGCGTGCAAGGAGAACCCACCCAGCGGCATGACGATCAGCACGATCCGCCCGGCGCGATCCTGCCCGATGACCGTCCGCCGGGCCGCCTCGCCGTTGTCCTCGGGGTAGGCCGCCGTCCCGTCGGGCCGGACGAGGATCGGGAACGACTGGACCGCGGCGGTCAGCGCCTCGGCGGGATCGAACGGCCGCTCGGCCAGCCAGCGCACCTCGGGCCCGGCGTCCGTCACGGCGAACATGCCGGCGAAGTCGCCGTAGCTCGCCCCGCTCGGGATGCCGCCCGCGACGATCAGCCCGGTGGCCACGTTCTCCTCGGTGAAGTAGCCCCCGTTCACGACGACCGTCGCCCCGGTCTCGGCCTGCCAGGCGGCCAGCGACTGCGGCGTCCCCGGCCGATAGGCGACGTCGAACGGCTGGGTCGCCGGATCGACGCGCACGATGAACGGCCGGTCGACGATCGTGCCGGCCCCATCCCGCGCCGCCATCACCCGCGTCACGATGCCGCTCTCCACCTCGCGCCAGCCCGTGTCGTCCCGCTCGGCTGCCGCCGAGCCCGCGTCCGGCATCGCGGCGGGGGCCGTCGGGGCGTCGTCGACGAAGGCCGGCGCGCCGCCCACGTCGACCGCCCCCTCGACCTCGATCGCGGGGGCGGCGTCGGGACGCTGGGCGCGCAGGTCGTCGGCGGCGGGGGACGTACAAGCGGCCAGCGTCGCGCAGATGAACAGCGCCGCCGCGGCGCGCGCCAAGGCGCAGCGTACATTGGTGCGGCGACTCTGATGGGCAGGCAAGAGGGTCACAGGATGCCGATGATGGCCGAGCCGCGTTGGGTGGTCAAGACCCTCACCCCACCACATGCGTCCCCGCCTCCCACCGCCACGCCCCCGCGATGTGCTCGATATCCGTGATCGTCGCCGTCGCCCCCCCGCCGCGGGCGACGAAGGACACCGCCGCCTCGATCTTCGGCCCCATCGACCCCGGCGGGAACTGGCCGGCCGCCAGATGCGCCGCCGCCTCGCCCGCCGTCAGCCGATCGAGCGGCCGCTCGTCCGGCGTGCCGTAGTCCAGCGCCACCTTGGCCACGCCGGTCACGATGAACAGCCTCTCCGCACCGAGCCCCGTCGCCAACAGCGCCGACGTCAGGTCCTTGTCGATCACCGCCGGCACGCCGTCGAACCGACCGTCCGCCCCACGGACCACCGGCACCCCGCCGCCCCCGGCCGCCACGACGACCGCGCCGCCGTCGACGAGCGCGCGGATCAACGGCAGCTCGAGGATCGCCCGCGGCTCGGGCGAGGCGACGATCCGCCGCCAGCCGCGCGCCGGGTCATGGATGAACTGCCAACCCCGCACCCGCGCCATCCGCCGCGACCGTTCCTCGCTCATCCATTCGCCGATCGGCTTGTCGGGGGCCGTGAACGCCGGATCGTCCGCATCGACGAGCACCTGGGTGATGATCGCTGCGACCGGACGCTCGATCCCGCGCGCCGCGAGGGCATCCGCCAGGCTCCGCACGAGCTGGAAACCGATCTCGCCCTGCGTCTGCGCCACCGCGATCGCCATCGGCAGCGGCTCGATCTCGGCTTCCGCCATGCTGGCCCGCCGGAGCGCCCGACCGACCTGCGGGCCGTTGCCGTGCGTGACGACGAGCCGCGCGCCGTCGGCCACCAGGTCGGCCAGACGATCGGCCGTGGCGCGCGCCAGCTGCCATGCGTCGTCGCCCGCGGCGCGCTCGAGCGCGTTGCCGCCGATCGCCACGACCGCGCTCCCGGCGCCGAGGGGCGGCGCGGCGAGCGCAGTCGTCGCAATCGGCGCAGCGGACGATCCGGTTACGGGCAGCCCGCCTTCCAGATCGCCGGGTTGCAGACGCTGTAGGGCATGTTCATGTTCTGCGTCGAGAGCCAGTGGCGATAGCTGTTGTAGAGCGGGTGGTACGGCACGTTCGGGTTGCGCTTCATCCCATAGCCGTAGATCGTCCACGGCTCGGCCATCGCCTGGTCCTGGATGACCTTCGGGATGTCGTACTGCTTCTGCGGGCAGACCTTGTACTCGATCCCGGCCGCTGCGCCGCCGGGCGTCGGCGTCGGGATCCCCGCGCCGGGCGGGGGTGCCGGCGGCACCGGTGCGGTCGCCGTGGCGGGCGTGCCGATCGGCGGGGGCGGCATCGTCACGCCGGGCGGGATCGGCAGCGTCGTCATCTCGGGCGGCGGCGGCGCGAAAGGCGTCGCGCAGCCGCTGGGGTAGTAGATGTACCCCGGCGGACACTGATAGCACGGATACGGAGGATACGACGGGGGATAGGGGTTGCGCGGATAGGGCGGGTAGTAGCGCTGCAGCGGCGCGTGGGCTTCGACGTCGCGCGTCGTCCAACCGCCGGCCAGCCCGGCGGCGAGGGCCGTCGCGGCGGCGGCGGCGAGCCATGTGCGGCGGCGGGCGCGGCGGGCGCGCAGTTCGGGCGTGTTCATCACCTGCAGGTCCTGCGGGTGCGTGCGCATGATGGGCTCCCCTCCTCGATTCGATGCTCCCCGACCAACGGAATGCCGGACGGACCCGGGCAGGGGAACGTCGTTCGGTTGGGATGATAGTCAGACGAGGGGGGGCGCGGCAACCGTTGCCGGTCACCGCTGATCGCGACGGCGATCATCCCCCCACGCGTACGTCCAGTCGACCGCGCCCCGCCCCGCCGAGTCGTCCACCACCCGCGGCAGCCGCACCGCCGCCGCGATCCGGCACGGCCGCTCCGTCACCGGATCGATCCAGGCCGTCCCCTCGCCCTCGAACGTCCAGAGCCCCCCCGCGTTCGCGTTCACCGGCAGGTAGGCCGGATGCGCCTCCCACCACGTCCCATACGCCCGTGCGCCCACGACGAAGTCGACCCGCCGGCACGGTCGATCGCCGATGAGCTCGAGCGCGCCGGCGCGCGGGGCATGGGCGGTGGCCAGCAGGACGAGCGGATCGCCGACCGGAAGGCGCGCGCCGAGCGCCCGCAGCGGAATCGTGACGCCATCGCGCGCGACGACGGTCGGGCCGTCGATCGTGTACGCCGCGGTGACGCTGGTCCCGGCGGTGACGGAGGTCGTGGCGGTCGCGGTGGTCACGGCCGTGGCTCCGACCGCGGGGTCGGAAGCGACGTCGGCGCTCGTCGGGGCGATGTCGATCGCAAGCCGCCCTGCGCCATCCCCTGTGCCGGCGACGCGAAAGCGTGTCGTGACCGCGCCGCGCTGGACGCGCGACTCGCCGCGCATGGTGTAGGTCCGCCCCTCGATCGCGCGCCAGCTGCGCCGCAGCGGATCGTGGGCGGCGAAGGAGCGCAGCGCGAGGGCGGCGGCGGCAAGGACGACGGCGCTGGCGACGAGGGCGGGCCATGGGGTGTGCCGGGGCCATGCGGAGCGCCGGGGAAGTGGTTTACAGCCCATCTCCGGGAGGATATACTATCTCGTCGATCCACCTCGCCGATTCGCGAGCCGGTCCAGGCAAGGGAGCGTGCCATGTTCCGTACCGACGATCGTCGCACATCGGGCGTCGGACTTGTCGCGCTGGCAACGCTCCTCGGCGTCGTCGCCGCCGCACAGGGGGCGATTCGGACCACCGCCGCGCCGCTGGCGCAGGGCGCCGCGTGCGAGTGGCAGCGCCTCTCGCGGGGCGACGAGATCAGCAACCACGTCCTCGTCCCGGTGCCCGGCCGCGGCGTCCTCACGTACGGCGGGATCCGCAACGACCGCGGCAGCGGCGAGGTCAAGGACGACGTCGCGCTGCTCGACCTCTCGATCACCAGCCCCGACGGCTTGTGGGAGACCGTGACGGCCTCGGGCGCCTCGCCGGGCAAGCGGGGCGAGCACATGGCCGTCACCCGCCGCGCGGAGAGCGGAGCGCAGGTCGTCACGTACGGCGGGATCGACAGTCTCTCGGGCGGCGGCACGTTCACGTGGCGCTCACCGCTCACGGCGGGCGGGCGCGCGGACGGGCGGCTGGAGACGCTCGCGCCGCAGGGCGTCGTGAAGAACGGCGCGGTGCTCACGCTCAGCGGCAGCACGGGCACGTGGGTCGCGCTGCCCACGGACGTCGGCCCGCTGACGGATGCCTCGGCCGTCTACTGGCCGGAAGGCGACGCGATGGTCCTGTTCGGCGGCCGGACCGGCACGGAGACGCGGACCGCCGTGAAGGTGCTGAACGTGCTGCACCTCGGCGCGTCGCCGATGACATGGACGAGCACCGACTTGCCCGGTTCGCCGATCGCCCGCTTCGGGCACTCGGCCGTCTACGACGCGGCCGGCAAGCGGATGATCGTCTTCGGCGGCACGACGGACTACCGGACGGGCCGCAACGACGTCTGGTCGCTCGACCTGTCGTCCGACTGGAACGGCGCCAAGTGGCAGTCCGTCACGCCCACCGGCCGCGTGCCGGGCCGCCGCTTCGACCACGCCGCCGTCTACCTGCCCGGCCTGCGCTGGATGGTGATCTACGGCGGCTCGCGCAACGGCAGCGACGCCCTCGACGACATGGCCGTGCTCGACCTCTCCGTCGACCCGCCTGCGTGGAAGCCCGTCACACCCACCGGCACGGCGCCGCTCGGCCTCGCCTACCTGGCCGGTGCCGCCAGCGACACCGAGGCCGGCGACATGGCCGTGTTCTACGGCGGCGAGTCCAACGGCTCGTCCAAGCGCGAGGCATGGGGGCTGCTGTGCACCGGCGGCACGGTCGTCCCGACGGCCACCCCGACGAGAGGCGCGACCGTCGCCCCGACCGGTGCGCCGACCAGGACGAACACATCCGAACCCGCGGAAACGGACACGCCGGAGCCGGGGCGCACGCAAACGCCCGTCGGGACGCCCGTGCCCGCCGACCTGACCGTCACGGGTCGCGTCACGATCGCCGCCGACGGCAGTCCCGTGCCGGGTGCGACGGTGGCCGTCGGCCTGTCCGTGCCGCGCCAGCCGTTCTCGGCCGTCACCGACGCCGACGGGCGCTACAGCCTCCTCGTCCCGGCGCAGTACGTGCCGTTGATCGATCGGATCTCGGTCTCGGCCGTCGGCTACGCGCCGCAGTCGTTCGCCGTGACCGCCGCCCAGCTGGCCGCGCAGCCCGTCCGGGACTTCGCCCTCGCAATCCTTGTGACCCCGACGGACGTGCCGCCGCCGGTGGGCGGCAAGATCTACCTGCCGTCGACGTTCAGGGGCGTTCCGGCGCGCTGAGGCCGTCCAACCATTGCCGAATCCCGGCATCCGCCGGGCTGAGCCCCGCCGCCCGCTCCGCCGCCTCGATCGCCCCGCGCCGGTCGCCCGCGCGGTCGCGCAGCACGGCCAGGTCGGCCCACGCCCGCGCGTCGTCGGGCGCCAGCCGGACGACGGCCTGCGCGGTGTCGAGCGCGCCGGTCGCGTCGCCCGCCTGCAGCTGCGCCGCCGCGTACGCGCGGAGCGCGGCCACGTCGCCGGCGTTGCGCGGGTCGTCGAAGTAGTGCGCCCATGCCTCGGCCGCACCGGCCGGGTCCGCGTCGGCCAGCCGGGCCTGGGCGATCGTCTTCCAGCCCTGGTAGTAGAAGCCGTCCAGCGCCAGCGCCTGCTCGGCCAGCGCGCGGGCGGCCTTGACGTCGCCGTCCAGGAGCTCGACCGTCGCCGCCTCGCTCCGCACCTCCGGCCAGTTCGGCGCCGACGACCGAACCGCCGCGTATGCCGCGCGCGCCAGCGCGAGGCGCGCGGCGCGGCGCGTCGGTTCGCGCGTCACGTCGCCCCAGAGGCGGAGTCCGCGGGCCTTCGCGAGCAGGGCGACCGGATCGCCGGGCGCGAGCCGTTGGGCGGTCGCGAAGGCGGCCATGGCGCGATCGAACGCCGCGTCGCGGCGCTCCGCGAGGTCGGCGACCGACGGCCCGACGCCATCGACGTCTGCATCGACGTCGACGTCCGCGTACTCGTCCGTCGCATCCGCCCGCCCGCTGCGCTCGAGCTCACCCGTCAGCACCTCCGTCAGCAGATCCCCCCGCACATCCTCCGCCATCCCGAGCGCCAGCCGGTAGCGCGCCTCCCACGGCGCCAGCGCCCCCGCCAGCCGGTAGCGCTCCACGGCCCCGTCCAGCAGCGCCTCCGCCCGCCCGCCGTCGCCCCGCTCGCGCCACGCCGGCACGGCCGCCTCCCACGCCGAACGGCCTTCCTTGTACGCCGCATCCGCAACGGTCGTCGAAAGCGCGATGCCGGTCGCCATCGTGATCGCGATGGCGCCGGCGACAGCGATCGCAACGGCGACGACGGCGGTCGCCGGCGCCGACCCGCGACGTTCCTCGCCGCGCGCGCCGGTGTGAAGCCCGACGAGCCCTCCGACCGCCAGCGCCCAGACGCCCACCGTCGCCGCCGCCGCCGGCACCGCGTCGGACGGCCCGTCCGTGCCGAGCCGCAGCGCCAGCCGGTGCGCGACCGCCGCGGCGGCGATCACGACGCCGATGCGGACCCAGTCCCGGCTCCGTCCGGTCGCACCCCCGCGCGTGGCTCGCGCCCGTCGATCGTCGCCCGGCCGCCCGCCGCCGACTGCCGCACCGACGACGCCGCTTGCCAGGCCGACGAGCACCAGCGCGCCCGGCGCGCCCGACCCGACGAGGCCGCTGCGACCGAAGTCGAACAGGCCGGTGACGGCGACCAGCGCGGCGGCAAACGCCCCGTCCCCGATCGTTGGCGCGTCTGCCGCCCGTTCCTCCGGCCCCCCACCCATCGCCGCCCCGACGAGCGCCCCCACCGTCAGCCAGAGCACGATCGCCGTCGGCGTCACGACGAAGCCGACCTGCGTCTCGACGACGAAGGCGGTCAGCGTCGCGACGGCGGCGATGGGTAGTCCGGGAAGGCCCCCGCCCCCGTCGCGCCGGCGCGCGTCGACCCCTCCCCCGGCATTGGGCGAGGGGTGCGACAGGTCGTTCAAGGGCGGGCGTCGGATCGCGACGAACGCAAGCCAAACGGCCAGCCCGCCCACGAGCCCGAGCCCGAACGCCGGCGCCGCCAACCGCCAGCCGCCGTCGGCGATGCGCGCGGCGGCCGCCGCTCCCGCCGCCGCCCCGAGCCACGTCGCGACCGCCGCCGCCGCACCGCGCCGGCCGGCGACGAGGCCGAGGCCGTCGAGGGCGGCGACGAGCGCGGCGACGATCAGCGCCAGCAGCGACGCGGCGCCGAGCGCGCCCGTCGTGAGGAGGCGGTCGAGCCAGAGGTTGTGGGCGCGGTCGGGGACCCAGCCGCGCGGCTCGTCGTAC
The DNA here is from genome assembly GCA_020853525.1 of Ardenticatenales bacterium. Lineage (GTDB taxonomy): Bacteria > Chloroflexota > Anaerolineae > Epilineales > Epilineaceae > Avedoeria. The sequence continues at coordinate 9,400 of JADYYS010000047.1, read as the reverse complement.
GCCAGGATGCTCGGGTAGTGGGTCGCCCACGTCAGCGGCATCGTCTCCGGGCCGGTCCCGACGAGCGTCCGTGCGTCCAGATCGCCGATCGCCGCGACGGAGCCCTCCCACAGCCGCAGCCGAACGCGCGTCGTGCTCTTGTCGGGGTCGAGGGCGAACGCCAGCCGGCCGACGAGCGGCAGTTGGGCGATCGGACCGAACGCGGCCGGCCGGCGGTTCAACGCGCCGATGGCGGCAAGAGCGACGATGCCCACGGTTGCCGCGCCGATCGCCAGGCGGCGCTGCCCGGCGCGCGCCGCGACGACGAGGACCGTGATGCCGAGGGCGCCCGCCCCCGCCAGGGCGGGACCGCGGCTGCCCGAGAGGACGAGCGCGACGAGCGCTGCCGCGTCGATGAGCAGCCACGCGGCCAGGCGGAGCTGGTCCGTGATGTGATTCGGGGCGCCGTCCGTCGAGCCGTCCGTCGAGCCGTCCGCCGAACGATCCGTCAGCCGCGCCTCGGCGACCGTCGCCGCCCCGTACGCCGACGCCGTCGCCCAGAGCGCGAACGGCAGCGCCAGCGCGATGTGCGCCCCGAGCATGACGCTGGCGCCGGCGGAGCCTGAAACGCGGGTGACGACGTCTCCGAACCACGGCAGCGGGTCGGCGCCGAAGCGCTGGCCGATGCCGTACAGGGCGGGCGGCAGGATCGAGGCGCCGATGAACGACGCCAGCCGCCGGCCGCCGCCCGGCCGCGCCGCGATGCCGGCCGCACCGGCGGCCAGCACGGCGAGCGCCGTCGTCGACAGCCAGCCGAAGCCGCGGTCGTAGCTCCCGAGCACGCTGACGTGCGGTGCGCGCGACGTGAGCGTCGCCACCCCCTCGGCCAGCCAGAACAGGGCAGCGGCCGCCGCCAGGCCGCGCGCTGCCGCGGGCGTCGTGCGCCAGCGCGCGGCGAGCCGCGCGCGCCGGCCGGACGCCGCGCCGTAGGCGATGCATGCTGCGGCCGCCGGCAGGGCGAGCGCCCGCAGCGCCGCCATCTTCTCGGCTTCGAACACGCGCTCGGTGAACACCGCCACGTACCACGGCAGCACGAGCACGGCGGTGAGGGCGATCGACTCGACGACGGCGCGCGCGCGGGACAACGGGGGCCGGCCTCGCAGCAGGATCAGGCGCAGGATCAGGTGCAGGATCAGGCGGGGGCGGTGACCGCCACGAACAGCCCGGCGCCGATGCCGAGCGACGTCGTGGCGACGATCTCGGGCAGCACCTGCAGGTGGGCGTGCGTCCGCGCCAGGGCGACGGGTTCGGCGAGGCCGCCGTGCGAGAAGAGGAGCGCCCGGGGCGACAGGAACGCGCCCTCGAACAGCGCCAGCAAGTGCCCTTCGCGCGCTTCGGCGGTTTCGTCGAGCAGGACGAGGTCGAAGCGGCCTGGGAGGCGGTCGAGCAGCCGATCCGCGTCGCCCATCTGGACGTCGACGAAGGCCTTCATACCGGCCCGCGCCACGGCGGCGACGGCCAGCGATCGCCGCGCCGAGTCCTTTTCGATCGCCACGACGCGGCCGCCCGGCTGGCGAACGCCGGCCGCCAGCCAGAGCGTGGCGGTGCCGGCGCCGGAACCGATGTCGAGGACGCTGCGGGCGCGGCGGGCGCGGCACACGAGGTGGAGCAGCCGCCCGACATCGGCGCTGACCGGCGCCAGCGGCCGATCACGCGCGCTCCGCGCCTCGATCGCCGCCACTTCGACCAACACCGCGCTCGGCACCTCGCCCGCCATCGCCACCGCGAACCGCGGCGCGCCGGCGGCCGTACCGAGCGGGACGACGACGACCGTGGCGCCGGTCACGTGCGCGAACGCCGCCGGATCGTCGGCGACGATCAGGCGGTGCGGCGGGAGGCTCGCGGGATGCGCCGACTCGGCGCCGCCCGCCCAGTGATCGTGCGCGATGCCGGCGTGCGTCAGGACGGACAGGAAGCCGGCGGCGGCGGTCATACGGCCACGGCCGGTGCCGGCTGCGGCAGAAGTCCGATCAGGATGCGCGCCGCGGCCAGTCGCTCGAGGATGACCGGATGGAGGTGCGTGTTCGTGGCCACGATGCGGCCGCCGTCGAGGTCGAGCGGTTCGCCGCGATGGCCGGTCACGGTCCCACCCGCCTCGGTCACGAGAAGGACCCCGGCCGCCATGTCCCAGGCCTGCGGGCCTCGCTCCCAGAACGCGTCCAGGCGCCCGGCCGCCACCCACGCCAGGTCGAGCGCGCACGCACCGGCGCGGCGCAGGCCGCGCACGAGCGGCACCAGCGTGACGACCTCGGCCAGGTTGTTGTCGACGGTTGTCGACTTGTCGTACGCGAAGCCCGTGCCGACGAGCGCCGCCGCCAGCCGGCGCGTGCCGGACACCGCCATCGGACGCCCGTTCAGCGTGGCGCCGCCGCCGCGATGGGCGCTGTACATCTCGTCGCGCAGCGGATCGTATGTCGCGCCGGCCAGCACGCGGCCGCCGACGACCGCCGCCAGCGTAACGGCGAAGACCGGGAAGCCATGGGCGAAGTTGTTCGTGCCGTCCAGCGGATCGACGAGCCACGTGACCGTCGGATCGTCCTCGCCTCCACCGTCGCCGCCGTCCCGACCATTCCCGCCGTCCCCGCCCTCCACGCCGCTGCCTTCCTCGGCCACGATCGCGTGCGCCGGATAGCGCGCTCGAAGCGCCGCCACGATATGCGCCTCGCTGGCCCGATCCGCGTCCGTCACGACGTTGCCGACATCGCCCTTGTGGTCGATCGCGAAGCCCTGTTCGTAGAACGTTCGGACGATCGCACCCGCCTGGCGAGCGATCTCCTCGGCCGCCAGGCGCAGCTCGGGCGGTGCTGCGCTCACGGGAACGTGACCGGCCAGACGCGGTCGGGCGGCGCGCCGTCGCCGAGGCGCGTTCCGTCGGCCCAGAAGCGGGCCTCGAGCGGCGTGCCGGCCGGGACGGGCAGCGGGTCGAACGCGAAGACCGCCAGCGGCACGAGCATCGCGGCGGATTGCCAGATGCTCGTGCTGATCGGGAGGACCGTTTCGCGCGCGTCGGCGGCGCCGGCCGTACCGCCGGTCGTACCGCCGGTCGTAACGGCCGCTCCGCTTGGCACGCCGGTCGGCGCGATCACGAGCGCCGGAACCGTCGTCGTGACGACGTTGGCCACCCAGAGGCTCTGGCCGAACGCGCCGCTGGAGCGCTGGAACACGAACGGCTCGGCGGGCAGCGTCCCGTCCAACTGGGCGTCGCGCAGCCGGAGAACGGACGGCGTACCGTCCTCGTCGATGAACGGCTCGACCCCGGCGCGCCGGACGCCGCTGCGCCAACGCTCGCTCAGGAAGGTGAGCGCCACGGTGGAGCGCGCCGTGCCGGCGTTCAGCTTCGTGGGGCTCGTGCCGCGGAGCGTGGCGATGATCCGGTCGACATCGCGCCAGACGCTTCGGCCGCCGACCGGGGCGGGCGTGCGGGGCTGCGCCGGCCCGTCGATCGAGAGGTTCACCACGGCGTCGCTGTTCAGCGGCGCACCGTCGCGGCGGTAGAAGTACGTTGTCGCGCCGTCCGGCGCCTGGTTGACGAGGGCGGGCCGGCCGGCGCGCAGCTCGCCGTAGGAATAGGGCGGGCTGTCGCCGGGCGGTCCGACGCGGTACGTGTCGTTGTAGAGGTAGGTGACGATGCCGACGCCCGCCAAGCTGTCCGCCTGGAAGAACAGCAGCGCCGACATCCCGTCGCTGCCCCAATAGATCGGGCCGCGCAGCCCGCGGAACGGCACTTTGGGCTCGGCGCAGTAGAGCAGGCCGTTGTCATACAGGTAGTTCAGCTTGGCCTGCACGGTCGGGTCGACACCCGGATCGTAGTTCGGGCGCGCGTCGCACGTCGGATTGAAGACCTCGAACGTGCCCTGGTTGAGCAAGCTGATCCCGACCCCGAGCATCGCCAACAGGGCGAAGATGCCCAGCCAGATGCGGCGGAAGCGCTGCCAGTACTGCAGGATCACGGCCGGCCGCCCAATCCGGCGACGATCCCGTTCAGGGCGTCGACCTTCTGCATGGCGGCCTGCCGTGCGGCGGCGTCGGAGCGGATGAGCGTGCCGTCACCGGGCAGCGCGCCGGGCAACGCCGCCCAGCCGTCCAACTGCAGCGGGGCAGCGGGCAGGTCGGACGGCACCCATTCGCCGTTGAATCGCCGCGCCAGCGACACGCGCGTCATCGAATCCGACCCGCCATCGCACGATGGGTGGCCGATCGGTTCGCCGACGTCGACGTTCGTGCCGGCGGCTACCCGCTCCTGCGGCGCCAGATGGTGGTACGTCACGCTCCAACCGATGCCGGCGAAACCGTCGACGGCACCGGCGATGACCACGCTCATGCCGTCGCTGTGCGTCACCGTGCCGTCGGCGGCCGCGACGACCCATTCGGCGGACGGCGTGCAGCCGGCCGGGCCGCTCGGCGGCGGCGCGAACGACACGGCGGCCCGCGGACCGCCCCGGCCGCGCGGGCTGGCCGGGCCCTGGACGAAGTACCACACCGTGCCGTCGGCAAACGGCAGGCGGAGCGGGAACGGCGGCATCTCGTCCGCTCGGACCGGGGTGTTGTTGAAGTAGAGCGGCTCGTCACCGAACAGCATCGTCCATGTCGTCCAGAACCGGCTCGGCGCGGCCAGCGCCGGCCAGTCGGCGGCGGCGACGTCGGACGACAGCACGCCGAGCACGGCGAAGCTGCCCGCGTTAACCTCGGACCCGACGCGCACCGTCCGGCCATCCTTGAGCAGCAGCGTGTCGCGGCTCTCGAAGCGCCGGCCGTAATAGCCGGCGTTCAGCGCGTCGGCGGCCTCGAGCAGCCCGTTGTAGAGCCCGGGCACGGCGCCGCCGAGGGGATAGGTGCGCTCCGCCGGGCTCGTCGCGCGCAGCCAGCCGCTGCGCTGTTCGATGAGCGTGAGCAGCACGCGCGGCCCGACGCTGTAGGCGTTGGCGACGCGCTCGACGATGGCCGCTCCGGTGAGGACCTCACCGCCCACCGGCTCGCTGTAACCCGCCAGGTAGCCGCCGGCCTCGGCCACGAACTCCGCGGTGTCGAATCCGTAAAGCGTCGGACCGTACACCACCTCGCTGTCCGGCACGACGAGGCCGAGCGGCACTGCGGCGCCGATCGCGATCGGCTCGCCGGGCAGCGCCGTGGGGGTGCCGTCGCCGGCCGGCGGCGTGCCGGCGGGCGGTGCGGTGGGCTGGGCGAGGACCGGACGGCCGAGGGTCGCCAGCACCGAGCCGGCGATGAGGGCGGCCTTCCAAGCGTTCGAGGACATCGGGCTTCCAGGGGTGGTGGAGCGTTCGGAACGGGTTGCGAACGAGATGAATCCTACAGCAACCGTCATGCCGGTGGGACACGCGACGATGGGGGCGTTCACCACGCCCCCATCGTCGGGTCCGGACTGTGGGTTCCTTCGCGCCGGTCGCCGGCGGCGCGCGGGGTCATGCAGCAGGTCAGTTCGTCTCGTGCGCGGGCCCAGGGGAGGGCAGCTCGATCGGCGCGATGCCGTCGTCCACGAAGCGGCGGATGGCGCCGAGGGCGCGCTGCGCCTTCACGACGGACGGAGCGAGCGTGCGGGCGAGCGGGTCGGCGGCGCCGCAAGCATGGTCGAGCGCATAGGACATCTCGACGAACGCGTTGGCGAGATCGACGTGCGCCATCGCGAGCGCATCGGGGGCGGCGGTGCCGGCAACGTCGATGGCGATCGAGCCGCCTCGGCGGGCCATCTCGGCGATTTCGGGCTTGCAGACGAGCTCGGGCTTCGTCAGCGCGGCGTCGCCGAACGACTGGGCTTCCGCGGTCCAAGCGGCGATGACCGGCGTGAACGGCCGCATGGCTTCCTTGTACTCGCGCAGGCCGGCATCTGCATGGGCGGCGGTCGTGTGGGCGGTGAAGGCGGCGGCGGTCAGGAAGGCGGTCATCCACAAGCGGCGCATCGTTCGTTCTCCTCAGGTCGGTGCGGAACATTTCGTAGCCCGCACATCTGGTTCACAGCATACCCGCACCTCACGCTGACCGCTTGACGCCCGGCGGTCCCAGGCCGGCCCGCATGCTCGCCGCCGCCCGCCGCCGTGCTGACGCCACGCTGACCGCGCTGTCGTCGGCCTGTCAGCGCGCTGTCGCAATGGGTGTCGCCCACCTTGTCGCCCACCTTGTCGCGCACCTTGTCGCGATGCTGTCCGTGCCGCCCTTCCGGCGGGGCGCCGCGCACCGTACGCTGCTGGCCACGCGGTTGTCGGACTGTGGCGATGGGAATCGAGGGCAACCTCCCTTTCGCAGCCGGCAGCGCCTCGACGAAGCTCAGGAGGAAGGGCGATGGAACGGTTGCGCACGCTCGGGCTTGGGATCGGCCTTTCGATTTGGCTCGCTTCGACACCACAGGGTTTGGCGGCACACACGATGCGGTCGGCGCAAGGGTCGATCGTGATCAACGAGGTGCAGGCGAACCCGGTGGCGGCGGGGACCGAGACCGACTTCGAATGGGTCGAGCTCTTCAACCCGGGGCCGGAAGGGGTCGCGCTGGGGGGCTGGCGCCTGTCGGACGCCCGCGCCATGACCGTGCTGCCTGAGATCACGATCGCGCCCGGCGGCTACATTGTGGTCGCCGGTGCGCGCTTCGCCGAGCGTTATCCGGACGCGCCGGGGGAGCGGGTCACCGTGTCCCGTATCGGCAATGGTCTGGGCAACAGCGGCGACGGGCTGCAGCTGGCCGACGGCGCCGGGTCGGTGATCGACGCACTCAGCTGGGGAGACAACACCAGCGCGTTCGATCCGCCGGCCCCGGCGGCGCCGGGCGGCAGCAGCCTGGAGCGGGTGCCCGCGGGCACGGACTCCAACGTGGCGGCCGACTGGGTCGTGCAGGCCACGCCCTCGCCGGGAGCGCCGGCCACCGATGCCTCGCCGCAAGCGACGGCGACGGTGGCCGGCGCACCGGTGGTGCCGGCGGACGCGGACGTGCGCCTGAACGAGGTGCTGGCCGCGCCGCACGGCATCGACTGGGACGGCGACGGAACGGCGAACGGGGAGGATGAGTGGGTGGAGGTGGTCAACGTCGGCACCAACGATCTGAACCTGCGTGGGTGGCTGCTCGATGACATCGCCGACGGCGGCTCCGCCGCCCACCGCATCCTCGAAGACGCCGTCGTGCCGGCCCGCGGGCACCGTGTCTTCTTCAAGCGCGAGACCGGCCTGTCGCTGAACAACGGCGGCGACAGCGCCCGTCTCGTCCGGCCGGACGGCGCTCAGGCCGACGTGATCGACTTCGGCGCCAGCGCCCCGGATGCCGGCTGGGCGCGCGACCCGGACGGGACGGGCGGTTGGACGGATCGGTTGAACCCGTCTCCCGGCCGGACCAACGGGGCCACGGGCATCCGGGCCACCCCCGTTGCACCGACAGCCGGCGCGTCGACGAGCGTGCCCGGCCCGAGTGCGACCGCCGGCGGCTCCGCGACCATGGAGCCGCCCGTCGGCACGGCCGTGCCGGGCGGGCCGGCCGTGCCGTCGCCCGCCGCGACCGCCACCGCGACGCTCTACCTCCCGTTCCTCATCAGCGAGGTGATGTTCGACCCCGAGGCCAGCGGAAATGATGCGGCCGAAGAATGGGTCGAGATCCACAATCGCTCCGCAACCGCCGCCGGACTCGGGGGCTGGGCGATCGGCGATCGCGGCGCGTGGGACCCGCTGCCGGCCGTCACGGTCGAGCCCGGCGGCTTCGCGATCATCGGCGGTCCGGACGCCGTCTCACGGCTGCCCCCCGCCTTCACCGGACCCCGCATCGTCGTCGGCGATGGGCGGATCGGCGGCGGGCTCGGCAACAGGGGCGACATCGTCCGACTGAGGTCACCGACGATCGAGGTGGCGGACGCCGTCAGCTACGGTGACAACCTCGACGCATTCGACCCATCCGTGCCGCTCGTCGGTCCCGGCCTGACGGTCGAGCGCTTGCCGAGCGGCATCGACACGGACAGCGCGTCGGATTGGCGCGCCCAACCCGATCCGTCGCCCGGCCGGGCCGGCAACGTGCACGACGGGCCGCCCGCGCTGACCCTCAACGAGATCCTCCCCGCGCCCTCCGAGGTCGACTGGGACGCGGACGGGACGGCGGCGCACACCGACGAATGGGTCGAGCTGTTCAACGCCTCGCCGTACCGCGCTCGACTGGACGGTTGGCGGTTGCAGGACGCCCGAGCGAGCATCCGCGGCTGGGCGTACCGGTTCGGCGACAACGACGCCGTCGATCCGCACGGGTTCCTTGTCGTCCACCGGGCGGCTTCCGGCATCGCCTTTGACAACGGCGGCGACACCGTGCAGCTCGTCCGGCCGGACGGCACCGTCGCGGACAGCTTCAGCTGGTCGTCGACACCTGGCTATGACCGGTCATGGGGCCGGACGGCGGACGGCACGGGCGGGTGGTCGTCCGCCATGGCCGTGACGCCCGGCCAGCCCAACCGTGCGCTGGAACCGGGCGAGCGACATGCCGGCGACCTGGCCCGGGAGCGTCGCGCGGCCGACCGGCGCGGCGGCAGGGGCGCGCACGGATCGAGCGGAACGCGCGGCTCGGCGCGGGCGCCGGCGGCGCCGATTGCGCTGCCGGCGCCGATGGCTGCGCTGCGCGCCATGCGCCGCGGGACACGCGTCGTCGTGCATGGCCGCGTGACGGCGGCGCCGAACGTGCTGGCCGGTCGGACGTTCTACCTTGGCGACGAGAGCGGCGGCATACGAGTCTACCTGGCGCCCGCCGACCGCGTCCTCAAATCGTTCGGCGTCGGCGAGCCGGTGTCGGCGATCGGCCGCCTGGCCGACTACCGCGGTGAGCGGCAGATCGTGCTGGCCCGGCCGGAAGATGCATGGTGGGACGGCGTGGGCGGCCCGGTGCCGCCGTCGGACATCGCCACCGGGAGCATCGGCGAGGCCGTCGAGGGGCGGCTCGTGCGGCTGCGCGGGCGGCAGATCAGCTACGGCGCCACGAGCGTCACACTTGACGACGGGAGCGGTCCGGCGCGGGTCGTCCTGCTGCGCTCGGCCGGTATCGGGCGCCAACGCTGGGCGCGGGGCCGCTGGCTGACGGTCGTCGGCGTCGCGGCGCAGTCCACGGCGCGGGCACCGTGGGAGGGCGGGTACCGCGTGCTGCCGCGCAGCGCGGCCGACCTCATCAGGGTGCCGAACGTGGCTTCGCGGTCGAACGACGTCGTGTCGCCCCGGCCTCGACGAAGCGGGCCATCGGGAGCACCCCGAGCGTATCCAGTGGCGGAGTATTAGTACCCCGTCACATCTCGATTTGCGGACGACGAACCACCGGCAGCTAAAGCTGGCCGGCTGGTGGCCTTCGGCCATTGCGCCCGCCTTCGCGGGCGCTTCGGACTTCTGGGTGCCCGCGAAGGCG
>JADYYS010000046.1 GCA_020853525.1 Ardenticatenales bacterium | reverse complement strand
CCGCCCTCGTCGCCTTCAACGCCGATGCCACCCTCCTCCAGCCCCTCACCGCCGACCGCGCCGCCCTCGACGCCGCCTTCACCCGCATCGCACCGTCCGTGCAGACCTGCCTCGTATGCGCCGTCGATGCCGCCGTCGCCGAGCTGGCCACGTCCCGCCACCGCACCGCCAACACCCCCGCCGTCGTCCTCCTCACCGACGGCCGCGCCAACCCCCGCCCGGCCTCCGAAGCCGTCGCCGCCGCGGCCACCGCCAAGGCCGACGGCCTGATCTTCTTCACCGTCGCCCTCGGCGACGACGTCGACGCCGAAGCGCTCGCCGCTATCGCCGCGCCCGCCGGCCGGTTCTTCCGCTCCGCGGACGGCAGCGGGCTCACCGATATCTATGCGGAGGTGGCGGTGTCGATTCCGTGTCCGGTCGGGTCGTACTGGGGGAAGCGGTAGCCGTGTTGGGGTCAACGGCGAGGTCAACGGCGAGGTCAACGGCAAGCAAGGTCAACGGCAAGCAAGGCCAACGGCAAGCAAGGCCAACGGCTGAAGCCGTCGCTGAGGGTGGCGCACAGCGCCACCACGCGCCTGCCTTCGCAGGCGCCAAGACCAGTCGGGCACCTCGGGCACTTACGGCATCTACCTGGCCATCGCTCTTCGATGCGCCCGACCGCATCAGGCTGCGGCACCCGGTACGTCGCGTGCCGGCACTTCCGATGCGGGGGGTCCAGGGGGGCGCTGCGCTCCCTGGCCGGGGTGCAGGGGCCAGGCGGCCCCTGCGGAAAGAGTGCACGAACCCAAAATGCCCCGACCCCAACCAGCCCCGCCCGCCGGCCCTGCACCTCCGTTGACCCACTCCCCCCCCGCGCTACAATAGCCGCCCGCGCGCATCGCCCACGCTCCCCGCCACACCCCGTGCTGCCCGCCCCGGCCCGGCCCAGCCACCGCACAGCCCACGAGGAGGCGCAATGTCGCGCTCGCCCATCGCCGCGGCCGTCGCCGCGCCCATCACCGCGCCTACCGCCCCTCCTACCGCCGCGCCCGTCACCCTGCTGGCGGTCGTGCTGCTCGCCACCGGCCACACCCTGTCCGGCGCCCCGGACGCGCGCGCCGCCCGACTGGCCGACGTATGCGGCACCCTCGCCGGCAACACCACCTGGACCGCCGCCGGCGGACCCTACGTCACGACGTGCGACATCGCGATTCCCGCCGGCGCCACGCTGACCATCGAGGCCGGAACCGTCGTCCAGCTCGGCACCAGCCACAAGATCGACGTCAGCGGCGTCCTGAACGTCGCCGGCACCTCCGAGCAGCCCGTGCGCTTCGAGAAGGCCGGCACACAGCCGTGGGGCAGCATCCAACTTCGGACCGGCAGCGGGCCGTCGACCATCACAAATGCGGACATCGGCGGCGGCGGCGCGCTGCGCAAGGAGATGCTCGGCATCGAAACCGACCTCGCGACGATCACCCGCACGAACATCCACGATACCGCCGGCGTCGGCGTCGAGATCCGCGCCGGCGCATCGCCCAGACTGCAGGACAACCTCTTCCTCCGAGCCAGCACGCCCAGCGCCCAGCCGAGCGCCGCACTGCGGATCCTCGGCGCATCCAAGGCCGAAGTGATCGACAATCGCTTCGAGAGCAATCAGCAGTACCCGATCTACCTCGACGGCGCTTCCAACGCCCTGCTCGCGGGCAACCGCTTCGAGTACAACGCCTACAACGCCGTCCTCATCGCCGGCCACTTCACCGGCGAGACGACGCTCCACAACCTCGGCCCGCGCCGCTACGCCTACCACATCCGCAACCCGCTCTATGTCCGCAGCGGGGCGCAGCTCACGATCGCCCCCGGCGCCACCGTCCACTTCTTCAGCGGCAGCGGCCTCGCCGTCGAGGGCACGCTTCGGGCGATCGGCCAGCCGGGCCGCGAGATCCTCTTCAGCGGCGCCGGCGACCCCGGCCCGCCCGGAAAGTGGGGCCAGCTCCGCTTCGCCGACAGCAGCACGGACTTCGACGCACCTTCCTCCACCGGGTCCCGCCTGGAGCACGCCATCCTCGAATGGGCCGGCTTCGACCCCAGCGGCGCCCTCCTCATCCAGCGCAGCTCGCCCCGGATCGCGTACGTGACCGTCCGGAACAGCGGCACCCGCGGCGTCACCGTCGAGGGCGACGGCGCGCAGCCCGAACTCCTCGGACTGCACATCCACGACTGCATCGCCGAAACGAGCGGCATCGGCCTGCAGGTGCGCGCCGGCGCGCGCCCGACGCTCCGCTTCTCGACGATCGAGGGCAACTGGCTGGGCGTGGACGTCCGCGCCGGCGCCCTCCCGAACCTGAACGGGCATAACCGCCTGATCGGCAACGCCACGTTTGCGGTCCGCGCCGACGAGATCGACGCCGTCTGCGTCCCCGCCCGCACCAACGACTGGGGCGCGCCCGATGGCCCCCGCGACGGCTCGACGCGCCCCGACGCCTGCGACGCCGCCGGTGCCGACCATGCCGGCGCCGGCCAGCTCGTGACGGACGGCGTGGACTACACGCAGTGGATCGGACAACTGCTGACACCCTCCATCACCAGCCCGCGCTGCGGTCAGATCGCCGACGCCCGCCCCACCCTGTCCGGCGACGGGCCGCCGGACAGCACCGTCATCCTTTACGACGGCGGCGCGGAGATCGGCCGCACGACGACGGCCGCCGCCGGCGCCGAGGGCGTCGCCCCGTGGACGCTCACCCCGACCCGCGACCTCGCCCCGGGCGGTCACGTGCTGCAGGCCCGCGCCGAGAACGCCGCCGGAGCCAGCGCGCCGTCCGAGGTGCTCGGCGTCGTCATCGACCCGGAGTCCATCCTGCTCGGCGACCGGATCGCGATGCGCCAGACGCTCGAGGGCACGCGCTACAGCCAGCCGTACGCCAGCGGCGGTGGCTGCGCCGTCGTCAGCGACGACAGCGCCTGGCAGGTGTCCATGCACCCCGGCGCGCCGCTCGAGCTCCAGCTGGGCGCCCGCTGTCCGTCCGGCGGCACCGTCTCCGCCCGCTACCGGGACGCGGACGTGCCGCTCCAGCCCGGTGAAGACGGACTCTGGACCGGCACGCTGGACATGGCCGACGGCGGCGCGCTCCAGGTGACGGCCACGTGCGGCACCCGGCGCCAGAGCGTCGACCTCGGCACGGTGCAGGTCGCCCTGAACGGCTTCGTCCACGACGCCTTCTACGGCGTCGATCGCCGCGTACAGGGCGCCAAGGTCACGCTCTACCGCTTCGATCCGGCGATCAACAACTTCCGGGTCTGGAAAGCGTCCGACCATGGCGATCAGATCAACCCGCAAACCACCGGCTTCCTCGGCTGGTACGGCTTCTACCCGCCGCCCGGCCGCTACCGCGCCGTCGTCAGCGCGTCCGGCTACGGCCAGTTCATCGCACCGGAAGTGCCGCTCGTCGGCCAGCCGTATCACGTGAACGTCGCGCTTCAGCCGCTGGCGACGCCGCGCCCGAAACCGGTGGCCGTCGTCTACCTGCCGCTGGTGCAGCGCCTGGCCACCCGGCCGTGATGAGCCCGACCGCCCGTCGCTTCTTCGGCTGCGGGCTGCCGTTCGTCCTCGCCGTCGGCGCGCTCGCCACATGCGGCCTCCTGTTCTTCAGCAGCCGCGTCGTCGTCCACATGGTCACGATGCCGGACGACGGCATGGCGCCGCTGCTCGAACAGGGCGACGAGGTCTTCACGACGAACACGCTGATCTGGTCGTCCGAACCGCTGCGCGGCATGGTCGCGTGCCTCGACCGGCCGGAGGGCTTCACGTTCCGCCGCATCGTCGCGCTGCCGGGCGACCGCGTGGCCGTCGCGGGCGGGATCGTCCTCGTCGACGGCGTGCCGCACGACCCCGCCCGGAACAAGCGCGGCACCGGACCCGACCAGCCGGAGATCACGCTGGCCGCAGGTCAGTACTTCGTCGTCGCCGACGACCGCGACGCCGCGGACAGTCGGCAGTGGGGGACGATCGAGCGGGGCGACCTCGTCGGGGAGCCGCAGTACTACAACCGGAGCGGCGTCGGCAACCGGATCCTGTTGGGCCGCACCGGGGGCACCGGCATCGACCGCGACTGGCTCGTCGGCCCCGAGCAGGCCAAGCGCAGCGCCGCCGCCACCGCCACCGCCGATGCCGAGCGCCGCCCGTGACGGCCGCCCTTCACCGGCCGCCGCCCCGCCACCCCGACGACACGCCGGCCGCGCCGCCGACCCTGTCCGAGGCCGCGCGCGCCGACACCGCCGCCCAGGTGAAGGCGGCGGCCGAGTCGGGCGACATGGACGAGGCGTTCCGGCTCGTGGCGACGGCGCTCGAGGCGCGCGACATCGAGACCGTTGCGGCGTCCCTCTCCGCACTGCGCCCGCCGGACCGCGTCGACGTCTTCGAGAACTTTCACCTCGACGACCAGCGGCAGATCATCGACGAGCTGGACGACGAGGAGGCGGCCGAGATCCTCGAGGAGCTCGACGACGAGGAAGCGGCCGAGGTCGCCGAGGGCCTCTCGACGGAGCAGTTGGCGCCGATCCTCGACCTCATGGAGTCCGACGAGGCGGCCGACCTGCTGAACGACCTGCCGCCGGCACAGATGGCCGAACTGCTCGAGGGGATGGACGACGCGGCCGAGGCCGAGGTCCGGACGTTGCTCGGGCACCTGGACGACACCGCCGGCGGCCGGATGACGCGTGACTTCGTCGCGCTCGCCGCCGACGATACCGTGGCGGCGTCGATCGAACGGCTGCGCGCGCTCGAGCCGGGCGAGGAGGCGGCGTACTACCTCTACGTCGGCGACGCAGACGGCCGTCTCGTCGGGATCGTCAGCTTGCGCCAGATCATCGTCGCCCCGCCGCGCGCGCGGATCGGCGAGCTCATGCAGCCGGACGTCATCCGCGTGCACGTCGGCGACGACCAGGAGGCGGCGGCGCAGCTGATGCGGCGCTACGACCTGCTGGCGCTCCCGGTCGTCGACACACACGATCGCCTCGTCGGCGTGATCACGCACGACGACCTCGTCGACGTCCTGGCCGAGGAGGCCACGGAGGACATGTTCCGCCTCGTCGGCCTCGACGAGGACGAGCGTGCGGACGACGGCATCTTCACGTCCGTCAAGAACCGGCTGCCGTGGCTCGCGCTGAACCTCGTGACGCAGCTGGCGCTCGTCGCCGTGCTCGCCGGCTTCCAGGGAACGCTCGACAAGGTCGTCATCCTGTCCCTCCTCTTCCCGCTCGTAACCGGCAACGGCGGCAACGTCGGCGCGCAGACGACGACGCTCGTCGTTCGTTCCCTGGCCCTCGGCGAGATCGATCGGCAGCAGATCGGGCGGCTGCTCGGCAAGGAGGTGGCGCAGGGGCTGATCAACGGCATGGCGATCGGCCTGCTGGCGGGCCTCGTGGCGCTGCTGATGAACCGCTTCGTCGTCAGCACGCCGGTGTCGCCCGCGCTGATCGGCGGCGCCGTGTTCCTGGCGATGGCGCTCAACCTGGCCGCCGGCGGCCTGGCCGGCGTCGTCATGCCGCTCACGCTCGAGCGCCTCGGCATCGACCCGGCCGTGGCATCCGCGGTGTTCGTGACGACGGTCACGGACACGATGGGCGCGCTCCTGTTCATCGGCATCTTCAACCTGCTATCCGCCGCGCTCGGCCTCATCTGAGGCCGGTCCCGCCCGAATCGACGAGCCATGATCCTCTCGACCTACGACTACGGCGACGAGACCCCCGCCACCCAGCTCACCCCCCGCCAGCTCCGCGCCGCCCTCGCCGACCGCGGCGGCACGCTCTGGGTGGACGTCCGCGCCCCGACGGACGCCGACGCCGCCATCCTGGCCACGTCGCTCCGCCTGCCGCCGTCCGTCGTGGCCTGGCTGTGCCACGCCGCCCCGCGCCCGGACGTGCCGCCCGCCGACAACCTGACCGTCGTCACGCTCGCCGACACCGGCGGCGAGCTCGACGTCGTCCTCGGCCCCAACGTCGTCGTGACGCGGGACCGCGGCAGCCGGAGCCACGCCGAGCGCCTCGCCCCGCCCAACGCGCCGCCGCCGCTCCAGTCCGGCGCCGATGGCTTGGCGGCCCATCTCGTACGCCTCGGCGCCGCCAGCCTCGAAGCGGCGTCCGCCACGCTCAGCGGCACGGTCGCCGCCGCCCTCACCGACGCCGCGCGCCGGCCGGGCGAGGCCGGCACGGCGCTGCACACCGTCCAACGCCGCGCCGCCGCGCTGGCCGACGCCGTCGCCGCCGACCAGGCGGCCGCCCACACGCTCCGTGCGGCCGTCCAAGTGCGCGACGCCGCCCGCGCGGACCTGGACGGGGCGCTGGCCGACTTGGCGAACACGGCGTCCGATGTCCAGGCCGCCGTGGAGCGGGTGCGGTCGGCGGCGCCCAGCGCGGAGCTGCTGGCGCTGGCCGGGATCGCGCGGGACATCGCCTTCATCAAGTGGGCCATGATCTTCCGGTTCGTGCTTCGGATCGTCGTCCTCATCGGCTTGCTCGGGTGGTTCCTAAACGGAATGCCCGGCTGGCCGCGATGAGTTTGGTATAACATGGGGCGGCAGCCGCCGGCGCCACCGATCCGGGCCGGCTCCGGCCCACGGAGTCGATCTTCCCCCACCTTTCTGGAGACAGCATGTCGACCGACTACGCCCTCCGCGACCCGAGCGACTACGTCCACGAGCAGAAGTACCTGACCGCGCGCATGCACGAGATCGAGGCCGGTCTCGGCCGCGTCGCCGCCGAGACCGGCACGCCGACGCCGATCACCGAGCGGCTCGATACGCTCGACCGGGCGCGCGAGCTCGTGTCGGACATGTACAAGCAGGTCCAGATCCGCTCGCTGGAGGCGGCCGTCGCGGCGCAGATGACCTGGCTCGACGGCGTCGACGCGCGCCAGTCGCGCACGGACGGCGAGCCCAAGAACGTCATGACGCGCGTCGTGGTCGACCGTGCGCTCTTGAACGACATCCTGGCGGGGTGGCGCGCGTCACAGGCGCGCTAGGGCGTGCTCGAGCGCATCCGGCGGGACGCCGCGCGCGACATCCTGGCGGCGGCGCTGCACGCGGTCGATGCCGGCGACGCGGTCCGGCGCGCGCTGACGATCGACGGCGACCGCCTGCACGTCGGCGGGCGGCCGCCGCGCGGAGCGCACGGCGTGCCGGACGGGCACGGCTTCCATGACGTCCGCGACCACGCTGTCGAGGACGTCCGAGTCGGCGAGGACGGCCGCGACGTCGTCCGGCGCCCCCACGACCCCGCCGCCATCGACCTTGCGGCCATCGACCGCATCTTCGTCGTCGCCGCCGGCAAGGCCGCGCGGCCCATGGTCGAGGCGGCGGAGGACATCCTGGGCCGTCGGGTCCACGCCGGCATCGGCGTCGGCGGGGCGGATGCGCGCGGGACGACGGCTTGCACGACGCTCTACAGCGGCGGCCACCCGCTCCCCGACCCATCCAGCCTGATGGCCGCGCGCCACATCCAGCGCCTCCTGGCCGACACGACCGAACGCGACCTCGTCCTCGTCCTCCTCTCCGGCGGCGCCTCGGCGATGCTCGAGCTGCCGCCCGGCCGCCTGCCGCTCATCGAGATCGCCGCCGCCGCCAGCACGCTGCTCTCGTGCGGCGCCGCCATCGACGAAGTGAACGCCGTCCGCAAGCACCTGTCGGCCGTCAAGGGCGGCGGCCTGCTGCGCCTCGCCGCCCCTGCCCGCGTGATCACGCTGGCCGTCAGCGACGTGATCACGCCCCCCGGCGGCGACGAGGCGGCGACGATCGGCAGCGGCCCGGCATCCCCCGACCCGACGACGTTCGCCGACGCCGGCGCGGTCCTGAGCCGCTACGACCTCTGGGGCGCGCTGCCCGCCGCACTGGGCGACCATGTGCGCGCCGGCATGGCCGGGCACATCGCCGATACGCTCAAGCCCGGCGACCCGCTGGCATCCCTTGCCGCGTACCGCGTGATCGCCGACGGGTCGACCGCCGTCGCCGCGGCCGCCGCGCACGCCACCCGCCTCGGCTACGCGCCGCTCGTCGTGACGACCCGCCTCACGGGCGAAGCGCGCGAGGTCGGCCGCGTCCTCGCCGCCATCGCCCTCGAGTGCCGGGCCGACGCGCGCCCCGCCCGCCCGCCGGCCTGCCTGATCGCCGCCGGCGAGACCACGGTCACGCTGCGCCGCCTCGGCGGCACCGGCGGCCGGAATCGCGAGGTCGCGCTGGCCGCCGCCCTCGCCCTCGACGGCGCCGCCGACATCGCGCTCGCCACGCTCGCCACGGACGGCACGGACGCCACGCCCGGCGCGGCCGGCGCCGTCGTCGACGGCACCACCGTCGCGCGCGCCGCCGCCCTCGGCCGCGACGCCCGCGCCGCGCTCGATCGCCACGACAGCGGCCCGCTCCTGGCCGCACTGGACGATGCGATCGTCACCGGACCGACCGGCACGAACGTCGGCGACATCACGATCGTCCTCGTCGACGCCCAACCGTCGCCGCTCGACGCCGCGCCGTGAGCCCGCGGTCGCCCGGTCGACGCCGACCCGCACGTGCCGCGTCAAAGGCGTCGCTCCCCGGCGGAGGCCGGGCGTCCCGTCCCGACGTCGACGGCCCCCGCGTCCTCGTCTCCGGCTGGTTCGCCGGCCAGTCCTTCGGCTCCGGCCAGTACGCCGATCAGCTCGTCGAGGCGCTGGGTGACCTGCCGGGTGCGCCCGCCATCGACGTCCTCCGGCCCCGCGCCCGCGGCGCCGTCGCAAAAGTGCGCTTCGAGCAGTGGACGGTTCCCCGTTCGTCCGCCGGCCATGACGTCCTGCACGTGCCCTACTGGGCCCCGCCCCTCCACCAGCCCGTCCCGACCGTCGTCACCGTGCACGACCTCATCCCCCTGCTCCTCCCTGCCTACCGCACCGATCTTCGTGTGCGCGCCTACTCCCGCCTCGTCGCCCTCGCCACCCGCGGCGCCGCCGCCGTCCTGGCCGACTCGGCGCACACCGCGAGCGACGTCGCCCGCCACCTGCGCATCCCGCTCGACCGGATCCACACCGTCCCGCTCGGCGTCGCGCCCCGCTTCACCCCGCAGACGCCCGAGGCGGTCGCGCGCGTCCGCATGACGCACGACCTGCCGCCGCGCTTCGGCCTGTACTACGGCGGTTTCGACCCGCGCAAGGACCTGCCGACGCTGATCTCCGCGTGGAAGGCCATCTGGGACGCCCACGCCCTGCCGCTCGTCATCGCCGGCCGCCCGCCGACACGCGAGCACGGTTCCGTGCGCGGCCACCGCTTCACCGCGGACGCCCCGAGCCTCCCGCCGCACGCCCCGTTCTTCGCCGACCCGCTCGCCCTCGCGCGCTCGGTGGCGCTGCCGCCCGCCGCCGTCCGCACGATCGGCCACGTCGCCGACTCCGACCTCCCGCCCCTCCTGGCCGCGGCCGACTTCTTCGCCTACCCCTCGACGTACGAAGGCTTCGGCCTCCCGCCCCTCGAGGCGATGGCATGCGGCACACCGGTCGCCGTCGCGGATACCACGAGCCTGCCCGAGGTCGTCGGCGACGCGGGGCTGCGGATCGCGGCGGGCGATGTGGGCGCGTGGGCGGCGGGGCTCGGGGCGTTGGCGGCGGACGAGGGGCTGCGGAGGCGATGGGCCGGGCTCGGCCTGGCACGGGCGGCGACGTTCACGTGGTCGCGCGCAGCCGCGCTGACGCTCGACGTGTACCGGACGGTGCGCTGACCGGCCCCGTCTCCCCGAGCACACCAACAGTTGCGGTACCATCCCTCCATGCGCGTCGCCATGCTCTCCAAGGCCCTCGTCGTCGGCGCCTACCGGCGCAAGTGCGCCCTGATCGCCGCCCACGACGACATCGACCTGATCGCCCTCGTGCCGCCGTTGTGGCGCGACGACGGGGTGGGACGGCACTTGGAGCCCGTCGAGCCCGACGGCTACCGGCTCGAGGTCGTCCCGATCCGGCGCCCTGGCGACTTCCACCTCCACTTCTACCCGGACCTGACGGCCCGCCTGCGCCGCCTGCGCCCCGACCTCGTCTACCTGGACGAGGAACCGTACAACCTGGCGACGTTCCTCGGCCTGCGCGCCGCGGCCCGCGTCGGGGCCAAGTCGATGTTCTTCACGTGGCAGAACCTGAACCGGCGCTACCCGCTGCCGTTCCGCGCCTTCGAACGTTACGCCTACCGCACCGCCGCCGGTGCCGTCGCCGGATCGTCGACGGCAGCGTCCGTCCTGCGGGCCAAGGGCTTCGGGTCCGCCGCCGACAAGCCCATCTGGACGATCCCGCAGTTCGGCGTCGACGCCGAGACGTACTGCCCGCCCGCTCCCCCGCACCCGCCGCGCGACGGGATTGCCGGCCGCCTTCACATCGGCTACGCCGGCCGCCTCGTGCCCGCCAAGGGCGTCGCGGACGTGCTCGATGCGATGCAGGCGCTGCCCGAAGCCGTGACCCTCGAGATCGTCGGCTCCGGCCCCGACTTGGCGCGGCTCACGCAAGCCGTGCATGCGCACGCCCTGGCCCACCGCGTCACGTTCACGCCCTGGCTCGCCAGCGCCGCCATGCCCGCGTTCTACCGGCGCATCGACGTTCTCGTGTTGCCCAGCCGGTCGACGCCGACGTGGATCGAGCAGTTCGGCCGCGTCCTGACCGAGGCCATGGCGTGCGGCGCGGTCGTCGTCGGTTCGGACTCGGGCGAGATCCCGCACGTGATCGGCCACGCGGGCATCGTGTTTCCGGAGGGCGATGTCGCGGCGCTGTCCGCGGCGCTTCGACGCCTCGCCGACGACGTCGGCGCACGCCGCACCCTCGCTGCCGCCGGCCGACAACGCGTCCTCGACCGGTTCACGATGCGGGCCGTCGCCGACGCAACGGTGGCGGCGTGGCGGGCGGTCATGGCGTCGGCGTGAGGCCGTACGCGGGATCGGACGTCCGTGACAACTCGACCCAGTCCGACCCGTCCGACCCATCCGACCCATCCGACCCATCCGCCGCCGACGCGAACCGCTCGCCGTCGCAGACCAACGGGCGCGCGTCGCGCTCCGCCCGCCCGATGATCAGCGCCGCACGGGTTCCGATCCCGCGCGCCGTGAGCGCGGTGAACGCCGCATCGCCCATTGCCTCGATCGCCGAGACCAAACGCCGCCCGTGCGGCACGGACGCGTCCTCGACCTCGACCGCCAGATCGGACATCGTCTCGTCGCTGGCGTGGAAGCCGAGGGCCTGACCTGCCCGAACGACGAGCCCGTCGCCGACGTCGGCGTTTCGCCGGACGTGGAACAGGACGGCCGTGAGACGCGGATCGGCGGCCGACCGGATCCGGATCTGATCGCCCGCCCACTCGTCCTCGATCCCGACGACGATGCCATCGAGGGGAGACACGATCGGCACCGTCGTCCACGACGGCGCGTGCGGCTCGCCCGGCTCGCCGCCGGTGAACTGGAAGTAGTGCTTCATGCTCCGGCAGCGCTCTGCGCCGTCGTTGTAGTCGTGGCCCACGCCGGAGCGGAAGCGGCTGATCCTCTCGACGCGGTCGAGCGGGACGTGGAGTTGGGTGATGACCGCGGTGGTCGCGGGCACGACCGGATCGGACGGGACACCGGCGCCCGTGGGCGCGAGATCCTGCCGCCCGCAGCCCAGGACGACGACCGCCCCCGCCGCGAGCGCCGCAACCCGCATGAACCGCTTGGCACAAGCGCCGTGCATCGGTACCCTCTCCCTCAGCCTGCCGTCCGACCGCGCGTCGAGCGCCCCCGCCCCGGATGAGAGTACCAGATGTCCGACCCCTTCACCTTCGGCGGCCCGATCGTCTGGCGTCCGACGCCCGCGCACATCGCCCGCGCGAACCTGACGGCATTCATGGCCGCCCATGGCATCCTCGTCGGCGGCGTCGACGCCGCCGGCAGCGCAGACCGAGTGCGCGACGCCTTCGACGCCCTCATGCGGCGCAGCACGGACGACGTCGCCTGGTTCACGGACGCCGTCCTCCGCTGGCTCGACATCCGCTTCTCCACGCCCTACACCGACGTCGTCGACCTCTCCCGCGGCATCCAGTGGCCCGTGTGGTGCGTCGGCGGCCGGATGAACATCGTCCACATCTGCCTGGACAAGCACGCCGGCACGGCCACCGATGCGCAGCCCGCGCTGATCTTCGAGGGCGAGGAGGGCGTCGAGCGCACGCTCACCTACGCCGAGCTGCGCGCCGAGGTGAACCGCGCCGCCAACGCGCTCACCGCGCTCGGCCTCGGCAAGGGCGACGCCGTCGGGATCTTCATGCCGATGGTCCCCGAGATCGTCGTCGGATTGCTCGCGATCGCGAAGATCGGCGCGATCGCCCTGCCCCTGTTCAGCGGCTACGGCGCCGAAGCGATCATCGGCCGGCTCGTCGACGCCGACGCCAAGGCGATCCTCACCGCCGACGGCGCCTTCCGCCGCGGCAAGCCCAGCCCGATGAAGCCCGTCGCCGACGACGCCGCCGCCTCGATCCCGACGCTCCGGCACATGATCGTCCTCCGCCGCACCAGCCAGGATGTCCACATGACGCCCGGCCGCGACCACTGGTGGCACGACCTCGTCGCATCGCAAGCCACCGACGCCCCGACCGCCGACACCGCCGCCGAAGACCCGCTCATGCTGATCTACACCTCCGGCACCACCGGCAAGCCCAAGGGCGCGCTGCACACGCACTGCGGCTTCCCGGTGAAGGCCGCCCAGGACATGGCGTTCGGGACGGACGTCCACGCCGGGGACCGGATCTTCTGGATGACGGACATGGGCTGGATGATGGGCCCGTGGCTCGTCTTCGGCTCGCTGCTCCTCGGCGCCACGTGCGTCCTGTACGACGGTGCGCCGGACTTCCCCGGCCCCGACCGCATCTGGTCGCTCGTCGCCCGCCACAACGTCGATGTCGTCGGCCTGTCGCCCACATGGGTTCGCGGCCTCGTCCCGCACGGCGACGCACCGCACGCCGCGCACGACCTCGCTTGCGTCCGCGCCTTCGCCTCGACCGGCGAGCCCTGGAACCCCGATCCGTGGCACTGGCTCTTCGAGCGGGTCGGCCGGGGGCGGGTGCCGATCATCAACTACTCCGGCGGCACCGAGATCTCCGGCGGGATCGTCATGGGCAATCCGATCCTGCCCCTCAAAGCGTGCGCCTTCAGCGGCCCGTGCCCCGGCATCGCCGCCGACGTCGTCGACGAGTCCGGCCGCTCGGTCCGCAACGCCGTCGGCGAGCTCGTCATCCGCGCGCCGTGGATCGGCATGACGCGCGGCTTCTGGAAGGACCCCGACCGCTACATCGAGACCTACTGGTCCCGCTTCCCCGACGTCTGGGTGCACGGCGACTTCGCGGCGATCGACGAAGACGGCCTGTGGTACATCCTCGGCCGCTCGGACGACACGATCAAGATCGCCGGCAAGCGCCTCGGACCGGCCGAGGTCGAGTCCGTCCTCGTCCACCACCCGGCCGTCGTCGAGGCGGCGGCGATCGGCGTGCCGGACGACGTGAAGGGCAGCGCCCTGGTGTGCTTCTGCGTGCTGCGCGCCGGCGCGGAGCCGTCCGAAGCCCTCCGCGCCGAACTCCGTACCGCCGTCGTCGCCGCGATGGGCAAGGCGCTCGCCCCCAAGGCCATTCTCTTCGCCGCCGACCTCCCCAAGACGCGCAACGCCAAGGTCATGCGCCGCATGGTCCGCAGCGCCCACCTCGGCCTGCCGCCCGGCGACACCTCCTCCCTCGTGAACCCCGACGCCGTCACCGCCATCGCCCACGCGTCGTGATCCCACCCCCAACGCATTGCCCCCCCGCCCCCACCCCCGTATAGTTCCCCCCCATGTCCCGCTCGCCAGCCCGGCTCCGCGTCGGCCTCAATGCGCTCCTTCTCTCGCTGTCCGATGATCACCGCGCCGCCGGTATCCACCGCTACATCGTCGCCCTGCTGGATGCCCTCGGCCGTCGCGGTGACGTCGCCGTCACGGCGTTCACCGCCGACGCACGGGCCCGGCGCGTCCTGCCGCCCGCCGTCGACATCGCCTTGGCGCCCGCGTGGACGCGCCGGCGGAGCCTCCGCATCGCCTACGAGCAGTTCGCGCTGCCGCTGGCGCTCCGTCGGCGGCATGTCGACGTGTTCCACAGCGCCGCGTACGCCATGCCCGCGCTCGGCGCACCGCCGGCCGTCGTCACCGTTCACGACCTCTCGTTTGTCCGCGTGCCCGAGACGTTCCCACGCCGCCAGGCCCGCTACCTCACCGCCGTCACGCGCCACGCCGTGCGCCACGCCCACGCCCTCATCGCCGTCTCGGACTTCACCCGCCGCGAGCTCGTCGACGCCCTCGGTGCCGATCCGAACCGCGTCCACGTCGTACCCAACGGCGTCGACGCTGCCTTCGCCCCGTCCCGCCCGGCCGACATCGCCGCCTTCCGCCGCCGAACCGGGCTGCCGGAGCGGTACGTGCTCGCGGTCGGGACGATGCAGCCGCGGAAGAACTACGGCGTGTTGCTGGCGGCGTATGCGCGCGTGCGGGGGAGCGAAGGCGGCACGCCCGGGGCATCGACGGACGGATCCGACACGCCGCCCGCCCTCGTCATCGCCGGTGCGCCCGGCTGGGGGGACAGCGACGTGGCCGCCATCGCCGACCGCCTCGGCATACGAGCGCACGTCATCCTCCCGGGATTCGTCGCTGCGGCGGATCTGCCCTTGCTCTACGCCGCTGCCGAGGTGTTCGTCTTTCCAAGCCGCTACGAGGGCTTCGGCCTGCCGGCGCTCGAGGCCATGGCCTGCGGCACGCCCGTCGTCGTGAGCGACGCCTCCAGCCTGCCCGAGGTCGTCGGCGCCGCCGGCCTGACCGTCGGCCCGGACGACGTCGACGGCTGGGCCGCGGCGCTGCGGGCGCTCCTCGACGATCCCGCACGTCGCGCGTCGCTGTCCGCGCTCGGCCGAGCGCAAGCCGCCTTGTTCACGTGGGATCGCACCGCCGAGCTGACCGTGGAGGTGTACCGGGCGGTCCGGGGACAGGCGTATCGTACCCGGCCCTCACCCCCCATCCGCCTCTCCTGCGCAGCGGGAGAGGCGGCCTCCGACACGTCCGACATCAAGCCACCCTCCCTTTTCCTCTCCTGTAGAACGGGAGAGGGGCCGACCGAGCCCGTTCAGGGCTCAGTCAGGGTGAGGGCCAGCGCGCCCGACCGCCGCCGCACCGTCCGCCCATGACGCGTCCCTCGGCCCCCCGCCCGTGGCTTCGCCGCCGCCTCATCCTCCCCGTCGCCGACCTCGCCGCGGTCTACCTCGGCTGGTATCTGGCCTACATCCTCCGCTACCGCTTCGAGGTCGGAGGCGACATCGGGCCGTTCAACCGTCTGCCGTGGTCGGTCTATCAGCCGTGGGGTCTCGTGCTCTCGGGGCTGATCGTGGTGCTCTGCGCGCTGGAGGGGCTCTACACCCGCCGCCGCAACACACCGTGGTTCGAGGTCGTCTACGAGCAGGCCACGAGCACGATCGTCGGCGTCGCGCTGCTCACGATCGTCCTGTACGGCGTCCGGCCGCTCGCCCAGTCGCGCCTCATGCTGCCGTACGCCGCGGTGGCCACGGTGCTCGTGCTGGCGCTGGTGCGCGTCGGCGACGGCGCGTGGCAGCGCTGGCAGCGGCGGCGCGGGATCGGCGTCCAGCGCACGCTGATCGTCGGGGCGGGCGAGGCCGGGCGGGCGGTCATGCGCAACCTGCTGGCCCGTCCCGGCCTCGGCTACGACGTCGTCGGCTTCCTGGACGACCACCCGGACAAGCTGGACAAGGCGATCGGCCGCTGGGCGCCGCTCGGCAGCACGCGCCAGCTCGGCCGACTGCTGCGCGAGGGCGGCGTCGACCTCGTCATCCTGGCGCTGCCGTGGACGGCCAGGGAGCGGATCGCGCACATGGTGGCGGACTGCGAGGCGCGCGGCGTCGGGGTCCGGATCGTGCCCGACCTGTTCCAGCTGAGCTTGAACCGGGTGGACAGCGACGCGCTGGGCGGCGTGCCGCTCCTGGCCGTCCGCCAGCCGGTCATCCAAGGCTGGCGGCTGCGGCTGAAGCGGGCGCTCGACGTCGGCTTCGCGCTCGTCTCCCTCACGCTCACGGCGCCCGTGCTGGCGCTGACGGCGCTGGCGATCCGCCTCGAAGGCGCCGGCCCGATCTTCTTCCGCCAGACCCGCGTCGGCCGGCACGGACAAACCTTCACGTTCTTCAAGTTCCGCTCGATGGTCCCGGGCGCCGAGGAAGTGCTGCCGGACCTGCAGGCCCACAACGAAGCCGAGGGTCCGATCTTCAAGATGCGCGCCGACCCGCGCGTGACCCGCGTCGGGCGCTGGATCCGCCGGCTGTCCATCGACGAGCTGCCGCAGCTGCTGAACGTCCTGCGGGGCGATATGAGCCTCGTCGGCCCGCGGCCGCCGCTCCCTTCCGAGGTCGCCAGCTATCAGCCGTGGCACCGTCGGCGGCTGGACGTCGCGCCCGGCATGACGGGCTTGTGGCAGGTCAGCGGCCGGAGCAAGCTCACGTTCGACGAGATGGTCATGCTCGACCTGTACTACGCCGAGAATTGGTCTCTCATGCTGGATCTGCGGATCCTGCTGCGCACCGTGCCGACGGTCCTCCTCGGCACCGGGGCGTACTAGGGTGTGTTTGCAGAGGGTGGCCACGGAAAAGACCGGCGGCTGAAGCCGGCCGGCTGATGGCCTTCGGCCATTGCGCCCGCCTTCGCGGGCGCTTCAAACCTCGGGGTGCCCGCGAAGGCGGGCACCATGGCGACCCGATAGGTGCGCCTCTAGCCGGCCAGCTTTAGCTGCCGGAACTGGGTTTGCATACACGCCCTAATGCTCCGTCCCTGCAGTGTCGTCACCGCAGAGCCCGCGGACAACGACCCCAGTCGGAATTCCGATGCGTGTTCAGGGACGGCGTACGCGCGCGTTCCACAATCGCGCGACCCGGCTACAATCCGTCGTCCGACGAACGATGATCCGGAGCCGTGCGACGATGCCAACCTACGAATACGTGTGCGACGCCTGCCAAGCCGAGTTCGAGCGCGTTCAGCGCTTCAGCGAAGATGCGATCCGCGACTGTCCGGTCTGCGGCGCGCCCAAGGCACGTCGGCGGATCTCCGCCGCCGGCATCGTCTTCAAGGGCAGCGGCTGGTACCTCCACGACAGCAAGCGCTCGTCGGCCGGCAAGCCGGCGGCGTCCAAGGACGGCGGCAGGTCGGGCGAGGGGGACGGCAAGGCGGACGGCGGAGCCAAGGGCGATGCGGCGGCAGGCGACGGCGGAGCGCAGGGCGCGAATGCGGCTAAGGGCGACGGGGGCGGCAAGGGCGACGGCTCGTCGTCCGGGGGCTCGGGGTCGTCCTCCGGGGACACGTCGCCGCCGTCCGCACCATCGTCCGCATCCGGTGCCGCACCGGAAGGATCGAAGGGATCGGCGGGATCGGCGGCGAGTCCTACATCTGGAACGAGCTCTCCCACGGCACGATCCGCGACGTAAAGTCGGTTACGTGCTCCTCGAGCGTGTCGCGCAGCGTCGCCCAGCCGTCCGAGGCCAGCGCCTGCTTGATCACCTCGGCGTCCTCGGCCACCCAGCCGACGATCACCTGCGGCCCCTCGCCGTACATCGTGAACCACGAGTCGACCGGGTGCAGGCCGAAGGCCATCAGGCCCGGCACGAACTCCTTGGCGTGAAAGGCCACGTAGGCCTGCTCCTGGCCCCGGATGATGTTCCAGGTCATGAGGAGCTTCGAGAACTGCATGCGCTGCTCCGGGCAGAGGTCGTCGGGACCAGCGATTATAGCCCGCCGGCGGGGCAGGCGGCCATCCCGCCGCTCTATCCTCCGCCCGCCGCGCACGGTTCAACCCGGTAACGACAT
This sequence comes from Ardenticatenales bacterium, assembly GCA_020853525.1. Taxonomy (GTDB): domain Bacteria; phylum Chloroflexota; class Anaerolineae; order Epilineales; family Epilineaceae; genus Avedoeria. The sequence goes on along the minus strand of JADYYS010000046.1, from coordinate 119,096 downwards.
CCCGCCCGCCCCGGAGAGCGACGAATGATCCCCCCACCCCGACGTCCTCGCCGCACCCCTGCCACTCGGGCCTCCACCGCCCCCGCCGCCACCATCGCCGTCGTGTTCGCGCTTGCCCTGTCTTCGGCGAGCCCGTCTGCGCCGCCCGCGCGCGCACAGGGCCCCGCACCGCAGCCGACGCACTTCGAGAACGTCACGCTCCTCTCCGGCGGCCACCATGTCTTCGCCCGGCTCGCCGGCGTGGACGAGAGCGCGCCGACCCGTTGGGTGGAGGCGGCCCTCCTGTCCCGCGCCGGCGCGTGCACCCCGCCGGCGTGCGATCCCGACGCCCCCCGCACCACGGCCCGCGCCGCCACGATCTACGACGGCAGCCTCGAGTTCGCGTTCGTCACCGCCGGCCCGTTCCAGCGCCGCCCCGTACGCCTTGTCCCGGGCGACCGCGTCCGCCTGCGCACGATCGACGGCGGCGCGCCCGCCGACGCCGTGCTGACCGTCGGCGACGTGACGGTGACCGCCGTCGACGCGGCCGCCGACCGCCTGACGGGCACCGGACCGGCCGGCGCGCGCGTGTCGATCACCGCCAACCGGCCGGACGGGGCATTCTCGTTCACGAGCGCTTCGGTCGGCGCGGACGGGACGTGGACGGCCGATCTGGCCGGCAAGCTCGACCTCGTGCCGGGTGCGAGCGGGGCGGTGACCGCCGCGGTCGAGGGCGTCGTGACGCAGGCGTCGTGGAGTGTGCCGCGGGCGGTCGTCCGGCTGGGCGACCCCGTCATCGAGGTAAGCGGACAGTCCGGGGACCGGATGGCCGCCGCACTGCGTTGTCACAGTGCGTGGGCGCAAGCCGCCGGCACGGCCATCGCGTGGCGCGGCGGACGGGCGCCGACACTCCTCGTGCTGCGCGTCGACGACGGCGACGGCTGGTCCAAGGTCTTTCCGGTGCGCGCCGGCTGCCGCCAGTTGACGTTTGCGCCCCCTGCCCCGGCATCGCCGCAGGTCACGCAGCTGCCGGCGTACCTTGCGTTCGACTTGGCGGCCGATGTGCTCCGTTCGCACGGGCCGTGGCCGAGCGGTCGGTATGCGCTCTCGGCCGCAGGATTCCGGCACACCTTCGAGGTCCCGGCCGGGGCGTCCGATTGGGAAGTGTCGCTTGCCGGACAGGTGGACCTGACCTCAACCCTGCCTGTCGACGTCGGTACCGACGACGAGACGGCGCCCATCGCGTGGTCCGTGCGCGCCATGCCGTGGGCGGTCGACGAAGTCGACCCCGCCATCGTGCGCGTCCGCGGCCGAGGCACGGCCGGCACGGGCGTCTGGGTGGACGTCGATGCCGACGACGAAGTCGACGGATCCGGCGTCGTCGCCGCGGACGGCACCTTTGCGATCACCGTTCGCTCGGGCTCCGGCGCGCCGATGCCTCTCGGCGCGCACATGGTCCTTCGTGCCGGCGTCTCGCAGGAGAGCGAGTCGCTGCCCGGCGGCTCGCTCGCTGTCACGACCTTCACCGCCGCCCCCCTGCGCGCCGCCGCGCTCGCGAACCGCGACATCGTCCACGGCACCGCGCTGCCCGGCGCGCGGATCACCGTCCGCGTCGGCGGCGACCGCGACGGCCGCGCCATCGACGTCGCCGCGGGCACGGATGGGGAATGGGAAGCCGATTTCACCGACATCGCCGACCTCGCGCCCGGGGTGCCCGTGGCCGTCGCGGCAACTGCCACCGACGGCTACCGCTCCACGCTCCGCTTTCCGGTCTTCCGCGCCAGCGCCCAGGTCGGCGGCGACCGGGTCATCGTCGAAGGCCATCCCGGCCTCGCGGCCGCCGTCGAGGTCGCGCGCGGCGGCGAGGTCATCGGCGGCGCGCAGTGCACGGTCGGCGACGACGCGCCGTCCTGCAGCGCGCGCGTCCGTGCATCCGACGGCGTGACGCCGCTCGTCCTCCGCCCGGACGACGAGGTCGTCGTGCTGCCGGACGAGGGTGCGACGGCGAGCTTGCGGCTCGTCCCGTTCAGCGCCCACGTGGACACGAGCGCACGCAGCGTCGTCGGCAACTGCCCGCCGAACGGCAGCATGCTCGTCCGCTTCCGCGCTCCCGAAGGGTCGCTCGCGCCGTTCGACTCCTCGACGACGGCGGACGGGAACGGCGTCTGCGACTACGAGCTCGCCCGCGGCGAGTGGGAGCTCATGCAGCCCGGCCTGACCGTCGAACTGATCCATCCGCTCGCCGACGGCCACCGCCTCTTCTCCACCGGCGTGTACGAGCACGTGCGCGTCGTCAACAACGGCCCCGTCGAGGGCCTGGCCGAACCGTTCAGCGCCGTCACGCTCACGCTCCGCACGGCCCGCGGCGACGACCGCCCGCTGTTCACCGTCCGCGCTGACGGCGACGGCCATTGGACGACGGACGCGCCCGCCGCCGCAGGGACGATCCACCACCCCGCCCCCGGCGAAACCCTCCTCGTCGACGACGGTCGCCGCCGCCACGTCCTGCCGCACGTGCCGCTCGTCGGCTGGTGGGACGATCGACTCGGCGCCACCGTCGGCCTCACCCACCCCGACCAGCCGGTGAAGGTCGTCCACGACCTCACGCCGCAAACGGACGGGCGGTACGCCTGGTGTCACGGCCCATCGGACTTCAGCACGGCCGTCGATGTCGCCGACCCGCTCGGCACGATCGCCTTCGCCGCGCCGCCGGCGGACGCATGCGCCGTCGGCCGCGCCGAGCTCGCCGCCGTGCTGCCGTCGGGCGACGAGGTGCGATTCCGTCTGCCGACGGAGGTCCGGCCCGGCGGGCGTCTATACCTGCCGATCGGCCACGCGGCGCGGCCGTGATCGCCGCACGCTCACGGCGCGACCACCGGCGTCGCCAGCCGGTCCCGCCACCGCGGCCCACGCGGCCTGAGCCACGGCGGGGCGGCCGCGGTGGGCACCGCCTCTTCGAACGTGTACGTCGGCGGCGCCTCGGGCGTGATCTCGGATCGCTGCCGATCGACGAGCCTGAACATCAGGTCCTCGTTCTGGACATCCTGCGGAAACATCTCCGGCCGCGGGTTCGTCGTCACCAGGAACGTCTCGCCGGCGTCGCCGCGCGCGGTGGGCAGACGGACGACCAGGCCGCCGCGCCCGTCCGTCGCGCCGGTGCGCAAGGCCTGGCGGAAGCGCCAGCATGCGCCGGGGAACCCGTCGCCGCACGCGTCCGGGCCACGGCCTTGCGTGTAGAGGACCAGTTCGAGCCGCGTGTCGGCCGGATAGCCCGCCAACGCGACCGTCACGACCTCGCCCGCGACGACCTCGTTCGGCGCAACGACGAGCCGCGGGCCGTCCGGCTGCGCCACCGGCACGGGCAGCATCGCCTCGACGTTCCCGTCCGATGCGTACACCAGGTAGTCGCCGACCGGGCGCTCGGGTGAGACGATCCAGCGCCCGACGGCACAACCATTGCCATCCGCCGCGAGGTCGAACGCAGCCGCCTCGTCGTCGTTCGGATCGGCGACCCGCACCTCGATCGGCGCGCCCGGTGAGAATCCGAGCACCGCGACGACGACCCGCGTGGCCAACCGGACGTCCTCGCTCACGATGACCTGCGGCCCGCCCGTGATCCGATCCGCGAACCGCCCGGGCAACAGGCAGATCTCCTCGATCGTGGCGCCGCCGAAGGCGATCCCCGTGGCGTCGAGCAGCTGCTCGATGTCGCCGTCCGGCACGTCGATGATCTCGAGGTTGCCGCCGCCGTCCCCATCGCCGCCGGCCGGTGCCGCCGTCGGCGGATCCGCGGGCGCACCAAACGGCGGATCCGTCGGCGCCGCGAGCGACACGGCCGTCGATGCGCGCTCGTCCGCGGCCGGAGACGACGGCGATGCCGGGTTGTCCGCCACGGGCGAAGGTCCGCGCTCGCGGCCGCCGATGTCCACGGAGCCGCCCGCCTCGCCGCCCGCCTCGCCGCCTGCATCGCCGCGACCGCCGCCGCAACCGACGGTCGCCCCCGCGAAGGCCGCGAACAGGAGCCACCCGATGATCCGGCGCGGTTCGGATGCGCGCGCGCCCCGCTCCCGCCCGCTCGCTTGTCGTCGAAACGGCCGGCGCATCCGCGCCGCTGCCGTGATCGTGCCTGTGGCTTCCGTTGCGGCCATGATCCGACCTCCCCGTGCGTGGTGGCGCGTCGCCCGTCAGGGCGCGTCGCCCGCCGCCGACCCCGTGATGATCCCCGTCGCCCCTCCCGACCGCGTCTCCGCCGCGTCCGATGCGCCCGACGCGCCCGACGCCTCGGTGGCCGGCGGCGTCGGCGCCAACCGCGTCGCCTCGGCCCGCGCCAGCGCGGCGGCCGTCGGTTCGGCGCGCGTGAGCAGGCCGGCCAGCGCGAGCTGCAGATGGCCGCAGATCGCCGAGTTCACGCCGCGGACGAGATCGCACCCCTGTTCGATTTCCGCACGCGCCCGGGCCAGCCGCTCCGCGCGCCGCAGCGCCGGGTCGTCCGTCCGCAGCGCGTGCACGTACGCCCGGATCCCGTGCGCCAGCGCCGCCAGCTCGACCATCGTCGGACCGGCGGTCTCGATCACGGTGGCCAGCTCCGCATCGGCAGCGGCCCAGCGGTCCTCCGTGCCCGTTCGGCTGACACAGAAGTCCACCCGCGCCAGGCCGTAGCCGGCCTTCAGGCGGCTCCGCGCTTCCGGCGGCTCGTCGACGGCCGCCTTCGCCTTCGCGAACGCGGCGCGGGCGCGCGCGAGCCCTGCCAGATCGGCGCTTGCGGCCGAGCAGCCGGCGTGGGCGCGCTGGTAGACCACTTCGGCCAGCCCGAGATCGGCGCGCGTGTAATCGGCGTTGTCGGCCCGCGAAGCGCGGAAGTGCGCCTCGGCTTCGTCCAGCCGGCCGAGGCGGAGCGCCAGATTGCCGAGCCAGAGCTCGATGACGTCCCGTCCCTGCCCCGCGGGCCAGTGCTCGGCCAGGCCGGCCGCCGCCGCCAAGTGCTCTTTGGCGCAGGCGACATCGTGCACCGTGGCGCAGGCCAGCCCTTTGAACGCGATGAGCAGCGCCTCGATCCGCGGCCGAACGCGCCGCGCCAGCTGGACCTGGAACTCCGGGCTGCGCGGGTCGCTGCCCTCCTGGGTCACCGGCGGCCCGAGCTCGAACCGCCCGGCCATCTCCTCGGCGCCGGGCAGGAGGAGCGGGTCGATGTAGAAATACGGCTGGAGCGAGCGCGCGTCCTCCGACACGCGGCCATACACCACGACACGGGCGGCGATCCGGCGAGCCAGCGTCTCGGCCGGGGGTGCCGCGAGGCCGGCCAGCCAGCCGCCCGCCGCAGCGCTCTGCGCGTGCCCGACGGCCTCCGGCGGCCGCACGCACGCCCGCCACTCCAGGAACCGTCCGCACACGTCCACCCCCGCCGCCTCGTCCGCGTTCACGACCGCGCGCATGTCGTCGAACACCGCCTGCGCCACGTGGCGCGCCGCCTCGGCCGGCCCGTCGAATGCGGCGACCGCAATGCCGAGGTGCGCCCGCATCGGCTGCGGGTCGACGATCCGCGACAGCCACGAACCGGCCCACGCCCGCGACAGACCGGCGGCCACGAAGACCGCGGCGACCGTGCTCGCGAACCAGAGCGTCGCGCGCGGCACGCGGTCGGCCAGCTTGGGCACCACGGTGCGCAGCGTCCAGGGCAGGTCATCGCCCGTCCAGGCGATGATCCGGCCGTCGTCGGCGCGCAGGTAGCAGATCGGGAGCTGGGCGAGATCGCCGGCGCCGCCGTCGAACGCGACGGTCTGGCGGCGCACGTCGTTCAACGCGGCGTCCACGCCGCGCCCGCGGGCCAGCGCGCCGTAGAAGCGGCGGGCGAAGCGCACGGCGAGGCCGTCGGGCACCGTCGTCGGCATCCCGATCACGCACGGGATCCCGAGCGCCAGCACGTCGCGGGCCAGCCAGTTGGACAGCCGGGCGGCGGTCGTCGGCGGCGCGGCGCTGAAGCACGCGCTCAGGAAGACGAGCTTCACATCGTTCTTGAACGGTTCGAGCGCACCCGCCAGCTGCGCGCCCGTCACGAGGCCGGCATCGAGGGCATCCGGCGCCGAATCGGCAGCGCCGCCGGCCACGCCGAAGTCGCCTCGGTCGCCGATGCCGCCGTGCTCGGCTCCGCTGTCGCCGCGCCGTTCGCCGCTCCCCCCGCCGTCCCCGTCCCGCTCGCGCCGCCGCAGCGCCAGCGCCACGCGGCCGTCCGTCGGCGACACCGCGCCGTGGCCGACGAAGTGGACGACGTGGATGCTCCGACCGGCGTCGCGCTCCGCCGCCAGCTTGGCCTCGAGCGCTTCGAGCGAGACGGCGGTGAACGTCGTGAGAACCACGTGCCGCCGGCTGACGAGCCGGCGCAGCGCGGCCGCGATGTGGCCGGCCTCGGCCTCGCCTTGCAGGCGCGGCAGGTCAGGCTGCTCGGCCAGGACGACGAGGACCCGCAAGGGCGGCGAGACGGCCAGCGGCGCGCTCGGGCCATCGAGGCCGAGCAGCTGGCGGACGAACGGGCCGTGCGTCGCCAGGAAGCGGCCGCGGGCCGGGTCGAACAGGAGCTCCCACGGCTCGGACAGGAGCGCCGCCGCCCCGTCGCCGTCGATCCGCAGCCGGAGCGCGAGGCCGTCGTGGCCCGCCAGCGTCCGCTCGTACAGGTCGCGAATATCGCCCACCGGCAGCAACCGCTCGAACAGCGCCCGGCCGATCGCCTTCACGTCGTCCGCAGCGCCGGCAGCGTTGTGCCCGCCGCCGTCGCCGGCGTCCCCGCCGTCGCCGGCCCGGCGGCGGGATCCGGCGCCCGCCGCGCCCAGCTCGATGTCGCCGACCGCCGTCGCGTCGCCGGACGCCGTGACGACGATCCGGCCGGTCGGGCTGCCCTTGGACGCCGTGACCAGGACGGTCAGCGACCCGAGCTTGCCGGCGGCCACCCGCATGGCTAGCGCGCCGCGAGGGGCGTGAGGAACGGACGGTCCGCGAGGGCGGTCGGGCACTCCAGCTGCGGGATCTGGGTGAAGCGATCCTCGAGCTTCCTGCCCGCGGCTGCCAGGAGCGCGCTGTACGTCGGCGGCGAAGGGGCCTCGGCCAGAGTGGTGGCGACGCTCCACGTGAAGGCGCCCTGCCACGCACCGTCGATCCGCGCATCGGCCGAGGTCTGGCGGTCCTGGCAGGCGGCCATGAGGACGTGACGATCCGTCCGCACCGCCCCGAACCGGTTGCGCGCAAGCCGCTTCATCGCCTCGGCCTGCAGCTGCGGCGTGACGGCCTGCAGGTCGGCGGGCGTCGCGGCCGGGTGGGCGCCGAGGAAGGCCGTGACCGAGGCCTGGAACGCATCGACCGCGCTCTGCGCCAGCGCGCTCTGGCGGGCGTTGATCCGTCGCAGCTCCGCGTCCGGCGGCGGCACAAAGCGCGGCAGGATCTCGATGTCGCGCTGGATCGTGCCGGAATGGCAGCAGTCGGCCAGGAACGTGAAGTTGACGTCGTCCGGAATCGGGGCGAAGAGCGCGGCCAGGTCGTCGTCGCGGAACGGGCGGTCCCAGTCGTGGTCGGCGGTCACGATGACCTCGTCGTCCGGTTCGTCGCCGTCGGCGTCGGCGACGTGCGTGCCGTGGCTCGAGAAGTGGAAGAACCGGACGTCCGTGCCGCCGCCGCCGTAGCCGGACAGGAGCCACGCCAGGCCCTCGCGGATACCGCCTGCCGTCGCCTCGGCATCCGTCAGCACGCGGACGTCGTCGGCGGCGAAGCCGTAGCGGTCGGCGAGGATCGAGCGCATCTGCAGCACGTCGTTCACGCAGCCGCGCAGCGAGGGCACATCGGACGGCGCAAACTCGTTGATCCCGACCAACAGGGCGCGGAGGGACATGGTTGCCTCCTTTGGCGGCCGCGGCGATGCGTCCGCGTGGAATCATGGCACCGCGTGCCTCGCGGGGCGAGTCGCTCTCTGGCGGTGCGGTGCGACGGATCGCCGATCGGGGCCGATCGAGGCGGACTCGTAGCCCGTCACATCTCGATTTGCGGACGACGAACCACCGGCAGCTGAAGCTGGCCGGCTGGTGGCGTTCGGCCATTGCGCCCGCCTTCGCGGGCGCTTCGGACTTCTGGGTGCCCGCGAAGGCGGGCACCATGGCGGCCCGCCAGGGGCGCCTGCAGCCGGCCAGCTTCAGCTGCCGGTGGATTGCGACTCACCGTCATCCGCAGATCGTCGCGTGACCGTCTACTACTATCCCGCCGACACCGCCATCCCGCCGCTCTCGTAATGCCGCAGCCCGCGGTGGAACAGGACGACGGCCAGCGCCAGGCTCACGCCCGCCGCCGCGAGGATCTGGAGCAGCGACCGGTCCGAATAGCCGCGCACGAACTCGGCCGGGACGGCGCCGATGAAGGCCGCCGGGATCACCGTCATCAGCATCAGCTTGGCCGTACCATCGAAGATCGTCAGCGGATAGGTCGCAAACGCCAGCATCGCATGAATGGCCTGCGCCGACAACGCCGAGGCGCCGCCGATCCAGAACGTGAGGCTGGCCACCACCACCAGGAAGCTCACGAACACCGTCATCGACGCCAGCGCGGCCACCGCGTATCGCCCCCAGGCGGCCGCACCGGGATCCGCCGTCAGCGCAAAGCACAGGACGCCCGTGGCGATGTCCCCCCAGCCGCTCAGCCGGCTCTTGCCGGCCAGGACGTGGAGCAGTACCGGCCGCGGCAGCGCCAGGTAGGCGTCGAGACCGTTGTCGGCGATGATGTCGGCCAGGTTCAGCGCGTTGCCGAACAGGACGACGCCGAGGCCGAAGCCGGTGGCGGTCATCCCGAAGAGCTGGAGCATGTCCGGCATCCCCCAGCCGCCGACGCTCGGGAAGCGTTCGAAGAACAGGGCCCAGAAGACCAGGAACGCGGCGTTGTTCAGCATCATGCCCACGACCTGGCTGATGAAGGCCGTGCGGTACTCGAGCGCCGCGAGCAGGTTGACCCGCCACAGGGCCAGCACGAAACGCGTCTCCACGCGGACCGACCGGACGGCCGCGCGCACACGCCGCCAAAGCCGCGCGAGCGCCCCGCCGGTCACGGCTTCGCCGGCCATGTCCGCCCGCCTACCCGCCATTGACCGCAAGGCGCGCCGTGCACTGCCGGTGGACGATCGCCACGAGCAGCGCCAGCCCCGCCAGCCATGCCAGTTGGATGCCGAAGAGCCGGACGAACAGGGCGGGGTCGGGCGACACGAACAGCCGCGCCGGCGCCCAGGTGGTGTACGCGAACGGCAACGCCTCGGCCACGCGGCGGAACCCGTCGGGCAGGAAGTCGAGCGGGAGCAGCACGCCGCCCAGGACCAGGATCAGCTTGGAGTAGATCCACTCGAACGCCGCGACATCCTCGACGACAAACGCCATCAGACCGATCAGCGTGGCCATGCAGAAATCGATCAGCCAGCCCGCGATCACCGCCGCGAACGCCGGCGGCCACCCGAGCATCGACGGCGGCGGCCCGACCATCACGGCCACAAGCGCGCCGCCCAGGAGCACCGTCACCGCCCCGCGCACCAGCGCATCGCCCACCGTCACGGCCGCCTGGTAGCCCAGAAAGCTGTACGGCTTCGACAGCTGATACGCCACCGACCCGTCGCGCACCGCCTGCGCGATCGCCGTGGCCACCCGTGGCTTGGACAGCGTGATGGACTCGGCCAACACCAGGTACCACAGCGTGTCGTTGAGCGTCAGGCCGCGCACCGACGTCTGGCCGGTGGCGGCGTACGTCGATCGCCACAGGTGAATGAACACCCACATGAAGATGAGGATCGTCAATGAGCGCATGACCAGGTCACCCGGATAGGCCAGGCCGTGCGCCAGCTGCGTGCGAACAACGGCGGCGTACTTGGCGGCCGACCTCCGCACCTGCGAGCCCTCGACCCGCCGCTCGACCGCCGCGCCGACGCTCACGGTGCGCCCTCCGACCCTTCCGGCTCGACCGATGGCCAGGAGCCATCAGCGGGTCTGATCGCCTCCCCCGCCGCCGCCTGTTCGTAGATCACGCGGATGACGTCCTCGAGCGACGGGTCGCTGATCGTGACGTCCTCGACCCCGCCGAGCGCGCCGATGTGCGCCAGCAGCTCCGCCGCCGGCGTGACCGTCGTGTCGAAGCGCAGCTTGAGCCCGTATCCCCCGCCGCCCACCTTGACGACCTCGGCGCCGGGAATGTCGACATCGCCGGCGATGGGCTCGACGAATCGGACGCCCACGTCCTTCACGGTCAGGTATCGCCGCTTGAGCGCGCTCACGCGGTCGTCGTACACGATCTGGCCGTGGTTGACGATGATCACGCGCTTGCACAGCGCCTCGATGTCGCCCGCGTCGTGGCTCGTGAGGAGGACGCCGACCCCCTCCTCGGCGTTCATGCGGATGATCATGTCGCGGATGCGCTGCTTGGCCACCGGGTCGAGGCCGATGGAAGGCTCGTCCAGCAGGATCAGCCGCGGCTGGTGCAGGAGCGACGCCGCGACCTCGCAACGCATGCGCTGGCCGAGCGACAGCTTGCGCACCGGCGTCTCGAGTAGGTGCGTGATCTCGAAGGCTTCGCTCAGCAGGGTGATGCGGCGCCTGACCGTGCGATGGTCCAGCTCGTAGATCTTGCCGAACAACGCCAACGTGTCGATGGCCGGCAGGTGCGGCCAGAGCTGGGAACGCTGGCCGAACACCGTGCCGATGTGGTACGCCAGCTTCCGCCGCTCCCGCCACGGCACGAATCCGAGCACTTCGGCCGTGCCGGACGTGGGATACAGGATGCCCGTCAGGATCTTGATCGTCGTCGACTTCCCGGCCCCGTTCGGTCCGATGAACCCCAGCAGCTCGCCGTCGTCCATCCGGAACGACAGCCCCTGCACCGCCTCGACCGTCGTGCGGTCCGGCCGCACCATGGCCCTGAGGCTGCCGGTCAGGCCCGCCGACTTGCGCTTGGCGGCGAAGGTCTTGCGCAGGTTGTCGACGACGATGGAGGGCATGATCGGGCGGACTCCTGACTGACCCTGCGGCGACGGCTGGGGACTGTTGCGGAGAGTAACGCCGCGGCGCCCGGCAGGGATACGCGTGTCCCGCCGGCCGCCGCACCCGCCGAGCCCCACGGCCGCGGATTGACCGCAGGCCCGATTCGTCGACAATGCCGCGGCGCCGGTCGGACGCTTCGGGGGTCCGCCCGTTCGCGCGCGACCGGCATCGGTGCGCCGGAGGCCTGTGGGGGGCCGCAACACCACGTGCTCGCACCGCCACGCTTCTCGGCACATCACGCTGTCGGCGCCGACGGATCCGTGCCCACCGAACGGTTGATGCTCAATGGACCTCATCCCCGGCATTCCCGGCTTCGCCTACGCTGACCTGCACGATGCCGCGCGGCTGCGCGACCTCTACGACGTCTTCCTGGCCGAGATGCGCGCCGTCGACCCCGCCCTGGTCGACCGCTACGCCGCTTGGTGCGCCGCCCCCGACGCCCTCGGCCCGATCGACGCCTCCGCCATCCTCACCGCCACGGCGCCGCACGTCTCGGCGTTCGTGGCGCGGCTGTTCGGCATCGACGACGAGCGCGCGCTCCTGCGGGCCGGCATCCGCGCGCACGACCCGGTCTTCCGCTTCAAGATCGATCTGGTGCGCCGGCGCGCGCTGGCCCGCGGCAAGGCGGGCGTCACGCCCGAAGCCGCCGCCGCGACCGCCGCGGCGGCCGAGGCCGACCTTTCGACGCTGCACGCCGACCCGCGCTGGCCGTTCGCCCCGCGGCCCGACGCGGCACCGGCGACGCCTGCGGACCCGCCCCTGCCGGTGCGTCCGGCCGCTCCGACGGACGTCGGTGACCGCCAGGATCTCCGTCCCGACGACCTCGAAGCGAAAACCGCCCGCTTGGCGTGCCTGCTCCTGGATGCCGAATCGCACGTCAAGGCCAACGGCCCGGCGGCGCCTCTGCCCGAACCCGCCCGCGGCGTCGTGACCGCGTTGCGCGATGCCCTCGGCATCGTCGACGACGGCGTCGACGATGCGGCCGTCGTCGCCCGCGTCATCGCCCACCTGGCCGCCTGGTGCGCCGCGCGGGTCCACAACCCAGCGGGGCATCCTGAGACCGCGGGCTGGGTGAGCTTCCACGCGCCGGAGCCCACCGACTACGACGCGCTCGTGCGGATCGAACGCCCGCGGGCCGACGTGCCCGAGGTCATCGAGGGGCCGCACGCCGCGTGGCGCCGGCGCGACGGCTTCGCGCTGACCGATCGGCGCATGGATCAGCGCGAGGTGCTCGCCGAGGTGCACTACTGCATCTACTGCCACGAGCGCGACAAAGACTCGTGCTCCAAGGGCCTCCACACACCGGACGGCGCTTACAAGACCAACCCGCTCGGCATCGTCCTCGACGGTTGCCCGCTCGACGAGAAGATTTCCGAGGCCCACGTCCTCATGCGCGACGGCGATCCGTTGGGCGCGCTGGCGCTGGTGATGGTGGACAACCCGATGTGCCCGGGCACCGGCCACCGGATCTGCAACAACTGCATGAAGGGCTGCATCTACCAGACCCAGGATCCCGTCAACATCCCCCAGATCGAGACCGGCGCCCTCACGGATGTCCTGCGCCTGCCGTGGGGTGTCGAGATCTACGGCTTCCTCACGCGCTGGAACCCGCTCAACGTCCGCCGGCCCTATCCCTTGCCCTACCGGGGCCGCAACGTCCTGGTCGTCGGCTTGGGGCCGGCCGGCTACACGCTGGCGCACCACCTCCTCAACGAGGGCTTCGGCGTCGTCGGCATCGACGGTCTGAAGATCGAGCCGTTGGACGCGGCGTTCGTCGGCGATCCCGACGCGGGCGCGGCGCCGCGGCCGATCGAGTCGTGGGCCGCCCTTTACCGGTCGCTCGACGAGCGCATCCTGGAGGGCTTCGGCGGGGTGTCCGAATACGGCATCACGGTCCGTTGGGACAAGAACTTCCTGACGCTCCTCCACCTGACCCTGGCCCGCCGCACCGCGTTCCGCATCTTCGACGGCGTGCGCTTCGGCGGCACGCTGACCGCCGAGGACGCCTGGGATCTCGGCTTCGACCACATCGCCGTCGCGGCCGGCGCCGGCAAGCCGACGGTCATCGAGATGCGCAACAACCTCGCGCGCGGCATCCGCAAGGCCAGCGACTTCCTCATGGCTCTCCAGCTCACCGGCGCCGCCAAGCGCGATTCGCTGGCCAACCTGCAGGTGCGCCTGCCGGCCGTCGTCATCGGCGGCGGCCTGACGGCCGTCGATACGGCCACCGAGCTCATGGCGTACTACCCGGTCCAGGTCGAGAAGATGCTGCTGCGGGTCGAGGGCATCGCCGCGGCAGGCGGAGAGGCGCGCGTCTGGACCCGGATGGACGATGAGGAGCGCGACGTCCTCGAGGAGTTCCTGTCCCACGGCCGCGCCATCCGCGCCGAGCGGGCGCGCGCCGCCGCCGCCGGCGAGGCGCCGGACTTCACGCCGCTCCTGCGCGCATGGGGCGGCGTCACGTTGGCCTACCGCAAGAGCCTCGACGACTCGCCGGCCTACCGCCTGAACCATGAAGAGGTGGCCAAGGCGCTCGAGGAGGGCATTCAGATCGCCGAGTGCATGGATCCCGAGGAGGCCGTGCTGGACGATCACGGCGCGGTGGCGGCGCTGCGCTTCCGCGTACAGGCGATGGTCGACGGCCGCTGGAAGGCCACGGATCGCGCCGTGACGCTGCCGGCGCGCAGCGTGATGGTGGCCGCCGGCACATCACCCAACATCGGCTACGCCAAGGAGCATCCCGGCAGCCTCGGGCTGGACACGCGCGGGCGGTTCTTTCTGGGGCACCGCGCCGAGCGCACGGCGGACGGCGGCTGGCGGCCGGTGCCGGCGGAGGGCGCCACCGACGCGTTCTTCACCTCGTACGACCAGGGCGGGCGGCTGATCTCGTTCTACGGCGACAACCACCCCGTCTTCGCCGGCAACGTCGTCAAGGCGATGGCCTCGGCCAAGTTCGGCTTCCCGCACGTGGCGGCCCTGTTCGCGGACGATCCGACGCCGAACGAGGTCGGACGGGACTACCGCGCTCCCGAAGGGTCCGAAGGGTCGACCCCCTCGCCGACATCCTTGCCGCCATCCGTGCCGCTGGCCGCGACGTCGTCCTTGCCGATGTCCCAAGCCGAGTTCGGCGCCTTCGCCGCCCGCCTGGCCGACGCGCTCACGCCGCGGGTCCACGCCGTCAACCGCCTGACGGACACGATCGTCGAGCTCATCGTGCGCGCCCCGCTGGCGGCGCGGCGCTTCGAGCCGGGGCAGTTCTATCGACTGCAGAGCTATGAAACCACCAGCCCGCTGGTGAACGGGACGCGGCTGATGATGGAGGGGCTGGCGCTCACCGGCGCCTGGGTGGACAAGGACGCCGGGCTGCTCTCGCTCATCATCCTGGAGATGGGCGCGTCCAGCCGTCTGTGCGCCCACCTGACGCCGGGCGAGCGCGTCGTCGTCATGGGTCCGACCGGCGCGCCGACCGAGATTCCCAACGGGGAGAACGTCCTCCTGGCCGGCGGCGGCCTCGGCAACGCCGTCCTCTTCTCGATCGCCCGGGCGCTGCGCGACCACGGCAACCGGGTGGTCTACTTCGGCGGCTACAAGCGCGGCGAGGACCTGTTCAAGCGCGAGGAGATCGAGGCGGCGACCGATCAGGTGATCTGGTCGACCGACAGCGGCGAGGCCATCGTTCCGCATCGGGCGCAGGACGTGCATTTCCGCGGCAACATCGTGCAGGCCATCCTGGCGTACGGCGAGGGCCGCTTCGGCGAGCCGTTGGTGCCGCTGCCGACGGTCGACCGCATCATCGCCATCGGCTCCGACCGGATGATGCGCGCCGTAAAGGACGCGCGGCGGGGCGTGCTGGCGCCGCATCTGGCCAAGGACCCCGTGGCGATCGGAAGCATCAACTCGCCCATGCAGTGCATGATGAAGGAGGTCTGCGCGCAGTGCCTCCAGAAGCACGTCGACCCGGTGACCGGCGCCGAGTCGGTGGTGTTCTCGTGCCTCAACCAGGATCAGCGCCTCGACGAGGTAGACTTCGATCACCTGGCGGCCCGGCTGCGGGCCAACACCGTGCAGGAGAAGCTGGCGAACCTGTGGCTGGATCACGTGCTGGCGCACGAGACGGGACCCGTACGATGAGCGACCGCGACGCCACCCCCTATTACATCACCACCGCCATCCCCTACGTCAACGGCGTCCCGCACATGGGCCATGCCCTCGAGTACACGCTGACGGACGCCATCGCGCGCTACCAGCGGCTGCGGGGACGCGACGTGCGCTTCCAGACGGGCACGGACGAGAACAGCCTGAAGAACGTCCAGGCGGCGGAGAAGGAAGGGATTCCGACCGCCGACCTCGTCGAGCGCAACTCGCAGCGCTTTCTCGACCTTCGCGCGCCGCTCGGCCTGTCGTTCGACGACTTCATCCGCACGAGCGCCGAGCCCCGCCACGCCGAGGGCGCGCGCCGGCTCTGGGAGGCCTGCGCGCTGCAC
Source organism: Ardenticatenales bacterium (assembly GCA_020853525.1). GTDB lineage: Bacteria > Chloroflexota > Anaerolineae > Epilineales > Epilineaceae > Avedoeria. Next base: position 103,591 of record JADYYS010000046.1, on the reverse strand, counting down.
GACGACTTCTATCGGCGGTCGTACGAGGGCTTGTACTGCATCGGCTGCGAGCAGTTCTACGCGCCGGACGAACTCGTCGACGGGCGCTGCCCGACGCACTTCACGGTGCCGGAGACGGTGGCCGAGGAGAACTGGTTCTTCCGCCTGTCCGCTTACCAGGACGCCCTCGAGGCGCTCATCGAGAGCGACACGCTTCGGATCGCGCCGCCGTCGCGCAAGAACGAGGTGCTGAGCTTCATCCGCCGCGGCCTGGAGGACTTCAGCGTCTCGCGCTCCGAGGCGCGCGCCAAGGGCTGGGGCATCCGCGTGCCCGGCGACCCGGGCCAGGTGATGTACGTCTGGTACGACGCGCTGTCCAACTACATCACCGCCCTCGACTACGCCGGCGACGGCCCGGCGTACCGGCGCTGGTGGGCCGAGTGCCCGGACCGGGTCCACATCGTCGGCAAGGACATCATCCGCTTCCACTGCATCTACTGGCCGGCGATGCTCCTCTCGGCCGGCGTGCCGCTGCCCACCGAGATCTTCGTCCACGGCTTCATCACGCTCTCCGGCGGCAAGATGAGCAAGTCGACCGGCAACGTCCTCGACCCGCTCGACCTCGTCGGCACCTACGGCCTGGACTCGCTGCGCTACTACCTGCTGCGCCACATCCGCTCGACCGAAGACGGCGACTTCACGATGGAGCGCTTCGTCGCCGCCCACAACGCCGACCTGGCCGACCAGCTCGGCAACCTGCTGCGGCGCACGACGAGCATGATCAACCGCTACTATGGCGGGCGCGTTCCCGCGACGGTCGACGGCGCGCTCGACGACGAGTCGGCGCCGCTGGTTGAAGCCGCGGCGGTGCTCGGCGACCGCGTCGCCGCCGCGATGGCCGACTACCTGAACCACGACGCCCTCGAGGCCATCTGGACGGTGCTGGCCGAGGCGAATCGCTTCCTCGTCGTCGCCGAGCCCTGGCAGCTCGCCAAACGGCGCGACGATCCGGCGATCGAGGCCAAGCTGGCGACGTCGCTCTACGTCGCCGCCGAAGCGCTGCGCCTCGTCGCCTACGCCCTCCAGCCGTTCCTCCCGACCACGGCCGACGCCGTTGCCCGCCAGCTCGGCCTGCCCGACGCCCGCGGTGGGCTGACGTGGGTGGAGGGCACGGCGTGGGGGCGGCTGGCGCCGGGAACGGCGGTGGCGGAGGGGGGGGTGTTGTTCCCGAAGCTCGAGCTGCCGGTGAGCGACGACGGCGAGACGTCCGCGTCGTAGCGCTGACGCATTGCTGTCCCATTTCCCGCTTCTTTCCGTTTCGCGGGGCTGTACGCTGGGCGAGATGATCCCGCTCGTGTGCGCCAGGAGGGCTCCGATGCGCCGTCCGCTCCCTCGATGGTTCGCCCGCCCGCGCCCCGTCGCGACCCTGGCCCTCGCCGCGATCGCCGTGCTCGCCACCGCGTCGGCGCCCGTTCACGCCTCGCCCGACGTAGGCGGCAGGTCGCGACGCGTCGACGACGCGGGCGCACAGACGGTGGCCGGCCCGGCCCAAGCCCCTCTCGACGCCTACACCCGCATCACCCAGTGGCCCGCTCGCCGGGCGCTGGCCGCCGGCATCTTCCAGAACGTCGTCGCGCTGGACGTCGCGCTCGACGGCCGGGTCTACGTCGCCGACGCCGGCGCGGGCGGCGTCCATACGATGTTGCCCGGCGGCACGTTCCTGCCGCCGTTCGGCGCGACGGGCGAGGGCCCGGCACGGCTCGGGGGCGTCGGGCGGCTGGCGATCGACCAGGCGGCCGCCAAGCTCTATGTCCTCGACACCGGCACGCACCGGGTCGTCACCTTCGACCTCGACGGCGCCTTTGCGGCGGAGTGGAAGGACATCGACGGCGCCGCGATCGCTGTCGGGCCGGACGGGCGCGTCTACGTCGCCGACCGCGAGGCGAACGCGATCGTCGCCTTCGACGCGGCGGGCAACCGCCTGTTCGCCTTCGGCCGGCTCGGCAGCGGCGACGGCCAGTTCACGCTGATGAGCGACGTCAGCGTCAGCGCCGACGGAAAGACGATCGCCGTAGGCGACCTGAACGAGCTGCGCGTCCAGCTGTTCGACCTCGACGCCGGCGGGGCGAAACATCGCAAGACCTACCTGCTCAACGCCCCCAAGTTCAGCCCCAAGCAGGGCAGCCCGCCCTACAACCAGTGCCGCGCCGGCGTCGTCTTCGCGCTCGGCGACGACAACGTCTGGGTCGGCGACGGCACGGGCGCCTGCCGTCTGTCGCCGGCGGGCTTCAGCTACGTCATCGCCGGCAGCGCCGGCAACGGCACGATCTGCAAGCAGACGGTGCGCGCCGTGCGCGTGCGCCTGGCGACCGGCCAGTACTACGCCGTCGCCGACTACGACCCGAACGTCGGGCCGTGCTTCGGCACGCGGCGGGGCAAGGACACGCGACTGCCGCGCACGCCGGCCGTCGTCCAGTACCGCGATCTCGATATGGCGACGCCGCAAGGCGTCTTCCTCACCGGCCGCGACGCAAACGACGACAGCGGGCTCGTGGCGCCGTGGTTCGTCAGCGCGCCGGCGCCGGAGCAGGTGTTCGTCCTGGACGGTTCACGCTACGGCCGCTTCTTCCGGCCGCTGGGCGCCGCCGCCGGCACGGTGGGCCTGACGACGCGCCAGTCGGCCGGGGTCACGCAGCGGATGAGCATCGAGCGGGCGGACGGGACGGGCGTGGCGGGCGAGATCTTCGGCTACTACCGCCTGGAGCACCGCGGCAAGGCCGGCGGCGGCGAGGTCGATCGGCCGACGGCCACGCCCCAGGGCGGAGCGGAACCGACGCCGGGCGTGCCGCAACTCCAAGGCGGCGCGACGTGGATCGAGGACGAGCACGGCGTCGGGCGCTTCCGGAGCGTCGAGGCCCTCGAGTACGGCCAGACGATCCAGATCCTCGAGCCGATCTGGACGCGGAACTTCACGACGCCGTCGTTCGAGCGGAGCAAGGACCTCGGCAGCGAGAACCGGACGTACCTGCAGGTCATCGACCTGGCCTACCACGACCCGTCCGACTTCGTCGTCGCCCTGGTGTACGAGCGCTTGCCGACGCGCAAACAGGATGATGCCAAGCTGATCCTGACGCCCCGCGAAGGCATCGGCCGCCAGCCCGAGTGGGATCTGCCCGACGACACCGCGACGACGTTCACCGTCAACCCATACGTCGACCTCAGCGTCGGCCCCGACGGCCGGATCTATGCGCTCGACGATTACCGCGATGTCGCCGTCGTCTTCGCCCCGGACGGCGCGCGCCTGGCGGACATCCCGGTCACCGCCGACGTCCGCGCGATCGCCGGCGGCGTGAACGGCGTGCTCTTCGGCCTGCGCGAGGCCGGCTACGTGGAGCGCTATGCCCCGGACGGCACCGTCACCGCCCGCTTCGACGCCCGTCCGTTCCCGTCAGCGGACCCGCTGACGCTGTCGGCCGTCGCCGCCGACGATACCGGCCGCGTCTTCGTCTCGGACGGCCTGTCCAGCGTCGTCAGCGTCTTCTTCCCGGCCCCGCCCGACGACCCGGCGCTGCCCGTGCCCGGAGACGCGACGTGCACGGTTATCGGTTCGAAGACGGCCGACCCGTCGCGGCTCGCGCTCGGTGACACGGCGACCGTCGCGCTCGGCTTGGACGGTGTTTGCGGGATCGGCGAAGAACCAAGCGACATCATCGTGGTCACGATGTATCACCCTGACCTCGGAACGCCCGACCCGGCCGAGAAGACGGTCAAGCTGCTGCGCCGGCTCGTGTCGCGGATCGACTTCCGGCAGCACCGCCTCGGCGTCGTCGCCTATTTCCGCGACGCCTCGGTCGAACTGGACCTGACGAACGACCAAGCCAAGGCGCTCACCGCGATCCAGAAGATCCCGCGCCGGTGGCCGCCGACGTGCGGCGCGTATGAATTCGGCGAGTACAACTACGCCTACTGCTACAACACCGCGCCGGTGCTGCGCGAAGGCATCAAGGTGGCGCAGGCAGCCTTCGATCCGGCGTCCACCCGGCGGAGGGTGATGATCCTCTTCCATCCCGACTACTGCAATCGCGACTTCGAGTATCGCGACGGCGACTGTCGGTACTATCCGCCGGCGGAGGCGGTGGCCCAGCAGGCGCGCGACGCCGGCACGCAGATCGTCGTGTATGACGGCGACCGCGTCGGTTGGCGGCGGTCGCGCCTGATCGGCGGCCCGTACAACGCCGACGCCCAGCCCCTCGCCAGCTCGGACGCCGACGTCGTGTTCACTTTCGCCGACGCCCAGCACCGCATGGTCCGCTACCACGTCCCCGAAGCGCTGGCCACGAACCTGCGCCTCGTCGACACGCTGCCGGTCAACATGCGCCTCGTCCCCGGCAGCCCGTCGGCCGGCGCCGTGGTCGCCGGCGCCGATGTGGCGTGGGACATCGCGACGCTGCCCTACGGCCCGTCGCGCTTCACGCTCGACGTCGAACCGCAACAGCTCGGACGCCACCCGACGAACGTCCAGGCCGTGGCCGACTACGTCGACGGCTGGGGGAAGCCGGGCCGAATCGTCTTCCCGGTGCCCGAGGTCGAGGTCTTCGCCCCGCCGACCCCGACGGCGACGCGCGTCGCGACGCCTGAGCCGACGGCCTCGCCCCCGCCGCCGACGCCGACGCGCGTTCCCGGCGCGATCTACCTGCCGCTCGGCCTGCGTGAGAGCTGCGAGCTGCGCGCCAAGCCGCTGGACGTCGTGCTCGCCATCGACGCCTCGGCCAGCATGGCCGGCGACAAGCTCGCCGCCGCCAAAGCCGCCGCGCACGCGTTCGCCGGCGTCGTCACGATGCCGACGGACCACGTCGCCGTCATCGCCTTCAACGAAACCGCGACCACGCTCATCGGCCTCACGGGCGATCGGGCCGCCGTGGACGCCGCGATCGACAGGATCACGCTCGCCCCCGGCACGCGCATCGACACCGGCCTCGCCGCCGCCCGCGCCGAGCTGAACGGCCCGGCGGGCCGCCTCGACACCACGCGCGTCATCGCGCTGCTCACGGACGGCCGCCAGGACGACGGCCCCGAACGGGCCGAGGCCGAAGCCGCCGCGGCGCGCGCGGCGGGCATTCGGATCTTCACGATCGGCCTCGGCGCCGACGTCGACGGCGCCTTCCTGGCCCGCCTCGCCGGCACGACCGGTCGCTACTACGCGGCACCGACCCCCGCCGACCTCGCCGCGATCTATGCAGGGCTGGCCGATGAGGCTCGGACGTGTCCGAAGGACGCGTTCTGGGGCGGCCGGTAGGGGCGAAGCAATTGCTTCGCCCCTACCGGCCAAATGGACGAACCAGATCATCCGTTCTATATTTGCAGCCTCGATTCGCTTCCGCCCAAAGGACGTCCGCCCATGCCCCGGATCGATTGGCGCCATGCGTTCACGTGGTCGTTGCTCGGCCTCGCCAGCGCCGTGCTCTTCACGTTCACGGCGCTGAACCCGCAACCATGGGAGATCGTCGGCTGGCTGGTGATCTACGTCGCGTGGTATGTCGCGCTCATGCGCCGCCGCCCCGAAGCACCGGTGGCGCAAAGCCTGGCGACGTCGTCGCTATCGGGTGTCTGGGTAGCGCTCGTCCAGAACGCATTCTTCGGCACGTACATCAACAACCACCCCGAATACGCCGCGGACTACGCCAAGCTGGGCAGCGTCGCGATCCGGTACGCGGTGATCGCCGGCACCGCCCTCGGCTTCGGGCTCGTCCTCGGCGGGATCCTCGGCTTCATCGTGCGATGGCGCCTGCGAAGCACAGCGTCGTAGCCCAGGCGGCGGGGGCCATCGCGGCCACGGCCGTGTCGGCCAGGCACTCCACATTGGCGCCGTCCAGGTAACGATCGGCCAAGGCGATCGCGTCCGGCATCGATGCCGGAACCGCGAAGCGCCGAGCATCCGTCAAAACATGAACCACCTCGGCCAGCACCGCCGGCGTGACAACGGCAACAATGCTGTGGTCACGGAACAGCCGGCCAAGACCGGATCTCGATGCCGCCCGCACCCGTGGAGCCCCCGATGCCCGCTGTCCCGCCCCGCCTGCGCCGACCGCGACGCCCCCTCGTCGCCCGCGCGGCCGCAAGCGCCGTGCTCGCCTGCCTCGTCCTGCGCACCGCAGGCGGCCGGCCGATCCTCAATGCCGCCGCCCCCGACCAGACCCCGCACGCCTCTCCGCCCCAACCCGCCCTCTTCGCCACCGCCCCCGGCGCGGTCATCACGACGACGATGGCGGTGACGAACACGTTCGACAGCCCGCACGTCTTCAACCTGGAGATTGAACCGGGTGCCGCCGACTCCTGGCCGCTGTCGTTCGCCCCTGCCCACGCGCTGGCCGCCGGCGCCAGCGCGCGCTTCCCCGTGACGGTCAGCGTGCCGATCGCCGCCGTCGACGGCCAATCCACCCGCGCACGCATCCTCGTCCGCGCCCGCGGCAACGCCGGGACGCGCGGTTGGGTGGCCGAGCGGACGCTGTACGCCTGGACGGGCGGCGACATGAACATCGACCGTTATGTCGGGTGTCGCGGGGATCTGGACGGCACGGGGACGGTCGACGACGCCGACCTCGGCCGCGTCGCGGCCGCATTCGACGCCCGCGCGGGCGAGGCCGGATTCGCGGCCGCCATCGACTTCGACCACGACGGGCGGATCGGCGCGGCGGACGTGCAGGCGATCGCCGGGCGGCTCGGACGCGCGTGCGGACCGCCGGCGGGCGCGGACAGCGCCGACAGCACGGTGTTGCGCCGGGCCGTCACGCTCGACGCGCTCCGCGGGCACCTCGAGGCTCTCCAGGGCATCGCCGACGGCAACGGCGGGCACCGGGCGATCGGCAGTCCGGGCTACGCGCAGTCCGTGGCGTACGCCCGCGCGCAGCTCGAGGCCGTCGGATACACCGTCGACGTCCGCCCGTTCACCTACCCCGGCCACCGCAGCCCGCCGCCGGCCACGTTCGCACTGCTGGCGCCGGAGACCCGGGCGTTCGTCCTCGGCACGGACTTCGTCCAGAGCTCGCTCTCGGGCTCGGGCGACGTGACGGCCACGGTGACGGCGGTCGACGTCGTCGTCCCGCCGCCGGCGGCGGCCAACGGGAGCACGAGCGGCTGCGAGGCGGCGGATTTCGCGGCGTTTCCGGCCGGCGCCATCGCCCTCGTCCAGCGCGGCACCTGCCCGTTCGACGACAAGCTCCGCCATGCCGTGGCGGCCGGTGCGGCGGCGGTCGTCGTGTTCAACGAGGGCCAGGACAACCGCACGGCCGTCTTCGACGTGACGCTGCGCGCCGAAGCTAGCGTGCCCGTCCTCGGCGCCGGCTTTGCCGTCGGCGAGGCGATGGTGGCGCAGCTGCGCGCCGGAACCGCCGTCCGTGCCCACATCAAGACCGAGTCGGCGACCGTCGACCTGCCCGGCCAGAGCGTCATCGCCGAGTGGCCGAAGAGCGAGGACGACGGCGTCGTCATGATCGGCGGCCACCTCGACAGCGTGACGGCCGGCCCCGGCATCAACGACGACGGATCGGGCGTGGCCGCCGTTCTCGAGATCGCCCGCCAGGTGGCGCGCCTCGACGCCACACCGCGACACCGACTCCGGTTCGCGTTGTGGGGCGGCGAGGAGCTCGGCCTGTGGGGCTCGCGGCGCTACGTCGAGGCCTTGCCGCCCGACGAACGAGCCCGGCTGCTCGCCTACCTGAACTTCGACATGATCGCCTCCCCGAACCCCATCCGGGGCCTGTACGACAGCCTCCCCGAGTCGGACGGCGCCGATCAGATCGAGGATCTCTTCGCGCGCTGGTTCGATCTGCTGGGCGTCCCGCACGAGAAGGCGACCATCGTTACCGGCCGCTCCGACCATGCGTACTTCAGCGCCGCCGGCATCCCGGTCGGCGGACTCTTTACCGGCCTTAACCAGGCGATGAGCCCCGCGCAGGCCGAGCGCTACCGCGGCACGGCGGGCGCTCTCATGGACCCGTGCTATCACCAGCGCTGCGACACGATCGCGAACATCCACTGGCCGATGTTCGACGAGATGGCCGACGCGGTCGCGCACGCCACGTGGACGCTGGCGAACGATCCGCTCTTCCCGCTCACGAGCGGCCGGGCCCGGCCCATGCCGGCCCTCCTGCCGGTCGCGTCGACCGGCCCGGCCGTGGCCGCCCCGCCCGGCGCCGACACGCGCGCCACCGCCATCGACCCGGCCGCCGCCGGCGCGCGACCCGGCGCCGATGTCGTCCCTGCCCCGCCGACACTCCGCCCACGCTCGATCGTCCTCGCGCCCCGCGTCCCGCGGCTGCACCTTCGCCCCGACGCCGTCATCGCCCAGTCCGACGGCTCCGAGATCGCGGTTCTCGTTCAGGCCGTCGCCGGCATGGCCGCGTACGAGGCGACGCTCCACTACGACCCTTCGGCCGTCCGGATCCTCGGCATCGAGCGAGGCGATTTCCTGGCGCCGGGCCAATTCGTTCTGGGCCCGACAGGCGCCGCCGGCACGCTTGCGCTCGGCGCCGCGTCCGCCGCGGCAGCGTCCGACTCGACGGCATCTCCCTCCACGGCAGTCGCCTCGACCACGGTCACCGGCACCGGCCGCGTGGCAACCGTCCGCTTCCAACGCCTGCGCGGCCCGCAGCCGCCGCGCCTGCGCGTGGAGCAGGCGGCGACGGGCACGTTCGACGCGGCAGGCGTGCGTCTTGGCCCACCGGCGGCGGTGCGGTTCGAGGGGGCGCTGGTCGAGTCCGCGTGGCTGCCGTGGGGCGGCCGCTGACCCGAGGGATGCCCCACTCGGGCGCAACCGCTGGCCCCGCGCCGCCGATTCGGTGTACCCTGCCGCCGCCCGCGACCCCTCTCCCCACCCCTGCCATTGACCACCAAGGAGGCCCGGCGATGGATGCCGCACCGCGACCCCGGTCTGCCCAGCCCGCCAGCCGACGGCCCGGTTTCGCCACCGCTCTCTCCACCGCTCTCTCCACCGCTCGGTGCGCACTGGCCGTGCTCGTCACCGCAGCGCTGCTCGCCACCAGCGCCCCGGACGCGGTCCTAGCCCGCCCCGCCGCGCCGCGCGTCCTCGCCAACCACATCGGCGCCGCTGCCGTCAGCGCCGTGCTCGTCGGCCCGACGGCGTACGTCGGCATCGGCCCGCGGTTGGCGGTCGTCGACGTCTCGACACCGCGCACGCCGCGCATGCTCGGCCTGAGCGAACCGGCCGAGGTGCTGCTGTCCGAGATCGTCGCCGCGCCGGGGCGCGTGTACGCCATCGACGAGACGCTCGGTCTGCTGATCTTCGATGTCACCGATCCGGCCCGGCCGCGCGAGGTCGGGCGCTACCAGGGCCGCGGCGAGGCGGGCGGCGCCGCCGCGATCGGCAACACCGTCCTTCTCGCCGACAGCGTGGAAGGCGTGATGGCCGTCGATCTGTCGAATCCCGCCAAGCCGACGTTCCTCGGTCGCTGGGAGGCGCCGGGCGAGGGCGAGCCCCGTGAGATCGTCGCCGCCGGCGACCGCGCGTACGTCACGATCAAGGGCGACAACGACCAGCTCGTGGCGCTCGACATCTCCAACCCGGCCAAGATGACGACGCTCGGCGAGGTCCAGCCGCCGAGCGTGTTCATGAGCGCCATGGCGCTGTCGGGCAACCGCCTGTTCCTGGCCGACGGCCTCGGCATGACCGCCGTCGACGTCACCGATCCGCGGAAGATGGCGGTGCGCGGCCAGTTCGAGGCCGGTGCGATGGAGCGCATCGCCGTCGAAGGCGACGTCGCCTGGTGCGCCAGCCAGGACGGCCTGTGGGTGGTCGACGTACGGTCGATGGCCGCGCCGCGCATGCGCCTCGCCCTGCCCTCGGACTCCGGCACGCGTGCCGTCGCCGTCGCCGGCGGCGTGGCCGTCGTGGCCGACACCGCCGCGCTCCACGTGTTGGACGTCGGAAGCCCGCTGGCCAACCCGGGCGGGTCACGCATCGACCTGAGCGCGTTCCCAGGGGTCGAGCTGAGCGACCTCGCCCGCTTCGGCGACCACTTGGTCGTGGCGGCCGGCGGGGCCGGGCTGCGGGTGTACGCCGTCGCCAAGTCCGCCCAACCGACCGCTGTCGGTTCGCTGGACGGCTCGCCGTCCGGCCACCACCGCACGTATTCGGGCGCGCTCACCGTCCACGGCACGACCGCTTACGTGGCCGAGGACGGCTTGGCCGGCGGACTCCGGATCGTCGACCTCGCCGCGCCCGCCAACCCAACCCAGCTCGGGGCGATCGAATCGCCCGGCCTCGGCCACCGCCCGGCGGTTCTGGGCGACCACGTCGTCGTACCATCGACCGGCGCGGACGCCCTCGGCGTGCGCATCTTTGCCGTGGCCGACCCCGCCCGCCCGCGGGACGTCGCGTTCGTCGATCTGGCGCGTCCGGTCCCGGCCGTCGTCGTCGCCGCCGGCCACGCCTTCGCCGCCGGCGACGACCTGACGGTCATCGGCCTGACGGATCCGGCCGCCCCGACCGTCGTTGCCACGCTGCCCGGCCTCACGCTCTCCGGCCTGGCCACGGACGGTCGCTGGCTGTACGGCGCCAGCCCGACGGACGGCCTCGTCGTCGTGGACGCCGCCGCACCCACCCGGCCGCGCATCGCCGCGCGCCTCGCACTGCCCGGCGGCGCGGCCGACCCGCGGCTGGACGGCAACGCGCTGTTCCTGGCCACGGGCGCCGGCGGCGTGCTCCGCGTGGACGTCGCCGACCCCACCCACCCGTCCGTCACCGCGCGCTGGGTCACGGGTGAGCCCGCCGCCGGCTTGGCCGTCGACGGCGACACGGCCTGGGTGCGCGGCACCGCCGGCATCGTCCATGCCATTCCGCGCACCGCGCCGTCGGCGCCGCACGTCGTCGCGTCCGTCGATCAGGCGGGCGCCGTCGTCGAGGTCGCCGTCGACGGCGGCCGGCTGGCGGCGCTCAGCGGCTGGGATGCGGACCACCGGCAGCTGACGCTGCTCGACAGCCTCGACGCACCGCGCAGCATCGGCCGATCGCCGCTCGGCCGCCTGTCGGGCTTCCTGACCCCGGGCGAGGACCTTTCGCTCGTGGCCGGCACCGCCTGGGTACCCGGCGGACCGCTCGGCCTGAGCGCCTACGACGTGCAGGACCCCCTCAACGTCACCCGCCTGACGACGACCCTCCCGTCGCCGGAGGAGATCCCGACGCTCGAGCGCTCCGTCGTCGTCGGCCGGCTCGGCTTCGGCCTGACGCCCGACGGCCTCTTCGTCTTCGACGTAGCGAACCCGGCCGCGCCGAAGATCCTCGGCGAGAAGCGGATTGCGGACGGCTTCGCCCTGGCCGCTTCGGCCGACACCGTCTGGGTGCTGGCCGGCGATTTCGACGCGACCATGCTCCTCGCCTTCGACGCGCGCACCCCGCGCTCGCTGCCCCCCGCCGGATCGTGGCCCGTTCCCGGCGGCGCCGCCGACATCGCGTACGCCGACGGCCGGCTCTTCCTGGCGAACAGCACGGACGGCCTGGACATCTGGACTGCCGCCGGCCCACGCGACACGAAGCGCCTCGCCACCCTCCCGTTCGACGATTTCCCGCGCGCCGTCGCCGTCGCCGGGAACCGCGCCTGGATCGCCCTGGACGCCCCTCCCGGCTTCACGGTGCACGCCGTCGACATCACGGACCCCGCCGCCCCGGCCGACCTCGGCAAGACCAACTTCCCCGACCGCCAGGACATCGACCTCGCCGCGGCCGACGGACGGGCCTTCGTCGCCAATGCCCTCGGCGGACTCTACGTCCTGACGTTCGGTGAACCGCCCGCCACGCCGCCAACCCCGGCGCGCACGGCGCCGACCCCGATCGGCCCAACCCCGACCGCACCGACACCGTCCGCCACGACGCCTTCGGCCACGACGACGATCGCGCCGCCGCGCGGGACCGTCGATGCCGGCCGCGGCAAGGTGTACCTGCCGCTCAGCGTCCGCACGTTCCCCGTGAGGTAGCCAACACCGTCAAACGACCGGCCCCGGTTCGGCTGCGCACCGCCGACACGAGCCACGACATCGACTCACCAGCCGGAGGTACGATCATGTCCACCCCCCCCGCCGATGCGGACCCCGCCGCGACCTACCCCCTCGACCGCGCCGCCCTCGTCGCCGTCGTCGTCGACGCCGTGCGCGATCGGCCGGACGTCCTGGCGGCGTGGGAGGGCGGCTCGGCCGCATGGGGCCGCGCGGACCGCTGGTCGGACGCTGACGTCCAACTGCTCGCCGCCGACGACGAACCCGCCACCATCGACGCGATCTTCGAAGCCGTCGAGCGCGCCCTTGCGTCCGGCGGCGGCGGCATCACGCATCGCTTCCACGTCCCCGAGCCCGCCTGGCACGGCCACGCCCAGCGCTTTTATCGCGTCGCCGCTGCCGGACCGTTCGTCATGCTGGACCTCGTCGTCGTCCGCCCGGGCGTGCCGGAGCGGTTCCTCGCCCCCGAGCAGCACGGCCACGCCCGCGTCCTCTTCGACCGCGGCGCCCCCGGCGCCCCGCACACCGCCCCGCCGCCGTTCGACACGACCGCCCACCGCGCCCGCATGCGGCGCGCCTACGACGACGCCGTCGCCCGCTTCGACCTCTTCCAGCCGCTCGTCGTCAAGGACATCGCCCGCGGCCGCCTGATCGACGCCGTCTCGTTCTTCCACGGCCTCACGCTCCGCCCGCTCGTCACCCTCCTGGGCCTCCGCCACCGCCCGCTCCGCTTCGACTTCGGCAACCGCTACCTGCATGCGGACCTGCCGCCGGCCGACGCCGCCCGCCTGGCGGACCTCTTCTGCGTCCGCGACCTGACCGACCTGGCAGACAAGCACAACGCTGCATGCCGCTGGTTCCATGCGCTGGCACGCGAGCTCGACGTCGAGGGGATGAGCTTCGAGGTGCGCGAGGGGCGCGTCGCGGAGGGCATCGACTTCGTGCTGCCGGTGGTCGAAACGGGGGATTGATCGAGGCTGTCGGTGGGCGCGGACGGGTTCGCGTCGGTGGGCGGAGGCGGTTCGGTGCGGATCAACGGCTGACACCGTTGATCCTTGGCCCGTGATCCGATGCCCGTTGATCCCTCGCCCGTCACCCGCCCGGAGTTGTGCATCCCGACCTATACTCAGGCCCTTGCCTCCCGCACGATGAGGTCGACGATGAGGACACGCTCACACCGCACCGCCGCCGCCCTTGTGGCCGCTGCCCTTGTGGCGTCGTCCGGCACCGCGCTGGCCGGCTGCCGGCCGACGCCCACCAGCCCCGCAGGCGACGCATCGGACGGATCGCGCACTGCCGACGGCATCGACATCGGCGCCGCGGAGCGCAGGGCCGACATGGGCGCAATGCTCGCCGTCACCGAGGCCGAATCGTCCGTCAGCGGCCACCTCCCACCCGGCGCCGTCGGCCCGCTGTCCATCACGCTCCGCTCCCGGGACGGCACGCTACGGGCGATCGCATCCGCCGGCATCGACGGCCGCGGCGGCGCATGGTCGACCGTCCTCCTCGACGGCCAAGGGGGCGACGTCGCGCCTGCCGGCGGCGACCGGCTGCACCTCACCGACCGCGGTCGTGCCTACGACTGGACGATCCCGGACGTCGCGCTCCACTTCGGCCGGGGCACGGACACCGTCAGCGGCACGACGGCCGCCGGGGCGCTGCTGGACGTCGCCGTCACCGGCGCGCGCCAGGGCATCGCCGACGGCGGCCTGCCCCCGGCGCAGGCCGCGTACGCCCGCACGACGTCGCTCCCGTCGGGCGACGCCGCCACCGCCCCTCCGCCAACGAGCGCACGGGCCATCGCCGGCGCCGACGGATCGTTCGTCATCCACCTCGGCGCCGGCGTGGCGCTCCGCGGCGATGACGAGGTCAAGACCACCGTCACCGTCGGCGGCGTCCGCCTGCACGCGCCGCGCCGCGTGCCGTTCCTGCGCGTCTCGCTCCACCCGGGCGACGTGACGGCCTTCGTCCGCCCGAACGCCCTCGTCACGGTCACGCTTCGCGGAGCGGACGGCGAAAGGCGCGCCGCAGGGAGCGGCGTCGCGGATTACGCCGGCCGGGCGACGGTCTGGGCGCACGACGCCGCGTTCCGACGCACGCCCGCCCGTCCGGGCGACATCGTCGAAGTCACGGACGGCGAGACGGATCTCCGCCTTCGCGTGCCGGCCTTCCACGCCGTGCACGACCTCGAGCACGGCACCCTCGCCGGCATCGGCGTCGCCGGCGGCGCACTCGACGTCACCCTCTGGAACCCGTGGTACCCGGGCGAGATCGACGAGCCGCGCAGCACCGTCGGCGCCGACGGGCGGTGGTCCGTGACCCCCGGGGTCGCCCTCCACCCCGCGTCCCACTACTACGTCACCAACCACTTCCCCGACGGTGACCGGATCTTCTACTGCTACCAGATTCCGATGCTCCACGTCGCGCCGGGCCAACCCGTCGTCGGCGTGCAGGCGCTGTACTTTGCCGACGCGCACATCGAGCTCGTGCGCGCCGGCCGGACGATCGCCGCGGGCCGTACGACGAACCCGTGGGTCGAGATCGCATCGGTCGTCCTGCGCGACGGCGCCGGGGCACCGGTCAGCGCGCAGAGCGGCGACACCGTGCGGGCAACGCTCGACGGTGTGCCGGCCGAGGTCGAGGTCGGCCGGCTGACGGCCACCGTGGAACCGGAGGGCGAGGTGGTCACCGGCACGGCCGCGCCCGGCGCCGCGCTGGAGCTGATGCGCACGTCGCCGCTGGACGCGAAGACGACGGCCGGTGCGGACGGCGGCTATCGTTTCGCCCCGGCCGAGTCCGCCTGGCTGGACGGTGCGCTGCCGCGGCCGGGTATCGAGCTGAACGTCGTCGAACGGCTGGCCGGCGGTCACTTCCGCCGCGCCCGCTTGATCGGCCCGACGATCGAGGTCGACGTCGGCACGCGGACCGTCAGGGGCCAGGCCGCCGGCGGCTCGTCCGTCGTCGTCCGCCGCGGCACCGACCGCGCGACCGCGGCCGCCGACGCGAGCGACCGCTACACCGCGACGCTGCCCGCCGCGACGGGCGTCCTGACCGGCGGCGACGTCGTCACCCTGACGCTGGGTTCGTGGTCGACCTCGCTCCGCGTGCTACCCCTCGCCGCATCGTTCGACCCGGCCACCGGCCGGATCACGGGCCGCACCGCCGGCGATCTCGTCGTCCTCGCCGTCTGGGCGGGCGAGGCGGACATGCCGGAGCGCTGGACGGTGCCGGTGGACGCCGTCGACGGCCCGTGGTCCGTCGACGTGACGAAGGCCGGCGTCGGCGTTGCGCCGATCGACCCGGCACAAGTGCGCCGGGTCGAGGCGACGATCCCGATCGAGGGCCACGCCGTGCGATGGATGTGGATCCGGTAGGGGCAGGCCCCCGTGCCTGCCCTCACCCCATCAACAGCCACATTGCCCCGCCTCGCCCCACCCCCCGCGCCCCCCACCCCGATCCCCCCCGCCGATGGCATAATCCGATCGCGCGCCCACCCCCGCCCGCCCCCGTCCACCCCCGTCCACACCCGTCCGCCCTCGCCTTCCCCATCCTCCCGAATGCACGCCGCCGCGCCCGACCGCCTCCCAGGAGCCCGCCATGCCCTCCCCCGCCGACTTCGAGAAGCTCGGCACGTTCTACCTCGGCCGGACATATGACATGACGGCCAGGAAGGCAACGGACGAGCTCCTGCTCTACGACGCCAACGACCTCACGACGCACGCCCTGTGCATCGGCATGACGGGCAGCGGCAAGACCGGGCTGTGCATCAGCCTCATCGAGGAAGCGCTGCTCGACGGCGTGCCGGCGCTCATCATCGACCCCAAGGGCGATCTGACGAACCTCATGCTGACGTTCCCGGAGCTTCGCCCGGCGGACTTCGAGCCCTGGGTCAACCCGGACGACGCCGTGACGGCCGGCGTGAGCGTCGGCGAGTTCGCCGCGCAGCAGGCCACGCTTTGGCAGAAGGGCCTGGCCGACTGGGGCCAGGACGGCGCGCGGATCGACCAGCTGCGCCGAAAGGCCGACATCGCGATCTACACACCGGGCTCGAGCGCCGGAATCCCGATCTCGATCCTCAAGAGCTTCGGCGCGCCGCCCCCCGCGCTCGTCGACGACGCCGATCTCCTCCGCGAGCGGGTCACGACGACCACCACCAGTCTCCTCTCTCTCCTCGGGATCGACGCCGACCCGCTGCGCAGCCGGGAGCACATCCTCGTCGCCCGGATCTTCGAGGACGCCTGGCGCGGCGGTCGGGACGTCGGCTTGGCCGAACTGATCGGTCTGATCCAGCGACCGCCGTTCGCCACCGTGGGCGCCTTGGCCACGGACGCGTTCTACGCGCCCGACGACCGCCACGAGCTGGCGATGCGCCTGAACAACCTGCTGGCCGCGCCCGGCTTCGACGTCTGGCTGTCCGGCGAGGCGCTCGATATCGACCGGCTCCTCCACGATCCCACCGGCCGCCCACGCGCTGCCATCCTGACGATCAGCCACCTCTCGGACGCCGAGCGGATGTTCTTCGTCTCGCTCCTCCTGAACGAGATTCTCGGCTGGGTGCGCATGCAGAGCGGCACGACATCCCTGCGCGCGATCCTCTACATGGACGAGATCTTCGGCTTCTTCCCCCCCACCGCCAACCCGCCGAGCAAGACGCCGCTCCTTGCCCTTCTCAAGCAAGCCCGCGCCTTCGGCCTCGGCATCGTCCTGGCCACACAGAACCCGGTCGATCTGGACTACAAGGGCCTGTCCAACATCGGCACCTGGCTGATCGGCCGCCTCCAGACGGACCGCGACAAGCAGCGGATCCTCGACGGCCTCGAGGGCGCCGCCGCCGGCGCCGGCCGGTTCGACCGCGCCGAGATGGAGGAGACGCTCGCCGGCCTCGGCAAGCGCGTCTTCCTGATGAACAACGTCCACGAGAACGCGCCCGTCATCTTCACGACGCGCTGGGCGATGAGCTACCTGCGCGGCCCGCTGGCGCGCGATCAGATCAAGCGCCTGATGGCCGGCCGCAAGCCCGAGCGCCCGTCGGCGCCCGTGCCGGCACACCCCGCCACCGCATCCGCGCTCCCTTCGTCCCCGGGCGGGGCGAACGCCCACGGCGGCGCCGTGCCGTTCGCCCCGTCCGCCGAAGCCCGCGCCGGCCTCGCCCCCGTCCTGCCGCCCGACATCGGCGTCTACTACGTGCCGCGCCCCGGCCCCGTCGTCGCCCGCGACCCGTACCGCGCGCACGCCCTCGGCGTGGCCACGGTGCGCTTCGCCGACCGCAAGACGGGCGTGGACGTGACGCGCGAGCACGTCCTGCTGGCGCCGATCGACGACACCGGCGTGCCGGTGAGCTGGGGGACCGCCACGTCGACGAGCCTTCGGCTCGACGACCTCGAAGCCGAACCGGTGCCGGGCATCCCGTTCGCGGAGCTGCCCTCGCCGGCGGTGCAGGCCCGGAACTACAAGGATTGGGGCAAGGACCTGGCGGAGTGGCTGTACGCCAACAGCGACCTGCCCGTCCTCTACTGCCCCGAGCTCGAGACCTACGCCCGCCCCGACGAGGACGAGCGCGCCTTCCGGGTGCGGCTGGGCGAGGCGTCCCGCGAGGAACGCGACCGGCAGACGGACGCGCTCAAGGCCAAGTACGGCCCGAAGATGCGCCTGCTCGAGGAGCGCCTGCGCAAGGCGGAGCAACGCGTCGACAAAGAGCGGACGGACGCGAGCACCGGCCTGGCCGGCACGATCCTCGGCGCTGTCCTCGGTCGCCGCACCGTCCTCGGCATGGCCAAGGAGGCCGCCCGCGGCGTGTCCCGCGGAATGCGCGAGCGCGAGGACGTCGCCCGCGCCAAAGACGACGTCGCTGCGGCGCAGGAGCAGATCGAAGCGCTCGACCTGACGTTCCAGGAGGATGTCGCGGCCATCGAGGCGCGGATCGACCCGGCGGCCGTCGAGATCGAAACCGTCAGCCTCCGGCCGACGAAGGCGAACGTCGTGGTGCGGTTGTGCGCGCTGGCGTGGGGTGTGTGACGGCCATCGCCACCGCACCCGACGCTTCCGCTCCGTGCGCCACCGCTTGGACGCCCGACGACGACCCGCGCCGTGCCATCACCCGGACGCCCGACGACGACCTGCGCCGCGCCATCACCCACACGCCCGACGACGACCTGCGCCGCGCCATCGCCTGGACGCCCGACGACGACCTGCGCCGCGCCATCACCCACACGCCCGACGACGTCCTGCGCCGCGCCATCGCCCGGACGCCCGACGACGTCCTGCGCCGCGCCATCGCCCGGACGCCCGACGACGTCCTGCGCCGCGCCGTCGCCCGGACGCCCGACGACGACCTGCGCCGCGCCATCGCCCGGACGCCGTGTAGGGGCACGGCATGCCGTGCCCTCGTACGGATCACGCAAATCGTCGGAGGGCACGGCATGCCGTGCCCCAACACAACCGGGAGCGGGGACGGCCGATGGGCACGGGGGTAACCACACGGCTGTACGGCCTCGGCACCGCCACGCCCCCGCACAGCGCCGCGCAGGCCGACGTCGGCGCGTTCATGGCCCGCGTCGTCGCCGCCGCGGCGGAGCGGCGCCGTGGCGCGGCGGAAGACGGCGAATCGTCGGGTGATGTCACCGGCGCAGCAAACGGCGGCCGCCCCCCCCGCAGCGCCCGCCTGATCCGCCGCCTGTACGCCGAGAGCGGCATCGCCCGCCGCCACAGCGTCCTGGCCGACTACACGTGCGACGACCCGACCGCGTTCGCGTTCTTTCCGGCCAACTGGGCGCTCGATCCGTTTCCGACGACGGCCGAGCGGATGGTCGTCTTCCGCGAGGCCAGCGTCGATCTCGGCGCCGAGGCCGCACGGCGTGCCCTGGCCGATGCGTCGATCGCTCCCGGCGACGTGACGCACCTAGTCATCAGCACGTGCACGGGGTTCTTCTCGCCAGGCCCGGACGTGCTTCTCCTGCGCCGCCTCGGCTTGCAGCCGACCGTCGCGCGGACGGTCATCGGCTTCATGGGCTGCAATGCCGCCTTCAACGGCCTCCGCACGGCCGACGACATCGTCCGTTCGAACGCGGACGCCGTCGTCCTCCAGGTCTGCGTCGAGCTCTGCAGCCTGCACTTCCAGCGCGACGACACGTCGGAAACCCTCGTCGCCAACTGCCTGTTCGCCGACGGCGCGTCCGCCGCCGTCTGGGCGGCCGACGGCGCGCGGCCGGGCGGGCATGCATCGCTCCTCGGCACGTGCAGCGCCGTCCACGACGACAGCCTCGACCAGATGGGCTGGCGGATCGGCGACCACGGCTTCGTCATGACGTTGACCGACGCCGTCCCGAACACGCTCGCCCGCGCGATCCACCCGTTCGTCCGTTCGCTCCTCGACCGCGGCCGGACCGGCCCCGACCGCGTCGCCGGCTGGGCGATCCACCCGGGCGGCCGCCGGATCGTCGAGGGCATCGGCCGGGCGCTCGAGCTCGACGAGCCCGACCTGGCCTCGGCCTACGGCGTGCTGCGGGACTACGGCAACATGTCCAGCGCGACGATCTTCTTCGTCCTGCAACGCGAGCTCGATCGGCTGCGCACCGGCGGTGCGGCCGAAGGCGACGGCTCGCCTGCCGAACGCGACGGGGTCGTCGCCCCGGTTCGCCGCGGGTCCGTCGGCGGCGACAGCGTCGGCCGCGACAGCGTCGGCCGCGACATCGTCGCCCTCGGCTTCGGCCCCGGGCTCAGCCTCGAGGGCGCGGTGCTGCGCGCCACGACGTGAAGGCGCCGACGGCCCTCCGCCCCGGCCGCTTCGCCTGCCGCAGCTCGGCCGACGAGTGGATGGACGATCCGTCCATCGGCGGGCCGGAGCTCGAGGCGGCGCTCCGGCAGCTGACCCGGATCAACCGGCTGCTCGGGGGGTATGCGCCGAGCGTGGCGGGGGTGCTTGGGTTGCTCGGGTTGGCGGCACCCCATCCATCCGTCCTCCCTCGGACCGCCCGCCTGCTCGACGTCGGCACCGGCGCCGCCGACACCCCGCGGCGCCTGATCGAGGCCTGCGCCGCGCGGGGCACCGTGCTGCACGTCACGGCGATCGACCTCGCCGCGCACACCGTCGCGTACGCCCAGCGCCACAGCGCCGCCCATCCGTCGCTCAACGCCGTGCAGGCCGACCTCCTCGCGATCGACGCCGACGCCCCCGGCGCCCGGTTCGACGTCGTACACGCCGCGATGGTCCTACATCACTTCCGCGACGAGGATGCCGTCCGGGCGCTCGCCAGGATGTACGCCCTCGCCGAGATCGGCGTCGTCGTGAACGATCTCCACCGCCACCCGCTGGCCTACTGGGGCTTCCGCGCCCTCGCGGCCGTCGCCTTTCGCAACCGCATGATCCGGCACGACGGCCCGGTGAGCGTCCTGCGCGGCTTCCGCCGCGCCGAGCTGCGCGCGCTGGCCGCCCGCGCCGGCTGGCCGATGGACCGCACGCGCCTGCGGTGGTGGCCGCTGTTCCGCTGGCAGCTCGTCGCGGACAAGCGGGGCACGGCGGCGCACACGGCCGGGCGGTGACCGTGGCGTCGATCCGCTCCGGCGTCGGGGCGCGCGTCGACGACGTCGTCCGCAGTGATGACGCCATCCGCGTCTCGAGCGCGGACGAGGTTCGCGCCGCCGAGGACGACGTGGCACGACCGGTCGAGGACCGCACCGCCGACGTCGCCGTCATCGGCGCCGGCCCGGCCGGATCTTCGCTGGCCGCCCTGCTGGCCCGGCACGGCCTTCACGTCATCGTCGTGGAGCGCGATCGCTTCCCGCGCGACAAGCTGTGCGGCGAGTTCCTGAGCCCGGAAGCCCAGGAGGCGCTCCGGACGATCGGCTGCCGGGACAACCTCGCCGCCCTCGCCCCGCCCGCGCTGACCCGCGCCCGCTTCACGACGCCCGGCGGCTTTGCGCTCGCCGTCCCGCTGCCCGGCACCGCATGGGGCCTCAGCCGCATCGCCCTCGACACCGCCCTCGCTGCCCACGCCCGCGCGTGCGGCGCCCGCGTGTGCGAGGGGACGGTGGCCACGGCCGTGCGCGCCGCGGCCGACGGAACGCGCATCGTCGAGGTCGCACGCGCGCCCGGCGATCGAGCGATCGGTCGAGGCGGTGCCGGCGCTTCCGGCATCGCCGGCACGGTGCGCGCCACGCTCGTCGTCTGCGCCCACGGCCGCCGCGACCGCCTCGACCGATCGCTCGACCGCCCGACCTTCCGCCGCACAACGCCGTTCCTCGGCCTGAAGCGCCACCTTCGGGCAACGGACGACGACGTCGGCCGCGCGAACTTCGCCGCACTGGCCGGTTCGGTCGAGTTGTACGTCTTCGACGGCGGCTACTGCGGGCTGGCGCCGATCGAGACCGGCGCGGTGAACGCCTGCCTCCTCCTCCACCGCCGCTTCATCGCGCCGCTGGCCGACGCGGCCTGGCCGACCGTCCTCGCCGCCGCCGGCCGGGCGAACCCGGCCCTCGCCGCCCGCCTGCAGGGGCTCGCCCCGGCCGACGACACCGTGCATGCCGTGGCGCAGGTCTCGCTGCACTTCAAAGATCGCGGCAACGCGCTCGCGCTGTTCGCCGGGGACGCCGCCGGCATGATCGCCCCGCTGGCCGGCGACGGGCAGGCGATGGCGCTGGGCGGCGCGGTCCGCTTGGCCGACCTCATCGCGCACGCCTTGCCTGGCGCCGGATCGCGGTTGGACGACGACGACCGCGCGCGCCTGGCCGCCGCATGGAACGGCGCGTGGCGGCGCGCTTTCGGCGGTCGGATGCGCCTGGCGCGGGCGCTACAGCCCGTGCTCCTCTCGTCGCGCGCCGCCGAGCCCGCCGCGCGGCTCGCCGCCGCCGTGCCCGGTGCTGCGGCATGGCTCGCGCGGGCGACCCGCGGCTAGCGCCGCGCCACTGGGCACGCTCGGAGTTGCCACCAGAGTGGGGAACCCGGAGATTCGTCAGTGGCGGGGCACTAGGGCGTGTCTGCAAACCCAGCTCCGGCAGCTAAAGCTGGCCGGCTGGAGGCGCCCCTGGCGGGTCGCCATGGTGCCCGCCTTCGCGGGCACCCCGAGGTTTGAAGCGCCCGCGAAGGCGGGCGCAATGGCCGAAGGCCATCAGCCGGCCGGCTTCAGCCGCCGGTCTTATCCGTGGCCACCGTTTGCAGACACGCACTAGAATCGACGCGCGCAACGCCGACAAAGGGAGTCCGAACGATGACAGAAGGTCGACCCATGCCGCCGACGCTCGAAGCGATCTGGATCAAGCGCGCGGCCGGCGGCAAGATGGACCCGGCTGCCGCCGCCGAGGCGATCGCCGGGGTCGGCCTGGCCGGCAATGCCGACCAGGGCGGCCGGCGCCAGGTAACGATCATCTCCCGCGCGGCCTGGGACGCCGTGACGGATGACCTCGGCGCCCCCATCGACCCATCGGCACGCCGGGCGAACCTGCTCGTGCGCGGCGTCGATCTGGCGCACAGCAATGGGCGGGTGCTTGCGATCGGCGGCATCCGCGTCCGGATCCACGGCGAGACCCGCCCGTGCGCCCTGATGGACGAGATGCACAGCGGGCTCCGCCGGGCGCTCGACCCGGACTGGCGCGCCGGTGCGTTCGGCGAAGTCCTGGACAGCGGCACGCTCAGCGTGGGCGATCCGGTCGGCTGGGTCGAGACGCCCGTCAGCGAAAGGTAAGCGTTTGGTAAGAATGCCCGAATCCCGCGTACCTCCTCGCCGCCCACGGCGTCTTGTTCCACGAAGACACGGAAGTTGTGTCTCTTGCGGTTCGATTCGACGCTTTTCCCCTTTTCGGCTTGGAGGTTTGGACGATGGAACTCGGGATGCGCCTGCGGGCATTGTGGCTGATCGGTGCGACGTTCATGTTCGGCCTTGCGGTGGCCTTCGCCCTCCTGTACACCGCACACACCCTCGGCATCGATGTGCCGACGCCGCTCAGCTTCGTCATCGACGGCGGGGCGAACGGCTGATGTAGGTGGATCAAATCGTGGGCTCACCGATCGGTGGGCTTACCGACCGAATGCGGCCGGCGCGGCGAACTGCCCCGCCGGCCGCGCCCGTTAACGCTCCGCCACCACCCGTCCGCCGCTCCGGACCCACCATGCACCCGTCCGCCGCCGCGTCGCCGCGTCGCTGAACCGGTCGTCGACGAGGACGGCGCGCACCGCCATCGGCCGATGGCCGTGGAACGGATCGGCCGCCACGAGGGCGACGACGGACGGGTCGCCCCGCTTCAGCGCCTCGAGGAACCGTCCGAGCCAGCCCGGCGCCTCGCCGCCTGCACGCACCTCCAACGCGGCGAACCAGAGCTGCCAGTCCAATCGGGGCATGTGCGGCCCGGCCAGGCGCGGCGCCCGGTGCACGTCGCTCGGCAGCCAACGCAAAGGGAACGGCCGCCACGTCCGCCCGTCGAGCGTGCCCTCGAGAACGATCTCCGGCCGCACCGTCGTCATGTCGGCGAACAGGCCGTACGGGTTCACGATCCGCCACGGGGCGAGCACGACGAACGGCGCCACGACGGGCGCAGCGGCGGGCGACGACGGCCGCCAGCCGGCGGCGAGGGCGAGCGGGGTGATCGTCAGCCAGAGGACGATGATGACGACGGCGGTCTGGAGGGCGCGGCCGATGCGGGCGGTCCATGTCGTCGCCACGGTCGGCGCCACGGTCGGCGCCACGGTCGGCGCGACGTCGGCCGTGGCTTGCGCCGGGGCCGCATCGCCCAACAGTGACAGGCACAGCACCGCCGTCAGCACGTTGAAGAAGCCGTAGTTGCCGGTGAGCCCGATCGCCAGCTGCAGCGCGATGAACAGCCACGCCGCGGTGCGACGCGCCCGCCGCGGGCCGAAGACGAGCAGCGGTGCGCCGAGCTCGATCGCCAGCGCGCCGGCCGTCATCGCCCGCAGCACGCCCGGCGGCAGATGGTGGGCATACCACGCCGCGCGCGTCGGCAGCGGCTGCGTCATGAAGTGGAACGACAGCGCCGAGAGGTCGCGCCAGACGACGTCGCCCCGCAGCTTGACGAGGCCGCTGGCGAACATCAGGCGGGCGACGAGGAGGCGGCAGAGCCAGATCATCCGGCGGGTCGAGCCGCCGGCACCGCTGCCGGCGGCTATCGCGCGCGCGTCTCGACCCAGGGCGGCGGAGACCCAGATCGTCAGGAACCCGGCCTCGCACAGCAGTCCGTCCCACTGGTAGCCGAGGAACACGTCGCCCACGCCGACGAGCGACAGGTAGCCCGCCCAGGCGACGACCGCGGCGGCGGTCGACGCCCACGCCGGCGTCCAGCGTCGCGCGCCCGCTCGACCGGCGGCCCGCGGCCGATGCCCCGGCGCCAGCGCGAGCGCAACGCCCGCCATGACGACCGCCGCACACGCCGTGTGCAGCGCCCCGTCCGTCGGCCAAAGCCACAGCAGCGACGGCTGCGCCCACCACGCGCCGAACGACGCCGTTGCATCGCCCGCCCGCTGGGCGATCGGCAGGATGCCGCGCGCGCCGACGAGGCCGATGATCTGGCCCCACAGCGATGCGCCGGCGACGGCATACACGAGGCCGATGCCGCGCACGAGCCAGGCGGCGCTTCGTTCGATCGACCACGGTGCGGGCACGGTCGGCATCATCGCACGCGACGATACCCCGGGGTGCGGGCGGACACAATCCCGAGCCGCGGCGAGGCGTTTGTACGGCGCGCGGAACGGTGTTAACCTCGGCCCGGGAGCAGCATCCGCCATCCGCACAAGGAGATGCCGCGATGACCGACGGACACCCGCCGGAGCCCTCGCCCGCCGTGCCCTGGCAACAGGCCGTGCTGTACGACGTGTTCCTCCTGACGATGTTCGGACTGGTGGTCCCGACGCTGTTCTACATCGTCTGGGGTCTCATCGAGCTGGCCAGCCTGCCGCTGTTCAAACCGTAGGCCCGTCACCGAAGGCCCGTCGGACGGCGTCGCGCACGGCGTCATCCGGCCCGCGCCGACGATGGCTGTTGCGCCGTTTCGACGCAACCCGACGGCCCATGCCATGCCCGCATCCACCCCGACAACTGGAGAGCATTCGATGATCGAGCGATCGAGCACGCTCGTCGCACCCGGCGCCCGGTGGTGGTCGCCGTTGGGCCGCGACGAACGGTTGTGGTTCATGGTCGTTCTCGTCTGGGCGCTGGCGATGTTCCTGATGATCTTCGTCATCTGGCCGGCGATCGGCGACCAGCAGCTGACGTTCTCGTCCTATCGCACCGATACGGCCACGTTCAAGGCTGCGGTCGACGCCTCGATCGCCGCGCACCAGGTCGGCGAGCTCGAGGGCCGCCCGCTCGTGGCCCCGCCGCCGGGTGACGTCTACCTGCTCGGTGAGCGCTTCCAGTTCACACCGGCGCTGCGCCTGAAGAAGGGCGAGACCTACCGGCTGCTCCTGTCGTCCAGCGACGTCCAGCACGGCCTCTCGATCCAGCCGGACAACATCAACTTCCAGGTCCTGCCGGGCTACGTCAGCGCGATCACGCTGACGCCCAAGCAGGACGGCGAATACACGATCGTCTGCAACGAGTACTGCGGCATCGGCCACCACCTGATGGTCGGCCAGATCGCCGTCGTGCCGTGACGCACCCGGAGACGAACATGGCACTCAGTGGCGCGCTTCGAAATGCCGTCGGCCGCACCTGCGGGGTGACCGGCCTCTTCGTGGACCGCTCGTCCGAGCGGCTGATCATCGTCAACGCGGTGACCGCGGTGCTCTGGCTGGCGACGGGCGGCGTGATGGCGCTCCTCATCGCGCTCACGCGCTGGCCGGCGGTGCACCTGATCAGCAGCCCGGAATGGTTCTACCGCCTCGTCAGCGCCCACGGCGCGGCGATGCTGGTGTTCTGGATCCTGTTCTTCGAGGTCGCCGGGCTGATCTTCGGCGGCACGATCCTGCTGAACCAGCCGATGGTCGCCCCCAAGGTCGGCTGGCTGGCGTACGGCATGATGCTCTTCGGGTCCGTCGCGGCGGCGGTCGTCGTGCTCTCGGGATACGCCACCGTGATGTTCACGGCCTACCCGCCGCTCGAGGCGAGCCACTGGTTCTACCTGTTCATCCTCGTGTTCGCCGTCGGGGCGCTCATCGCGGTGATCCACTTCCTCGTCCAGATCACGCGCGCCCGGATCACCGGCCGGATCCGCACGCTGCCGCTGTTCACGTTCGGCCTCGTCGTGGCCGCCATCCTGGCGCTGTTCACGCTGGCCAGCGGCACCGCGGCGCTCATCCCGGCCTGGCTCGCGCGCCTCGGCGTGATCGAGACGGCGGATCCGGGCGTCTACCGCCTGCTGTTCTGGGGCTTCGGCCACGGCGCGCAACAGGTGAACCTGGCGGCGATGGTGGCGATCTGGTACGGCCTGGCGAGCCTGATGGTCGGCGCGCGGCCGATCAACGAGGGGCTGAGCCGGCTGGCGTTCCTGCTGTACGTGCTCTTCATTCAAATGGGGTCGATGCACCACATCCTCGTCGACCCGGGCCTGAGCCACTGGGCGCGCGGCATCAACACCAGCTACTTCCTCTACGCCGCCGTCATGGGCAGCATGATCCACGCGTTCACGATTCCGGCCTCCGTCGAGGTCGCCCAGCGTGAAAAAGGCCACACCGGCAGCCTGTTCGCCTGGCTGCGCAATGCGCCGTGGGGCTCGCCGGGCTTCAGCGCGTTCGCGCTCTCGTTTGCGATGTTCGGCATCCTGGGCGGGATCAGCGGCGTGATCATGGGCGGCATCCAGCTGAACCTGATCGCCCACAACACGCTGATCGTCCCGGCCCACTTCCACATGACCGTCGTCGCCGGCACGACCCTGGCGTTCATGGGGATCAGCTACTACCTCGTGCCGCTGATCACACGGCGCGACCTCTTCCTGCCCGGCTGGGCCAAGGTGCAGCCCTACATCTTCACGACCGGCATGCTGATCTTCGGCATCGCGATGGGCCTGGCCGGCCACTGGGGCGTCCCGCGCCGCCACTGGGACATCAGCCTGTCCGCCTACCCGTTCGCCGCCGGCACGTTCGACGGCCCGCGCATCCAGATGGCGCTGGCGATCACGGCTCTGGGCGCGACGATCGCGATCATCGGCGGGACGATGTACGTGATCATCGCCGCCGGCACGGTGTTCCTCGGGAAGCGGAACGACGTCCCGAACATCGGCCACGTGGACGCCGGCGCGTTCGCCCCGCCCGCCCCGGCGGCGCCCCACGTGGGCCGCGGCTTCGAGGCGCCCGGCACGATGACGCTGGCGATGACGTGGCTGGCGCTCTTCGTCGTGCTCTACGCCGTGTCGTGGTACGAGTTCAGTTCGATCCAGTGGGGGATTCGGTGACCCCTCCGGCGGCCGCCTTCAGCCGCCGGTGCCGACGACGAGCGCCGGCACTGTTCGGCGGCTCGGCCAGATGGCGCGGAACATCGTCCCGAAGAAGAGCGCGCCGGTCAGCCACATGACGACGCCGCCGAGCCGCTGGTCGGCCAAGGGATCAAGGCCCCACGGCCGGCCGGCGGCTTCGGCGGCGAGGTAGGTGGGGTAGAGCACGCGTGGGCTGAACAACAGCGCCGCCGCCACGAGCCCGCCGCCCATGCAGTTGGCGAACGCCATGCCGAACGCCGCGTGGGGCGACGCCCGGTGGTGCGCCGGCAGCGGGTCGATGACGATCCACCAGAACAACAGCGACGGCGCGAAGAACAGGGCGTGCTCGAGGTCGTGGATCAGCGGGTCGGCCAGCGCGGCCTCGTAGAACCGCGGCACGTGCCACAGGCCGAGGCTGACGTTCCAGAGCACGGCGACGGTCACCGGATGACACACGACATCGAGTGTCCGGCGCAGCCAGCGGTGCCCGACCGTCGCCCGGAGCACCCCGACGAGGCGGCGCGGCGGCAGCGCCTGGACGATCAGATGGACCGGCCGCCCGAGCACGAGCAGGGGCGCCGCCAGCTGCATGAGCACCAAGTGCTGGAGCATGTGGACGAGGAAGCTCTCGTCGTTGTACGCATCCAGCGGTCCGGCCAGCGCCGTCGTCACGGCCGCCAGCCCACCGAAAAAGGCGACCGCGCGCCACGGTCCGTGGGACGGACGGCCGCGCCGGCGCGCCGCGGCGAGGGCGACGGCGTAGGCAAGCGCGGCCGCGGCGAGGACGAGCATGAGGCCGGGCTCGAAGCGCCACAACGCGGCGGCGGACTCGCCGGGGACGGGGACGTGGGGCAGAGGTCGGGCGGGCCACATGGGGAGATCGTCGATCAGCGGGGGAGGCAGGTCAAGCGCCGACGGGGCGATCGCCTCGACGGCGGCCGGCGATCCATCGTGCATCGGGTCGAGGAGCACAGTGATTCCGATCGAGAAGCACTGTGAATCGAGTCGCGAAGCACTGTGAATCGAAACGAGAAGCACTGTGATTCGCCGATCGATTCACAGTGCTTCTCGAAGGGCACCCCCGTGATTGCGGACACGCCGCCTACGGCAGCGTAATGTGCACCCCCTCCCGTACCGCCCCGTCCGGCAGCACGAGCAGATCCGCGTCCGCGATCGCCCCCTTGCCGTCCCACCACCGCCAGACCGGCGGCGTGCTCGACCGCTCCGCCTTCGGCGCGGCGCCGACGGCGTAGGTGCCCGGCTCGACGACGAGGACGTACGCGCCGCTGGCGTTCGTGTTGACCCTCGGTCCTGTCGTCGGCAGCTGCCCGTTCCGATCGGTTGGGCCGTCGCGCCGCACCGCCATCACGTTCGCGTTGCCGGCCGCGGTGCCGTCTGCCCGGACGATCGTGCCCTTGATCGTCACCTGCGGCTTGTGCGCCAGGTCGAAGTCGATGCCGCCGCGCGCCTCGTCCAGCGCCAGCGTCAGCACGGCGGCCGTGCGCGCCTCGACCTGGTGGTCCCAGTACTGGCGGATGTGGCCGTCCGCTTCGGCCGCGACGAGCCAGCTACCGACGGGTACCTTCAGCGCGTACGTCCCGTCGTCGCCCGTGCGCGTGCTGCCGCCCGCCAGGGTCGACCGGTCGCCGGCGGCGGTGTTGCTCGCCCGCTGGGCGCGCACGAGCGCGCCCTTGAGCGGGAGGCCGTCGGCGCCGCGCACGATGCCGCGGACGGATGCCATCGGCACCGGCGTCGGGGTCGGATCGGCGGCGGCGAGCTGGAAGTCGATGTTCGGCACCGTGGCGCCGGCGGCGACGGCGACCGGGTCGGCGTCGCGCTGCGCTGCGGCGCCGTCGAACCACTGCACCTTGTGCATGGCCGCATCGACGCGCACCGTCCAGGTGCCGGGCATGACCGGAAGCCGGTAGCGCCCGTCGGCGTCGGTCGTCGCGCCGCCGGCGTTCGGATCGCGGTCCGCCTGGAGCGCGTCCGTGCGCGGCGGATCGAACGGCAGGGCAAGCGGGCGGTCCGTGCGGACTTCCTGGGCGCGGACGAGGGCGCCGGCCAGCGGTTGGCCATCCGCGCCGACGACACGGCCCTCGATCGCGCCGGGCAGGCGCAGGTCGACGTCGACGGTCTGCCGGACGGTCCCCTCGACCACTGCGCCGCCGTCGGGCGCGGCGCGGACGGTGAGGATCGCGACGAAGCGGGAGGCACCGGGCGTTTCGACGCGGGCGACGGCGCGCAGCCGGGCGTCGCGCGTGGCGGGTCCGGTCTGGGTGTCGGCCACGTTCTGGACGGCCACCTCGCTCTCGGAGCCGTCGGCGGCGACGGCCATCAGCCGCAGCGTCGCCGCCTCGGCGCCCGCGGCGCCGGCGGTCCAGTAGCCTCTGAAATCGGCGCACGCGCCGACCAGGCCGGGTTTCGTCAGCACGATCTTCGCCGGGCCGGCGGCCGACCCGACGTTCGAGCCGCGGCTCGTCGTCCGCGGCGCGATCACATCGGCGATCGCGCCGCTCGGCGAGAGCACGGCCAACGCGGTTCCGGCGCCGACGCAGATCTCGGGTTCGCGCGCCGTGTTGGCGCCGCCGCGGTCCTGCGCGCCGACACGGCCGCCGGCGCAGACGGCCAGACCGACCACGGCGAAAAGCGCGGCGGTGCGGCGGAATGGGTGAGCGAGGATGGACATCGGGGCCTCCCGGGGGCATTGGTTCGGCGATCCGCGAGCGCACGCTGCGACGACCGATTGTACACGGCCGCCAACCGGCCTAACGTCGGCGGCCGGGCAGAAGTCACGCCGTCGGCGCGCGATTCCGCCGTTGTCGTATTAACATCGTCTCGCACGCCCCGTGTCGTCGCCTGACGGCGGCATGGAGCGACCTCGGAGGGCGGTGTCCCATGGGGCGGATCATCCTGGGCGACAACCTGGCGGTGCTGGCGACGCTGCCGAGCGCGTCCGTCGACCTGATCTACATCGACCCGCCGTTCAACACGGGCCACCGCCAGACCCGAACGCGCCTGCGCACGGTGCGGGACGACGACGGCGGCGACCGAACCGGCTTCCAGGGCCGGCGCTATCGCACGGAGTCGCTCGGCGTGAGCGGCTACGACGACCGCTTCGAAGATTTCCCGGGCTTCATCGCACCGCGCTTGAAGGAAGGTCGGCGCGTGCTGAAGCCGACGGGCAGCTTCTTCCTGCACATGGACTGCCGCGAGGTCCACTACGCCAAAGTGCTGATGGACGCCCTGTTCACGCGCGAATGCTTCATGAACGAGATCATCTGGGCCTACGACTACGGCGCGCGCTCCAAGCGCCGCTGGCCGGCCAAGCACGACAACATCCTGTGGTACGTGATGGATCCCGAAGCCTATACGTTCGACTACGGGCGCATGGACCGCATCCCCTATCTGGCCCCCGGCATGGTCGGTCCCGAGAAGGCGGCGCGCGGCAAGACGCCCACCGACGTGTGGTGGCAGACGATCGTCAGCACGAACGGGCGCGAGAAGACGGGCTACGCCACGCAGAAGCCGCTGGCGATCCTGGAGCGGATCGTGAAGGTGCACAGCCGACCGGGCGATGTCTGTCTCGACTTCTTTGCCGGCAGCGGCACGCTCGGCGAAGCGGCGGCCAAGCACGGGTGTGACTTCGTGCTCGTGGACAACAACCCCGACGCCGTCGACGTGATGGCGCGGCGGCTGGCGGCGTACGAACCGACGGTGGAGCGCGGCTGAGCGCGGCGCCATGGCGGCCCCGACGTGACCCCTTTGTGACCCCTGCACCCCTTCCATCGCCCCCGCCGTAACCGGACAATGGCACCACCGCGCAATCGAGCGCGGGCGCGGGCGCCGATCCGGGCGGCATGGAGCGAGGGGAGGATCGATGGGCCATCTTCGGCAGGTCGCTCCCGTGCGCCCATCACGCATCGTGCGCGCCGTTCGAGAGGTTCGGCTGCATTCACAGTCAGAGCAATGCGATCGACCAGCATGTGTTGGGCACACGCCGACGAACCGGCGTGCGCCATCGTCCGAGTCCTTGATTGCGTACGCGCAGGAGTCCGGTTCTCTCAGCATTTCGGCCGTCCACGGCGCGACGACGGTGCTCCTTCCGGCCGCGACCGATCCGGTCGCGCGCCGCCGGCCCACACCGTCGCCGCGCCGTGGGCGATCGGCGATGCCGCACGTCGTCCCAACCGCCTCCGGTCGGCACCTCGATCATTTGCTTTTCCTGCCGGAAACAGTGTTTACTGCGGCGCAGCTTCCGCTCCCGCAGCTTCCGCTCCCGCAGCTTCCGTTCCCACCCCTTCCATTCCCACTGCATCGTGACCCGCCACACCGGGTCCCCCCGCCACGCGTCCCGACGCACGAGCTGCCGACCGAAATGACCGAAGCCGTCATCACGCCACAGCTCGTCGAACAGGCGCTGCGCCGCCTCGACAATCCGCGTGCGCTGGCGGAACACCCGTTGTGCCGCTTGGCCGTTGTCCGACAACGGCGCGCCCAGGATCCGCTGGCGGGCAGCACCGGCGATGTCGGCCGCACGCTGGCGGCGGTGCTGCGCGACTTGGTCCTGCGCAACCTGTCCGGCCACCGCGGCACCGACGTACCCGACGGTCCGCAGCCGATCGAGACGGTCATCGCCGGGCTGCAGGCGGACTTCACCGCCCGCGACGGCGAGCGCGAGGCGTGGAGCGTGGTCTACCATCGCTGGGTCTGCCCGTCGCGGATGCCGTCCATCGACATCCAGACGATCAGCGCGTACTCCAAGCGCACGATCCACCGCCGCGGCGACGACGGCTGCCAGCTGATCGCCGAACGCCTGATCTTCCACGAGCGCGTGGCGCTGGCCGAGGAGGCCAAGCGCGCCGTGCCGCTGCCCGTGCTCGGCGACCAGATGTCGCTGCGGCGCTGGGTGGTGGAGACCGTTCGGCGCGACGGCCTCGCAGCGCTGGCGCAGCTGCCGCCGGCCGAAGGGGTGCGCGCGGACGCGCCGATCGTCGACCTCATCGACTACCAGGCCAGCCGGGTGCTGGCGTGGTCCGACGCGCCCGACGCGTTGTTCTTCCGCTGCGTCGAGCTGACCTTGCTGTTGGACCAGGGCGAGGAGGCCGCCGACGGGCGCTGGCGGGCCGAGGTCGAGCGCTACCCTGACCTGGTCAAGGCGCTCGATCGGACCGCCGACCCGGTGCTCGTGCTGCTCGGCGCGCCCGGCAGCGGGAAGAGCACGCTGCTGCGCCACCTCGAGCTGAAGGCGGCGGCCGCGGCACTGGAGGCGCCGGCGGATGCCGGGCGCGTGCCGTTCTATGCGCCGCTGTCCGACTACCGCGCCGACGCACTCGGCGCCATCCCGCCCCCGCCGGCGGTGTGGCTCGCCGACCGCTGGTCGCGCCGCTACCCGCTGTTGCCGTCGCTGGACGATCTGCTGGCCGACGGCCGCGTGCTCCTGCTGCTCGACGGCCTCAACGAGATGCCGCACACCTCGGACGCCGACAACCGCGAGCGGATCGGGGTGTGGAAGACCTATCTGCACGCGACGATCGCCGGCCGGCCCGGCAACCGCGCCCTCGTGGCCTGCCGCCGTCTGGACTACAGCGCACAGCTCTCGACGCCGACGCTTCGCGTCCCGCAGCTCGAGATCCAGCCGCTCGACGACGAGCAGCTGGCCGAGTTCGTCCGGAAGTACAACCCGCAGCTGGCCGCGGTGATCGACGACGGTCTGGCGGTGGGCGGGCGGCGCGACCTGTTCCGGACGCCGTTCCTGCTGCGCCTGCTCATCCACCACATCGAGGGCGGCGGCGACCCGAGCGCCGACCCGGTGACGCTGTTCACGTCGCTGGTCCGGGCGGCGCTGCACCGCGAGGTGATGAGCGAGAACGTGCGCTTCCAATCGAACGACCTGCTGACGGAGCGGGACCGCCGTCGGATCGTCCAGGGGCGCGCCTGGGCCAACCCGCACGCCCTGCCGGACGAGGGCCGACTCATCCCGTCGCTCGCCCGCCTGGCCTATGGGATGCAGGCCGGCCGCGGCGGGGTCGAGGGGGCACACGTGCGCGTCGGATACGAGCAGGCACGGGCGCTGCTGGACCCGCACGTGCTCCCATCCGCCGACACGGTGCTGCGGGCGGGAATCGACCTCGGCGTGCTGGATGAGGACGGGTCGGGCGAGGAGGTGCTCTTCCACCACCAGCTGATCCAGGAGTACTTCGCGGCGCGCCTGTTCGCCGCCGCGCCCGATGTCGATCGCGTCCGCGTGGCCATCCGCGCCGACGCGATCCAACCGCGCCTCGACGAGACGCTCAGTGGCCTTGCGATCGCCGACCCGCTGCCGCCGCCGCCGGGCACGGTGTGGGACCAGACGGCGCTGATGGCCGCCGTCCTGACGCGCACGCCGGACGTCCTGATCCCGGACCTGGCGGAGCGCAACCCGGTGCTGGCCGGCCGCGCGGCGGCGCAGGCAGCGTGCGGCGTCTCGGAGGTCGTCAAGGAGTCCCTCCGCTGGCGCCTCGTCGAAACGTCCCGCAACCCGGAGGTGGACCTTCGCGTCCGCATCGCCGCCGGCCTCGCCCTCGGCGAGCTGGGCGATCCGCGGTTCACCCGGGGCATCGGGCCGGAGGGGCACGCCTACCTCCTGCCGCCGTTCATCGAGATCCCGGCCGGCACGTACACGATCGGGAGCGACGGGAGCATCTACCCGGAGGAGGCGCCGGAGCACCAGGTGACGCTCGATGCGTTCAAGATCGCGCAGTTCCCGGTGACGCGGGCGGAGTATGCGTTGTTCATGGAGGCGGGGGGGTATGAGGATGAGCGGTGGTGGGATACCGAGGCGGCGGCGGCGTGGAGGCGGGGGGAGGGGACCGCGGAAGGTATCCGGTACAACATCCAAGATGTGCTCGAACAGTACCGGCGACAGCCCGATCTCCTCGAAGAGCAATACCGTCGCGGAATGATGGATGCCAAGCTCCACGATCGGTGGAGTATGCAGCTCAAGATTCCCCCAAGTGAGCTACCTACTTACCTTCACGGACTGCACCCGGACGTCCGATTCAGCGGGCCACGATTCTCCGGCGACAGCTTGGCCAGCCGAAGATCGCTACCGATCGTCGGAATCAGCTGGTACGAGGCCGCCGCCTACGCCCACTGGCTTGCGCATCAGTCCGGCGATCGATTTGCGCTGCCGACGGAAGTCCAGTGGGAAGCGGCGGCTCGCGGCTTCGCCGCTCGTGCGTTTCCGTTTCCGGGGTCGGCACGCGATGGGATGTGTAATACGGTGGAGGCGCACCTACGAGGGTTGGCACCGGTCGGCGTGTTCCCAAACAGCGACACGCCATGCGGCATTCTCGACCTAGCGGGCAACGTCGGCGAATGGACCTCGTCCGCTTATATCGCCTACCCGTACTCCGCGCATCACGACTGTTCGTCAGACAAGTGCGCGCAGCGAGTCCGACGAGGTGGGAGCTGGATGTACGGCCTTCGGGAGGCCAGGACGACTTGTCGTTTCGGTGTTCATGCCGCCATCTACGCGCGCGACGGCGGCTTTCGGCTTGCTACACGATCAACCAAGCAGGAGCTTCACCATGACTGACAGACGGTCCGCGCCCTCGATCATGTGCGCCATCGCCGCAGCATTCTTCGCAGTTCTGTTGGTCCTGGGAGGGATTCTTCTGTGCAGGCAATGGGCTCCGGTGGCGGCACCGGCACAGGTGGACCAAGCCGTGACGTCGGAGGACAGTCCAAGCCCTGAGCCGGGCGACAAGGGCATCGTGCAGTTCATCTTCGGCAACGGCGGGGCAATCACCGATCTCGGGGATGGAGTCGTAGAGGTCAAGTTCTTCGTCGATCAGGAGGATGGCGCGGTCGGTGCACCGCCGACGACAGCGGGAGGTGCGATTGAGACGCCCCCGCCGCCATCGGCGGCCCCGGCCCTGACAGGCACGGTGCAGACGATCAGTCCGATCACGATTCGCGTGACGAGGGCGCAGGCGGAGGGCAAGTGCCTGTCGACAGAGACGCTTGCACGCGTAGAACTCAATATCAGACCGGCGACCAAAATACCCTATCCGGAACTGATGGTTCTGAACGGGAGTGATTATGAGGTCATCTTCGGTGACGATCCGCACGAGATGCTCGACCTCAAGGAACTGTGCACTACGGGCGCATGGATGGCACTGGGCATCCGGCGAACGTGCCTTACGAGCACCGGCCAGGAACGACAGCGGGATTCAAACAACGGCATGCTCGTCGCCTACATGGGCTGCTACATGGGACAAATCCTCCAGCTTGGCGATCCCAGCGGCATCATCGACCAGCCGTTGGTGGTTGAAGGCACGCCGACTTGCAGGAACGGCACATACCAGGGGCAGACCGTGACCCTTAGAGAAGTGCAGGGATGGACTGAAGGAGTCACGAATACGAATGGCGCTGCGCAGCCGTCGGGAGCATGCTATTCGGTGGACAACCACTCGGGAGATTGGCAGTGGCATACGACTTCTCAGGTGGGTTCGGCGACAGTGGTGACGCCAGACCCAAAGGCGCAGCCTGAAAACAGCATGCAGCTGAAGGCGAACGGCTCTTTTGGTTTCTATGCCTCTGCCAGCAAGTGCTACTTCGTCGAATTTACGAATGGTGTCTGTACGTATTACTCGGACATCGTCACTGTGCCGCCAGATCCGGATTCCAGCGCGCAGCCACGGCCGCCACATCCGGGCAAGCTGATCACGCAATTGAACCTCCACCTGCCAACTTGGACCAACTGTCCAGTACCTGCTACGTCGTGTCCGTAACCGGATCGGCACGACATCCGCAAGCAGTGTGATATCACTACCTGTCGCACCTTGGAGCGGCTGGTCGCTGGGGATAAGAGGACACAACTACATCCCTGGCGACCAGACCGTTCCGTAGGAGACCGTCAGTGCGCACCGGCGGACAAAGAAGATGTCTCAGCAAGCAGCTGTCAGCGCTTCAACTTCTCCCCTTCTGAACTCGCTCCGATCCACTAATCGCCTGTAGTAATCACACCTATCGCTTCGAGCAAATCTCGGGATCGAACTCATGTCTCGCTCGATTCGGCGCCGACTTGCGCGAGGACCTCCCGCACATACGACGCAGTCATCACGCCAGCTGCACGCAGTACCTTGCTCCGACGCGGCTCGCCGATACAGCATGCTTCCGACGTCTCCTTCAAGTATGCGTATCTGATCGCATGCATGCGGACGCGCCGCAATTCGATGTCAATATCATGAGGAGTCCGAACATGACCCCGCAGCAAGCCAAGAAACAAGTCACCACCCGCCTCGAGACCGTCCTAAACGTCGGCTGGTCCGACAAGAAGGGCGACCTCCCGCCATCCCTCGACCTGATCGCGGTCGCCGCCAGCAGCGCCAACGGCGCCAAGCCGGCGCACTTCCGGGTCTTCTTCGGCCTGGACAAGAACAAGGGCTGGCAGGGCAACCTCTTCGTGCCGTAGCGGTCGGCCGAAACCCATCTGCTCCTTCGTCCCGTGAAGCGGCGTTCCCGGCAGCCGGTACCCACATCAAAGAACATCCGGTACTCACATCAAAGAACAGGAGACTCCGATGCCACTATCCCCGCGAGAGCAACTCGAAGCAAGCATGGCTGCGCTCATCAACGCCGGCCACACGTTTGCGACCGCCAAGAAGGGCGACGAGCGCGTCGGCCCGCTCGCCGGCCTCGTGCAGCAGGCTGCCGTCCCGGTTGGCAGCGCAAGCGAGCTCAGGCTGACCTTCGATCTGCAGGACGACGGCACGTACCGCTGCACCGCGGCGTTCTGAGCCATCGCGTCCGTCGCTCGCCTTGTTCGATCCGTCGCTCGATCCGTCGCTCGATCCGAGGGACGCCGGTGCCGCTTACGGCATCGGCGTCCCTCGTCACACTCCCGTCACACTTCTTTTTCGCGCACCTTACAACCCCGGCCCCGTGCTGCATCGTTACGGCCCGCAACACGCCCGCGGCTCCCCCGCCCCAGCTTCGTTGCCGGAGGTTGCGATGCCTGCCCCCTTCGATCGCTCGCCGTCCACCCCAACGCCGACGCCGTCCGCCGCGCCCGCCTCGCCCGCCGATCGCATCGGGGGCGTTCGCCCGACCGTGCCCATCGCCCTCGCCACCGCCACCGCCATCACCCTCACCGCCGCCCTCGCCGCCGCGCACCACTCCGCCCCGCCGGCCGCCGCCCAGCCTGCCGCCCAGCCGGCCGCCTACGCCCAGTTCGCGCTGAACACGCAGGACTTCAGCTACCCCGAGCGGAGCGCCGCCACCGTCCGCCGCGTCCTCGACATCCACGAGCGCCACGGCGTGCCCGTCGACGTCTACCTCACCGACACGATCCTGCGCCTGTACGATACCGTGGCGCCCGACCTCATCGACCGCCTCCGCTCCTCGACCGTGGCCGAGGTCTCCAGCCACAACCGG
Source organism: Ardenticatenales bacterium (assembly GCA_020853525.1). Taxonomy (GTDB): domain Bacteria; phylum Chloroflexota; class Anaerolineae; order Epilineales; family Epilineaceae; genus Avedoeria. Next base: position 65,833 of record JADYYS010000046.1, on the reverse strand, counting down.
CCGCCGCGGCCGTACCATACCAGCTATGACTGGCTCGGCCTGGCGGCGATGGCGGCCGCCGACCGGCAGGCCACCATCCTGCGCTACGAAACGCACGCCGTCGATCCGGTGACCGGGCAGACGACCGAGGATCCGGGCGGTTTCGCCTACATCGCCGACACCATCGGCTACACGCCCTGGATCGGCGCGTTCCTCGCCGACGCCCCCATCGGGGCCGACGTCGCCGCCGTGTTCCGGCAGCTCGGCGCGCGGATGCGGATCGTCCACGGCCGGATCGTGAACGTCGGCGAGCAGATCGGCGGGCTGTACGTCCGGCCGGAGCACGTCGACCTGCGCCTGTTCGAGCACGTCGGCGAGGACCCCGGACCGGTGCTCGACGCAGCGGTGGCCGAAGCGCAGACGGCGGCCGGGGCGCGCGGGCCGTTTTTCGTCGGGATCAAGATGCACGACAACGACTTCTTCGCCGTCGACTCCGCCTGGGTGACGGTTTACCAGAAGAACCGCCGCCGCCCGCCGTGGGACCCGACGCTGCAGTCGCCGCTGCTTGCCGACGCCGAGCAGGCCGCGATGTGGACGCTGTACGAGGGCACGGTGGCCGAAGTGGCGGCCGGCCGTGCCGGCCTGCAGAGCGTGAACGCCCGCGGGCTATGGACGATGCTGACCGGTCAGCAGGCCACGCCGCGGCCGACCGCTGCGCATACCGAGTCCCCGCCGACCGCAGCCGCGCCGACATCGTCGCCCCCGGCCACGGCGCCCCCGGCCGCGGTGCCCACCGCCCGCCCGTCCGCCGTCCCGATCGTCTACGTCTCGGGCTCCATGCACATCGAGACGAACCCCGAGTCGTGGCCCGATGTGACGGCGTTGCTGGACTTCTACCGCCGCGTGACCGCCGCCGGCCGCGCCGGCGCGCAGCCGACGGCGATGCGCTGGTCGATCGGCGTCGACATCGGCTGGCTCCGAGGCGAGCCGCGGGCCAAAGAAGCGGTCCTGGCGCTCGAAGCGATGGGCGTCGACATGGACGTCCATGCCCACGCCGCAGCCGATCGGCCCGTCATCGCGGCGCTGCTGGCCGGCTGGGGCGCGCACCCCAACCGCGTGGCCTCGGGCGTGCTGGCCGCCGAGTTCGACGCGCTGCGCCTGCCGCTCTTGGCGCCGGACGGGACCCGCTGGCAGGCCGAGGTGACGTGGGGCTTCGCCAACCGCGCCGGGCACGGCCCGGGGGGCGACGATCGGTCGACGGGCGTCTGGCGGCCGAAGAGCGGCGCCCAGATGACCGTCCACGATCCGGGCGCCAACCTGATCAGCGTCGGCGGCGGCAGCCGCGACACGGCGGGAGTCGACGCCTACGTCGGCGCCGTCACGGCCGCGGTCGCCCGCGGCCAGGCGCTGCCGCCCGTCCTGTCGACGAGCGTGATGATCAACGCGCGTGCCTTCAACGGCAACGCCGCGCCCGTGGACGTGACCGCGCTGGCGGCGTGGGCCGACCGCTCCGCCGCATCGCCGCACCTCCGCTGGGCGACGATCCGCGAGACCGCGGCGGCGTGGGTGGCGGCGGGCGAGGTGCCCAGCCGCGCCGATTACGGCGCGCTACCGGACGCGCTGCCGGACGCGCTGCCGGACACGCCGCCGGCCGCGGGGATGGATCGCGCGATGCTCTACCTCCCGTGGGCCGGGCGCCGAGCGACGCCCGAGGATGCGATACCGTGACGGCTCGGCTCCGGGGCGCTCGAAACTTCGCGTATCCGCCCCACCGGCCGTGGCGTCATAGAGCCTGCAAGCAGCGGTCGATCGGGAAGTGTCCGGAGTCCGGCGGTGACCGGCCGACTGCAACGGACGACAGGCCGTTTCGACAGGCCATTTCGACAGGCCATTTGATGTGCGCTGGTACGGTTTGGACGTTGTTGGGTTTGGCAGCCGACTCTTTCGACCTTGGTTTTGATCAGCACCCTTTTGCGTTTCGCATGTGACCTTCTTAGGAGACAGGGACGATGTTCTACGACCACGAGACCGTTTGGCAGGATCCCATCGCCACCGCATGGCACGACGCCGCGACGACGACGGTCGATCTCGACTTCATGGCCCTGGCCGCCCGCCAGCGCAGCCTGGAAGCCGAGCGACGCCGCGCCGACGCCGCGCCCACGGTCCCTGCGGCCGCCGCCTCGGACAGCGCCCGCCTCATGGGCGCGCCGACGTCGGGCTCGCCGTACTTGGTGCTGGTCCGCAGCCCATACGAGCTGAGCTGAGAGCGAGCAGCACCCCCCACACCGATTTCTCGCGCATCGAACTCCCCCCGGAGCCGGTGCGACTGGGCGGACACACCGAAGGCCGGACCACTTCTCCAGGGAGGGTCCGGCCTTCGGCATTGCAGCCGGACGGCGTCGGCGTCGCATCAAGCCATGCCCGACGATTCACGAACCGTAACCACCGCCCCCCGCGCGGCGTTCACGATGTGCGAGCGTATTCGTTTGGGCCGGGGGCGGATGTTTGGGAATGGCCTTCGGGGCAGGCACGGGGACCTGCCCCTACCGGGCATTGTGATTGCCGTGTCCGATGGTGGCCTACGTCACCCGGTTCGGATCCGCTACGAACCGCCACCACTCGTTGGCCACACCGTCCGTCTCCCCCGCGACGTGCGGCAGGTGGGACAGCCACCAGACGTGGTGGGCCCGCATGTCGCCGCCGCCCCACTCGCGGCAGTCGACCATCCTCGCCCGCATGCGGTTCGCCTCGGTGTCGGCGGCGTCGTCGATGCCGGCGTGGCGCGGGAACGCCAGCCAGTCATCGCAGTAGCTGAGCACGTCGCGCCGGTTGCCCCAGTCGTAATCGCGCTCGCTGTTCGGCGCGAAATGGACGGTGCCGCACTGGGACGCTCCCGGGTGGGTCTGGTCGTAGCGGGTGAAGCGGTGCCAGAGGTTGCGCTCGCCGTGGCGCCGCCGCCAGACCCGGTCCATCACGGACTCCACGCGGTGGCCGAGGTTCTCCAGCATGCAGCCTACGTCGCGTTCGTAGTTGAAGCCCATCAGCGTGAAGCGGCCGGCGCAGTCATCGAATCCTGCCACGGGCGGCGAGTTGCACCAGAATGCGTCGCGCCCGACGATCGTCGACTCCCAGTCGCCGGCGTATGGGAACGTGAGGAACCAGACCTCGTCGATCTCGTCGCGCTCGAAGCGCTTGACGAGATCGAATGCCTTCACCTGCTTGGGGTAGTCGATCGCATCCGGCTGGTACATGTCGCGCGTCTTCCAGCGCTTCAGGTAATCCGCGGGCGTGTAGCGGAAGCCGTCGATCTTCGGCGGCCACCACGGCGCGGCCCGCCGCTGAACCACGTCGTAGCGCACGAGGCCGTGGCTTGCCTCGGCCACGTCGGCGACGTACTGCGCCACGAGCGCGTCCGGATCGTTCCACCCCATGTGCTCGCTCAGCCGCCGGCCGTGCTTCTCGTCGACGACGGGGTCATGGACGATCACGAGCACCCGCGGCGCCAGCGGCTCGACGCGCCCCGCCGCAAACGCCGCCTCGTGCGCCAGCGTCCGCCCCAGCCGCCGCGCGAACCCGGACGCCCAGCCGGCGTCGCGGTTGGCGGCCACCTTCAGCATCGCGCCGTCCTTCGTCTCCGTCAGCTCGATCGTCCCGGAGCGATCCGTCCAGCCCATGTGCCAGTGCGGCGCACCCGAGGCGCGGCGGACCGGCAACCGGCCCTGACCGCGGATGCGCAGGCCGCGGACGGTGCAGGCGTCGAGGATCGCCTCGGGGTCGTGGGGGAGCGGGAGCTCGTACATGGACACGCCTGGTTGGGAGGAGGGAGGACCGACCCGTCGGGAATCGGGCCGATGCCGCGACGCACGTCGGCGCCGACCGCAATCTTACGCGCGGCGCGTCAGATCCCACGCCCACCCGAGCAACACCGCCGCCAGCAACCCGAACGCCACCCCCTGCAGCCGCGCTTCGAATGCCGGCAGCGCGATGCTGGCGACGAGGGCCAGCGTGCAGAGGTTGAGGCCGATCCAACTGCTCCAGCGACCGCCGAGCGCCAGGCGATCCGCGGACGACGCGTCGGCCTGTTCGACACGCGCGAACGCGGGCGGAAGGAGCGCGATCAGCGTCTGCAGCAGCCAGCCGTACGCCAGGATGGCCGGTCCGACGGACTCGACCCGCGCCACGGGCAGCGTGCCGGAGCCGAGGAGGATAAACGGAAGCGCGGTGGCGGGCACCAGGATCCAGATGTAAGCAGTCAGCACATGGGCCGCGCCCGGGCCGCCGTGCGCGCGCATGGGCAGAATCCGCTGGGCGTACAGCAGTGCCGTCGCGAAGGCGAACAGAACAATGCCGCCGATCATGAGCCCGTTCGCGTCGCCCATCCACGGCGCGGCGAGCAGCGCCAGAGCGCCGGCCAGCTGCAGCCAGAAGGCAATCGTCAGCCAGAGCGGCCGCGCGGCAGCTCGGCCCGTCAGCGGCTGCTGCAGGTCCGTCAGCAGACCGGCCAGGACGAACGATGCGAAGCCCCAGACGACGGCGTGGACGTGCGTTTCCTTGGGGACCGCGATCCGCAGCCACGGTCCCCAGCCGAGCCACAGTCCGGTGCCCACGAGCGCGCCGACGACGACGAACGAGAGGGCGGCCAGGTAGAAGGGGCGGCCGCCCGTGCCGTTCGCGGTCGCGTCCGGCGCATCGGGCACGATCCGCCAAAGATCCCACGCCAGCCACACGGCCGCCAGCAACACCAATGTGCCGCCGACGCCGATCATCGGTGCACGGACGAGCGGAATGCCGACGAGGAGGGTGACGAGGCCGACGTTCAGCAGCAGCCAGCGGTCGTTGCGCGGCGGCGGCGCCGGTCGGCCGGCACGCAGCGCCACGAGGCCGGGCAGGAGCCCGAACGCCGCCTCGGTGACGATGCCGATCGTCACGAGGTGCACGCGCAGCCAGCGCAGGCCCATCAGGAACGACGTGACGCCCACCGATGCCAACGCGGCGTCGATCGCGGCCAATGCGCCGAGCACGGCGAACAGTCGGACCATCGTGCGATAGGGCTTGGTCACCGGCTTCATCCTTGGTTGTACGCGACTGGACGGAGCGAATCCGGTCGGAGCGAATCTGGTCGGAGCGGATCTTGGCTGAACCCATCGAGCGTACAGCATGACCCACCGCGCGAACTTGCGCCAACGCAACGTCACGTCCGAGCGAACGCGCGATCATGTGACGCTGCCGAACCCGGTGTCGCCGACACCGGCGCCTCGCAACGGGGGCCAAACCACCAATGCCGATGCCCAAACCGACGCCCATGCCGACGCCCGTACCGATGCCCATGCCCATGCCCAGACCGCGAGCCCCTCGAGCGACGACACCGAGCGCGCATCGGCCCGTCCCATCCGGACCGTTCACCCGTATCGCTGTCGCCCTCACGATCGCCGCGTCGATCGCCGCATCGATTGGCGCCGTACGCGTCAGCGACCCCTCCGCCCTCGCCCACGCCGCGTCCGCCGCACAGGCAGGCACGTGCACGGTCACCGGCCGCCTCGAGCAGTCCGGCGCCGGCGCGGACGACGGGATCACCGTGCGGGCGAACGCCGGGGCCAATGGGACCGATGGGGCCGAGACGACGACCGGGCCCGACGGCGCCTTCCAACTGACCGGCCTCGCCCCCGGCACGGTCCGACTGCGCGCGTCGCTGCCGCGCCACCTCACCGCCGCGGCCGACGACGTGCCGTGCGTCGCCGACGCCGTTACGACGATGGAGACCGTCGAGTTGCCGGGCGGCGACGCCGACAACAACAACCGCGTCGACCTCTTCGACCTCGTCCGCATCCTGGCCCATTACCGCCAGTGCGCGGGCGAGGCGGACTTCGACCCGACGGCAGATCTGGACGACAGCGGCTGCATCGACCTCTACGATCTCGTCCGCGTCGCGTCGTCCTACCGCCTGATCGGCCCGATCGCCTGGCCCGTCGACGGTGTCACGAAGCCGGGTCCGGACCCGGTCAGCTTCCAGGGCGACATTCTTCCGATGTTCGCGCGCGACTGCCGCGGCTGCCACGGCTACGTCGGCGGCCTGAACCTGGACGACCATGCCCACCTCATGGCCGGCGGCAACAGCGGGCCGGTCGTCGTGCCGGGGGAGCCGCAGGCCAGCCTGCTCTACCTCAAGATGTCCCGGCAGGTATCGCCGTACATGCCGCCGGGCGGCGTGCGGATGTCGGACGAGGACATCGCCCTTGTCCGGGACTGGATCGCAGCCGGCGCGGCGGATAACTAGCCGCCGTAGTCGATACACGCAGGAGCCCCACCCGTGTCCGATCCTCACACCCCCCGCACGATGGGCCAGCAGTTCGGCCGCCGCTCGTGGGCCGAGCCCTGGAAGATCAAGGTCGTCGAACCGCTGACGATGACGACGCGCGCGCAGCGTGAGCAGGCGCTCCGCGAGGCCGGCTTCAACACGTTCCTGCTGCGCAGTGACGACGTCTACATCGACCTGTTGACGGACAGCGGTACGAACGCGATGAGCGACCGGCAATGGGCCGGCATGATGCTGGGCGACGAGGCGTATGCCGGCAGCCGCAACTTCTACCACCTCGAAGCGGTGATCCAGCAGTGCTACGGCTACCGCTACGTCGTGCCGACGCATCAGGGCCGCGGGGCGGAGCACCTGATCAGCCGGACGGCGATCCGGCCGGGCCAGGTGATCCCGGGGAACATGTACTTCACAACGACCCGACTGCACCAGGAGCTCGCCGGCGGCCGGTTCGTGGACGTCATCATCGACGCGGCGCACGACCCGCACGACCCGCATCCGTTCAAGGGCAACGTCGACCTCGCCAAGCTCGAGGCCGTGATCGCGTCCGAGGGCGCGGCGAACATCGCCTACGTCAGCTTGGCCGGCACGGTGAACATGGCCGGCGGGCAGCCGGTCAGCATGGCATGCGTGAAGGACGTGCGCGCGCTGTGCGATCGGCACGGCGTGAAGCTCTACCTGGATGCGACGCGGCTCGTCGAGAACGCATTTTTCATCCAGGAGCGCGAGCCCGGGTACGCCGACCGTTCCATCGCCCAGATCGTCCGCGAGCTGTGCGACCTCACGGACGCGGCGTGGATGAGCGCCAAGAAGGACAGCCTCGTGAACATCGGCGGCTGGCTGGCGGTGAACGACGAGGGGCTGTTCGAGGAGCTGCGCAACCTCGTGGTGGTCTACGAGGGCCTGCACACGTACGGCGGGCTGGCCGGGCGCGACATGGAGGCGATGGCGATCGGCATCACGGAGTCCATGCAGGACGACTACATCCGCTCCCGCATCGGCCAGGTCCGCTACCTGGGCGAGCTGCTGGCCGACTGGGAGATCCCGATCGTCCGCCCGACGGGCGGCCACGCCGTCTTCCTGGACGCCCGCGCCTTCTACCCGCACGTCCCGCAGGACCAGTTCCCGGCCCAGCTGCTGGCCGCCGAGCTCTACCTGGACGCCGGCATCCGCGCGATGGAGCGCGGCATCGTCAGCGCCGGCCGCGATCCGCAGACCGGCGAGCACCAGTTCCCCAAGCTCGAGCTGACCCGCCTGACCGTCCCGCGCCGCGTCTACACCCAGGCGCACATGGACGTCGTGGCCGAGTCCGTGAAGGCCGTGTTCGACCAGCGGGCCGCCGCGACGGGTCTGCGGATCGTGTACGAGCCGAAGTACCTGCGGTTCTTCCAGGCGCGGTTCGAGCGGGTGTAGGCCTTCCCGGCCGGTGCCCGCCGGCGCCTACCCGTCGTCCGGCGACCCGCCGCTGACCGCCACCGCGAGCGCATCCCGCTCGACGATCCGCTGCTCCTGTGCCGCCAAGTCCTTGAGCATGACCGTCCCCGCCGCCAGCTCGTCCCCGCCGATGATCGCCGCGAACCGCGCGCCGGCGTCCGATGCGTCGCCCAGCTGCTTGCGCATCCCTTTGGTGCCCGGCGACATCGACACCGCGATGCCGGCGCGCCGCAGCGCCACGGCCGCCTGCACGCATGCGTCCTTGGTCGGGCCGTCGAAGTAGACGAACCAGACATCGGGCGTGCCGAGGGGCGGCGGCGCGATTTCGAACTGCTTCAACACGGCCACGCAGCGCTCGATCCCGCTGCCGAACCCGACGCCCGGTGTCGGCACGCCGCCCAGGAGCTCCATCAGGCCGTCGTACCGCCCGCCGCCGCACAGCGCGCTCTGGGCGCCGATTCCGGCGACGTGGATCTCGAAGACGGTGCGGGTGTAGTAGTCGAGTCCGCGCACGAGCAATGGGTTGAGGTCGTAGGCGAGCCCGGCAAGGTCGAGGTAGCGCAGTAGGTCGGCGAAATGGGCGCGGCTCGCGTCGTCGATGTGATCCGTGAGGCGCGGCGCGTCGGCGATGACGGCTTGCGTCGGCGCTTCCTTGCTGTCCAACACGCGCAGCGGATTCTTCGCCAGCCGTTCGAGGTCGATCTCGGGCAGCTCGGCGCGACGGCGCTCGAGGTACGGGACGAGGACGTCGGCGACGTACGTTCGGCGCGCCTCGGGGCTGCCGATCGAGTTCAGCTGGAAGCGCAGGCCGGTCAGGCCGAGGGCCGAGAAGTAGTCCCACAGGAGGCTCATCACCTCGAAGTCGACGACGGGGTCAGCCTCGCCGATCACTTCGACGTTGAACTGGGAGTGCTGCCGGAAGCGGTTCGCCTGCGGGCGCTCGTAGCGGAAGACCGGGCCGAACGTGACGAGCCGCACGGGTTGGGGCCACGAGCCCATCCCGTTCTGAAGGTAGGCGCGCATGAGGCCGGCCGTGAACTCGGGCCGCAGCGTGAGCTGCTCGCTCTCCGGCCGCGGCCGGAACGTGAACATCTCTTTTTCGACGATGTCCGTCCCGGTGCCGACCCCGCGCGCAAACAGCTCGGTGTGCTCGTAGATCGGGATGTCGATCGGCCGGCAGCCGTAGCGGGCGGCGACATCGCGGGCCGTGGCGTGGATCCAGCGCCAATAGGCCTGGTCGTCGGGCAGGACGTCTTGCGTGCCGGTCGGGCGCTGGAAGTCGGTCATGGGGCGGGATTATAGATGCTATCCTTCGCGCTCCGTGACGCCCGCCCCCAGGAGCCGACGATGTCCCAGCACGCGACCCGCATCGCATACCTCGCTGCTGCCCTCGGCATTGCGTCCCTCGGAGTGGCTGCCCCCGACCTGACGACGCCGCGCGTTCATGCGATGCCGTCCGCCCAGAACCCGGCACCGGCCCGCCTCACGGCCGTCGTCACGCTGCAGCGCAGCACCGTCACGGGCCAGGCCGGCTCGAACGCCGAGGTGGCGCTCGAGATCGCGGCCCCTGGCGGGGCCGTCAAGGGCAGCGCTGCCGGGCGATCCCTGCCCCTCTTCGGCCTGTTCCGTCTGGATGCGGCCGCCGCCGACGGCGGGCCGGCGATCGTGGCGGCCGGCGACCGCGTGACGGTGCGCTCGGGCGAGGCGTCGATCGCCGACAGCGTCCCGGCGCTGAGCATCCTCGGCGACGCCGACTTGGACGGCGTGACCGGCACGGCTCCGCCCGGCGCCGCCGTGACCGTGACGGTGCAGTCCGGGCTCGGGCTGGACGCCGCCTCGCGCGGCGCCGTGGCCGACGGCAGCGGCCGCTTCACGATCGGGTTTGGCGGGGCGTACGACATCGACGGCTTCACGACGCTGCGGGTGGACCTCGTCCGCGGCGCGTTCACGTTCCGCGCCGAGCGACTGCAGTCCGAGCAGCTGATGATCCGGTTCTACGCCAACACCGTCGGCGGACTCAGCGTGCCGGGCACCCCGATGGCCGTCGAGCTGACGCGGCGCGAAGGCACCGTCGCCGGCCGGGGCGACGGGACGACGAACGGGCTCGGCATCTGGTCGGCCACACTCGTCGATGCGGCCGGTGCGCCGGTCGACGTCCGGCCGGGCGATCGGCTGCGGGTCCTCGTCGCCGGGTCGTCCATCCTCGACTACACCGTGCCCGAACTCCCGGTGTCAGCCGACCCCGCGACGGACAGCGTCCAAGGGACGTCGCCGGCCGGTCGCGGCGTCACCGTCCTGATCGACGGCGCAGCGAACCAGCCGGCACGGAGCGTGACGGCCGCCGCGGACGGCAGCTGGCGCGTATCGTTCGCGCCCGAGGCGGACATCGTGCCCGGCACCGTCGGGCAGCTGACGATGTTCGACCGCAAGGATGGGGTCGACGTCACCGTCTACCGTGCCTGGGCCGTCACCCGCCTGGCCGTCCGCCTCGGCGAACCTGTGGTCACCGGCGTCGCGACGCCCGGCGAGGGCGTGCGGCTGAACCTGAAGGACGCGCGCGGCGCGCTGCGGGCGAACACGGCGACGCTCGTCGAGGGCGGCCGCTTCTTCGGCGGCGGCGCGACGTTCGAGGCGACGCTGGAGAACATCCAGGGCGATCCGATCGACGTCCGCCCGACGGACGTCCTCGAGTTCCGCCAAGGCACAGCGCGGATCGACCTCCCGATCCCCACCCTGACCGCCGACATCGACACCGCGGCCGACACCGTCACCGGCCAGGCGCCGCCGGGCGCCGCGCTGCGCGTCACGGCCTCGTTCCTGTTCTTCAACGCAACACGCGACGTCACCGCCGACGCGGCCGGACGCTACGCAGCCGACTTCAAGGGCGCATTCGACCTCGTCGGCGGGATCGGCGTCGAGGTCACGCAGACCGTTCCCGAAGGCCACACGATCACGCTCGCCACGGCCGCCTCGTCGTTGCGCGTCTGGCCCGAGGCCGGCCGTGTGGACGGCAGCGCGGCCGGCGGCGCCGACGTGACGGTCACGGCGCTGTCGGAGACCGGCACGGTCCTCGCCACCGGCACGGACACGGCGAACTTCCTCGGCACGTTCGACGCGCCGCTCCGCACGCCCGGCGGCGCGACGTACTTCCCGAAGCCCGGCGACCGGATCCGCATCCAGTTCAACAACGCCAGCAAGGAGATGACCGTCCCGGCACTGTCCATCGAGTGGGACACGGCCCGCGAGCGCGTCTTCGGCGAGGCGACGCCCGGCGGCCGCGTGGCCGTCCGCGCCCGCCCGCCCGCAGGCAGCGGCAACGGCGCCGAGACCCGCGAGCAGTTGATCGAGGCCGTCAGCACGTACGCCGCGGAGTTCGCGCCGGACCAGGACTTGCGCGCCGCCAGCCGCCTCGAGATCACGTACACCTACCCCAACGGCGACCGCTCCCGCGTAGACCGCTTCCTGCCGTACTTGAACGTCCAGGTGGGCGGCAACGCCGTGGCCGGATACGCGCTCCCGCGCGTGGACGTCGTGGCCGCGCTGAAGGACGGCGCGACGGAGACGGGCCGCGGCACGGCGATCGCGGACGACGGGCAAGCGTTCGACGCGCGCATTCGCAGCGGCGGAGGCATGGGCATTTATGTCGCGATCACGGCCGGCCGCACCATCGACGTCGAGTTCGAAGCCCGACACATCGCCCTCACCGTCGACAACTTGTCGGCGCGCTTCAGCCGCGACGAAGGCGCCACGGCCATCGTCGGCACCGGACCGACGTCGACCACACTGACCACGCGCGTCGTCGGCTCGAACGGGCAGGTGCGCAACCAGACGGTGACGACGGATGGAACGGGCGCGTTTCGACTCGCCCTTCCCGGCGGCATCGACGGCCTCGGGGGGACGAGCGCGAGCGTCGCGTTCCTGAACGGCGAGGGGCACCGGCAGTGGGCGCTGGCGCGGATCGCGCGGCTGACGGCGTACTTGGGCTTGGGTTCCGTGGAGGTCGAGGCGACACCCCTCACGCGCACCCGCCTGATCTGGAGCGAGCGCACGGACACGCTGCCCGAGCTGACGACCGATACGGACGGCCGGTTGTACGTCGCGATCGACGTTGTGGGCAATCAACCGCGGTCCGGTCAGACGCTGTCGGCCACGATCGGCACCGGCGCCGCCGCCGAAACGGCGTCGATGACCGTCGCCGACGTCCGCCTCGCCCTCGACACGCCGCGCAGCACCGTCACCGGCCGCGTCCCGGTCGGCACCGGCGTCCTCGGCCGCTTCGCCCAGCTGCGACTCTGGCCGCGCGACGCCGACACGCCAACGAACATCGCCGTCCGCACGGACGCCGATGGCAACTTCACGCTGGACACGATGAACCCGCCGGGCGCCGGCAACCCGGGCGCATCGCTGGCGTCGTACGACCGCGTGCAGGTGGTCCACACGAACGCAGACGGGCACCGGACGATCGCGGAAGAGGCGGTGACGATCGCGATCTACGCGCCGTATGTGGCGAAGGGGGCGCGGCGGTAGCCTGCCGTTCCCCGGCCGACGAATCCACACCGCCCATCACAGAAACCGACGTGTAGGGGCACGGCATGCCGTGCCCATTCGTGCGGTGAACGAATCGCGTCGGAGGGCACGGCATGCCGTGCCCCTACGCAACGGTGGTCGTGCTGGCCATGAACCCACGAATCCCCTTCGCCAACCACCCCACGTCCACCCGCTCGAACGGGTGCGGCGTTCTTGGAAACACTTGCAGTTGCGCATTCGGCAGCGCCCGATACGCCGACACGCACTCGTCGACCGTCACCGTCGCGTCCCGGTCGCCGACGGCGATGCGGACCGGGAGGTCGAGGGCCGGCCAATCGGCGTCCGAGAGAGCGGGCGTATCGCCCAGACCGAGCAGCATGTCGCGCGTGGCGGTGAGAAGCGCGGGCCAGTTCGCTTCGCCGTGGCGTGCGGCGAGCTGTGCGGCGAAGGCGGGGGCGCGGTCGCGCAGGCGGTCGGCGTCGAGGAAGCCCGCTTCGCGCGCGGCGACGTCCGGCGTCCAGGCCAGCTTCGTGCCGAGCGTCATGATCCGCTCGATCGTGCCCGGGTATCGTCGAGCGCACAGGAGCGCGGCGTAGCCGCCCATGCTGTAGCCGAACACGCGCGCCGGCGCGAGAGCGTGCGCGGCGACGTGGTCCCGCACCGCGTCGGCGAAGCGATCCATCGTCAGCGGCCAGGTGGGCGGTGCGAGGGTGCCGTGGCCCTCGAAGTCGAAGCGGTGGACGTCGAACGTGTCGGACAGGCGGGCGGCGAGGGCGTCGAACTGGTCGGCGGAGCCGAGGGCGCCGTGCAGGAGGAGGAGCGACGGAAGGGTCATCGCGGTTTCCTGGAAGAGCGGCGCGGCGATTAGGGCTACATCCGGCGCGGATGAAGGCTTCACCGGCCGGCAATGATGGCGGCAAGCGCCGGCGATGATAGCTTCATCGTCGACAAGTGAAGCTTTCACTTTGCCCAGGCGTGCCGACTGCGAGGTCGCCAGACTGTCGCCGACGTGTCGTCGACGTGTCGCGATCCGCGTTCCGGACCGCGTTGGCGGCGGATATCCTCGTTGCTATACTGCCCGAGCGCCTCATGACGACCGTGCCGGCCAAGGAGTGAACGATGGCATTGTCGATCCCGGCCCTGACGAGAGCGGTCCGACCTGGCCGCTGGCGATTCACCGTCGAGCAGTATCACAAGCTGTTCGAGGCGGACGCCTGGCCGGAGGATGTCCGCACCGAGCTGATCCGCGGGGACATCTACGTCATGGCACCGATCGGCGGCGAGCACGTCCGTTCATCGCTCTATCTCGTGAACTACCTCGTCCGTCAATTCGGCGAGCGTGCACTCGTCTCGGCGCAGAACTCGCTACAGCTCGCGGACGACACCGAGGTCATGCCGGACGTGGCCGTCGTCGGTCCGGAGGTGATGGTGCACGACGATCCGCTGTTACCGTCCGATGTCGCATTCATCGTCGAGATTGCGCAGTCTTCAGTGCGCCATGACCGCGCCGTCAAGCTGCCGCTGTACGCGCGCTCGGGCATTCCGGAGTACTGGATCGCCGTCCTGCCGAAGCGCCAGCTGGAGGTCTATCGGGATTTGGACGCGGCGGCCGGGCGGTACCGGACGATGCAGGTCTTCGAGCCGGGGGACGTGGTGTCGCCGGAGCGTTGGCCGGATGTGCGGTTGGACGTGGCGGACATCGTGCGGGCGAAGCTACCGCGCAGCCCAGGGTAGGTGGGTTGACCATCGCGCCGATGAAGGGGACGTTGGCGTGGCCGTCGATGGCGGCGACGGCGGCGTCGCAGTCGACGTCGTCCGCGTGATCGACGTTGCAGTCGCGGTCGCCGTCGCCTCCCCCACCCCATCCGCCACCGGACACTCGATCGGCCCCGCGCTGATCACGAGGTTGTCGAAGTACCGCTCCTGGTCCTTCACCGACCCGTCGTTCCAGTAGTTCTCGACGAAGACCGCATTCAGCGCAAAGTCGCGATAGCTGCGGACGAAGTCGAGGCCGTCCCGCCGGGCCTCGAGCCGGCCATCGATGAAGAACTCCTGAACGCCGTTCGCCTGGCCAGAATCGTTCAGACGGACGTGGTGGACGACGCAGTACCACCGGCCGCTGTTGGCGGTGTCGAAGACCGCCGTCGTGCCGGGCTTGTAGCCGAGCCACTCGAAGCTCGCGAAGTCGTTGTACGTGGCGCACTTCACGCGGCTTGCGGCATCGATGCAGCGCGCCGGGTCGACGAGGAGGTGCCCCTTGCCGTCGCCCCAGAGGTGGGCGACCATGGCTTGGCGCCAGTCGCCGGCGTGCGTGAAGACGGTGACGCGCGAGAGCTTGGCCGGGTCGCCGACCCAGCCGACGTCGTGCCGCACATCGAGCCGAACCCAGACCTCGCGAAAGTCCTCGTTTGGGCGGAGGCGCGAGCGGTTCATGTAGCCGATCGGGTTGCGCCCGAAGGCCACCTTCAGCCCGCCGGCCCCGACCTCGCCCTGCTGCCACGCCGTGCGCATTCCGTGTGAGCCGCCGCGCCCGACGCCGGGCGCGCGCTCGAAGTCACCGTCGTCGTCGTCGATCTCGAAGTAGCGACCGACGCCGACGTTGGGGGCTGCGGACTCGAAGTCGTCGCAGAAGATCCACTCGGGGTGGGCGGGGGCGTCGGTGCAGACGGTGGTGGGGTCGGCGGCGACGGCAACGTCGATCGCAACGTGCGCGACATCCGCGAAGATCGCCGGCATCGCGAGGGCCACGGTCGCGCGCACGGTCGCGCGCGCCGCAGCCAGCCGTCGCGACCCGCTCACCATTCGCCCCTCAGCTCAACCACCGCCCGATGATGTACGTCGCAAACACCGCCGCATCCACGTAGTTCGTCCCCATCACGCGCACGTAGTTCCGCTCCCAGTTGCTGCCGTCGAACGTGCGGCCCCACCACGCGATGTGGACGAGGTGGCCGAGCCAGAACGCGCCGACGAGCGCCGCGTCGATTTGGCCCTCCAGGTGATAGAGGACGGCGATGAGCGCCGCGCCGCTGACGGCGAGCAGCCCAAGGGCGAATGCGAACGAGCCGCGGACGCCCAGCGCACGAGAGAGCGTTCGGTCACCTGACCTCGCATCGTCCTCGAGCTGGTAGAGCTGGGTGAGCGGGTACATGCCGAGCGTCAGGGCAGCGACAGCCAGTCCGCCGAGCGCCGGTACGCCGCCCAGGACATCGGCCGGCGCGCCGCCGACGGCGACGTAGCCGGCGGTGTACGTCAGGAATCCCTGGCCGATCGCCACGACGGCGGCGCTGCCGATCGGGCTGCCCTTGAGGCGGACGGACGGGTGGCTGTAGGCCAGACTGAGGGCCATGAAGACGATGTAGATGGCGATGTAGGCCGCCGGCAGCCGCATCGCGGCGGCAACGACGAGGCCCAGGATCTGGATCCCCCACGCCAGCCGCCACAGCCACGGATCGACGGCCGGCGGTTTCCTCAGACCACCGATCGGGCCGGTGTCCTTGTCGTAGAACGAGTTCAGGGCGTTGACGCCGCCGTACAGGCAGAGGTTGTAGAGGACGAACGCGATCCAGAACCGCACGCCCGGGAACACGCCCGGGTCATGGACGAACGCGCCCCACAGGAACAGCGGCGCCAGGACGGCGATGAAGCGGATCCGCAGATGAATGAGGAACCGGCCGAAGGCGATGCCGAGGGGCGGGTTGGCGACCATGGGCGCGCTCCATGTGGCGGACGGGAAGGCAGGGCGCCATGGTAGCGCGGGGAGCGAGGATGGTCGACCGGGCGGAAGTGGACGAGCGCGAGGAGCCGCCGCGCCGCGGCGGCGTTCCCCGCCGCAAAGCAGCGACGGCGCAGGGCTCAGCGTCGATCACTCGTTCCGCGGACGGCTCAGAAGCCGCTCACGTCCAGCCGGTCCCCGGTGGCGGTCTTGCCCGCCAGCGATGCCGTCGCGGCGCCGGCGTCCAGGATTGCGCTGCGGATCTGCGCCGCCGTCGAGTAGACGGCTGAGCCGGGCGCACCGATGTCGACCGACGTCGCACCGTAGTTCGAGAACGGGCTGAGGGCGCCGGACGACGAGATGGAAGCCACGACGACGATGTTGGGAGCCGCATGGGCGCCCGGATAGACGGGCGAGCTGTCGGTGTTCCGACCATCGTTGCCGGCCGCGGTCACAAACAGGACGTCGGCGTCGTTCGCGCGCTCGGTCACCCGTCCGTCGGTCGTCGCCGCCGGCACCAGGACCGCCTCCGACGCCTCACTCTCCCCGCGCTCGAAGTACGCGGTCGACACCGCAACCCAATACGCACGCCCCGGATCGAGCCAGTCCATCACCTTCGCCGGCCCGTCGTCGTGCCCGGTCGCCTGGGCGTAGCTGTAGCGGAGGCTCGGCGGTCCGCCGTCTGCGGGCGAGGCGACGACGTGGTACATCCAAGCGTCCGGCACGGGGTCCCACGAGACGACCCACGGCCCGACCGCGCCGGGCGACGGCGCCGGACCGCGCACGGTGCGCAGGTTTGTGGGCGGCGCGCCGATGCCGGCGAACGGCATCGCGCCGATGTCCGAGCCGTCGCTGGCGGCGCGGCGGGCGGGGGAAAGGGGCGTCGGCCACCAGTCCATGGGGGCGCGGAGGGCGTCGGCGGAGAGATCGCCGTTCACGGCCGGAATCCAACCGGCGTATGGCCGGCCGGTTTCGCTGAACAGGTTGTGGTGGGCGTCGATGCCGTCCGGGCCGATGTCGAGCGGTCCGTTGTCGATCCCGACGTCGGAGCCCTCGAAGATGGTGTTCGTCAGTCGGCTCAGCGGTCGGCGAATTCGCGCGCCTTTGACGGCGCTGACGGTGAGATGGTCGGCGATGAGGTGGGTATCGGCGTCGGTGTTGATCCCGATGTCGCAGTTGAAGATGCTGCGCCGGATGTCGATCTGCGCGATGCACGCCGGCTCGGCAGTGCACGTGCCGACGAGACCGTTGGCGAGCTGGAAGAGCATCACATCCCGGATCGTATGACGGCCGGGTCCGTCGACGAGAATGCCGATCTCGTGCGGGTTCTCGGACCAGATCTTCACCCCTTCGATCGTCGTGTTCTCGCCCGCGTCGAGCACGAAGTTCTCCACCGCGGCCAGGAGGAAGGTCACCCCCGCCAGAGATGTGCGCCACAACCGCCCGCCGACCGCCGGCGCCGGATAGGGGGACGCGGACACGATCGACGACCGCCGCCAGCCCGCTCCGCGCAGCGTGACGCCGTCCGGCAGGCGCAGACCCTTCTCGGCGTACGTTCCCTCGGCCAGCCGCACGGTATCGCCTGCACGCGCGGCGGCGAAGGCGGCGGCGATCGTGGCGTAGTCGCTCGGGACATCCAACGTGCGGGCACGCGGGGGTGGGGGGTTCACGTGGACGATGGGGAGGTGTAGGCGGTGGGTCGGGGCGTCGGCGTAGGCTGTGGGGGTGGCGATGGGACGAGGGGCGACAAGTGCGGCAAGGAGAACGATCAGCGGGAGGAGGACGAGGAAGTCGATCCGCAGCTGCTGCTCGCCGTATCTCCCGGCGCGACACGCTGCCTGCTGCTCGGCGAACTGCGCAACGAGGTAATGGACGACATCCGGTGCCGTGATGGCGGGGAATGCGGCGGCGACGCTCGGGATGGCGTGGTCGGTGTGATCGTTGCGCATGGTGCGGGATGATGCCCGCACCCACCGCGCAGCGCAACGCGGCAGTCATTGCGTCCCGACGTCCCACAATCGAAGCCCGCCCATGGAGCCGTACCCCTGGGCCACAACCGTACGCCCGCCTACGGGCAACGCATGCGCCGCCCGTAGGCGGGTGTGGGATGCGCGGGCGGCGGGCATGGCATCCGGGGCGGTTGTCGCGATGGGTTGCGGCTGGTCGCGCACGTCCGTGCGGTGGCACACTCGCGGCATGGCGCCTCGTCGCGATCGGATGATCCTCTTCGCCGTCATGCTCCCCCTCGCCCTCGCGTGGTGGCTCTTTGTGCCGCCGTGGGAAGCGCCGGACGGGATCTGGCACTGGCACTTCGCGGCGCACCTGGCGGATGGCGGCGGGTTGCCGCGGTCCCTGGAGCAGGCGCGGGACGCCCCGTGGCGACAGGAGGGGAGCCAGCCGCCGCTGTACTACGCCCTCATCGCGCTGGCCGTGCGGCCCTTCGACCGCACCGATGCGGCGACGGCGATGCGCGACAACCCGCACGCGGCGGTCGGCGTCGCGAGCGGGGGTGGGAACGTGAACCGCGTCGTCCACCCGCCCGGCGAGCGCTTCCCGTGGCACGGTGTCGCACGCGCCGCGCGCGTGGCCGGTCTCGTCAGCCTAACCCTCGCCATCGTCGCCGTCCTCGCCACATTCGCCGCCGCCCGCCGCCTGCTGCCCGATCATCCCGACGTCGCCCTCGCCGCCGCTGCCACCGTCGCCCTCTCGCCCGCGACGCTGTTCTTCGGCACACAGGTCAGCAACGACATCGCGGCGCTGGCCGTCGGCGCCGTCGTCCTGTGGGCCGTCGCGTGCGTCGTGGACGGCGGGGCGACAGCGCGTAATGCGGCGACCCTCGGCATCGCGTGCGGCGTGGCGCTCCTGTGCAAGTTGAACGGGCTATTCCTCATCCCGCCGGCCGTCGTCGCGATCCTCGTCGCGGGACGAGCGGCGGAAGGCGGCCACAAGGGCCGCCCCTACCAAGGTTGGTGCCGACAAGGCGAGTCGACAGGAGCTGCGCGGCCAACGATCTCGTTCCTTCTCCCTTTCACCCTCACCCTGACCCTCTTCGCCGCCTGGTGGCCCCTCCGCAACCTCCGCCTCTTCGGCGACCCCACCGGCCTGCCGCTCATGTGGGCCGCCATGCCCCGCCGGCCGAGCCCGCCGGGGCCGGCCGAGTTGGCCGAGCAGCTCGTCGGTGTTTGGAAGAGCATGTGGGCCGTGTTCGGCTGGTACAACCTGCCGGCGTCGACGGCCGTGTTCGTCGGCATCGCGGTGGCCAACGTCCTCGGCATCGGCGGCGCGATCGTCGCGGCGGTGCGCGGCGACAGGGGAACGCGGAAGGCGATCGGGACGTGTGCGATGATCGTCCTGTCGCTCCTCGCGGGCGTTGTGCTCTGGGCGCGGGTGCAGTTCCCACAAGGACGGCTGCTGTTCCCGGCCGTGCCGGCGCTGGCGGTGCTGCTCGCACTCGGGTGGGGTGCGATCGGCCGGCCGCTCCTGGGAAGCCGACGCTGGCCGTGGGTCGTCGCCGCTGCGTGGGCGGTGCTGTCGGCGTGGCTGCTGGCGACGGTCGTGGCGCCGGCGTACCGAGCGCCGTCGTCGGTGCCGGCGGCAGCGGGCGGCATCGACGGGGCCGCCGTCGTCGCGCGTTTCGACGGCGGGATCACGCTGGAGGCGGCCAGTGTGGCGACGGCGAGCGGCGGCGCCCTGGATACGCTTGCGCAGGGCGGAACGAAGGTGCCTTCATCGCACGTTCCTCAACCGGGTGACAGCCTGATCGTCGACCTCCGCTGGTCCGCGACCCAGCCGATCACGCGCGACCTGTCCGTGTTCATCCACCTCGTCGACAGCAACAGGCTCGTCGTCGCCCAGCACGACAGCTACCCGGCCGCCGGTCGCTGGGCCACGTCGGACTGGCCGGTCGGCGTCGGCATCCCCGACCGCCACGTCTTCCGCCTGCCGCCGGCGACCGCCGCACCGTGCGATTGCACGGCGATCGTCGGGCTCTACGATCACCGAACGGGCCGGCGCGTGGTGGACGAGAACGGCAACGACGCGATTCCGATCACATTCCTCTCCCTCAACGCCGCCGCCGGCCCCGGCGGCATCCCGTCCCCCATGCGCGTCCGCTTCGGCGACGCGATCGAGCTCATCGGCTACCGCCTGCCCACCCGCGCCGTGCACGCCGGCGAGACGCTGCCGCTCACGCTGTACTGGCGGGCGACGAGAAGCGTCGCGACCGACTACAAGGTCTCGGTCCAGCTTCGCCGCGGCGCCGCCGAGACCTGGGGCCAGCGGGACGAGGCGCCCGCCGACGGCACGCGGCCGACGTCGGGCTGGCGGCGCGGCGAGATCGTGGCCGACGATCAACCGGTGCCGGTGTACGCGGACGCCCCGCCGGATGCCTACACGCTCTTCGTCAAGGTGTACGATTCTGCGCGCGGCGGCTTGCGCGTCGACGTGTTCGGCCACGAGCTGGCGCTGGCGCCGGTGCGCGTGCTGGCGCCGTAGCACGCCGAGCCACGCTGCCTTCGAACCTGCGAAGCCCCTCCACACCCCCCATCCCCTGCCGAAAGCCGACCCACCATGCCCTTCGCCACCCTCCGTTCCCTGTACCACGAGGAGTTCGGCGCCTACCGCACCGCCGACTTCATGCGCGATGCCCTCGCCGGGCTGACCGTGGCGGCCGTCTCGCTGCCGCTGGCGCTTGCGTTCGGCGTGGCGTCCGGGGCGACGGCCGCGGCCGGTCTCGTCACCGCCATTCTGGCCGGCGTGATCATCGGCGGCCTGTCGGGCGCACCGTATCAGATCTCGGGTCCGACCGGCGCGATGAGCGCGATCCTGCTCGTCCTGGCGCACCGCTACGGCGTGGAAGGCGTATGGATCGCCGGGATGATGGCCGGCATCGTCCTGCTCGTCGTCGGACTGCTGCGCCTCGGCCGGTTCGTCGCCTTCATCCCGTCGCCGGTGATCAGCGGCTTCACCAGCGGTATCGCCGTGATCATCGCCGTCTCCCAGATCGACAACCTCCTCGGCGTGCAGACCCCCAAGGCGGACACCGCGTTCCTCCAGCTCATGGCGTATGTGCAGCATCCGCCGACGCCGCTCCTCCGGCCGTTGGCCGTCGGGCTCTTCGTCGTCGCCGTGATGGTCCTCTGGCCGAAGCGCTGGCAGCGCGTGCCGGCCTCACTCGTCGGGCTGGTGACGGCGACGGCCATCGTGGCGCTCCTCGGTTGGTCCGTGCCGCACATCGGCGACATCCCGCGCACGCTGCTGCTGGCCGACCGCCTCCGGCTCGGTGCGCTGCCGTGGTCACAGATGCGCGAGCTCTTGGCGCCGGCCCTGTCCATCGCGGCGCTCGGCGCCATCGAGAGCCTGCTGTGCGGAGCCGTCGGCAGCAACATGACCGGCGTCCGGTTGCGCGCGAACCAGGAGCTGATCGCGCAGGGCGTCGGCAACGTGATCATCCCGTTCTTCGGCGGCGTGCCGGCCACGGCGGCGATCGCCCGATCGAGCGTCGGCATCAAGAGCGGCGGGCGGACGCGCGTCGTGAGCTTCGTGCACAGCGCCGCGCTGTTGGCGACGGTGCTCGTGGGCGCATCGCTCATGGCGGCCGTCCCGCTGAGCGCGCTGGCCGGCGTGCTGCTGGTCACGGCGTGGCGGATGAACGAGTGGGAGGCGATCCGCTTCATGCGCCTCCACCGCCTCAAGTCCGCCCTGCTCAAGTTCGGAGTGACGCTCGTCGCCACGGTCGCGCTCGACCTCACGCAGGCCATCCTGCTGGGCGTCGCGCTCTCGGCCGTCTACTTCATCGGGCAGATCGCCGCGCTGACGATCGAAGTCCGGCCGGTGGACCCGGCCCGCCTGCGCAACCCGCTGCCCGTCGCCTGGCCGGACCCGTACGCCGGGATCCGGGTGGCCTATCTCTCCGGGCCGCTGTTCTTCGCCGCCACCGGACCGTTCAACGAGGCGTTCGCGCACCTCGATGGCGTGCGCGCCCTCATCCTCTCCATGCGCGGCGTCCCGCTCGTCGACACGTCGGGGCTGCTCTCGCTCACGCACCTCCACGAGCGGCTGTCGGCCGACGGCACGCGGCTGCTCCTGGCGGCCGTCCAGCCATCCGTCCTGGCCCAGCTCGAGCGGGGTGGCTTGATCGAGGCGCTCGGTCCGGATGCCGTGTTCTGGGACGCCGAGGCAGCGATCCAGGCCGCTGCGGACAACGTATCGGGCACGTGAGCGCCCACGTGAGCACCCAATTGAGCGCCCAATCGAGCGCCGCGGACGGCTGACGCCGATGCGTCAGGTCCCCGGCGACATCTGGGCAGCGAAGTGGAGCGCATCCACCCAACCGGCCGTCGGCCAGACCGCCGCGGGATCGCCGACGAGGGCGCGCGCGGCAAAGTAGGCCTGCCAGAGCGAATGGGCGAAGCGGACCTCGTCGCGATCGAGGTCGATGTCGAGCACGCCGAGCGCGTGGCCGGCGTCCAGGATGAGGGCGGCGGACGGATCGTCCAATGCGGCGCGGGCAGCGGCATAGCTGCGCGGCGCGCCCGCCATCGGACCGGTGCGCTCCGCCGGGAGCGGCGGCAACGCAAGAGCGGCCAGCCGTCGGAACAACGGGCCGTCCTCGGGCAGATCCCAGGGCGTCGGCCAACGGCGCGTGTTCATGATGCGGGCGCGATCGTGTCCGGTGAGGACCGCGCTCGAGGTGACGATCGGGTTGTCGGCGGCCAGCTCCCGCACGAGCGCCTGGCGCACGTAACGCGTG
The DNA here is from genome assembly GCA_020853525.1 of Ardenticatenales bacterium. GTDB lineage: Bacteria > Chloroflexota > Anaerolineae > Epilineales > Epilineaceae > Avedoeria. The sequence continues at coordinate 43,120 of JADYYS010000046.1, read as the reverse complement.
AGCACCTCGGCGCAGCCCTGCCGGCGCACGTCGACGTCGGGTTGCGCCAGCAGCGCCGCCATGAACGGGCTGCGGGCGAGGTCGAAGAGCGGCCCGCCGATGACGGCGTCCGCCACCTCGCGGCCGCGGTCCGGGTCGCGGCGCCCGATGAGCGCCCGGACGCCCTCGGCGTCGAGCCCTTCCACGACGACGCGCGTGATCGGCAAGGCGGCCGTCGACATCGCCACTCGGTGGGCCATCGTCCGGCAGCTGAGGACGGCGCGGTTGCCGGGATGGATCGTGAGGTCGTCCGCCAGGAAGTGCTTCCAGGCGCGCAGCCGTTCGGCGTACACGGCATCGCAGGCGTGCGGGATCTCGTTGAGCGCGTCGAACAGGAACACCACGCGACCGGCGCGCATCAGCGTTCCCAGCGGCGGCAGGTCGGGCTGATGGCCGGCCCACCGTTCCGCCAGCCAGTCCAGCGGACGCGGCGGCGCACCGTCCGAGCCCGCCTCGCCATAGCGGCTCAGATCGACGAAGATCGGCACGCGGTCCGTGCGCCCGGCCAACGCATCCGTGGACAGGGTGTGCGCAAGCCACCTCAGCAATGTCGACTTGCCGCTGCCCGGCGGCCCGAGAAGGAGCACCGCGCTGTCCGGCCCGGTGTCGAGGATCTTGCTCAGCGACGTGGACCGACGCGGCCGATTCGCGGCTTCCTCGCCTTCAACGGACAGCGGAAGCGAAACGATCCACTCCGCCAGCCTGTCCGAGCCGCGGGCCGCCTCGGCGATGCGGCCCGCGTGGTAGGCGGTCATGTCGTCCGCGGCCGGCAGCGGAGGCAGCAGGTTGGCGTCCGCCGGGTCATGCGGTTCCATGTGGATCGGCGTCGCCCCGTCCAGTATCGGCACACCCGCGTGCGACGGTTCCCGCGCATCCGCAGCCGGACGCGCCTCCGCAGGACGGGCGGCCTCGACGATGCGCAGCTCGTTGTGATACAGCGCCTCGGCCAGGCGGGCGTGGCCGGCGATCAGCCGCCGCTCGAGCGTACGGTTCGTCGTCGAGAGCATCTTGGCGATGTCGCGGAGCGATCGGCCGCTCTTGACGAAATAGCGGTAGTAGAGGTAGCTCCAGGTCTCGAGGTCGGCGCTGCCCACCGCAAAGTCCAGCTGGAGCATGCTCAGCGCGGCCAGCGCGGACAGCGCCGTCCGGTCGAACCGCGGACCGGCGACGCCGTGATGGCGACGCACGTCCTCGAGGCAGTTCCAGGTGACGCCGGCCAGATGGTCCTGCAGCGCGATCGTGCGCGCCGCATCGTCCGGCGACACGACCGCATCGAGCGCGCGGAGGCTGAGCAACGGACTGTCGCTGAGCGGGCGGCCGTAACAGACGGCCCGCAATGCGCGTCGCACGTTGAGCGGGCTGATGTTGGCGGGGAGCGTGCTCAAGTCGAGACTCAACATCATCGGCCGTCTTGTCTGTCGTTGACCGGGTGCACCGTGAAGGCAATCATGCGACGGTAACGCGTCGAGACTGGCGCAATCCCGGCTAACCATCGCCATTCGGGAGTTCGAGTCAAGCGGCAGGCATCGGACCGTTCGGTGCGGCAGCGGATCGTCGGGTCTGCGCCGGAGTAGGCAACTCGCGGCGGTTCTGATACAAATAGAAAACAATGACCCGTCCGGCCGTCCGCGCGGTCGGACGACCACCATTCGCCGTGTCGTGGTCGAGACCAGTTGGAGGTGTGCCGTGCATTGCCCTGCGTTGGGACGACGTGGATGGATTGTGCTGATGCTGGTGGTGCTCGGCGGGCTCATCGCCGGGCCGACCGCTCCCGCATCCGGCTTGACGCTGTGCCCGACCGGGGGGCCGGGTCCGGGCGATCCGCACCCGGGGCCTGCCGTACCCTTCATCGGCGGCACGGTTTCGGACGCCAACGGACAGCCGATCGAGGGCGCGACGATCCACCTGTCGCGTTGCGTGCTCGGCGTCCCGACGACCGCCGACGTCCGGGCCACCGCCACGGACGGCAGTTTCGCGTTCGTGAACCTGGTGCCCGGCGCCGAGTACGTGGTTCACGCGCCGCTCGAGGGCGCCCTCACCGGCCTCTTGCCTTCGTCCGACACGCTGAACCCCAGCTGGGCCATCCAAGGCTCGCATGGCGACGATCACGTCGACATGGTCTTCGAGTAGCGGCACGGCCGCAGGCCCGGCGCCCCGATCGTACAGAACGAATAACGACTACAGAACGAAATCAGGGGAGCGTGCGGCCTCGGCCACGCGCTCCCCTTCAGCTCTCGATCCAGCCGGCTCACGATCCAGGCAGTTGTCGATCCGGCCAAGCCCCGATCCGGCGGCTAGCCGGCCTTCCGGGCGTCCGCCTTGCCTGGTGCCGCCGGCGCAGCTGCCGCGAACTCGGCGGCCAGCCGTCGGACGCTCTCTTCGTCCTGGGCTACGCGCAGGAGGGCCGTAGCCCGCTGCTGCGTCGCCTGGGCCAGTGCCTCGTCGCCGCGCGTCCGGTGGAGCACGGCCAAGCCGCCGAGAGAGAGCCCGACCTGCCAGAAGCTGCGGCTCTCTTCCGCCACTGTGAGGCTCTCGCGGTATCTGGCGAGCGAGCTTTCGTATTCGCCCTTGGCCAACGCGATCTGGCCGAGGAGGCGCAGCCCGTGGGCCAGCCCGTCGCTGTCGCCGGCCTTCGTGTACAGCGACACGGCCAGCGTGGCCTCATGCCAGGCATCGTCGTGTGCGCCGGTGAGGATGTCGACCGCTGCCAGCAGGGCGTAGTTGCGGGCCAGCTCGAGGACTTCGGGCTGCTCGGCCAGCAGCGCTTGTCGCTGCTCGATCAACTGGCGCGCGCGCGCCGGGTCACGGCGCCGGATCTCGTTCTGGGCGGCGTTGTACAGCGCCGTCGAAAGCAGGCGCGGCTCGTCGAGGCGACGGGCCATGGCGATGCACTGGCCGTAGATCTCGGCCGCGCGATCGAGCTCGTGCAATCCCTGATGGGCGATCGCCAGGTTGCCGAGCGTGCGCAGCAACCCCGTGCCCGGCTCGCGGATCGCGCGCCATCGGGCGTGCGCCTTCTCGAGCTGCCGGCGGGCGACTTCGCGGTCGTTGTCGAAGTAGGCCAGCGTGCCCGAGGCGTGCAGGGCGCGGGCGTGCAGCAGCGGCGGCACCGCGCGCACTTCGGCGAGCAGACGGTCGATCTGTCGCCGGCCTTCGGACAGGAGCTGGCGGTGGCGATAGTAGTCCCACAACGCGGTCGGAATCGGCAGAGCGTCCAAGGCGCGCCCGCACGCTATCGCGTGATCGAGCTCGGCGATGATCGTCGGGAGCAGGGCGTCGAACTGCGCGAGCCAGTCGTCGCGGTCGGGGGTCTGGATGGCGGCTTCGGCCTCCGCCGCCCACTTGACCAAGGCGTCGAGCGTCCACGCCTGCCCCGGCGCGGCACCATCGGCCGGTGCGCTTCGCGATTCGGCGGCATCGGGCCAGTGCGGAGCCGCGCCCGTATGGTGGACGGGACCCGCGTCCGACAGGCCGGCGGCCGACCAGGCGCCCACGACACCGTGCAGCTGGCCGGCCATCGCTGCGACGGGCGTCGGAAGCGCGACGGCCACCATCTGACGCGCGCCCTCGGCAAGGTCGTGGTAGCGCTGTTGGTGAGGTGTCAGCCAGGACTGGCGGTGAGACGGCAGCAGCCCCTGGCCATACAGCTCGAGCGCCGCCTCGAGGTGGCGCAACCGCTGATCGACGGTCGGCGCGGCGCCGGCGGCGGCCAGCTCGGTCAAGAACTCGCGGGTGTCCAGCCCGAGATCGGACCGCAACCGAAGGCTGTGGCGATTCTCCTCGAACGGTGTGTCGAGGCCTTCCGCCGCCGTCAGCTTCTTGAGGAGGAACAAGTTGTACGATAGGTGCTTGCGCGCCGTGGAGACGTCGGTGGACGGCCAGATGTCGGCGGCGATGGACTTGCGCAAGTGCCAGGTGTCCGGCGCGATGGCCATGTACATCAGCAGCAACTCGGGCCGATTGGCGTTGAAGTGGCGGAACGGCCGTCCCGCCGATTCGAGGCCGAACGTGCCGAGCAGGCGAATGCGAAATGGATCGGGAGCGCTCATGTGCGATAAACCCCTATCGGGTAGTCGAACCATCATCTGCGGCCGGCCGGCGCAACGACGTCAAGGAGGGCCGAGCATCCTATTGCGCCCGATTCCATACGTGATTATATCGATAATTCCATGCAGGGGGGCAGTGCTCCCGTGAACGATGTGCCTGCCGCACCGACAGCGGACCAGGTCGCGGCCGAATCGGCACCGTCGGCCGAACCGATTCGGCCGCCCACGGGCCGATCCACCAAGTTGACCTCCGCCGTGCGGTGGGCAGCGGTCGCAGCGGTGGCGGTGTTCACGTTCCCGCCCGTCGTGCTGCCGGCGGAGACCACGCTCGACGCTTCATGGGTGCTGGCGCTCAACGTAGCGGCGGCGCGCAGACTCGTGCACGGCCGCGATCTGATCTGGACGTTCGGCCCGCTCGGACCGGCGGTCTACCCGCTCGACATCGGCCACAATCTGTCGTGGGCGGCGCCGCTGCGGCTCGGCGTCATGGCGGCGTGGTGGTGGGCCGTTGCCCGCCTGGTGCGCCGAACATCCGGGCTGGTGGCGCCGACCGTGCTGGCAGCGGCGATGATCTTCGCGGCGTCGTTCGAGCAGTTCGCCGTGCCGCTGCTCACCGCCACCGTCGCGTGGCTGGCCATCGCGCTGCACGAGCGGCGGGCATGGCCGGCGGCCGCGGCGGCGGCGCTCGCGGCGGCGGCGCTCCTGATGAAGTTCAACATCGGCCTGGCGGGCGGCGCGGCGACGGCCACGTGGGGGATCCTCTACGTCGCAGGTCCGGCTGCGTCCGGTGCCGCGGCCGGACCGGGACGTGCGGCGCGGCTGCGGGCGGTCGCGGCGGTGGCGGCCGCCGGCGCGCTCACGCTCGGCGGGGCATGGTGGGCGGCCGGAGGCCCGCTGAGCGTGCTGCCCGCGTGGATCGCGGCGTCGCTGCGTCTCATGCGGGGGTTCGAGTCCCAGCTCGTGGCCGCCGGCCCGTCGTCCGACCTCGTGTTCGCGCTCGTGCCGCTCGCCGCCTGTCTCGCTGCCGCTCTGGCGGCGGCAGCGGCCAGGCGGGCGGGCCGCTGCTGCGCCGGCGCGAGCGATTCTGCCCTGGCGGCGATCGTGGCGCTGCCGCTCTTCTCTGTCTTCAAGGCTTCGTTCGTCCGACAGGACCTGCACGTCATGCAGTGGTTCCTGGTGGTGCCGTGCTGGATCGCGCTGGCGCTGCCGGCCGAGCGCTCGCGGCGCGGGCGGGCGGTCGTCATCGGCCTCACCGCGCTGGCGCTGGCCACGGGCAACGGGTGGGGCGCGGTGCGCGTGCCGGGCGGGATGCCGTGGCCGTCCGGGCCTGCGCGGATCGCCGACGTGCTCGACCTGACTGCCACGCGCGCCCGGGCGGCGGCGGCGGCCGAGGCGGCGCGGGCGACGGTCATGGCGGGCTTCGGCGCCGGCTTCGACGTACCGGGCGTGGTCGGTGACGGGACGATCGACAGCTACCCGTGGGACCTGGCGTCCGTCCTTCTGCCCGGGCTGAACTGGACGCCGCGCTACGTCCTGCAGTCCTATCAGGCCTACGAGCCGACGCTGGACCGCACGACGGCCGCCCGCCTCGAGGGGCCGGCGGGTCCGCGGTACATCCTCTACCGCCACATGGCGATCGACGGGACGCAACCCGTGGCGGTCGACCCGGCGACATGGCGCGCGATCTGGCGCTGGTATCAGATCGAGGCGGACGACGCGGACGACACGCTCCTCCTCCGCCGCCGCAAGCGCCCGCGCTTCGGCGAGCCGCGCCCGGTGGCGGCGGCGGTGGGACGGCTCGGCGACCCGCTCGACGTGCCGCCGGCCGACGGCAAGCCGGTGCTCCTGTACGCCGACCTCGCGCCGAGCCTCGCCGGCCGGCTGCTGGCCGCGGCATGGCGCCTCCCACCACCCGAGATCGAGATCGAGCGGCTGGACGGGACGCGCGACCGGCGGCGGGTGGTCTGGGCCAACCTGCCGAACGGCATCCTGGCTAGCCACCTGCCGCAGTGGCTGTACGAGGCCAGGCCGCTCCTTCGCACGGACTGGACGCCGCCGCCCCCGACGGTGCGGCGGGTGACGTTCGTGGCGGACGGGCGGTGGTGGCGGCGGGAGTTCGCGGTGCGATGGGCGGTGGTGGAGCGGTAGGGGCGGATGCCGCCGGCGATCACGGGCGCGGGTGTCGTCCGCATGTTGCGCACGCGTCGATGTGAGCGAGTGTCGATGCTGGCAAGCATCGACGGCGACGCCTACCGCACCACCAGCCGCCGCACCGCCGCCCGCACGTCCTCGGCCGCGTTCCAGATGACGAAGTGGTCCTTGTCGTCGAACGTGCGGATGTCCTTCAGCGTCGCCGGTGGGAACATCCGCTGCATGTAGGCCACGTTCGCGAACGGCACGAGAGAGTCGTCAAGGGAGTGGATGAGGATCGTCGGGACCGTCAGCTCGCCCAGGCGCGTGCCGAGCGTCGTCAGCTCGTCCTTGAGCGGTCGGATCTCGCGGTTGGAGTTCGTCAGGGACAGCGGCAGGAGCATCCGGATCGGCGGGAAGTCGGCGGCGCGGTTGTACCACGCCCACCGTTCGAGCCCGGGGTCGAGCGAGCCGGCGGCCATGACGAGGCCGGCGACGCGGTCCGGGAAGTCGAGGGCGGCCCGGGCGACGATCGGCCCGCCGAGCGAGTGGCCGACGAGGACCGCCCTCGGACCCGGCGAGAGGAGGAACGCACCCAGCGCGCGCGCCTGATCTGCCAGCGACGGCAGCGCGGTGGACGGCAGCGTGCGCCCGAACCCGGGCCGGTCGTACGCGATCGACTGCATCCCGTCGACCGGATCCTCGACATACGCCGACCAGTTGTTCGCATCGCCAGGTGTGCCGTGGACGTAGATCACGCGGCCCTCGGCCGGATCGCCGGACGCGAAGTAGCTGATCGACAGCCCGGCCGGGCCCGGCATCGAACGGCGCGCGAAGCCGATCTCGTCGAGGTGCCGGATGCCCCACTCCTTCTCGAACATCGCCTCGCCGTTGTGGCTGGCAACGTAGACGAAGGCGAGGGCGGCGAACAACATGCCGGTCACGATCTGCGCGCATCGCCTGGGCCACGTGCGGCGGGTCATCTCGGGGCAACCTTCCGGTGGAGTCGGCGTGCGCGCGGAGGGGCGATTGTACCCGCCGACGCTATACTCCCCGCTCCCACGACACGTCCGCGACCCGCCCACGAGCGCCCGTGCCCCCGCAGCCGCGGGAAGGAGGAGGCCCATGACGACGCAGCGCCACGGCCATCATCGCGACCAGCGGGCGGCCATCGCCACCGACGCCCGCGCTGCCGACGAGCCCGGCACCGGCGTCGCCCGCATCGCCTGCGCCGCCCACTCGGACCACCCGATCGCCCGCGCGATGCAGGCGCGGATCCTGGTGCTCGAAGGCCCGAAGGGCACGATGATCCAAGAGCTCGGCTTCGGCGAGGCCGACTACCGCGGGACGCTCCTGGCCGACCACCCATCGCCGCTCCAGGGCAACAACGACGTCGTCAACCTGACCCGGCCGGATGCGGTGCGGACGATCCACGACCGGTTCGCGGCCGCCGGCGCGGACATCATCGCCACGAACACGTTCAACGCCAACGGGCTGTCGCAGTCCGAGTACGGCACCGCGCACCTGGTCTACGACATGAACGTCGCCGCCGCGCGCCTTGCCCGCGCCGCCGCCGACGCCGCGACGGCCGCCGAGCCCGCCAAGCCGCGCTGGGTGGCCGGCGCGCTCGGCCCGACGAACCGCTCGCTGTCGCTCTCGCCCGACGTCGACGACCCCGGCTTCCGAGCCGTGACGTTCATGCAGGTAGCCGATGCCTATGGCGAGCAGGCACGCGGGCTGCTGGACGGCGGCGTCGACATCCTGCTCGTCGAAACATGTTTCGACACGCTGAACGCCAAGGCCGCCATCTTCGGCATCCTGCGCGAACTCGACGGCCGACCGGTGGCCGCGCGCGTGCCGCTGTGGCTGTCCGTGACGATCGTCGACAAGTCGGGCCGCAACCTGAGCGGGCAGACCGAGGCGGCGTTCTGGCACAGCGTCCGGCATGCCCGGCCGCTCCTCGTCGGGATCAACTGCGCGCTCGGGGCCGAGGACATGCGGCCGGCCGTCGAGACGCTGTCGAACATCGCCGACTGCTACACCAGCTGTTATCCGAATGCCGGACTGCCGAACGCGTTCGGCGGCTACGACGACACGCCGGAGATGATGGCGGCGGTACTCGGCGAGTACGCCGACGCGGGCTGGCTGAACATCGTCGGCGGGTGCTGCGGCAGCACGCCGGCCCACATCGCGGCCATGGCCGCGGCGGTGCGGGACGCGAAGCCGCGCGCCGTGCCGGTCGCCCGCGACGGCCTCCGGCTATCCGGCCTCGAGCCGTACACCGTCGATGCGCTCTCGGGTTTCGGCATCGTCGGCGAGCGGACGAACATCACCGGTTCGCCGAAGTTCGCGGCCGTGATGAAGAGCGGCGGCTTCGAGGCCGGGCTCGAGATCGCGCGGCAGCAGGTGAACAACGGCGCGAACCTCATCGACATCAACATGGACGAGGGTCTGATCGACAGCGTCGCCTACATGCGCCGCTTCCTGAACCTGCTGGCGGCCGAGCCCGACATCGCCCGCGTTCCGTTCATCATCGACAGCTCGCGCTTCGAGGTCATCGAGGCCGGGCTGGGGTGCGTGCAGGGGCGGTCCGTCGTGAACTCGATCAGCCTGAAGGACGGCGAGGCGGAGTTCAAGCGCCGGGCCGAGATCGTCCGGCGCTACGGCGCGGCGGCGATCGTCATGGCGTTCGACGAAGACGGGCAGGCGGACACCGTCGACCGCAAGGTGGCCATCTGCACGCGCGCCTACCGCATCCTCACGGGCGACTGCGGCTGGGACGGCAACGACATCGTGTTCGACCCGAACGTCCTGACGGTCGGCACGGGCCTCGAGGCGCACGCGCGCTACGGGGTCGACTACATCGAGGCGGTCCGGCGGATCAAGGCGACGCTGCCGGGCGCTCGGACGATCGGCGGGATCAGCAACGTCTCGTTCAGCTTCCGCGGCAACAACGCGGTGCGGGAGGCGATGAACGCGGCGTTCCTGTACCACGCGATCTCCGCCGGGCTCGACATGGGCATCGTGAACGCCGGCATGCTGCAGGTGTACAGCGACATCGACCCTGCCCTGCGCGACCTCGTCGAGGACGTCCTCCTCGACCGCCGCAGCGATGCGACGGACCGCCTCGTCGAATTCGGCGAGACCGTGAAGGACGTCGCGTCCGGCGGGTCCGGCGGGAAGAAGGCGGCCGAGTGGCGGAGCTTGCCCGTCGGCGAGCGACTGTCCCATGCGCTGGTCCACGGCATCGTCGACCACATCGACGTCGACGTCGAGGAGGCGCGGCAGGCGCTCGGAAGGCCGATCGCGGTCATCGAAGGGCCGCTGATGGATGCGATGAACGTCGTCGGCGACCTCTTCGGCGCGGGCAAGATGTTCCTGCCGCAGGTCGTGAAGAGCGCGCGGGTGATGAAGAAGGCGGTGGCGTACCTGACGCCGTTCCTCGAAGCGGAGCAGGCGGCCGGCGGCGCGCCGTCGAGCGCCGGCCGGATCCTCGTGGCCACCGTCAAGGGCGACGTCCACGACATCGGCAAGAACATCGTCGGCGTCGTCCTGCGGTGCAACGGCTACGAGGTGATCGACCTGGGCGTGATGGTGCCGAGCGAGCGGATCCTCGAGGCGGCCAGGGCGCACGACGTCGATGCGATCGGCCTGTCGGGGCTCATCACGCCGTCGCTGGACGAGATGGTCCACGTGGCGCGCGAGATGACGCGCGAGGGCTTCCACATCCCGCTGCTCATCGGCGGCGCGACGACGAGCCGGCTGCACACCGCCGTGAAGATCGAGCCGGCCTACCACGGCCCGACGGTCCACGTCATCGACGCGTCGCGCGCCGTCAGCGTCGCCAGCAAGCTGCTGGACGACGAAGCCCGGCCGGCCTACATCGGCGGCGTCCGCAGCGAGTACGCCGTGCTGCGCGAGCGCCACGCCCGCACGACCGCCGCGGCGACGCTCGTGCCGCTCGCCGAGGCGCGCGCGATGCGGCTGCAGTGCGACTGGGACGGCGTCGATATCGCCGTGCCCGCGTTCACCGGCACGCGCGTCCTGCGGGACCACCCTTTGGCCGACCTGGCCGAGCTGATCGACTGGACGCCGTTCTTCAGTGTCTGGGAGCTGCGCGGCGCCTTCCCGCGGATCCTCGACGACCCGCGCGTCGGTCCGGCGGCGCGCAAGGTGTACGCGGACGCGCAGGCGCACCTGGCGCGGATCATCGACGGCCGCGAGCTGCGGGCGCACGGCGTCTACGGCTTCTGGCCGGCGGCGCAGGTGGCGGACGACGACATCGCGCTGTTTGCGGATGATGCCCGCGGCGTCGAGCTGGCACGGCTGCACACCTTGCGGCAGCAGGAGGCGAAGCGGGGCGCGGCCAAATCGGCCGATGGGAATCGCGAGGTCGCCGACGCCGCCCACCTGGCACTCGCCGACTTCGTCGCCCCCGCCGATTCCGGTCGCCGCGACCACGTCGGCGCCTTCGCGGTGACGACCGGCGACGGCCTCGACGCCCTCGCCGCCCGCTTCGATGCCGACCACGACGACTACGGCAGCATCATGAGCAAGGCGCTGGCCGACCGGCTGGCCGAGGCGTTCGCCGAGCGGCTGCACCAGATCGCCCGACGCGCATGGGGCTACGGCGCGGCCGAAGATCTGACGGTCGAAGACCTCATCCGCGAGCGCTACCGCGGCATCCGCCCGGCGCCCGGCTACCCGGCCCAGCCCGACCACACCGAGAAGCGGACGCTCTGGCGACTGCTCGACGCCGAGGCGGCCACCGGGATCACGTTGACCGAGAGCCTGGCGATGTGGCCGGCGAGCTCGGTGTGCGGGCTGTACTTCGCGCACCCGGCCAGCCGCTACTTCAGCGTCGGGCGCCTCGGGCGCGACCAAGTGGCGGATTATGCGGGGCGGAAGGGGATGGACGTGGGGGAGGTGGAGCGGTGGTTGGGGGCGAACTTGGGCTACGAGGCGGTGGACGAGGAGGCGGCTCCGCCCAAGGCGCCAACGACGGCAGCGTCGTGAGTGGCCGGATCACGCAAGAAGGCACATCTTGATCGCCCGTCTTGATCGCCCGTCCCGGCCTACCGCATGAGCCCGGCCGCCACTGCGGCGAGCAGCGCCGCCGCGAGGATCGTCACCCCCGTGATCACCGCCCAGCGCCGGCCGAGCGTCCGGTGGAACGCCTGGTAGCCGGCGGTCACCACGCCGCCGGCGACGACGAGCGCCAGAAGGTCCCATGGCTGTTCGTCGCGCACGACGCTGCGGTAGGCAACGGCGGCCAGCAGGCCATAGCTCAGGCAGAGGTAGGCCAAGCGGAAGCCGGCGTGCTCGACGGCGATCGTGCGCTCATCGCGCTGAACGTCGCCCAGGGATGTCGGGGCCATGGTCATCACCTCTCTTCGCGCGCGTCGAATGTGCTTACGTCGAAAAAGAACAGCTCGTCGACCCGCTTGCCCAGCTGCTCGGCCAGCACGAACGCCAGCAGTGCCGACGGACCGTACTGGCCGGTCTCGATCGAGCTGACGGTCTGGCGGGTCACGCCGGCCCGTCTGGCGAGATCGTCCTGCGACCAGCCGTGCTCGGCGCGGGCAACCCTTATGCGGTTGGCTAGACGGCGAGTGGTCATCGCATTGCCTTCTGTGCTTGGCGAAATGTAACTCATACTAGGCATCTTGTCAAATCAACTTGGCGACTGTTCGTCGCTGGCATGCGTGAATCGAGTCCTTTGCATCCGCGTGCCCAGGCGACACCATCCCCCGGATTGCCTTCCCCCCCACCGTGCATAACATCCTGCGGCCACGCAGGTCGCGTCCTGTCGGACGCCGGATCGCGACGCTCGGAGTTCCGCCGATGGCCCTTTCGCCCCACGACGCCCCCGCCCACCCCCCCGCCCACGGCCCGCTCTGGCCCCTCGCCCTCGCCGCCCTCGGCGTCGTGTTCGGCGACATCGGCACGAGCCCGCTGTATGCGATCCGCGAGTGCTTCCACGGCCCGCACGCGGTGGCGGTGACGTACGACAACGTCGTCGGGGTGCTGTCGCTCATCGTCTGGTCGCTCATCGTCGTCATCTCGGTGAAGTACGTCCTGTTCATTCTTCGCTCCGACAACAACGGCGAGGGCGGCATCCTGGCGCTGACGGCACTCATCAGCCCGCACGGCCACCGCGCCCATGCCGGTCGCGCCAAGCTCATCCTCCTCGGCCTCTTCGGCGCAGCGCTCCTGTACGGCGACGGTGTGATCACCCCCGCCATCAGCGTCCTGTCGGCCGTCGAGGGGCTGCGTCTCGTCGCCCCGACCATCGAGCCCTTCCTCCTGCCGCTGACGGTCGGCATCCTGATCGGCCTCTTCGCGTTCCAACGCCGCGGCACGGCCGGGGTCGGGGCTGTCTTCGGGCCGGTGATGCTCCTGTGGTTCTTCGTCATCGCCGCGCTCGGCGTGCGCAACGTCGTCGCCGAGCCGTCCGTGCTCTGGGCGATCGACCCGCTCTACGCCGTGCGCTTCTTCGCCGCCAACGGCTACCACGGCTTCGTCATCCTCGGCACGGTCTTCCTCGTCGTGACGGGCGGTGAGGCGCTCTACGCGGACATGGGCCACTTCGGGCGGCGGCCGATCAGCGCGGCGTGGTTCGCGCTCGTCCTGCCGTGCCTGCTCCTCAACTACGCCGGCCAGAGCGCGCTCCTGGTGGCGCGGCCAGAGGCGGCGGCCGAGCACCCGTTCTTCCAGCTCGCCCCGCCGTGGGCCATCGCGCCGCTCGTCATCCTGGCGACGTTCGCCACCGTCATCGCCTCCCAGGCGCTGATCTCGGGCGCGTTCTCGCTGACGATGCAGGCGATCCAGCTGGGCTACAGTCCGCGCCTGGACATCCGGCACACGTCATCCGATGCGCGCGGCCAGATCTACATTCCGGCGATCAACTGGGCGCTGATGGTCGCCTGCATCGCCGTCGTCCTCGGCTTCCGGTCCTCGAGCAACCTGGCCGCCGCGTACGGCATCGCGGTCACGAGCACGATGGCCATCACGACGGCCCTGTTCTACGTCGTGCTGCGCGAGCGCTGGGGCTGGTCGCCGGTCCGCGCCGGCGCGCTGTGCGCCCTCTTCCTGGCGGTCGACTTGGCCTTCCTGGGCGCGAACGTTCTCAAGCTGCTCCACGGCGGCTGGTTCCCCCTCCTCATGGCGGGCCTCATCTTCGGCCTCATGACGACATGGCACACCGGCCGTCGCCTGCTGTCGTTCCGGTTGGCGTCCGCGTCGAAGCCGCTCGGCGCCTTCCTCGACCGCACCGAAGGCGCGGCGGTCATGCGCGTGCCCGGCACGGCCGTCTTCCTGCACAGCAACCGCCACGGCACGCCGCCGGCGCTGATTCAAAACGTGCGCCACAACCACGTCCTGCATGCACGCCTGATCGTCGTCACCGTCGTAACCGCGGACGTGCCGACGGTCGAGCCCGGCGCGCGCGCCGCCCTCGAGCACCTGCGCGACGACGCATGGCGCGTCGTGCTCAGCTACGGCTTCATGGAGCAGCCGAACGTACCGGCCGCGCTCGCCGCCATCGAGGCACCCGGCTGGGCGTTCAAGGCCGACACGGTCACGTACTTTCTCAGCCGCGAGAAGATCCTCCCCAGCCGCCGGCCCGGCATGGCGCTGTGGCGTGACCACGTCTTCGCATGGCTGTCGCGCAACGCATCGGGCGCCACGTACTACTTCGGCCTGCCGCCGGCACAGGTCGTCGAGCTCGGAACACAGCTGCCGATTTGACCACGAACGACTCGGGAAAGAGCGATCCGGGAATGAACGAGCCGATGCCGGACACGGGCGGCGCCGGCGCCGACATCCACGGCACGGTGGAGCCCGAGCGTACACCGGCAGCCGTCGGCAACACGCTCGTGCGCTCGACGCGCGCCGCCGCCGCCGTCGTCCTGTGCGCATTCGCGGCGCTGGCCGTCGCCTACAACATGTCCGTCCCACCCTTCGAGGGCGCCGACGAGAGCACGCACTACTTCTACGCCAAGCACGTCTACTGCACGGGCACGCTGCCCGTGCAGCAGGCGGATGCGGAGCAGCGCGGTCTGTGGGAGCAGGAGGGCAGCCAGCCGCCGTTGTACTACGCGCTGGTGCACGGTCTCGTCGGCCTCGAGTGGCTCGAACCCGACCTCGACACGTTCCGCGAACAGCGGACTCCATGCGCATACTCCGATGAGTCGCTGACCTACAACCACCAGAACTCGATGGGTCGACCGGCCGTCGTCGGCAACGAGAACCGGTTCATCGACAGCGCCGTGCACCAGGCACAGGGCTACGCGGCCGCCGTCCACTTCATCCGCTTCACATCGACGTTCCTCGGCCTCCTCACACTCCTCGCCCTGTGGTCCATCTTCACCAGCGCCTTTGCCGCCCGCCGCTGGCTCGCCGTCGCCGCCCTTGCCCTCGTCGCCCTCAACCCCCAGTTCATCCACCTGTCCTCCACGGTCTCGAACGACAACGCGATGAACGCCCTCGCCGCCGTGTCGCTGGCGCTGCTGCTGCGCGTAATCGATGTCGATGGCAACGCCGGCCGCACCCGCCTTGCACGCCGCCGCGACGCCGCCGCCCTCGCCCTCGCCGTCGGCCTCGCCCCCCTCGCCAAGATCACCGGCCTCGTGCTGGCCGCGTTCGTCGTCGCAACGCTCCTGTGGAAGGCGTGGCGGCTACGCGATGCTGGCGCACTTGACGACGCCGACGCAGATGCGGCCCGTGCCGACGCCCGCCACCTCGTCGCCACCGCCGCCGCCGTCGTCCTCGCCTGCCTCGTCCTCGCCGGCTGGTGGTACGTCCGCAACATCCGCCTCTACGGCTCGCTCACCGGCCTGAACATCATGCTCCCCCCCGAGCTGCGCCGCGATCTGAACGTCGCGCGCTTCTTCCGCGGCCTGCCGGCCGAGCTGTATGGTCTCTGGCTCTCCAGCTGGGGCATCTTCGGCTGGTTCACCGTCCTCCTGCCGACATGGGTCTACCGCCTCATCGACGCCGCCGCCCTCGCCGCCATGGCCGGAGGCATCCTGTCGTGGCGACGACGTCGCGACCTTCGTCCCGTCACCCCTTCCCCAGCATTGGGGGAGGGGTCGGCGCGCACCACGCGCTGGGGGTTGGGGGCCGCCGCGAACCTCAACTTCCTTCTTGTCTGGTGGCTCCTCGCCTTCGCCGCCCTCCTGCGCTGGATGCTCATCGCCAAGGGCGCCCACGGCCGCCTCCTCTTCCCGGCGATCGCCGCCCCCGCCGTCCTCCTCGTCCTCGGCTGGCGCGCCCTCGCGCCGGCGAAGCGCGTCGGCGATGCGGCGCTCGCGGCGATCGTCGCTGTCGTGATGGCGGCACTGTCTGTCGGTGCCCTCGTCGGCGCGATCCGTCCCGCCTACGCGATGCCGCGTTCCATTCCTCCCGATGGCCTTCCGTCGGACGCCGTGCCGATCGGCGTCGTGTTCGACGGCATGTTCGAGCTCGCGGCAATGCGCGCACCATCGCGCGCGGTCGAAGGGACGGACATCGACGTGACGCTGTACTGGCGGATCGGAGAGAACGCGACTGCCCACGACGGCTCGGATCGGGCGCGCGACGGCTATGTGGCGTTGCGGTGGGACCAAGAGGTGGCGGCTGCCGAGCCGCCGTGGGCGATGAACACGGTGTCGAGCCCGCCCGACCTCAGCTACCCCGGCCGCGGCAACGCCCCGTTCGCGACGCTCGATCGGGCCGCCGACCTCGTCATCGAGGACGTTCGAACGATCCGGGTGCCGGCCCTCGCGACTCCACCCGACTGGGACGGCTACCGCCCCTCAACCCTCGCCCGCCTCGTCGTCGACATCTACGACATGCATGCGCAAGAGAGCTGGCCGTCCGCGCCGGCGGTCGATGGCGGCCCGGACGCCGCGTTCGTCGACGTCGCGCTCGACGCCTCCGAGCCGCGACCGCGGCGCGGCGAGCGGTTGGCGGAGGCGCCCGGTGGGCCATCCGCCAGGTTCGGCGACGCAATCGCCCTGGACGTGCGCGCGTTCGATCGCGCCGGCGCCGGTGCGCCGCAGCGGCCGGCGCTGCCGCTCAAGCTCGGCGCGCCCGCCCCCGCCGTCAGCGGCACGCTCGAGCTGGCGTGGCGGGCGCTGGCGGCGCCGGGCGAGGACCTCCAGATGTTCCTCCACGTCCGGCGCGCGGACGGCTCGCCGCCCGTGACGCTGGACGGCCCGCCGTCGCGCAACGCGCGCTACCCGACGTCCCACTGGCGGATGGGCGATCGGATCCCGAGCCGCATCACGTGGATGTGGCCGACGCCCATACGGACCGGCGACCGGCTCACGGTGCTTGTGGGCCTCTACCGCCTCGCCCCGGGCACCCCGCGCCTACCCGCCGTCGACGCCCGCGGGAAGCGCTACCCGGACGACGCGGTGAACGTCGCCGAGATCACGGTTCGATGACGGCGTCGCCCGTCTCGCCGCCGCCGTCCGCCGCCGGCGCCGGAAGGCGCCTCTTCCGCGCGTTCACGACCCCCGACGCCCTCGCCCTCCTCGCCCTCACCGCCACCTGCGCCGCCTTCTTCGCCCCCGTCCTCTCCGCCCGCTACTGGCTCCCCCAAGGCGGCGGCGACCTCGCCTCGTTCCTCTGGCCGATGTACCGCTTCGCTGCGGGCCGCATCGCTGCCGGCGACCTGCCGCTCTGGAACCCCCACCAGTACGCCGGCGCACCGCTGCTGGCGGACAACCAGTCCGGCCTCCTCTACCCGCCGCTCTGGCTCCTCTATCTCCTCAAGCCCGCCTTCAGCTACGTCGATCTCGAACGCGTCGTCATGGGCCATATGCTCTTCACCGGCGTCGCCATGTACGCCTGCCTGAGGCTGTGGCGGCGTCGCTCCAGCGCTGATGTGAACGACCCGCTTCCGGATGCCATGACGGGCTTCGCGATCTTCCCCTCCCTCGTCGGCGCCCTCGCGTGGATGCTCAACGACGTCTTCCTCACCCACCTCGGGAACCTGAACCTCAACGCCGCCGCCGGCTGGCTCCCGCTCGCCCTCCTCGGCATCCACCGGGCGTGCGACCCTCCGACAGCGGTGCGCGTAGGGGCGGGTCTCAGACCCGCCCCTACCCACGGCCGGGCGAATGTCGTCCGTACGTGGTCGATGCATCGTTCGGCCGGCTGGATCGCCCTCGCCGCCCTCTCCCTCGCCCTCAGCGCCCTCGCCGGCCACGCCCAGGCCACGTTCCTCTGCGCCCTCGCCGTCTCCCTCCACGCCCTCTGGCGCACCGCCGCCGACCGGCGCCGGCGGCCCCTCGTCGCGCTCGCCGCCGCCGGCGCCGCCGCCTTCGCCCTCGCCGCGCCCGCCCTGCTCCCGACGCTCGCGCTCCGACCCGCGACGGTTCGGGCGACGTACGACTACGCCACGTCCGTCCAGTACAGCCTGCCGCCGCGGGCGCTTGTCGGGCTTGTGGCGCCGTGGTGGTGGGGGCGGGGCGCGGCCGCCTTCCACGGCGATTGGGACCGGGTCGAGGTGGGGTATGTGGGTGTCGTACCCGTGCTTCTGGCGATCGTCGCCATCCTCGCCGCCGCCGCCGCCCGCCACGACCGCCACCGTCACCGCGACGCCGTGTTCTTCGCCGTCCTGGCGATCGTCGCCCTCCTCGTCGCCCTCGGCCCCGCGACGCCGGTGCACCGCTTGCTGATCGCTCCGCTTCACCTGCCGTTCCGCGCCCCGGCGCGCTACCTCCTGCTCGTCGACTTCGCGCTGTCGTGGCTGGCCGCTGCCGGCGCCGCGGCCGTCATCGCCCGCGTCGCACGCGCCGCGGCGGCCCGATCGCCGGCCGGCCCGTCCGCGCGATGGCGCCGCCCGGCCGCGGCGATCGGTGCGCTCCTCGTCCTCGCCACCGCCGTCGACCTCGTCGCGCTGGGGGCCGGCGTCGAGATCGACCGCGCCGACCCGACCGCCGGCTACTGGCGCACGCCCGCAAAGGATTGGCTGGCCGCCAACGGCGCGACGTTCACGCCCGGCGACGCCGATCTCCCGTTGCGCATCGACGAGGCGACGGGCGCGTGGCAGCCCGGCTCGGCCCAGCTCTGGGGCCTCTACAGCCTCGGTGGCATCTACAACCCTTCCCGGCTCGGGACGTACAGCTTCGCGATGGACGGCCTGCAGCACCGCGGGTCGCCGCTCTACAACCTGTTCGGTGTCGGCTGGTGCCTGACGGACAAGGGCGCGGCCCCGAGCGATGCCGGCCGGTGGACCAAGGCCTTCACCGGCGACGCCGCCGTCGACATCTGGCGCAACGACGGCGCGCTGCCCCGCATCCGCCTCGTCCCGCACGCCCACGTCGCACGCGACGATCTTGCGGCATTCGACCGCCTGCGCGATCCCACCCACGATCCACGTACATCCGTCGTCTTCGTCGCGGCCGACGTCGAAGCCGACGTGGCGGCGCATGCCGACAAACGCCCCGACGATCCCACGGATCCCCTCGCTGCCGCGGCAAGCCCGGTCGTCGTCGACGCGTACACCCCCGACCGGATCACCCTCCGCATCCACGTCCGCCGGCCGTCCTTCCTCGTCCTGTCCGACGTCTGGCACCCGGACTGGCGGGCCGCGGTCGACGGCGTCCCGGCGCCGGTGCTGCGCGCCGACTTCCTCTTCCGCGCCGTCGCCCTCGACGCCGGTGCGCACATCGTCGAGCTGCGCTACCGGCCGCGCGGTTGGCGCCTCGGCCTCGAGCTGTCGGCGGTCATGTGGGCGGTGCTGCTGGCGGGGGCGGCTCGGGTGTCGGCACGGCGGGGCTGATCGCCGACGCCGGACCCTCGCTCCGGAACGCCTCCGCGGTCGTTTCCGGGACCGGGCCGTCGCCG
The DNA here is from genome assembly GCA_020853525.1 of Ardenticatenales bacterium. Lineage (GTDB taxonomy): Bacteria > Chloroflexota > Anaerolineae > Epilineales > Epilineaceae > Avedoeria. The sequence continues at coordinate 24,065 of JADYYS010000046.1, read as the reverse complement.
TTCGGCTCGTGGCGCCGGGGCGGAACGGCCCGGTCATCGACCGAGCCCGCGCCGCCCGGCCCGACACCGCTCGGCGGGGTCGGCTTGGGCCGTCGGTTCGCGGTGCGGTCGCCGTCGCGGCGCGGCGCCCCGCCGACCGGCGGTCCCGCGGCCACGGCGGCCTGCGCAACCGCCGGGTCGGACGGATCGAGCGACGCCGGGCGAACGGTCGGACCGCGCGCCGGCGGGTTCGTAGCGTGGGATCCCGTGCTCGGCCGCGGCGCCGGCCGTGCCTTGGCGCGGATGCCCGCCGAGGCGACGTCACGGGCGCTGGCGGCCATGGCCGCGCGGTCGTCGCCGGTCGAACGCGGGCGCTCGGCCACCGCAACGGCCACCGCCGCGCGACCGCGCGCGGCCGGTGCGTCGTGAAAGGCGAACTGCACCGGACCGGCCAGCGTCTGCAGGTTGATCGCCATGAGGCCGGCGATCAGCGCGGCGACGGGCAGGGCGCGACAGTACTGGAGGGCGCTCGGGGCACGAAGCGTCCAAAGAGCCCGGAGGGGGAGACGGCGAACGATCGGGGCGCGGGTTGCAGTCCGGTTGGACCCCGTTGCCCACGCCGCAACCACAGCATCCAGCGCGCCCGCCCAGCCCGCCGCCAACAGCGTCGAGATCGCCGGCAGCGCCGGGAACAGCAGGCGCCCTTGGACCGCGGACAACCGTGCGTTGTGCACCAGGAACGCGCACCACGTCAGGCCCGCGATCAGGCCGAGCACGGCGGCGCTGCCGCGGTCGATGGTGCGGCGGCGAATCGCCAGCGGCAGGCCGAGGACGCCGAGCGCGGTCAGCAGGCCGAAGAAGGCGTACGCATCGACGTGCAGCGGCACCGTCATCGAACCGATCTTGCCCCAGTACGAGATGAAGACCCCCCACAGAAACGCCGGATCGACGGTCAGCGCCGGCGGCGACAGGTCGACGGCGAGCACGGCGTGCGCCCGGCGCATCGCGGCGCCGGCCAGCGGATCACCGTAGCGCCACGTGTTCCAGGCCAGCCATGGACCGGAGACCGCAAGGGCGGTCAGCGTGAAGCGGAGCGAGCGCGCCAACCGCACGCGCCGCGTGCCCGGCAGCAGGATCAGGCCGAGTCCGGCCGCGGCCGCGACCGGGGCCATCGTGTACTTCGTCCACATCCCGACGCCGACGACGATGCCCATGCGCACCGCGCACGGCACCGACGGACGATCGCGGGCCAGGCGGTCGCCCGACCGGCGACGGCTCGCCGCCCGGTCGTCCGCCGAACCGTCGCCGGTGACCGATCGCACGAGCTGCCAGGTCAGGAGCGCGCACCATGTCGTCGCGAGGGCGTCGTTCGTCAGCACGGCGTTGTGGTGGGCGAACATCGGCGTGAGCGCCGGCAGCGCCGCGGCGGCCAGGGCGATCGAGCAGCGGCCGCGGCCGGCGGCGAGGGCGGTCGCATAGATCAGCACGAGGGTCGCGGCGCCGAAGAGCGTGGAGAGGAGGCGCAGGCGGCGCGCCGGGCGGGCATCCGCGGGGTCATAGCTGCGCGGATCGAATACGTCGGCGGACGACGGGTCGTCGAAACGGAAGCCGTCGTTCAACCTCAGCGTCACCGGCACCAGCGGCCGACCGCCGGCCACCCCGTTCACCGCGGCGGCGACCACGTAGTACAGCGGCGGCTGGACGGACTCCCAGACCGTCCCGATCGGCGGCAGCGCGTGGTGGGCCGCCACGAAGTCGATGTACGATGCGTGCCCGTGCTCGTCGGCGCCCTCCAGAATCGGCACCCGCCACGCGTACGCGGCGGCGAGGCAGAGGTAGAGCGCGACGACGATGGCCAGCGGGGCGTGGCGGGTGATCCGACGGGTGATCCGGACGGTGATCCGGCGGGGTCGGGCGGCGGTCATCGGCGGTGTTCCTCGATGTGCGCGGGTCGTCGAGCGGGAGCCGCTCGTTGCGACACGGGCGGGCGCCACATCCGTTCCAACCAAGGTTGCGATGACCCGCCCGCGGGCCTACACTCGCCCCCGCAACCGACGCCCTTCCTGGAGGCTCCCCCATGCCCCGAGCGATCGTCTATGCCAGCGACCCGACCCGCGTCCGGACGGCCGATGTGGACGGCGGCGACAACGACGCCTACCTGAGCAAGCTGACGAAGTACGTCCCGGCCGAGGTGCTGGCGTTCTTCGTGCCCACGTACGCCAACCTGCCCGCCAACGCCGAGCGATGGCACTGGACGGTGTTCGGCATCGGCCTGGCGGCGACGCTGGGCTACACGCTGGCGACGCGAATGCGCGAGCAGGGCAAGCCGGGACCGTGGTACTACTACATCCTGACGGGCCTCGCCTTCGCCGGCTGGGCATCCAGCGTGACGGCCGCCGGCACCGACCTCGCCGGCCTCGATCCGGCGATCGCCCCGACGATCCTGTCGATCACCGTGTTGATGGTGCCGCTGGCGGACGACCTGCTCACGCGGTTCTGGCCGCCGGCCGCATGACCTAGGGCGCGCCCCCCGCCGACGCCGCGCCGACCGGCGACCTGCTGGCCGACATCCTCGACCGGGTCGACAGCTGGCTGAAGTTCGCCGAGGCCAAGAACCTGGCGATCAGCGCCCTCACCGGCACGGCCAGCGGCGCGATGATCGGGCTCCTCCGCGGCGCCGACGGGGATGCCGCTGCCGGCCGTCGCCGCCTTCGGGGCCTCCGAGCTCGCCTTCCTCGGCGCGCTGGCGACGGCGGTCCTGTCGTTCCGACCGCAGAGCGCGCCCAGGATTCGCCCTGCCCGCCCCCCGTCGGGCGCGCCCGACGACAACCTCCTGTACTCCGGGCACCTGGCCGCCTACACCCCCGTCGAGCTTGCCGCCGAGGTCGCCCGGCGCTACGGCGGCGATCCGGCGTACGATCCGACAGCGCACCCGTTGCACGCCGCGCTGGCCGGGCAGATCGTGGCCAACGCCGTCATCACCCAGGCCAAGCTGCGCACCTTCAACCGGGCATCCTTCCTCGTCCTCGTCGGGCTCACGCTTCTGGCGGCCGGGCTGCTGGCGGAGCTCGTCCTCTGACGGCCGGGCACAACGCGGCCGGGCACAACGCGGCCGGCAGCGCGTGGCCGACCGGCACCGTCGCTTTCCTCTTCACCGACATCCAGGGCAGCACGGCGCGCTGGGAGCGGGACGCAGACGCGATGCGGGCCGCCCTGGCGCAGCACGACGCCGTCCTCGAGGGCGCGATCCGCCGCCACGACGGCATCTGGTTCAAGCGGGTCGGCGACGCCGTACAAGCCGCGTTCCCCGCCGCCCCCGACGCGCTCGCCGCCGCGGTCGACGCCCAGCGCGGCCTGGGCGCCGCGTCCTGGGGGCCGGACGGGCCGGTGTCCGTCCGCATGGCCCTCCACGTCGGCGAGGCCGCCCCGCACCGCGGCGACTACGTGGCGCCGTGCCTGAACCGACTGGCGCGGCTGATGGCGGCCGGCCACGGCGGCCAGATCCTGCTCAGCCAGGCCGCGGCGCTGCTCGTACGCGACGACGTGCCGCCGGGGGTGGCGCTGAACGCGCTCGGCGCCCACCGGCTGCGCGACCTGCTGGCGCCGGAGGACGTGTACCAAGCGGTCGGCGACGGCTTGCCGAACGTGTTCCCGCCCCTGAAGACGCTCGACGCCCATCCCAACAACCTGCCGCAGGCACTGACGCCGCTCATCGACCGCGTCGCGGACCTGCAGGAGGTCAACGCGCTGCTCGACCGCGCCGATGCCCGGCTCGTCACCCTGATCGGTCCCGGCGGCATCGGCAAGTCGCGCCTGGCGCTCCAGCTGGCGGCCGAGGCCCTCGACGACTTCCCGGGCGGCGCCTTTTTCGTACCGCTGGCCGACGTTCGCGACCCGTCCCTCGTGCTGCCGGCGGTGGCGGCGGCGCTCGGCGTCGCCGAGGGCGGCAGCCGTCCGCTGGCGGCCGTCCTCACGACACACCTGGCGTCGCGCCGCACACTCATCGTCCTCGACAACGTCGAGCAGATCCTCTCGGTCGGCATCGAACTCTCGGCGTTGCTCGAAGCCTGCCCCGAGCTGACGCTCCTCGTCACGAGCCGCGCCCCGTTGCACGTCCGCGGCGAGCACGAGGTCGTGGTCGGCCCGCTCGAGCTGCCGTCGGGCGACACCGGCGACGACGGCCACGGGAACGGCGTCGGTGCCGTCGTCGCGCCGCGCGGCCCGATCGGCGCCGACGACATGGCGGCCCTCGCCCGCAGCCCGGCCATCATGCTGTTCATCGACCGCGCCCAGGCGACGGCGGCCGGTTTCACCCTGACGCCGGACAATGCCGCGGCGGTCGAGGCGATCTGCCACCGCCTCGACGGGCTGCCCCTGGCGATCGAGCTGGCGGCGGCGCGGGTGCGCCTGCTGCCGCCGCCGGCGCTGCTGGCGCGCATCGAAGGCCGCCTGAGCGAGCTCGGGGGCGGTCTGCGCGACCTGCCGCCGCGCCAGCAGACGCTGGCCGCCACGCTCGATTGGAGCCACGCCCTGCTCGGCCCCGACGAGCGCACCTTGTTCCGGCGCTTGGCCGTCTTCCGCGGCGGTTGGACGATCGAGCTGGCCGAAGCGGTGTGCGCCGCCCCGCTCGGCGCCGACGCGGCGCTCGACGCCTTGCACGCGCTGGCCGCGCTGACGGACATGAGCCTCATCCAGCCCGCCCCGGACGCCGGCACGGCGCGCTTCACGATGTTCCAGGTCGTGACCGAGTACGCCGCCGGCCGCCTCGCCGCCGCCGGCGAGGCGGAGGCCGTCGCCGAGCGCCACGCGGCCGCCATGGCCGACCTGGCCGATGACGGCCGCCGGAACATCATCGGCACCGAGCAGGCGCACTGGCTCGAGCGGCTGGCGGCCGAGCACGCCAACCTCCGCGCGGCACTGGACCACTACCTGGACCGCGGGAACGGCGAAGCCTTCATCACGATGGCCGCCGATCTCTGGCGCTACTGGTACCTGCGCGGGCACCTGCAGGAAGGCCACACCTATCTGAGCCGCGCCCTGGCCGACCCCGCCGCCGGCCTGACCGGCAACGCGCGCGCCCGGGCGAGCAACGGTCTCGGCGCGCTGGCCTGGCTGAGGGGCGACTTTGCGACCGCCCGCATGTCGCTCGGCCAGGCCCGTGCGCTCGCCGAGGCCTGCGGCGACGACGCGCTCGTGCTGCGCGCCACCCACAATCTCGGCCTCGTCGCCGTCGACGAGGGCGACCTCGACACGGCAGCCGCACTCGGCGAGGCGAACCTGGCCGTCGCCCGCCGCCTGGGCGACCGCCAAGCCGAGGCCGGGGTGCTGCACGGCCTCGGCGTGCTCAGCGCCGAGCGGGCCGACGTCGAGGTCGCCCGCACGCACTTCACGGGGGCGCTGACGATTCAGCGACAGCTCGACGACCGCGAAGGGATCGCGGCCACGCTGATCAACCTGGCCGGGCTGTGCTTGGTCACCGGCGAATACGATGCCGCCACGCGCTGGCTCGACGAGGGTCAGCCGCTGGCGGAAGCCGTGGAGGACATCTGGACGCTCGGCACGATCCAGCTGACGCGCGGCGAGGTCGCCCTCGCCCAGGGCCGCCTGGACGACGCACGGCAAGCGCTGTCCGCCGCCGCCCGCCTGCGCCTGAGCGCCGGCGACCAGAAGGGCGTGTCGCGCGTGCTCGTGACGACCGCCCGCCTGCTGCTGCGCGCCGGCGCCGCGGCGAGCGCGGCTCGCCTCCTCGGCGCCGCGGCGGCGCTGCGCACGCGGCTCGGCGCGCCGCTGTCCCCGCGCGAGGCGCCGCCCCACGACGCCGACGTCGCGGCCGGGCGCACGGCGTTGGGCAACGCGGCATTCGATGCGGAGTGGGCCGCGGGATCGGCGCTGGAGCCCGAGGCCGTCGCGGCATTGGCGCGCGGAGCGGACGAGCTCTTCTGATCGCCGCGGAGGGGGCGATGCGTCCCTTTCGGCTGTTGCCCTTGCCCGCCCGCTCTGGCATCATCGCGCCTCGTGTCGGAGTCGCTGGGTAGCGGGCGGCTTTGGCCGCGGAGGTGCGGTTGGCAAAGCGTGTGCGGCGCCCCCTCGAGACGATCGGCTGGCGGGAGTGGGTGACGCTGCCCGAGCTCGGCATCCCCGCCGTGAAGGTCAAGGTGGACACGGGCGCTCGCTCGTCGGCGCTGCATGCCTGGAACGTGGCGCGCTTCAAGCGCGACGGCGCGGACTGGGTACGGTTCCAGGTCCATCCGATCATCGACGACGACACGACGACCGTGACATGCGAGGCGCCGCTGCTCGGCATGAAGTGGGTTCGGTCATCCAGCGGCAAGAAGACGTTCCGGCCGGTGATCCACACGACGTTTCTCATCGGATCCCACCGCTACTCGATCGACCTGACGCTGGTGCGCCGCGACCTCATGGGCTTCCGGATGCTCCTCGGCCGCCAGGCCCTCCGCCGGCGGTTCCTCGTGAACAGCGGCCGGTCGTTCGTCCAGAGCGCGCGCGATCCGGCGCGCGCCGGCACGGGCGACGTCGACCGCGACAGCGACAGTGACCACGCCGCGACCGCACCCGAATCGGCATCCGCCCCGGATCGCACCCCTGCCCTTGCCTCGGAGAATCGTCCATGAAGATCGGCATCCTGTCCCGCCGCGCGGCGCTCTACTCGACGACGCGGCTGAGGGAGGCGGCGGAAGCGCGCGGCCACGAGGTGCAGATCGTCGACTATCTGCGCTGCTACATGAACATCACGTCGCAGAAGCCCTCCGTCATCCTCGGCGGCAAGAACCTGGACTTCGACGCGATCATCCCGCGCATCGGCGCCACGTACACGTTCTACGGCACGGCCGTCGTCCGCCAGTTCGAGATGATGGGCGTCTTTGCGGCCAACGAATCACAGGCCATTTCGCGCTCACGGGACAAGCTGCGCAGCCTGCAGCTCCTCAGCCGCGAGGGCATCGGGATGCCCGTCACGGGCTTCGCCCACGCCACGAAGGACATCGAGGGCCTCATCGACAGCGTCGGCAAGCCGCCGTTCGTCATCAAGCTGCTGGAGGGCACGCAAGGGATGGGCGTCGTGCTGGCCGAAACGCGCAATGCGGCCGAGTCGGTCATCGCCGCGTTCCGGCAGCTGGACGCCAACATCCTGCTCCAGGAGTTCATCGCCGAGGCCGGCGGCGCCGACATCCGGGCATTCGTCGTCGGCGGGCGCGTCGTGGCTGCGATGCGGCGCCAGGCGCCCGAAGGCGAGTTCCGCAGCAACCTCCACCGCGGCGGCTCGGCCAGCCAGATCCGCCTGCGCCCCGTCGAGCGCACGACCGCCGTGCGTGCCTGCAAGACGCTCGGCCTCAACGTCGCCGGCGTCGACCTCCTGCGCAGCAACCACGGACCGCTCGTCATCGAGGTGAACTCATCGCCCGGCCTCGAGGGCATCGAGGCCGCCAGCGGCGTCGACGTGGCCGGAGCGATCATCGAGTTTCTCGAGAAGCGGGCACGGCGAGGGCGGACGCGCGACCGGGTGGGGGGATGATCAGGGGATGATGGGGGGGGTGTTCCCTGTCCCGGACCCATACGGCCAACTGCGTCCGGTTGCCGAGCCCGAGCTTGCCGAGCGCCCCACGCTTTGCACGACGGACGCCAGCACGTTGCGGGCGTGAACGACGGCTTGGTCGCGAATGCCGTTCGCCTCGGCCCGCGTCAGGCCGCCGTGCAGCAAGTCGATCGCCCTCTCCGCATCGCCTTCCCACGCCGACTGCGTCCCGAGCGCCGCGACGGCGAAGACCTCGCCGCGAACGTTCCCGTGGCGGTGGGCGATCGTGCGGCTCTCCTCCAACTGCGCGCGCGTGGCCGCCAGATCGCCGCGGAGCATCGCCAGCGCGCCGAGGTTGTAGTGGCAGTCGCCCATCCGTCGCTCGGCGCCGGACTGACGGACAAGCGCCAGCGCCTCGGCGTAGAACGCCTGCGCATCGTCCATTCGGCCGACCCCACGGGCCCGCATGCCGAGGCTGATGAGCGTCCGGACCGCCTCGTCGGGCTCGTCGATCGCGCGCGCGTTCCGCATCGCGGCTGTGAGGGCCGCTTCGGCCGCACCGAAGTCGCCGCGCCGATGGGCGACACGGCCGATGGCGCGCTGGGCGACCATGAGATCGCGCGAGGCGGTGCCCGCCCAGCCATCGACCATGGCCCCGGGCGACGCGTCGAGCGACCAAGTCAACACCGCACGGAGGTTGTCCTGCTCGGCGTCGATCCGCTCGATCCAGTCCCGCTGCTGCGGCGTGTCCCATGCCTCTGCGGCCGTACGAGCGAGCCCGATGCACCACGTCAGGTGCGCCCGGCGGGCCGCAGCCAACTCACCGCCGGCGTGCAGCTGCTCCAGGGCGAATGCACGCAGCATCTCCAGCAGGTCGAAACGGCGCTCGCCCTCCCCGCCCGGCCGTGGCCGGAGCAGGCTCTTGGCCACCAGCGACTCGAGGCGGTCGACGACGCCGACCGCCTCGCCGTCCACGGCCGCCGCCGCGTCCAACGTCAGTCCCCCGACGAACACGCCAAGCCGTCGGAACAGCGCCTGCTGCGCCGGTTCGAGCTGGTCGTAGCTCCATGCGATCGCGCCGCGCAGCGTCCGGCACGTGCGCCGCCTCGCCGACGGATGCAAGGCCGGCGAATGCGACGCCGTCCGGAAAGCGCCCGGCCATGTCCTCGGCGACGGCCAGCGCCAGCCGCGTCTTGCCGGCGCCGCCGGGTCCGGTGACGGTCAGCAGACCGACGTCGTCCCGTTCCAGCAGGGCGGCGACGGCCACGCGCTCGTCGTCGCGGCCGAAGACGGCGCTGCGCGCGACGGGCGGCGGGACAAGGCGCGGCGGAACGGGGGCGGTCATCGCCGGTCAGGATACCGCATCGATCGGCGTCGGACGATGTCGTCCGCTGTACGATCCGGCCGCGAGCGGCGCGGGCGCCCGCCCACGCGATCCATCGCCCAATCCGCCGAGCCGCGCTATCCTACCGGCCCCGCCGCGACCCTTCGAGGAGCACGATGGGCACCCACGACGTCAGCGACGCGCTCGACGGCGACAACCTGCGCCGCTTCACGCGCCGCCTGCTGGCGGACCTGCGCGCGCTCGAGACGATGATCGACGGCGGTCAGATCGAGACATGCGTGCGGCGGATCGGCGCCGAGCAGGAGGTCTTTCTGGTCGATGCGGCCTGGCGTCCGGCGCTGGCGGGCCTCGACGTGCTCGCCCGCACGGACGATCCGCACTTCACGACCGAGCTCGGGCTGTTCAACGTCGAGCTGAACCTCGATCCGCAGATCTTCACGGGCGACGCGCTCGCGCAGCTCGAACGCCAGCTCGACGACCTCTTCGGCCGGCTGCGCGCGGCGTGTGCGCAGCTGGGCGTGCGGCCGATCCTCGTCGGCAGCCTGCCGACGATGCGCAAGAGCGACGTCGGACCCGAGGCGATGACGCCGGTGCGCCGCTACGCGCTGCTGGGCGAGGCGCTGCACCGCCTGCGCGGCGGTCACTTCGACTTCCACATCAAGGGGATCGACGAGCTGATCGTCACGCACGACAGCTTCATGTTGGAAGCGTGCAACGCCAGCTTCCAGGTCCATTTCCAGGTCGACCCCGCGGGCTTCGCCAACGCCTACAACGTCGCCCAGGTCGTCGCGGCACCCGTCCTCGCCGTCGGCGCCAACGCGCCGCTCCTGTTTGGCCGCCGACTGTGGCACGAGACGCGCATCGCCCTCTTCCAACAGTCGATCGACACCCGCAGCTCGGCCGACCACCTGCGCGAGCGAAGCCCGCGGGTCACGTTCGGCAACCGCTGGGTGGACCGCAGCGTCCTCGAGCTCTACCGCGAGGACGTCGTGCGCTTCCGGGCCCTCCTCGGCGAGATGCACGACGAGGACCCGTTCGCCGAGTTGGCCGCCGGGCGGGTTCCGCGATTGCGGGCGCTCTCGCTCCACAACAGCACGGTGTATCGCTGGAACCGCGCGTGCTACGGCGTGACGGACGGCAAGCCGCACCTGCGGATCGAGAACCGCGTCCTGCCGTCGGGACCGACCGTCGTCGATGAGATCGCGAACGCGGCGCTGTGGCTGGGGCTCGTGACGGCGATCACGGAGGATTGCGACGACGTTCGGCGCCACATCGCGTTCGCCGACGCCAAGGCCAACTTCTTCCAGGCCGCACAGCACGGCTTGAACGCGCAGCTGCAGTGGCTCGACGGCGAGACGGTGCCGGCGGCGGAGCTCGTCGCCGACCGCCTCGTGCCGCTCGCCGCGTCGGGCCTGCGCGCGGCGGGGATCGACGCAGCCGACATCGACCGCCTTCTGGGGATCATCCACCGCCGGGCGACGTCCGGCCAGAACGGCGCGCGCTGGCAGCTGCGATCGCTGGCCGGCCTGGACGCATCCGGGCGCGGCACGCCGGGCGAGCGGCTGAACGCGCTCGTCGGCGCGATGGCCGAGCGACAGGAGGAGGGGACGCCCGTGGCCGAGTGGGCGCCGGCCGCGCTGGATGAGAGCGGCGGCTGGCAGTTCAACTTCCTGCGCGTCGAGCAGTACATGACGACCGACCTGTTCACGGTGCACGAGGACGAGAGCGTCGACCTCGTCGCGAACCTGATGGTCTGGCAGCATGTCCGCCACGTGCCCGTCGAAGACAACGACCATCGCCTGATCGGCATGGTCAGCTATCGCGCCCTCGTCGACCTCGTGGCCCGTGCCCGGCTCGGCAGCGAGTCGGAGCCGCCGGCGGTGCGGGACATCATGCGCCGCGACCTCGTGACATGCGGACCGGAAACGTCGACGCTGGATGCCATCCGGCTGATGCACGATCGGGGCGTCGGCGCGCTGCCGGTCGTGAAGGACGGGCAATTGGTCGGGATGATCACGCAGTACGACTTCCTGGCCGTGGCGCGCGACCTGTTGACGGGGCACCTGGCCCAGGTCGCCCCCGACACGACGATGTCCGCTGCGACAACGGCCGCGCCACCCGCCAGCACGCCCGCGCCGCCTCGCCACCCGAACCCACGACGCCCGCGCAAGCGGCAAGGAGACACCGCATGACCGCACCAGGGTCGACGGACGACGCAGCGATCGCCCTCCAGGACCGCTACGCCCCCAACAGCATCTGTTTCGGCTGCGGCCCCGCAAACACGAAGGGACTGCAGATCAAGAGCCGCATCGCAGGCGACGCCGTCGTCGCCGACTGGCAGGGCGCCAAGGAGCACGAGGCGTTCGAAGGGATGTTGAACGGCGGGATCATCGGCTCGCTGCTGGACTGCCACTGCAACTGGACGGCGGCGCACCACCTGATGGTCCGCACCGGCGTCGACGAACCGCCGTGCACCGTGACCGCCGAGTACCACATCAAGCTGTTGCGGCCGACGCCGTCCGGCGGTCCGGTGCACCTCGTGGCGCGGGTGACGGACGCCAGCGACCGCCGCGCGAACGTCCACGGCGAGCTGTTCGACGCGGCGGGCGAGCTCTGCGCGACGTGCGAGGGGGTGTTCGTGGCGGTGCGGGAGGGGCATCCGGCCTGGCATCGGTGGTGATCGATGGGGCCGGGCGATGCACCATCGTCGGCGGAGGTCGTCGACACGCGCGCACCGTTCGGACTTCAATCGCGCTCCCCGACCTGCTCCCCCCGCAGCGCCTCGTACGCCCGCCCGTACCGCCGCTCCTGCTGCCGCAGCCGCTGCCGCTCCCGGCGCCGGTGGCGCGCGCCGGGCCGGACGCCGAAGAATGCCAGCGCCACGGCGGTCAGGAAGAGATGCACATCGAGCCCAGGGCCGCGCTTGCGGATGTAGAGCCGGTCGTACCGCAGCTTTTCGCGCGGCGTGCTGTAGTAGTCGCCGTACACCTGCGCCAAGCCGGCCAGGCCGGGCGGTACGCGGTGGCGCTCGGCATAGCCGGGAACGTTCGTCAGGTGGCGGGCGACGAAGACCGTCCGCTCGGGCCGCGGACCGACGAGGCTCATCTGGCCGATGGCGATGTTGATCATCTGCGGAAGCTCGTCGATGTGCGTTCGCCGCAGCAGCCCGCCCAGCCGCGTCACACGCGCGTCCGTCGGCGCCGCGGGGACGGGGCCGGTGGCGGCTTCGGCGTCCTTGACCATCGTGCGAAGCTTGAGTTGCCTGAAGCTCCTGCCGGCTTGGCGGACCGCCACCTTGGCCACGAGGAGCGGGCCGGGGTCCTGCCACCACAGCGCCATCGTCAGCGGGATCGAGATCGGCAGGCTCACGATCAGAATCGCCAGCGACGCGGCCGCATCGATGCCGCGCTTGGCGTGGTCCCAGAGGCGATGCGCCGGCACGACGTGCGCATGCGCCTGCTCGACAAGGCGGACGATGTCGGCGGACGGCGGGGCGATGACCTCGACGAGGCCGTACGCCCGCCACGTGGCGGCGAGGACACCGGCGTACGCGCCGAGGACGCCGACGACGAGGTACACGATGCCCGGCTCGAGCCCGAGCTCCGGGTCCGGCGGGAAGCGCGATTGGTAGCGCGCCACGATGGCGGCCAGCGTCAACCCGCCGAGGAGCGCCAGCCGCAGGCGGTTCTCGCGCTGCATCCGCACGCGGGGCGGGAGGTGTCCGACGGCCCAGTCGACCCCGACGGCGAAGGCGACGAAGATCGCACACAGGAGGCTGTACTGCAGCCAGACGTTCTTGATGTTGTAGTCCCAGAGCGGCGCCAACCGCTGGATGAAACGGACGACGAGCGTAAAGGCGACGACGGTCAGGACGGCGTAGAGGAGGAGGGCGATCGCGAATCGACGCCGTCGCCGAACGCGCTCGCCGCCCGGTGGGGAGGGCGGACCGTCCCGTCGCACGGGTGGCGCGGAACGTGCGGGGCGGACGGCTGGCGGGGGCGTTTCGGGGGGCATGGCGCCCGATGATACCCGAACCGCCGCCCGGCGCGACCGCCGCCCCACCGCCGCGCGGCCGTCGCGTGGACGTCCTCGGCATTGCGATCGACGACGTGACGTTCCACGAGGCCGTCGCCCGGATCGCCGAACTGGTGGCCGACGGACGCGCGAACGGCCGGTCGCACCTCGTGGTGACGCCGAACCCGGAGATGGTGGTCCAGGCGCACCGCGACCCGACGCTGGCCGCCGCGCTGGCCGGCGCCGCTCTCGCCACGCCCGACGGCGTGGGTATCCGCTGGGCGGCGCGCCGCCTCGGCACGCCGATCCGCACCGTCGTGCCCGGCAGCGCGTTGACCGTCCGGCTCGCCGACGCGGCGGCGGCCGCGGGCTGGCGCCTGTTCCTGCTGGGTGCGGCCGAGGGCGTCGCCGCCGCGGCGGCGAACCGACTGGCGGCCGATCATCCGGGCATTCGGATCGCGGGGACGTTCGCCGGCAGCCCTCGGCCCGATGATGTCCGCGCGGTCCACGCCGCCCTGGCCGCCGCGGCACCGATCGACATCCTGCTCGTCGCCTACGGCACGCCCGCCCAGGAAGTCTGGCTCGCCGAGCACCTGCCGGCCCTCGGGATCCCGGTCGGGATGGGGGTGGGCGGCACGTTCAACTTCATCGCCGGCATCGCGCCGTGGCCGCCGCGGTGGGTGGCACGGCTCGGGCTCATCTGGCTGTGGCGGCTGGGGACGCAGCCGTGGCGGTGGCGGAGGCAGCTGCGGCTGGTGCGGTTCGTCGGGATGACGGCCGCGGCGGCTGCGCGGCGGGCCGCAGGAGTGTAGCGCGGCCGTCAGTCGCCTCGCGGACCTTTCTCTCGCGCGGCCGCACGATCAGTCGCCGACACCCGCCCCACCCATCCCGCCATCAACCCCGCCGCCCCGACCGCCAGCCCCGCCCCCACGAGAAAGGGCGCCCGCGGCCCAAGCCCGCCCCACGCGCCGACCCCCTGCCACAGCACGCCCGCCAACACACTGGCCGGCAGCGCCGTGAGCCCGACCGCCGCGTGATACGCGCCGTACGCCGCACCGCGACGCGCCGAGGGCACCAGGTCGGCGACGATCGCCTTGGCCACCCCGTCCGTCAAGGCGTAGTAGATGCCGTAGGCGCCATACAACAGCCACAACCAGCCCGGCGCGTCGGCGAACGCGAAGCCGAGGTAGACCGCCGCGTAGATCAGCCAGCCCGCGACGATCAATCGCCGCCTTGGCACGCGGTCCGACAGCCCACCCGCCCACGTCGACAGCGACGCATACACGAGGTTGAACAGGGCCAGCAGCGCCAGGACCTCGACGAGCGACGCCCCGAGACTCCGCGCCCGCAGCACGAGGAACGCGTCGCTCGCGTTGGCCAGCGTGAAGAGCACGGTGACGACCAAGAAGCGCGCAAATCGCCCCTCCACAACGCGCGACTGCCCGGATTCCACTGCCCCCCGCCAAGCATCCTCCTCCTCCCCCAGACGGTTCACCGGGGTCCCCGCCGCACCTCCGGTGCGGTGGGGTTCGGGAGGGGGTCGGAGGGTGAGATCCCGCCGAGGAACCGCGACAACCTCCCGCACCCCAACCACGATCACGACCACCGCCAGCACCCCCGGCACCACCGCCCACCCTACGATCGTCCGAAACGTCGCCGCATCCAACGGCAACGCCCCGATCCCGGCGCGCTGGACGATCGCCATGGCCATCACCAGCCCGACGAACGCCCCGGCGCTGTCGGCGGCGCGGTGGAGGCCGAACGCGCGCCCGCGGGTCTCGGGCGTCACGGCGTCGGCCAGGAGCGCATCGCGCGGCGCCGTGCGGATGCCCTTGCCCAGCCGATCGAGGAGGCGGGCAGACAGGACGACGGGCCAGGTTGCGGCGGCGAACAGCACGGGCAGCGCGGCGGCGGCGACGCCGTAGCCGGAAGCCGTGAGGCCCTTGCGGCGGCCCCAGCGGTCGGAGAGGCGGCCGCTGTAGAGCTTCGTGAGGCTGGCGGTCGTCTCGGCCAGGCCCTCGATCAGGCCGACGACGGCCGTCCGCGCGCCGAGCGTCTCCGCCAGGAAAACGGGCACGAGGTGCGTGAGCATCTCGCTGGCGACGTCACGCAGGAAGCTGGCGACGGACAGGGCGAGGACGTTCGCGGGAAGAGACGGCGGGCGATCGGTGCGGCGGGGGGTCACAGGGGCCTCGGGCTGGTTGCGCAGATCGGTGCGGGCGATGATACTCGCGCCGCTCGGGCCGCCATTCGGCCGCCCTTAGGCGCCGGAGTCCGCACGGCGCTCATCGCGGGTGCGATCCTCTGGCTGGCCGGCCTGCCGATCATCATCGGCCTGGCCACGATGGGAGTCTTCGAGTGGTCGCTCGTCGCGGTCTCGGCTGTGCCGAGCCTGATCGTCAACCTCGCCGGCGCCTACGTCGCCGGTTGGCTCTACACCGAGGCGTAGCGGCGACGGCGCCCGCCGTCGAGTCCGAGTGGCCCGGACCGCAGCCGGGCCCTGCCAGTGCGCGGTCCGGGCCGCTCAGCTCAAGTGCCGGTCATACCACAGCCCGAACATCATCAGCCCCCACAGCTCCCGGCTGAGGTTTCGACGACCGTCGAGGTGGGCGCGGACGAGCACTTCGACCGCCGCCGGGTCGAACACGCCCTGGCGCCGCACGCGCTCGGGCGCCAGCACGTCGGTCAGGAGCGGCCGCAGTTCGCCCTTCAGCCACGCCGGGATCGGGACGTGGAAGCCGGCCTTCGGTCGGTGGACGATTTCGCGCGGCAGCAGGTCCGCGGCCACCCGCCGGAGCAGCGGCTTGAGCGCCATGCCGCGGTGGATCGGACGGACCTTGTAGACGTCGGGAATGCGGGCAAGGAGCTCGACGAGCGGGTGGTCGAGGAGCGGGACGCGCACCTCGAGGCTGTGCGCCATGCTCGTGCGGTCCACCTTTGTGAGCATGTCGTCGACGAGGCTGATCGAGGCGTCGACGGCCATCAGCCGGTTGATCGGGTCGGCGTGGGGGTAGGCGTCGTGGGCGGCTCGCAGCAGGTCGAGGGTTGCGCGGTTGGCGAGCGTGGGCACGGCATGCCGTGCCCCTACACGGACGTTGGATGCGGGATCGATGCCCAGGTTCGATGGGCGGTCGGCGTCGGCGGGGGATGCGCCGATGGCGGAATGGGGGGCGTAGAGCGTCGCCTTTGTCTCCTCGGTGAAGATCTCCCGCCACGCCAGGTGCGCCGCCAGCGGATCGAGCGCGACGCCGCGGGCGAAGCGCTGCAGGCGCAGGTCAAGCGCCATCTTGCGATCGGAGGCCGGCACCGCGCGGGCGATCGCCGGCAGCAGGCGCTGCGTGAGGAACGACGGCATCCGCCGACCGATCGCGGCCATCCGGTCGGCCCGGTAGATCACGTAGCCGCCGAAGACCTCGTCCCCCCCGTCGCCCGAGAGCACGACCTTCGTGTGCCCGGCCGCCTCGCGCGCCACGATCCACGAGCCGATGGCCGACGAGTCGGCGAAGGGCTCGTCGAAGGTGTCGACGAGCGCACGGACGAGGTCGGCGGCCGCCGGACGGACGACGGTCTCGTGGTGCACCGTGCCGCAATGGGCCGCGACGCGCCGGGCGAACGGCAGCTCGTCGTACGACTTGTCGTCGAAGCCCACGCTGAACGTCTCGACCCGCCCGCTCAGCCGCTGCATGAGCGCGACGACGATGCTCGAGTCGATCCCGCCCGACAGGAACGCGCCGACCGGAACGTCGCTCACGAGGTGCGCGCTGACGGCGTCCTCCAGCACCGTGCGGACGAGCGCGACGAGGCCGTCCTCACTGCGCGGCAGCGGCGGCGGCGCCCCGTCGCCGCCCGCCGCCTGTCCGGCGGTCGATGCGGCGTATTGCGCCGGCAGCGACCACCACCGCCGCACGCCCAGCGCCGGCCCGCGCGGCGCCGCCGCGTCCCAGACCAGCATCGTCCCGGCGGCCAGCTTCCGCACGCCGGCGAACATCGTCGCCGGTCCGGGCACGTAGTCCAGGCTCAGGAAGTCGTGCAGCGCCTGCGCGTCGAGTGCTTTGTGAACGCCCGCCGCCAGGATCGCCTTGATCTCGCTGGCGAACCACAGCCCGTCCGCCGTCTCGGCGTAGTGCAACGGCTTGATGCCGAGTCGGTCGCGCGCCAGCACCAGCCGTCCTCGCCGCGCGTCCCACAGCGCCACGGCGAACATCCCCCGCAGCCGCCGCGGGAAGTCGAGCCCGTCGGCCTCGTACAGGTGCGGCAGGAGGTCCGTGTCGCCTCGGTTGTCGAAGCGATGGCCGGCCGCGGCCAGTTCGTGCCGCAGCTCGCCGTAGTTGTAGAGCTCGCCGTTCTGACAGGCGACGACTGAGCCGTCCTCGTTCGTCACCGGCTGCCGGCCGCCCTCGACATCGATGATCGACAGCCGCGTCGCACCCAGCGCCGCCGTGCCGTCGCGCCAGACGTGCGCATCGTCCGGCCCACGGTGGGCCAGCGCCGCGCCCATCGCCGCCACGCGGGCCGGGTCGATGGCCGCGCCCGGTCGGACGACGACGCCGTAGATGCCGCACATGCGGGCGATTATACGGGCAGGACCGGGGCACGGCCCTCGATGTGGCCGCCGGTCCCGCCCTGTGGCACCATCCGCGTCATGCCCCGCCGACCTCCTTCGCCTCTCGGCCACCCGCTCCGCCACCCCGTCGCCCATCCGCCGGCCGCGACCGCCGCGACCGCCGTCGCCACGCGGCCGTTCCGGACGCACGCCGAGCCGGTCACCGGCGTCGTGCTGGCCGGCGGCCGCAGCCGGCGGATGGGCATGGACAAGGCGTTCATCGAACTCGCCGGCCGGCCGCTCATCGCCTGGGTGCTCGACGCGCTCGCCACCGTCACCGCCCACCGCATCATCGTCACGCACGACGACGACCCGCGCTACGATCGCTTCGGCGTGCCGGTCATCGTCGATCGCCTGCCCGCCCGATGCCCGCTCTCCGGCCTGCACGCCGGCATCAGCGCCGCGCCGACCGACCTCGTCTTGGCCGTCGCGTGCGACCTGCCGCTCGTCCAGCCGCCCCTCCTCGCCCTCCTCGCCGACGCCATCGGGGACGCCCTGGCGGCCCTCCCGGACGCCGGCCCGACCCCGTTGCCCGCCCGCCACCCGGCACCCGACGTCGGCGCCGGCGGCCTGCAGCCGCTCCTGGCCGCCTACCGCCGCAGCTGCGTCCCGGCCATCGAGCGACTGCTGGCCGACGGCCCGGCACCGGCCACCATGGTCGCCTCGACCGTCCCGACCGTCATCGTCCGCCCGGACCGCTGGCATGCCGCCGACCCGGACGGCCGATCGTTCCACAACGTGAACACGCTCACGGATCTGGCGGCGGCGGCCCAGCTGCTGAACCGGATGGCGCCGTAGCGCCGTACACTCGATCGGTTGGGGGAGCTCCGATGCGGGCGGTCACGGTCCGTGGCGCTCGGACGCTCGACGCAGGCACGGCCTGCGCGCCGCCCCCGCCGCCGCGGATGTCCGTCATCGAACCCCCACAAGGCCCTTCGCATGTCCACTCCATCGCTTGTCCTCTGGCTCCAACTCGAGCCGCTCACCTGGCTCTTCGGCTTCCTCCTCGGCTTGGCGACGTACCTGGCCGCCTGTCCGCGCCGGCGCGAAACGTGGCAGGAGCTCGGCAGCGTCGGCTGGCAGGTTCTCGCCCTCGCCGCCACCGCGCCGTCCTTCCTGCTCGGCGCCGAACTCAGCCTCTGGCTCGGCCTCATGGGTCTCCGCGCTCCGCTCGCGCTCACCGGCCTCGTCCGCGGCCTCGGCTGGACGTTGCTCGCCCTCGGCCCGATCCCGGTCGTTGCCGCGCTCGTGTACGGCCGCCGCCCGACCGGCCGCTGGGCGATCGGCACGCTGACCCTCCTGACCGTCGGCTACGCGCTCACGATCGCCGGCCCGCGTTGGCGCGACGCCGCCTGGACCGACCTCGCCGCGCGCGCCGCCGCCGACCCCGAAGCACTCGACCGCGCCCTCGTCCTCGAGGCGCACCGCTACACCTCCCCCGCCGAGCGCGAAGCGCTCCTCGACGCCGCCGCCCCTGACCCTGCCGCCGCCCGCGCCCTGGCCGAACGCGCCCGCACGACCGGCCGGCCGTACCTGTCGCTCGCTGCCAAGGCCTCGCTCGCCGAACGCATCCTCGCCGGCCTCACGCTCGACGCCGACGCCGCCGGAGGACCCGCCGCCCCCGACCTGTGGTGGCTGACCGCCGACCCCGCCGCAACGCTCCGCGGTCACGCCCTGGCCACACCCGCCCTTCGCGCCGCCGCGCTCGAAGCGTCCCCCCGCCTGCCGCGCGCCTTCCAGCCGATCGCCGCCGACGCCCTCGACCACGGCGACGCCGCGACCCGTCAGGCAGCCGCCGCCGCGACGTTCCTTGCCGCCGCCCCCGTGCTCCTCGAACCCGCCCTCATCAACGCCCTCAGCCGCCGCCTCGACGAGCCCGACCCCGCCGGTCGCCTGATCTGGGAAACCCTCCTCCGCAACGCCTCCGCCGCCTCCCTCCGCCCCATCGTGCCCGCCTATGCCGACCCATCCGCGCGCCAGTGGCTCTGGCTCCGCGACCTCTGCCCAACCCGCACGCCCGACCTGATCGCCCTGCAGGACGATCCCGACCCGGCCGTCGCGGAGGGCGCGCGCAAGCTGTTCGCCTACGTGAAGCTGAACTGCAAGGCGGCGTATCGGCAGCGGTGAGCCGTGGGTCGACCGCACGACCGCCGATCCGGCCGACCGCCACCTTCCGCCGGCCGCCGCCTTCCGCCGGCCGTAAGAGAGCCATTTGCCATTCCCCGCGCCGGGCCCACAATCCCTGTCGCCCACGCCGTCGCACCCACCGTCGATGCCGGGGCACCAGGAGGACGCCATGCTCCCGCCGCCCCCGTCCGACCCAAGCCGTTCGCGCCGACCGGGTCGTCGACGCGCCGCGACGCGCCTCCTCACCCTCACCCTCGCCCTTTCCGCCGCCCTCGTCCTCATCCCACGCCCCGCCTTCGCCGCCCCGCTCGCCGCCATCGTCGCCGACGGCCACCGCACAACGGTCGTCCACGTGCAGAACGCGGACATCGTCACGCGCACGATCGAGCTGTCCCTCGTCGATGCGACCGGCGCCGCCCTTCCGTGCGCCGCCGCGACGCTCCTGCCCGGCCGCAGCCGCGGCATCGACGTGGCCGCCTGCACCGCGCCGGGCGGAACGGCTGCCGGCGCCGCCCCGTTCGCGGCCGGCTGGGTGACGGCCGCCGGGCCCGTCGCGATCGTCGTCGACATCGTCGGCGTGGCGGACGGCTGGCCCGTGCTGGCGAGCTACACCGCGCCGAGCCCGGCCGGGCCGCGGGCGAACGTCGGCGCCGGCGTCGGCATGCACCTGGCCGCGCCGCTCGTGTACGGGCCGTGGGTGGCCGGCGCAGAGCTGTTCGTGCAGAATGTGGACCCGGCACACGCGGCCGTCGTCACGCTGTCCCTCCGCGACCGGGGCGGCGACGAAGTGTCCGAGCGGACGCTTGCGCTCGCGCCCGGCGGACAGGAGCGCGTCATCATCGTGCCCAACCCGCTCGAGATCGAACCCGCCTCCAGCGTGCGGTACCTCCGCCTCACCAGCAGCGCGGCAACCGGCGACCCGGTCGATGCGCCGCCCATCGCCGCCGTCGTCGTCCACGGTCGAACGGCCTCGGCCCCGAACGCCCCGTTCGATCCCGCCCGTCCCCTCTCCTCCACCGCCGCAGAGGCGCTGCAAGCCATTCGTGAACCGCGTGACGGCACGCCCGCGTACGCCACCCGGACGGGCCGGCTCATCCTCCCCGTGATCTCGAACGCCCGCAAGGCCGGCGCGGCCGACGGACCGGTGGACACATCCTCGATCGCGATCGTCAACCACGTCGACAAGCCGGGCTTCACCGATCTCGTCGTCCTCTTCTTCGACCGCAACGGCCTCCTCGACCTGCAATGCCAGAAGCTGAACGAGCGCCAGACGGAGTACATCGATCTGGCCAGCTGGGGCTTCATCAGCCCGGGGTTCAAGGGCAGTGTCCTCATCAGTGCCGTGTTCTGGGAGCACGACGTGTTCACCCCGGACGGCACGTTCGTCGGCAACATCCTCGACCTCGGCGCGGCCGCCGGCACGGTCTCGTCCGACGGGTTGGGCCGCGCGTGGACCGGCGCCGTGCCGCTGTCGCCCGACGCGACCTTCGCCGGCGATGGAGAGATGGCGGAACTTCGGCTGTTCTGCGGCGGCGGACCTGGCGGGCGGCCCGGCCCCCAACCCCAGCCGACGTTTGCACCACCGCTGACGCCCTTCGGCGGAGACGACGGCGTGCGGATCACCGGCGTCCGGGGCGCGAGCGCGCCGACCGTGTGCGAAGAGGTACGCCCTTCGCGCTCCACGTTCGTCGCGCCGGGGGGGATGGGCGAACGTACTCCACGTGCTCCCCTACCACCCCGCGCTGGCCGCCCCCAACCCCGCTAGCTCATCCGCCCCCAGCGTCAGCCCCGCCCCCGGAAGCAGCTCGTCCAGCTGCGCCACCGTGTTCGCGCCGATGATCGGCGCGGCGACGTTCGGCTGGGCCAGGAGCCATGCCAGCGCCACTTGGGCGCATGTTGCGCCGTGTGCCGCGGCCACGGCGTCCAGGGTATCGAGGACGGCGATGCCGCGATCGTTCAGGTAGCGCTCGCGCAGGCGGGCGGAGCGGGCGCCCGTTGGGGGCGCGGCATCGGGGCGATACTTGCCGGTCAGGAAGCCTCCGGCCAGCGGGCTGTAGGGGAGGATCGCGATCTCGAACCGGGCGCAGACCGCCGCCAGATCGACCTCGTGCTCCTTGCGATGGATGAGGCTGAAGTTCGGCTGGAGCGTGTCGTAGCGGGCCCAGTGCCCCGCGTCGCTGCGCCAGAGCGCCTCGACGAGATGCCAGGCCGGGATGTTCGAGGCGCCGATGAACCGGACCTTGCCGGAGCGCACAAGGTCGTCCAGCGCCGCGAGCGTCTCGTCCAGCGGCGTCCCTTCGTCCCAGGCGTGCGTCTGGTAGAGGTCGATGCGGTCCGTCCGCAGCCGCCGCAAGCTGTCCTCGCACGCACGCACGATGTGGGCGCGCGACAGCCCCTCGCCGTCGGGCCCGTCCCACATCCGCCCGCGCACCTTCGTCGCCAGCACCACGCCATCGCGCGCTCCGCGATCGGCCATCCAGCGGCCGATGATGGCCTCGCTCACGCCACCGGGGTTGCCCTCCGCCCAGCGCGAGTAGACGTCGGCCGTGTCGATCAGGTTGCCGCCGGCCTCGAGGAAGCGGTCGAGGACGGCGAAGCTCGTCGCTTCGTCCGCCGTCCAGCCGAACTGCATCGTCCCGAGCGCGAGCGCGGATACGTCGAGACCGGTGCGACCGAGCGGGCGCCGCGGCAGGGTCGGCGGCATCACGCCGACCTCCGCGGCGCGGACGGCGTCACGGCCGTGCCCCCGCCGGCACCGTCGTCGCCATCGGCGTCGCATCGCCGCCCGACGTCGGCCTCGTGGCCGTCGCCGCCGGAGCGGCCGCAGCCGTCGGCGTGCCGCTGCCGGGCCACGTCACGCCGCCGTCCTTCGACCGATAGACGTTGTAGGCGCCGGGCGTGATCGCGTAGATCATGTTCGGGTCCGACGGTGCGACGGCGGCGGTCACGAGCTGTTTGAACGGTCCGAACTTGGCCCACGTTGCACCGTCGTCGTCGCTCTCGAACAACCCGTCCGTCGTGGCGGCCACGAGCCGCTCGCCCGGCGCCGGGCCGGCGCGCGTGATGGCGAGCCACTCCCCCGTTGCCCCCGCGGTCGCCAGCGCCGTCCACGTTGCGCCGCCGTCGGCGCTCCGGAGCAGGCCGCCGCCGGCGCGGTCCGTCGTCACGAGCACCGTCGGGTCGGCGCCGATCGCCCAGAGCCCGAACGCCAGCGGCGGCAGCTCGCCGGACGCCGGCGCCCACGTCGCGCCGTCGTCCGAGGAC
Source organism: Ardenticatenales bacterium (assembly GCA_020853525.1). Classification (GTDB taxonomy): domain Bacteria; phylum Chloroflexota; class Anaerolineae; order Epilineales; family Epilineaceae; genus Avedoeria. The sequence goes on along the minus strand of JADYYS010000046.1, from coordinate 1,202 downwards.
ACCGCGACGCCGAGACCGTGGAACAATCCGTACAGCCGATGCCCGTCCGTCGGGTCGACGGCGAGGCCGCGCACGTCGATCTGCGCCGCGGCATCGCCTTCGCCGCGCACGCGGCGCCACAACCCGGCCAGGCCGCCCGCATCGCTTTGCAGCGTCGGCGTGATCGGCTGCCACGACGCGCCGGCGTCGTCGCTCATCCGCAGCGCCCCCGGCCCGCCGACGACGAGCCGGCCGCCGGTCAGCTGCACGGCGGCGCTGAGCTCGACGCCCTCGTCCACCTTGGAGTGCTGCAGCGGCGCCCAAGTGAGCCCGCCGTCCGCCGAGTGCATGATCCCGCGCACGAAGGTGAGGTAGAGCCGGTCCGGGTCGACGCCGTCCACCACCAGGGCGTGCGCCCGCTCGGGCCGTGCCGGGTCGGGCGTTTCGGTCGGCCGGGGGGTCACGAGCCGCAGGGCCATCGTCGGCATCGCGCCGGGCTCAAGCGTGATGGTCGTCCCCACGGTCGCCGTGACAGCCCCTTCGTCGCGCGCCAGCGGGCCGTCGCCCGAACCGCAGCCGGCAACGGCCGGCATCGCGACGGCGAGGACGAGGGCGATCGTGGCGGTGGACGCGGCGCAAAGCGGGCGCGCGCAGAATTCGATCGACATGGGCGACGGCTCCAGGCAAGGCGGCGGCTCGGTCGGCGGGAGGGGCGATTGTAGGGCGGCGGGGGGAGGGGGGTCTAGGGTGAGGTGAGGCGCGTGGTCGCGGTGCGGCTGGTCGGGGTGGGCGTGGGGGTGCGGAAGAGAACGAGGAAGGGGATGAGGTGCAGGGCCGGCGGGCGGGGAGGGTTGGGGTCGGGGGGTTTTGGGTTCGTGCATTTTGTTCGCAGGGGCCGCTTGGCCCCTGCACCCCGGCCAGGGGGTGCGGCGCCCCCCTGGACCCCCCGCATCAGGTTTGGCTCGTACGCGGCCGAGGGTTTTCGTCGGCGCGTAGGTGGGAGCGGACGCCCGGATCCTGTCGAACGAGCACGGGATGCACGATCGAGCAAGGTCGTGACATGCAACTCGATCGATGACGTTGCCCTCGTTGACGTTTTTGGCCCGCACCGCGCGGGACAGTTCAATTCTCGTGGGGTGCCGCACTTCGATCCGCCAGACCTCTTCCGGGCGCGAGACCGCGTGCTTGAACGACCGGAAATTCCGATGCGGGGGGTCCAGGGG
>JADYYS010000045.1 GCA_020853525.1 Ardenticatenales bacterium | reverse complement strand
GCAACACCTGGTCCCATCCCGAACCCAGCAGTTAAGTCCGCCAGCGCCGATGGTACTTCCGGGGCAGCCCGGTGGGAGAGCAGGTCATCGCCTTCAGACCCGTTCATTGTTTAACTCGATCTCACCCCATCCCGATCCCGATCCCGCTCCAACGCCGACCTCACGGCCGTTTCGCCGCGCGCGTCTCGGCCTGCGGTTGGATCCGTCACAGCGGGCCTGTCGCCCGCATCGCCTGGCCAAGTCCTTACGGCGGTCGTGGACGCAGTCGCGCGTAGGTCGATGCGTCGTCGATATCGGTCGCCACGCCTGCGTCGTCCACTGCGACCTCGCGCACGGCGCCACCTGCGCGGCGCACCACGTCGCGCGGCCATCGACCCGACGGCAGCGCTGCGAGCGCCGCGAGGTGCGCTGCCCCGAAGAGCACCGGGTGTCCGCGCCGGCCCTCGAATGCCGGCGCGATGATCGCCTGCGGTCCTTCGGGAGCGAGGCGGAAGGCGGCGATGATGCGGGCCACCGTATCGGGCCGCACGAGCGGCAGGTCGCCCGGCATGACGAGCACCGCGCCGGGCGGCACAAGTGGGGGCGATGCGGTGGCGGCGTCGGCCAGATGCGCCAGCGCCGCCTGCAGGGACGGTGTTGGGCAGTCGCCCGCCTCCCCGGCGTCGACCCGCTCCGCCCAGGCGACGCCGGCGCCCGCCGCGCCGGCCGTGCGCGCTGCCGCCTCGTCGCCGGTGCGCGCGGCGACGACGATTCGGTCAACCCCCGCGTCTCGGAGGATCGCCAGTACCTGACCGAGGATCGTCGTCTCGCCCCACGGCAGGTGGAGCTTGGCGCGGCCCATCCGCGTGCCGGCGCCGGCCGCCAGGACGACCGCCGCGATGTCGTCCGGCGCACCCCTGTTCATCCGCCGACCACGCCATCACGCGCCGTCGCTCCGCCGGCCGCACCGTGCTCGACCGCCACGATCTCGGCCAGGACGCTCAGCGCGATCTCGGCAGGCGTCCGCGCCCCGATCGCCAGCCCGACGGGGCCGTGGATGCGTGCGATGTCGTGCTCGCCCCAGCCGGCTGCCCGCAGCCGGTCGCGCCGCGACGCCTGTGTGGCGCGGCCGCCGAGCGCGCCGATGTAGCCTGCCGGGCTCTGCAGAGCGGCTTCGAGCGCCGGGTCGTCGATCTTCGGGTCGTGGCTCAGGACGACGATCGCCGTGGCGGCGGTCGGCGAGAGAGCTGCCAGGGCCGCGGCCGGGGCCTCGTGCACGATCGCATCGGCGTCCGGGAAGCGTGCGGCCGTGGCGAAGGCGCGGCGGGGGTCGACGATCGTCACGTGCCGGTCGATGGCGCGCGCCAGCTTCGCCAGCACCACGGCGATCTCGCCGGCGCCGACGAGGATGATGTGCGGCGGCGCGGGAAGCGCAGCGGCGGCGCCTCGCCAGGCGTCGGGTGTGAGCCGCGTGATCTCCACCTCGAGCCGCCCGCCGCACGCCAGCCCGACCGACCAAGCCGTTTCGTCGGCCACTTCGAACACCATGCGTCGCGGCCGGCCGTCGCCGCCGAGCATCGCGAGCGCTGCCTCGATGACCGCGGTCTCGACGCAGCCGCCGCTCACCGAGCCGGCGAACGCGCCGTCCGGCGCCACGGCCATCGCGCTGCCCACCGGCCAGGGCGCGGAGCCCCACGTGCCGGTGATCGTGGCCACCGCCACGGCTTCGGCTCCGGCGGCGAGCCAGTCAGTGACGGCAGCGGTGACGTTGTGCACGCGCGGCGCCTTTCGGTACGGGACGGAGGCGCCTTGGCGGCGCCGTGACTGCCATATATTATCGTCCGCGCCGGGCCCGAGGTCACGACACCCGGCGACCGACCACCGGCCAGCGTCGAAGGAGGCACGGGATGGCTCGCCACGCATTCACGCTCAACGGGCAGCCGCGCGAAGTCGAGGCCCCGGACGACATGCCGCTGCTGTGGGTGCTGCGCGACCTCGTCGGCCTCACCGGTGCCAAGTACGGCTGCGGCGAGGGCGTGTGCGGCAGCTGCACGGTCCTGGTCGACGGCGCCGCGGTACCGAGCTGCCAGCTCAGCGTAACGGAAGTGCGCGGCAGCGCGGTGACGACGATCGAGGGCCTGTCGGCGGACGGCAGCCATCCGCTGCAGCGCGCCTGGATGGCGGAGGACGTGCCGCAGTGCGGGTATTGCCAGGCCGGGCAGATCATGGGCGCGGCCGGCCTGCTCGCCGCGAAGCCGCAGCCGACGGACGCGGACATCGACGCCGCCATGGCCGGCCACGTCTGCCGCTGCGGGACATACGTCCGGATCCGCGCCGCGATCCACCGTGCCGCGCAGGAGGCCCGCGCATGAGCAGCGACAGCAACGAGCCGGCCGAAGGGCTTCACAACGACGCGATCCACAGCGATCCGACCCGCGACGTATCCCGTCGCACCGTCCTCAAAGGTGCCGCCGGCTTCCAGCTGGCCGCCGTATTCGGCCCGTTCGACGGCATCCTCGGTTTCGTCACCGCGCACCCGGACGGGACGCTCGTCGACGCGGCTCCCGATGCGATCGTGCAGGCCGGCGGGTCGCGGATCAGCCAGTGGCTCACGATCGCGCCGGACGGTACGGTGACGATCACCGCCCACAAGGGCGATCTCGGCCAAGGGATCCGCACCACGGTTGCGATGATCATCGCCGAGGAGCTCGACGCCGACTGGGAGCACGTGAAGGTCGTACAGGCGCCGGCCGACAACGCCTTCGGCAACCAGGGCGTGGCCGGCAGCGGCAGCACGTCCAGCATGTTCAACAGCATTACCATGGGCCTGCGCACGGTCGGCGCTGCCGCGAGGACGATGTTCGTCGAGGCGGCCGCGGCGCGCTGGGGGATCCCGGCGGCGCGCTGCCGCACCGAGAAGAGCACCGTCATCGCCGACGACGGCCGCCGCCTGACCTACGGCGAACTGGCTGCGGACGCTGCCAAGCGCACGCCCCCGGCCGCGAACGCCGTCCAGCTGAAGAACGCGGCGAACTTCACGCTCATCGGGCGGCCGACGGCGCACGTGGACAACGCCGATGTGGCCACCGGCCGGGCGCAGTTCGCGCTCGATCCGGTGCGGCCGGGCACGCGCTATGCCGTCGTCAGCAAGTCGCCGTTCATCGGAGGGCGCGTCCGCGCTGTCGACGACGCTGCCGCGCGCGCGGTGCCGGGCGTCATCGATGTCGTGAACGTCGGCAACGGCGTCGCCGTCGTCGGCGAGCACACCTGGGCCGCGCTCAAGGGGCGCGCCGCGCTTCGGATCACCTGGGACGATCGGGGCAACGCCGGTCTCACCTCGGACGGGATCATGGCCGCCAAGGCCGCCGCGCTGCCCGACGCGCCGCCGATCGACATCCCCGGCGCGCGCGTCGTCGCCTCGACGCTCGACCTGCCGTTCCTGGCCCACGCCACGATGGAGCCGATGACGTGCATGGCCGAGGTCGTCGGCGACCGCGTGACGGTGTGGGTCGGCACGCAGAGCCCGCAGAGCGCGCGGCAGGGCGCGGCGCAGGCGGCGGGCGTGCCCGAGGGCAACGTGACCGTGAACTGCATGCTCATGGGCGGCGGCTTCGGCCGGCGCGGCGGCAACGAGTGGGTTCGCGAGGCCGTGACGCTGTCCAAGCGCCTCGGCGCGCCCGTCAAGCTGCTCTATCCGCGCGACGAGGACATGCGCACGGACAACTTCCGCCCGGCCAGCCACCACCGCTTGCGCGGCGCGGTGGACGCGTCGGGCCGGATCGTCGCGTGGCAGCACCACCTGGCCTCCGGCGGGAGCGGCAACGGCCCGAACCAGAACCTGGCAAACCAGGCGCGGCCGAGCTACAACATCGCCTCGCCCGACCTCCAGGCGGTGGGCGTCGGCGATCCGCTGTCCGTCGGGGCGTGGCGGTCCGTGTCGCACTCCCAGATCAATCCGGCCAACGAGGTCCTGATGGACATGCTGGCCCACGCCGCGTCGCAGGACCCGCTGGCCTTCCGGCTGGCGAACCTGACGAACAACCGACTGCGCGGCGTGCTCGAGCTGGCGGCCGAGAAGGCCGGCTGGGGCACTGCCCTGCCGCCGCGCGTCGGCCGCGGCATCGCCGCGTGCGCTGCCTGGAACTCGTACGTGGCCCAGGTCGTGGAACTCGAAGTCGCCGTCGACGGCCGGATCAAGGTCCGCCGCGTCGTCGCCGCCGTCGATTGCGGCCAGGTGATCAACCCACTCGGCGTGAAGGCCCAGATCGAGGGCGCCTCGGTCGACGGCCTTTCGACGGCGCTCGGCGCGGCGATCACCGTCGACGGCGGCCGGGTCCAGGAGCGCACCTTCGCCGAGTACGTCTGGTTCCGGATGGCGGACACGCCGCCGATCGAGGTCCACATCCTCACCGGCAAGAGCAGCAGCGCCGGCGGCATGGGCGAGCTCGGCTACCCGGCGATGCCGGCCGCCGTGATCAACGCCGTCTTCGCCGCCACGGGGGTACGCGTGACGCGCCTGCCGATCCAGCCGGCCGACGTCGCGCTGGCGGGCGCGCCGACGCCGGTGTCGACGGCGGTATCGACCGCTGTGCCGACGGCGGTATCGACCGCTGTGCCGACCGCTGTGCCGCCGACCGCGCCGCCGCCGACCACCGTCCCACCGCGGCCGACGGACGGGCCGGGGACGTCGTCGTCGAAGGTGTTCCTGCCGTGGGGTGGGACGGGGAGGCCGTGATTGCGGTAGGACGATGACCGTTCCGGCGCGGCGCGCCTGGTTCATCGCGTGGTTCACCGTCGTCGCGGCGACGATGCGGCCCGTTTCCGTCCATGCCCAGTTTCCAACGGACACGCCCGACCCGACGCCGACCGCAGGACTCCCGTCCCTCATCGGCCCCGGCGAATCCGTCGAGCGCCTGGCGACCGGCTTCCAGTTCACCGGCCTCTACGCAGTTCGCATGGCCTTGCGCGGCGCCGACGGGCCCTATGCGTGGGGATCGCCGACGCCGGAGCCATCCGCCACCGCAGGCGCGACGCCGATCCCCCTGCCGGTGCCCGCGCCGCGGTTGTACCTGCCGTGGTCCTTGCGCCGGAGCGGATGAGCGACGTCGATTCAGCGTGACAGGAGATCCCCATGCACCGCCGCCCCACATCCGCCCTGCTCCTCGCCGCAACCACCCTCGCCCTCGCCGTCGCCCTGCCGCTCGATCGCCTCGCCGCCCGTGACGCCGCGTCTGCCCGCGCGGAGCCGGCGAGCGCCGATCCGGCGAGCGCCGATGCCGTCAGCGCCGGCCACGCACCCGTGACCGTCACGCTCTACCACAGCAGCCTCGCGTGGCGCACCGCGCCGTGGCTCTTCGTATCGGCCGTCGTGACGCACGTCGAGGGTATTCGGTCCGACGGCCGGGGCGGCGTGTCGGGCCGCGATGGGAGCGGCCACGGGCGGGCGCGGGGGGACGGGCGGGTCACGGTGCAGCTGAGCAGCGGGAGCGGGCGTTTGTTTCGGCCGTACGACACCGTTTCGATCATCACGGGCTCGTTCACCACACCCCGGATCGGCGGGTCGCTCACGTTCATCGTGCCCGAGCTGCGGGTCGACGTGAGCGCGGACCGCGCCGGCGTCGAAGGCGTCGCCGCGCCCGGTACCGCCGTGACGATCGCCCTCGACGCCCCGCCGGACGGCGGACCGACGCCGCCGTCGCAGACCGTGATCGCCGGTCCGACCGGGCGCATTCGCTGGGCCGTCGGCGAGGGCAGGCGCCTGGCGCCCGGGCAGGGCGGCTGGGCGACGATTCGCGACGCGGACGGGAACGCGTTTCGGGCGCGCTTCGCGGCCTTCCAGCTGCGCATCGGCCTCGGCCGGGCCACCGGCGCGGGCTGGCTGACGCCGGCGGCCGACCTGGACGTGCGCTACGGCATACACGGCACGGACGGCCGGCTTCGGATGGTCGGCCACAACGCCGTGTCGCGAACGCCCGACGGCCGCCGCCGCTACGTCGCCGCGTCGCCGTCGTCCTCCATTGCGGGGACGGCGTGCACCGTGACGATCGTGAGCTCGATCCTCAGCCCGCGCAGCCGCGCGTACATGCTCCCGTCGTTGTCCGTCGAAACGGCCGTCGCCGACCGCGCCGCCGGCACGGCTCCGCCCGGGGCCGCGATCACCGTCGAGGTCTTCGCGCCCGACGACGGAACGGACAACGACGCGGATCGCGACGTGCCCCCCATCGCCCGCATTGCCGTGACGGCGGATGCCGCAGGTCGATGGGACGTCGACCTCCCGGCGGCGGCGCCGCACCGTCCCGGCGGCCGCATCGAAGCCGTCCTGGACCTCGGCGACGGGCTCGAAGTGGCCGCCGCGGCGATCTGGCCGCGCTTCACGGTGGCCGTCGAGGGCGCGCGCGTGTCCGCGGACGCACCGTCCAAAGGTCGCTACATCCTCACCGTCCGCGCGCCCGACGGCGCCGTGATCGGCCGCACGGGCACGCTCGGCACGGATGCCGACGACCGGATGACGATCGACCTCGGGCCGGAGGGGAGTTGGTACGCCGGCGACCCTGTCCTGCCCGACGGCATGCACACCGCGCTCCTGCGCGGCGGCACGATCGAGGTCGACAGCGGTGTCGGTGGCGAACCGCTGCGCCTCGACATCCCGAACCTGAGCGCCGCGGCCGACGCCGACGCCGACGCGTTCGCCGGCACGGCGCCGGCCGGCGCGGACCTGGACATCGAGGTGATCGGCCCGTTCGGCGCGCAGCGGTTCGCGGTGACGGCCGATGCGTCCGGGCAGTGGTCGCTGCCCCTCGCCGGCCGGATCGATGTCGGCAGTGGCGTCGGGGCGCGCGTCTGGTACGCCGACCGCGCGGGTCACCGCTTCTACGTGGACAGTGCGGTCGTGCAGATCCGCGCCGACACCGAGCGCAGCATGGTGGAAGCCGCGCCGTGGATCGGCCGAGCGATGTACGCCGAGGTCGTCGATGCGACCGGGCGCGTCGTCGGCGCGGCGGCGATGCCGGCGGACGAAGGTCCCGACGACGACGAGCGGCGGCAGGTGCGTTCGTTCGCGAACCCGATGGAGATCTTCGATCACCGCGGCAACGACGTGCCTTTGCAGGCCGGCGACACGATCCGCGTCCGCCTCGGCGACGACGAAGCGGCGTGGGTCCTGCCGCCCATCGAAGCCCGGCTGCACCCCGATCGGAGCCTTGTCGTCGGTCGGACGTCACCGGGCGCGCACCTCGAGATCATCGCCGGCGAGTTCGACGACCCGCTGACCGTGTCGACGACCGTCACGGCCGGCGCGGACGGCACGTTCAGCGCCGACCTCGACGGCCGCATCAGCCGGGCCGACATCGATTTGATGGAGGGCATCTACGTCCGCGGAACGTTCGGTCGTCATGCGCTGCTGCGCTTCGTCCTGTCGCCCGGCATGACGTTCGACGCCGACCGTTCCCTGGTCAGCGGTGTGCTCGAGCCGAACGTCGAGGTCGTCGCCCTGCTTCGCTCCGGCGACACCGTGCGCGCCTCCGGCCGTGCGCAAACCGGGTCCCGCGGCCGCTTCACCGTGGAGCTGCGCGACGCCGCCGGGGCCGGGGTCATCGCCCACGAGGGCGATCGGCTGACGGTCGAGGCGGCCGCGGCCGTGCTCGAAGCGCGGATGGAGCTGATCGTCCCGCGCCTGTCGATCGAGCGCGGTCCGACCGATCGGACGATCGTCGGCGATCGGCCGGCGGACGGCCAGCTGTCCGTCGGCAACAGCACCGCCCACTGGGCATGGCCGGTCGGCGGCGCCAGCAACGGTGTCTCGGTCGACGAGGTGCGCAGCGAGGCCGGCCGCTGGACGGCCTTCCTGAACGGCGGTGTCGTGCCCGGCGACGTGTTCGGGGTCAGCCTCTTCCTCGGCAACGGCCACGTCGTCGAGCGCCGGCTCGTCCTCCCGATCCTCGCCGTCGAGCACGGCGGCCCGCAGGTGTGCGGCTTCGGCCCGCCGCTGGGCGACGCCTCGCTCGCCCTCGTCGGCGCCGACGGCACGCCGCGCGCGTCCGTCGCGGGTCCGCTCTCGGTCGAAGGCACAATCGATGCGCGCTGGGCGGACGGCGCCGGCCGCGCCGTCATCAGCCGGGCAGGCGACCGCGTCGTCGGCCGGGTGGACGATGCGGACATCGAGATCGCGCTGGGCGTCCTCACCGCGACGCTCGACCTCGCAGCGGGCCAGCTGCGCAGCCGCGTCCGACCGGAGACCGGCGCCGTGCTGACGTCCCCCGGCCGAGACTGCCTGTTCCGGCTGACCTCGGACGACGAGCACTGGCTCGAAGCGCGCGGCCTCAGGCCGGTCAGCGAACGTGCCACCGCCAAGCGCGAGCCGCCGGGTGAGGGGCAGGTCGTGCTCCGCTTACCGATGTCCCCGCGTCCCGAGCGGGGCGTCGACCTGCACGTCGCCAGCGCGAGCCGCCATCGCATCTTCCGCACCGTCTATCACGCCCTCACGCTTGAGGCCGATGTCTCCACCGGCCGCATCGCCGGCGGTACCCGCCCGCACGCCGATGTCCGGCTGACGGTGACCGGCCCGGACGGCGCCGTGCGCGCCGTGATCGAGACGGCGGCCGACGCAGCCGGTGCGTTCATCGCCCTCGTGGTCGACGACATCGGCCGCCCGCTCGTCCTCGCGCCCGGCGACCGCATCGCCGCCCACTCCGCCCTCGCCCCCGGCGCCGACGTCGTCGACGGCATCGGCCCCGAGACCGCGACGATGACGGTCGACGACCTCGCGCTCGATGCAGGCACGGACACGATCCTCGGCCGGGCGCCGGCCGGGCGGCGCGTCTGGCTGGCGCTCGACGTCGGCGTCCTCGGCCGCCGATGGCTCAGCGCCATCCCATCAGCCGACGGGCGCTTTGCGGTGCACGCCGACGACATCCCGGTGCGCGGCGGGTGGACGCTGGCGGATGTGCGAGCGGTGCGGGCGGAGGTGGGGCAGGACGGGGGGCATGTGACCGTGGTGCGGTGGTCGCGGGCGACGAACGCGGTGTACCTGCCGTGGGCAGAGAGGGCCGACTAGAGAGGAGGCCCTACGGCACCTCCCGCGCCCCGATGCTCGGCGGATTGCCGTAACACGCCCCGACGAGGTCGCCGGTGACGCCTACGATGCGACTCCCGGCGCCTGCCGCCGGACTGCCGGACCCGATCGCCCCGTCCTCGCCCAGCCGCGGGTCGCGGCCGATCACGGCGCCCTGCTCCGCGACCGGCAGCTGGGGAGCCGATCGTTCGGGCGCGTCCGACGCGAACCACAGGTTGTTGCGGAAGGCGAACGTCTCGGGCGCCGTGGCATCGCCGACGTTCACCGCGGTTCGCAGAACGCCGGCGCGGAACACGACGATGTTGTTCGCGAACGTGCCCTCGCGCGCCGGCTCGAACGTGAATCCGCCGCTTGACCGCGTCTCCTGGAGGATCCGCAGGACCCACCGTCCCGGATCGACGATCGTGTTGTGCGCGGCAAGGCAGTCCACGCAGCCGACGAACGCCACCGCCGCCTCGCTGCCCTCGATCCAGTTGGCGACGACCCGCACGTCGCGCGCCTCGGCGTTCGGCCGGGATGCGTCGAGCGGCGGGCGGAAGAACGCGAAGCCCGTTGAGCCGCCCATGTTCACCGCGCGCCCGCCGGCCCGGACCATCCGGTTCGCCCGGACCTCGATGTCGTTCGATCCGCCTTTCGCTTGCACGGCGTTCCCCGAGATCTCGTCGAACCGGCTGCGCGCCACCACGGCCGCCTGCACGCCGACCATGTCGATCCCGCTGCCCGATCCGCCGCCGCCGCACCGCCGGAACGCGCTGTCGCGCACGACGACGTCGCGCAGCCCGGACAGCTTCAGGCAATCCTGGTTCCCGTTGCCGCCGATGTTCCGGATCGCGACGCGCTCGAACGTCAGGCGGAAGCTCGTCCGATCACCGGTGACGCTGCCCCCGTCATCCGCGTTGATCCCGTTCCCGCTCGCCCCTTCGACCACGACGTCGTGGACGACGACGAAGCGTGCCCGGGTGAGATGCAGCCCCTCGCCGCTGCCGGCGATGATCGGCGCCTCGGCCCAAGGCTCACCGCCCGCGCCCGGACCCGTGCCCGGCGCGCCCCCGATCCAGATCGGGGCGTCGGCCGCCCCCGCCAGGTCGTCGAGGTACGTCCCGCCGTCGTAGCGCCCCGGCGCCAGCCGGATCGCCGAGCCCGGCGCCGCTTCCCGCGCCGCCCGCCGCAGCGTCGCGAACGGCCGTTCCGCGCTGCCGTCGCCCGTTCCGTCGTCGCCCCCCGGCGCCACCCGGATGATGCGCGACGGGGCTCGCCCGTCGTGGAACGAGGGCACGGTGCCGCAGGCCGCGGCGACGAGCGGGGTCGGCGTTGCGGAGGGGACGACCTCGGTCGGGCCGACCGTCGGCGACGGGTCGAGCGCCGTTGCGGTCGGTGCGGGGGTCGTCGGTGGAACCGTTGCCGGCGCGCGCGTCGGCGGCGCGCTGGGCGCCGCGGGCAGCTGCGACATCGGCACGCTGTCCATCGCCAACGGCAGATACGCGTAGGCACGACCCGTTGCCTGCGCGCTCACGCTGACGGACGCCGTCCACGCCGCGCCGCTCCGGTGGAGGACGAGCGCCGCGAGCCCGACGAGGACGAACCCAGCGGCGCTGCGCCCGCTAGCCACTCGGCGACTCGCCGGAGCCCTGCCCCGACGGCGTCTGACCCGGCGGCAGTGAGCCCTGCTGTCCCTGCTGTCCCTGCTGGCCCTGGCCCTGCTGCGCCTGCGTGCGCGCCCGCTGCAAGCTGTCCTGCAGCGCTTGGACGATGGACGGCATCATGTCGCGAGAGATGGCCACGCGCACCTGGGGACGGATCTTGAGGCTGTCCGGCAGCTGATCCGTCGTCGTCGGCGGCGTCACGACGCCGAACACGACGAAGAACTCCGGGCCCATGTGCTGGACGAGAACCTGGTTGGCGTACACGAGCGGCACGTCCTCGCGGTCCTGCCACTCGAGGGGGATGCGGACCTGGAACTGGGGGGACTTGAGGGGCTGGGTCGGGTCGTCGGGCATGGGTGAGACCTCGTGGGGGGTGGGGTGGTGCGGTTCAATCGGCCGATGTCGCGAATTGGCGGTCGCCGGCGTCGCCGAGGCCGGGGAGGATGTAGCCGGGCGGCCATGGATCGCCTTGGCTGGTGAGGCGGTCGTCGAGGGCGGCGAGGTGGATGGGGACGCCGGGGTGTGCCGCAGACAGGGCCGCGACGCCCTCCGGTGCCCCGATCAGGCCGACGAACCGGATGTCCGTGGCGCCGGACAGCGACGTGAGGCGATCGACCGCGGCGATCGCGCTGCCCGCGGTCGCGAGCATCGGATCGAGCACGACGACGGTCGCGCCGGCGAGCGAGGCGCCCGATGCACGGTCGTAGTACACGACGGGCGCCAGGGTCGCCTCATCGCGGTACAGCCCCAAGTGCCGCACCTCGGCGTCCGGCCAGAGCGCGAGCGCGCCGTCCGCCATGCCGAGCCCCGCTCGCAGGATCGGGACGAACACGATCGGGGCCGCGAGATCGGCACCCTCCGACTTGGCCAACGGCGTCGCAACACCGTGCGGCACGGTCACGACATCGGCCAGGGCCTCGTGAAGGAGCAACATCGTCAAACGGCCCACCAGACCCCGGAAGTCGGCCGGCGCCGTCGCCCGATCGCGCAATCTCGTAACCAGCACGCGCACCAACGGGTGCTCGCTGACGACCAACCGACGCACGGACTCTCTCCCATCCGATCTGGCGACGTCCACTCGACGACGCCGACAGTGTTCACGGTGCCGGCATCGCTGTCAACTGACCGGCGGTCTCGCCTCGGCGCCTGTGATATCATCGCCCCATGGGAACGTTTGTGCTTCACTTCGGAATGCCGCCCCGAACCCTCAGCGCCATCTTGACCCCCGGCCGCCCTCCATGACCATCGAACGCGGCCGCGCCGTCACCCCCGAGCGCCTGCCGGAGGATCTCGCTGAGCCGTCCCTTCGGCCGCGCCGCCTGGCGGAGTACATCGGCCAGGATCGCCTTCGCCAGAACCTCAGCATCCTCATCGAAGCCGCCCAGGCCCGCGCCGAGCCCTTGGACCACGTTCTCTTCTACGGCCCGCCCGGCCTCGGCAAGACGACGCTGGCCAACATCCTGGCCCATGAGATGGGCGTGAAGATCAAGACGACCGCCGGCCCCGCCATCGAGCGCGCCGGCGACCTCGCGGCGATCCTGACGAACCTCGGCCAAGGCGACGTGCTCTTCATCGACGAGATCCACCGCCTCCGTCGGGATGTCGAAGAGGTCCTCTACTCGGCCATGGAGGACTTCGCGCTCGACATCATCGTCGGCAAGGGGCCGTCCGCGCGCAGCATCCGCCTCAGCCTCCCCCCGTTCACGATCGTCGGCGCCACCACGCGCCCCGCCATGCTCGCCGCGCCGCTTCGCGACCGCTTCGGCGCGGTGTACCGCCTTGACTTCTACGACGCCGCCGCCATGGAGCAGATCGTCACCCGCGGCGCGGAGGTCCTCCGCATCCCGATCACGGCCCCCGGCGCCGTCCTGATCGCCAAGCGCGCCCGCGGCACTCCCCGCGTCGCCCTCCGCCTGCTCCGCCGCGTCCGCGACTACGCCGAGGTCCGCGCCGCCGGCCGGATCGAGGACGTCGTCGCCGACGAAGCGATGCGGCTCATGGAGATCGACGACCTCGGCCTGGACGATCTCGACCGCCGCGTCCTCGAGACGATGATCCTCAAGTTCGGCGGCGGCCCCGTCGGCCTCGAGACGATCGCCGCCAGCATCGGCGAGGAGGCGGACACGATCGAGGACGTCGTCGAGCCGTACCTCCTCCAGCTCGGCTTCCTGGACCGGACGCCGCGCGGCCGCGTCGCCACCGAGCATGCCTACCGCCATCTCGGGATCCAGCCGACACCGAAGCCCGGACAGGCCCCGTTGTTCTGACGTCGACGACAAAGGAGAACCCCATGATCGAACCGCCGAATATCCCGACCTGGGTGCAGCACCTCGGGACGTTCCTCCTGGTCGCCAGCCCCAGCCTGGCGCTCGTCGTCGCCTACGCCGTTGACAAGGACGCGCGCGGCTTGCGGCCGTGGCTGTACGGCGCCCTCGCGCTGGCCGACATCGGCGCGTTCGCGCTTGGCGGCTTGTTCATGCTGACCGGCCTGCTCACGCTGCAGGGCCTCGATGCCGCGCCTGCGCTGGGCGACGGCTTTACATCGGCCTTCCTCAGCCTCGGCACCTGGACGATGGGCACGGCCGTCGTCGCCCTCGTCCTCCTCTTGCCCCCGGTCCGCCGCGTCCTCGCCCGCCTCATCCCGATCGACCCGACGCGCGTCGTCCACGCCGTCGCGCTTCAGCTCGCCGCGCTCACGGTGTGGGTCAGCGGCGCGATCGCGATCTTCATGCCCGTCCTGATGGCCGACCCGGAAGGCATGGCGCAGATCGGCGAGGCGACGGCGCAGGCCGGCCTCACCGGCCTGTGGGTCCAGAACGCCGCGTTCGTCGTCCTCAGCTTCCTGGGCGTCGGCGCGCTCGTGCAGCGCGACTGGCGCGCCACATTCGAGCGACTCGGCCTCACCCAGGCCGTCTCGTTCAAGTGGTGGATCGGCGGCGCCGCCCTCGCGCTCGCCGTCGCCGTCGCCACGGACCAGCTGTGGACGATGCTCGACCCGGCCGGCGCCGCCGAGCTGGGCAAGCTCTCCGATCAGCTCTTCGGCCCGCTCATCGCCGGCGGCGGGATCGCTGCCGCGTTGACGATCGGCCTCGCGCCCGGGATCGGTGAGGAGCTCCTCTTCCGCGGCGCCGCCCAGCCGCGCTTCGGCCTGATCGCGACATCGCTTCTCTTCGCCGCGGTCCACACGCAGTACACCATCTCGTGGGCGCTCGTGCAGATCCTGATCGTCGGCCTGATCCTCGGCACCGTCCGCAACCGCGCCGGGACGCGGACGGCGATCCTGGTGCACGCGACGTTCAACGCGGCGCAGGTGCTGTTGTCGTTGTATGGATGAACGGGGCGGCGGGTGACGGCGACGTTGGCGCGGCAACGCGATCGGGTGGGCGGGGATATAGGTAGGCGAGGCCCGAGGGCTGAACGGGGCGCCTGCGGGCACCCACGAGGGGTGCCCCTACCGCATGGGGACGAGCTTGGAGGCGAGGTCGAGGAGTTCGTCCTTCGTGAACGTCGTCGACTTCATCCGCAACCGCGTCCCGCCGTTGTCCCACGTGAGGACGTGCTGCTCCCGCAACGTCCAGAGCTTGGCGGGTGCTCCGCCGACCGTCACGTCGGTCGCCTCACCCTCCTCCGTCATCTCTGCGCCGTCCTTGACCGCCCACTGCGTCAGGGTGAACACCTTGGCGAAGTTCAGCGTGACGATCGTCCGTGCCTGCGGCAGCGTGGGATCGCCGTCGCCGTCGCGTGCCGTCACCCAGTGGTAGCTGAACTGATCGTCGGGGCTCGTGCTCGGCAGCTCGAACAACGGCATCGTCGCCGACGTCAGGAGCTCCTCGCGCTTGACCCGCTTCGAACTCACCTGCTGCTCGGGGCGCTCCGGCAGCGGCGCATCCGTCGGGCGAGCGGCGGTGCCGCTGGAGATCATGCCGACCCCCGCGGAATCCGTCATCGTCTCCCCGGCGCCCACCTCGCCCCCGCCTGCAGCATCGCCCTCGGCCGCACCGCCCTCCGCCGCCGGAGCGTTCGCCGCGCCGCCATCGGCCGCCGGCGCCGCGGCACCGTCGCCGCCGGTCGTGCCGCACGCGGCCACGGTCAGCAGCAGCACCGTCAATGTCGGCATCGCCATTCTCGCCACACGCCTGCAGATCATCGCCTTGTCTCCTCGTCGCGCGCGCAACCGGCGGTTCGGCCTCAACGGGCGCCGCCGGGCGGGGAATCGAATGTTCGTTCAAGAGCGCGGCACGGCGGCCCGGATGCCCCATATGCCGCGTGACCGGCCATAGCCTAGCCGGTCGACATGAGAGGGCGATTATACAGAAATCGGCGTGTTCCGTGCCTGACCGAGCGCCGTGCATGCTACGATGCCGCCGTGAACGCCCCATCCCCCGCCCGCGACGCGGCCGACCCGATCATCGACCGCCCCTCTCTCCCCGCAGCCCGCGCCCTCCGCCACCACGTCGCCGCGGCCGGACTGCCGCCGGACGCCGCACGGCCGGGCGCGGCGCGGCCGGGCGAGTCGATCGTCCTCGTCGGGGGGATCGGGCGCGGTGGGGCGGCGGTCCTGGCGGCTGCGTGCGCCGCGTGGCTCGGCGGCCGCGTGTCGCCGTCCGACCTCGTGCAGGCCGCAGGATGGCCGGACGGACCGGGTTGGGACGTCGCCGCCGTCGCCGCCCGCCTCGACGCAACTGCCGCCGCCGGGAACGACGCTCCCGCGCTCGGCGCCCGCCTTGCCCTCGGCGACGGCGGCCTCGCGCGTGGTTGTCATGCGATCGCACGTGCCTCCGACGTCGGGCTGTGGATCGATGCCGGGACGGTGCCGCTGCACGCCGCCACCGCCCGCATCTGCGATGCGGTCGGCCTGAACCCGCTCGAGGTCCAGTCAAGCGGCTCGCTGCTGGCCACGGCAATGCCCGCAGTCGCCAACGCTTGCGTCGACCAGATGTCCGCGGACGGGTACGACGCCGTGATCGTCGGCAAGGTCGTCGCCGGCCCTGCGTCCGTCACGCTGGCAATGGGCGGCACGCAGCGGTCGCTCGGATGCCCGGCGCGCGACGCGGTCGACGCGATCCTCGGCGTCGAGCCACCGGCTGCCGCGTAGCGGCCTAAGGCGTGTTTGCAGAGGGTGGCCACGGAAAAGACCGGCGGCTGAAGCCGGCCGGCTGATGGCCTTCGGCCATTGCGCCCGCCTTCGCGGGCGCTTCAAACCTCGGGGTGCCCGCGACGGCGGGCACCATGGCGACCCAATAGGGGCGCCTCTAGCCGGCCAGCTTTAGCTGCCGGAACTGGGTTTGCATACACGCCCTAACTACCCGTCGTCCCGCCGGAACTGCAGCGGCGGCCGCACGGCGTCGTCGCCAACGCCGTCGTCCGGCCGCTGGGGATAGCGGAACGGGGTCAGCGCCAGCCGGACGCGGTCGAGCTTCAGGCTGCCTGCCTCGGGCGGCGGGGCGACGTCCGTCACCGTCACCTCGAGCGAGAGCTCGCCGACCTCGAGGACGGTCTGGGCGCCCGGGACGGCGGGCAGGATCCGGCGATCCCGCAGCAGCGCGCGCAAGTGGGCTTCCTGGCTGGCGGCCTGCGCCAGCACCGCCACCTTCGGCGGGCCGGCCGCATCGCCGGTCACGTCGCGGTCGTACAGCCAGACGTCGAGCGAGGTCAGGCTGCCGACCTTGCGCGCCTGGATGTTGATGCTGGCCGAAAGGCCTTCGCGCTCGTCGTACACCAGCCACGTCTGGTAGAAGTGCTCGTCCGCGCCGTCGTACAAGACGGACGCCGTACCCCCGAAATCGAGCTTGCCCGGTCCGAGCCCGGCCTCGCCGGAGCGCTGCCAGGGCGCGCGGGGCAGCGGAACGGAGGCCGTGTCGTCCGGCGGGAGCTCGGGCAGGTGGAGCCGGCCGGTGCGCTGCGGTGTCACGCGCGTCGCGGATGACGGGGCAGCCGTGTCCGCAGCCGGCCCGTCGGGCGTCAGCGCGTCGAACACCGGCGACCCATCCGCGTCCTCGAGCCACAACGCCCCGGTCTCACCCGGCAGTCCGTCGGCCGTTCCGCGTTCGCGCGCCGCCAAACGCGCACGGCGGCGCATTTTGGCGCGCGCGCGGACATCGTCCAGCGGCGTGCGCGGTTGGCGCAGAACGGCGAGGGCGAGGCCGGTGAGGGCGAGGAGCGCCACGAGTCCGAGCCAGAACGACGGCCGACCGAGCCGCTGCAGCGCCCCGCCCCGCGCCGGCGCCGCCGTCGTCGTGACGATGCCCGTCGCGCCGACGGCGGGCGGCACGGCGGCGTCCAGTCGCCCCGCTGTAGCCAGGGCCTTGGCCAGCTGGCGCGCGTTCTCCGCGGCCACCGGATCGGCGACGTCGGCGCCTTGGGCGCTCAGCACGGCGGCCAGCGTCGGGGCCGGGAAAGACGCCAGTCGTTCGGCGGCCAGATCGGCGTCCGGCCGGCGCACGTACGCGTCGGCGACGAGGCGAACGTAGGTCGCGCGGTCGGCGGCGGTCAGATCGACCGGCAGCGCTTCCGTCCAGGCCACGGGCCAGAGCCACCAGCCGATGACGAGCCAGCCGAGGAGCACGCCGACGGCGAACGGCCAGCCCCACGCGGGCGGCGGCCTGAAGCGGGCGCGCGTCCGGGCCGTGGCCGGCGGCCCGTCGCCCTCGTCGTCATACCCTTGGCTCAGGCGCTCGAGCTCGGTCGCATCGTCCATCGCCGTTCCTCCGGTCATGCTCGGCCGCCTCGCTCAACGCAACGGGATCGTGGCGAACTTGGGGGCCTCCGAGAGGACCTCCCTGCCGTCGGGTGTGACGAGGACGAGGTCTTCGATCCGCACCCCGAATCGCCCGGGCACGTACACGCCCGGCTCGACCGTGACGACGCTGCCGGCGGCCAGCACGATGTCGCCCGACGTCAGGCTCAGCTTCGGCGCCTCGTGGATCTCCATCCCGACGCCGTGCCCGAGCCCGTGCCCGAAGTGCTCACCGTGGCCGGCGGCCGTGATCAGGTCGCGCGCGACGGCGTCGACGTCGAAGGCCTTGCGTCCCGGCCGAATGGCGGCCGTCGCCTGGCGGTTGGCGGCGTCGACGAGCTCCCACACGCGATGGTAGTCGGGATCGTCCACCGGCCCGAGGCTGAACGTGCGCGTGAGGTCGGCGGCGTATTCGCCCCAGCGCGCGCCCATGTCGATGACGATGGGCTCGCCGGCGCGCAGCACGCGGTCCGATGTCTCGTGGTGGGGCGACGCGCCGCTCTCGCCGCCGGCGACGATCGTCTCGAACGCCAGGCCGGAGGCGCCGTTCTGGCGGAGAAAGACCTCGATCGCCCAGGCGAGCTCGCGCTCCGTCATGCCGGGCCGCACCGTGTGGACGGCGTGCGCCATCCCGGCATCCGTCAACGCCGCGGCGCGCCGGATCGTGGCCACCTCGTCGACCGACTTCGAAAGGCGCTGGCTCTCGACGAGCCCCTTGGCCGCCACCCAGTCGATCCCCTCGGCCTTCGATCGCAGCTCATCCAAGCGGGAAACGGTGACGTGGTCGGCCTCGAACCCGCAGCGGGACAGGCCGGCCTCGGCCAGCGCCTTGCCGGCCGCTTCGATCTGGGCGTACCCGGCCCGGACGACCTCGCACGCCGGCGCCTCGACCGGGCCGCGCTCGTAGTAGCGGCTGTCGACGAAGAGCAGTGCGTGGTCCGGCAGGACGAG
The DNA here is from genome assembly GCA_020853525.1 of Ardenticatenales bacterium. Lineage (GTDB taxonomy): Bacteria > Chloroflexota > Anaerolineae > Epilineales > Epilineaceae > Avedoeria. Next base: position 30,220 of record JADYYS010000045.1, on the reverse strand, counting down.
GACGATGCCGGCCGAACCACCGAAGCCGGTCATGTAGCGCCGGTTGGGGTGGCTCATGATCGCCAGCGCGTCCAACCGGTGGGCCGCCATGTCGGCCCGGAGGCGCGCCAGGCGGGCGGCGGACGCGGCGTGACGGTCGATCGAGCGCACGCCGGCCGGCTGTGCGGCGTCCGGTGACGCGTTGATGGCCGGCGGCGCTTCGACGGCAGCGCCGTTCGGGAGAACGGTCTCGAGCACGTTGTCGACCGACATGGCGCTACCTCGGCGGGTGCGTGCCGGCCGGCGCGGGCGGGCGCGCGCGGCCGGCGCGTGGGTGGGCGGTCAGGAGAGCGTCGCGGACCTGGGTCTGGCTGACGTGGGTGTAGATCTGGGTGGTCTGGAGGTTCTTGTGGCCGAGCAGCTCCTGGACGCAGCGCAGGTCGGCACCGCCGTCCATGAGGTGGGTGGCGAAGCTGTGGCGCAACACGTGCGGCGTGACGTCCTCGCGGCCGATCGCGCGACCGTACGCGGCCACGAGGCGCTGGACGCTGCGCGGGCCGAGCCGGGCGCCGCGGCGGTTCAGGAAGACGGCGTCGGACGGCCGCGCGGCATGACCGGCCTGCCGGGCCAGCCACGGCCGGCCGGCGGCCAGGTAGCGCGTCATCGCCAGCGCCCACGGCGCCCCGAAGAGGGCCATCCGCTCGCGGCTGCCCTTGCCGAAGACGCGCATCTGCCGCCCGGCCACGTCCACGGCGCCGACGTCGAGCCGTACGAGCTCGGCGATCCGCAGCCCCCCGCCGTACAACGTCTCGAGCACGGCCCGGTCGCGCAGGCCGCGCGGGCCGTCGGGCGGCGGGGCGTCGAGCAGCGCCAGGACTTCCTCGACGGACAGGACCCGCGGCAAGTGCTGAGCGAGCTTCGGCGCCCGCATGCCGCGGAACGGGTCGCTCGGAAGGCCGTGCTCGCGCACCAGGTAGCGCCCGAACGCGCGGAGTTCGCTGATCCGCCGCGCCACCGAGGCCGGTGCCAGCGCTGCGATGTGCGGCGCCGCCAGCATCGCCCGCAGCCGCGGCCGGTCGATGTCCGCCCAGCTTCGCGCGCCGGAGTCCACGAGCCAGCGCAGCGCCTCGCCGATCTCGGTGCCGTAGTTCCGGATGGTGTAAGGCGAGGCGTTGCGGATGCCCTTCAGGTAGCGCAGATAGGCGTCGAGCGCTGCGCCGAGCGGCCTGGGCAGCGGGCGTGCCGTCGGCGCGTCCGCGGGGGGCGCGCCGGGCGCTGGGGCTTCGATCAACGGCGGTGCGGGGGTTGGGGCCATCGGGCGGGATTGTAGCAGCAGGGGCGGCCCCCCGTGGTCGCCCCCGTGGTCGCCCCCGTGGCCGCCCCCGTGGCCGCCCCCGTGGCCGCCGCCGTGGCCGCCGCCGACGCCACTTCGGCCCGCCGCCGCCACCACCGCCGCACCCCCACCCCCAACCGCACCCCGCCATCCAGCGCGATGAGCGCCATCCCCACCCACAGCAACGCCCCCCCCACCCCGTCCCGCACGTGCGACCCGATCCGCAGCGCGTGCCAGCCGCCCAAGAGCACGCCGACACGCACGAAGCCGTGCCAGCTCGGCGGCACCCGCAGCCGCATCGCGGCCGTGCCGAGCGCGACGACGACGGCGACGCCGGCCAGGCCCAGGACGAGCGAGTTGCCGTAGTACGAACGATCCGTGAACGCGTGCCAGAGCTTATCGGGTGCCCAGTGGCCGATCCGAACCGTCACGGCGGACAGGTAGAGGAGCGGATGGACGAGGACGAGCGCGACGATCAGCCGGCCGAGCAGCCGGTGCGCATCGCGCGCCTCGACCGCCCGCGCGGCGGCCGGGGCGCGGCGGGCGGCCGGAAGCCGGCGGATGAGCCACGCCGCCCGCGGGAGTCGGGCCGTCGCGGCGAGGACGATCTGCAGACCGATGAGCAAGATGAGCGCGAGCCCGGTGACCATCGTCGAGAGGTAGAGCCACTGCCCGGGCGCGCCGCTGCCGCCGGGCGCAACCGACGTCCAGTCGTTCATCGCCCGTCGATCTCCTTCTGCAGCGCTTCGAGCGCCGCCGCATCGTCAAGCCCGCCCGTCGTGCCGGCCAGCGGCAGCTTGGCGGCCTTCCACGCCGCCAGCCCGAAGCCGTCGATCGCGCCGATCCGCGGCGCCCCGCTCGTCTGGAGCAGGCTGATCGCAGCGTAGCCGCGGAAGTCCTTCATGCAATACGGCACCACGGTCGTCGCGCCGAGGTCGGTCTCGGCCACGAAGCGCGGCACGTCGGACAGCGGCACGGAGCGCGCGCCCGGGATGTGCTCCTGCGCGAACTCCTCCGGCCGCCGGACGTCGATGGCGATGACATCGCCGCGGCCGATCGCCGCCGCCAGGTCGAGGGGCTCGTACATGGCGATCCCGGCGTCGACGTCGGGCGGGCGCGCGTTCGGATCGAGCGCCAGCGCCGTCACGTCCGGAACGACGGTGACGCCGCCGAACTCGGAGGCGACGACGAGGCCGGCGCCGTTCGGCCAGACCCGCTCCGGCACGCCGCCCACCCAGCGCAGGCCGCGCCGCGCCACCGCGCCGCCCGGCGGCGCGTCGAACACCTCGACGTAGCCGTTCGCCTCGGCGACGACGAGCCGGTCGCCGAGCCAGGCCACGCCCAGCGCCGTCGCGGCCGTCGGGATCGCCGGACCGTCGATCCGGCCGGCTGCCGCGTCCTCCAACGAGGCGAGCGTCACGCCTTCCGGGCCGCGCGCGATCGCCATTCGGTCGTTCTCCAGGGCCACGTCGGTCACGACGCCGGTCAGGACGGTCGTGCAGCACGCGTAGTCGCCGGTTGGGGTGCGCGTCATGAGGGACAGGCCGTTGTCCCGATTGCTGACGAAGACGCCGGCCGTGGACGGCGTGATCTCCAGCGGGAAGCCGCCGACCTCGAACAGCTGCGTCGATGCGCCCGTCGCACGGTCGGCGACGAAGATCGAGCCCGAGGAATCGGCCGCGATGACGCGGGGGCCGTCCATCGCCACGCTGACGGCCTGCCACGGCTCGTCGTTCCGCCAGAGCATGCGCTTCTCGCTCAGGTCGCGCAGCGGCCGCTTCATGAGCGCGATCCCGTCGTCGCCCAAGGCCACCGCCACCTCGTCGTCCGAGACATCGAGGCCGTGCGCGGTGCGGAGGACGCCGCCGGGGGAGAGAAGCGTGATCGTCGACCTGTCGAGATCGACCAAGCCGACGCCGACCGTGGCGTCGACCAGCGCCAGCCTTCCGTCCACCTGGAGCGCGTGCTCCACGATGCCGGGCGTGACGAGGCTGAGGAGCACCCTGCCCGACGCGCCGTCCACGCACCGGATCCCGCCGTACGCCCGGTCCCCGCGCCCGAGCGCACGCGACCAGCACGTCCGGTGGCCCGCGACGGCGACGCTGCCGAGCCGGCCCTCGATGCTGTGCGTCGTCCGCACCGGCGCCGCACCGCCCGGCGTCACGATCGCCAGTTCTCCGTCCGTCTGCAGCCCGAGCACGCCGTGCCCGCCGCTCAGCGTCGTCGGCGGCGCCGCCAGCGGCAGCGTCGATGCCGGCGCGTCGGCCAGCGCGTCCGGGCGGTCGAACTGGATCGCGGTGGTGGTGTAGGCGGCCACGCGGTCACCGACGGCGTACAGCCCGTTCACGCCGGTGCGCGTTGCGCAGTTCAGCGGCGCGCCATCGGGCAGCGCGAAGGCGCACAGCTCGCCGCCCGGCCCGAGGATGACGACGTGGCGGCCGACGAGCGCGAAGCCGCTGAACGCGATGGCGGGATGGAAGACCGGGTCATGCCGGCGCAGCGCGCCGTTCACGTTCTCGAACACGGTGACGCCGCCGTCCTGGAGCTCGACGACGGACCATGCGCCGTCGCCCATCATGTGCACCGCCGGCAGGGCAAGGGGCTGGCAGCCGTCCCACGACACCGGACCGTCGGCCGCCAAGTCGACGGTGCAGATGTTCGCGCCGCGCAGCACGACGGCCCAGCGCCCGTCGAGGATGTCGACGTCGATGACCCCGTCGTCCGCCGGCGGCGACGCGCCGACCGTCGCCCAATCGCCCGCCCCGCCAAGCCGGCCGACGAGGACGCGCTTGCCGAGGACGAGGATCATCCGGTCGCCGGCCACATCGAAATCGCCCAGCGAGCCGCCGACCTGGATGAGATCGTCCTCGACGACGATCGGCACGCGATCGGGCGGCAACGCGCTGCCCGCGGAGTCCAACACGCGCCAGGCGCCGATGCCGAACGCGACGGCGACGGCGGCGGCGACGAACTGTGCGGCACGCGTCATGGTTCCCCCCCCGGGTCTACGGACAGCACATCATACGATTTCGTTCCATCCGGCCGCGACCGCCGCCTCGGCCAACCGCTTCACATCCTGCGCCCGATCCTTCGGGCAGACGAGCACGACGTCGTCCAGCACGACGACGATCATGTCGTCGAGGCCGATCGTCGCTACGCGAATGCCGTCCGGCGCAAAGATCAGGCTGCCGCGGGTGTCGATGCCGACGTGCCGGCCGCGCACCGCGTTGCCGTCGGCGGCGTCCGCGTCCGCCAACAGCGCTTCGGCCAGCTGCGGCCACGCGCCGATGTCCCGCCACGCGAAGTCGGCCGGCACGCAGGCCACGTTCGCGCTCGGCTCGAGGATCCCGTAGTCGATCGTCGTGCGGTCCTCGACGCGCGCCCACAGCGCCGGCAGCACCGCCGCGAGCGCGCCGCCGCTGCGCACGACGTCGGCGACGGCGTCGATCACGGCGGCCAGGCGCGGCAGGTGGGTGCGGTAGGCGGCTGTGATCGTCGGCACGGTCCAGACGAACATGCCGCTGTTCCACAGGTGGGTTCCGGCAGCCAGATAGCCCTCGGCCGTCGCCCGGTCCGGCTTCTCGACGAAGCGGACGACGTGCCGCGCGGCCGTCGCGTCTGCCGGTTCGGCCCGACGATCCCGCTCGCCGGGGTCGGCGTCGGGTTCGGCGCCGGGGTCGGTGCCGATGTCGGTGCCGAGGTCGGTGCCGGGCGATGCACGGCGGGCGAGCAATGGACCGATCTCGACATAACCGTAACCCGTGTTCGGCTCCGTCGGTCGGATCCCGAACGTCACGAGGTAGCCGCCGGCCGCCGCGGCCACGGCGCGGTCCAACGCATCGAGAAACGCGTCGACGGGCGCGATGTCGTGGTCGGCGGTCAGCACCGCCACCGTCCCGCGCGGGGCATGCGCCGCCACGACGCCCACGCCGAGCGCGACGGCCGCGGCATTGCCGAGCGCCGCCGGCTCGCCGACGACGTGTTCCGGCGGCACGTCGGGCAGTTGGCGGCGGACGTCCGCCGCATACTCGGCGTTCGTCACGACGACGACGCGGCTCGGCGGCACCCGCCCGGCCAGCCGTTCGACCGTCGTCTGCAGCATCGAGCGCTCGCCCAGGAGCGGCAGCAACTGCTTCGGGCGCAGCCGGCGGGAGTACGGCCAGAGCCGCGTGCCGCTGCCGCCGGCGACGATGACGGCCCAGAGCTGTTCGTCACCGGGTGGGTCGGCGCGTTGATCGGCGCGTTGATCGGCGCGTTGATCGGCGGGTTGGGTCGATGGGGGCATGACGCATCCTTCGCGCGGGCGATGCGACGATCGGGTGCCGCCGCGCGCTCCATTCTACCGCTGCACCGCCGTCCAGCGCCCGCCGGCCTGTCGCGCCAGGCCCTTCAGCTCCAGCAGCGCCAGCGCGCCGGCGACCGTCGCCGCGTCGAGCCCGGTGCACCGCGCCAGCTCGTCGGCGGCCGCAGGGCGGTCCGACAGCGCGGCCACCAGCGCCGCCTCGGCCGGATCGTCCGGCAGCTGCCGCCGCGCATCGGAGTCGGCCGCACGGCGGTCGAGGTCGAGGACGGCCAGGACGTCCTCCGCCGACGTGGCCGGCGCGGCGCCGGCGCGGAGGAGCCCGTGCGCGCCGTGCGACCGGTCGCTGGTGATCGGCCCGGGGACGGCCAGCACGTCGCGCCCTTCCTCGAGCGCGCACGACGCCGTGATCAACGCCCCGCTTCGCATGCCGGCCTCGACGACGACGCACGCCAGCGACAGCCCGGCGATGATCCGATTCCGCGCCGGGAACCGCCCGGCCACCGGCGCGACGCCGGGTGCGCACTCGCTGACGACGCACCCGCCGCCGGCGATGATCCGGGCATGCAGATCGACGTGCTGCGGCGGGTAGACGCCGTCGATGCCGCCCGCGACGACGGCCACCGTGGCGCCGCCCGCCTCGAGCGCCGCGTCGTGCGCCGCCGCGTCGATGCCGAGCGCCAGCCCGGAGACGATGACGATGCCCTGCCGCGCGAGCGGCGCGACGATCCGCCACGTCGCATCCCGTCCGTACGCCGTGGCGGCGCGCGTCCCGACGACGGCCACGGCCGGACCGGCCAGGGGGGCGATGTCGCCGCGCACGAAGAGGACGAACGGCGGCGTCGCGGTCTGCGCGAGGAGCGGCGGATAGCGCGGGTCGGCCAGCGGCAGGACGTGCGCGCCGCAGGCATGGACGGCCGCCATGATCGCCTCCGGCGACCGCCGCGCGCGGAGCGACACGAGCCGGTCGGCCACCGGCGCCGTCACGACCGATGCCAAATCGGCCGCGTCGGCTCGCCAGGCAGCTGCGGCGCTGCCGAAGCGGGCGATGACGTCGCGCAAGCGCCGCGGCCCGAGGCCGTCGACGGCGACGAGGGCCACGATGTGCGCCACGTCGTCGGCGCGGCCGGGGGACGGCGGCGCCTGCGCGGGGGATGGGGTTGGGTTCATCGGTCGACGCCCCTGTAACGATGGGGCGTGGGTGGCGGGGGGATGATAGGTGGTGCAAGGGCGGGGGGCAACCGGGTGCGGCCCTCTCCCGTCCAACGCGTCACCCCCCTATGCTATCCTCCCCCCCGTGCCCAACGCCCCCCACCGGACACCGGCGCCCGCGCCCGCCGCCCACCGCACCGTCCGCGGCGCGTTCCGCGCGACGTCCGACCTCGACCGCGCTCTGGCGCGCCTCGCCTCCGCCCGCCCGCCGGCCGTCGTCGCCGTCTTCGCCGCGGACGCGACGGCCGAGCGGTGGCTCGCCGGATCGTCCTCGGGGGCGGCACGCACGTTGCTCGTCGTGCCGCATGGCGCGCGCGCCGAAGAGGCGGCGGCATGGCTGGGCGACAAGGTGCGAGGCCGAGGGGGACGGATGGCGGTCGTCGCAGCGGCGGCGATCACTTCGTGAGCGCGGCGGCGCACGGCGCGCCGGCAACCGATTCGGAGGGGTGACGGTGAGCTATCAAAGTCGAGCGATTGTCGGGCTCCTGTTGATCTTCGCCAGCTTCGGCATCCTCTTCTACATCAGTCCCGCGCGCACCGGCATCAGCGCGCCGGAGGACGTATGGGTGTATGGCTTCATCGGCCTCTTCGCCCTCGGCTTCATGCTGTTCTCGATGGGCATCCTCGGCCACCAGGACGCGTACACCGCGTTCGTCAGCGGCTTCGTGCTCTACCTGCTCGTCGGCGGCGCGATCACGCTGACGCTCTACATCACGGGCAACGGCATCCATCAGTACTCGCTCGAGGACGCCGCGAACCCAGCCTTCTGGGGCGAGGCGATGCGCTTGTCCATCCTGTGGCCGCTGACGATCGTCCAGCTGACCGGCTTCTGGGGCTGGGAAGCGTTCAACTGGTAGGGCCGGTGTCCGGTCCGGCGGAGGTGACGGGATGGCGACCACGCATCGTTCGATGAACCGCGCCGCCGGCGTGGCCGCGCTGGGGACGGTGATCGTCCTGACTTCCGTCCTGGCCGGCTGCCGCGTGCGCCCGACCGCGCCCCCGATCGCGCCGACGCCCCCGTCGGCCACACCGCCGGACGTCGGCGGTGCGGCTGCCGGCACCGCCGACGCGCCCGATCCGGCGGACAGCGCGACACCGCTGCCCACGCCCACGCCGCTGCTGCCGATCGTTGGAACGCGCACGGTGCCGCCCGGCGCCTCGTCAACGCCCACCGCGGCGTTCCCGAACGCCGCCATCCTCATCGGCAAACGGCTCGAAGGCGGTGCGATCGGCTCGATCTTTCACCTGGACGATGTCCGGACCGGCGAGCACCCCGGCTACACGCGGATCGTCTGGGCGATGGACGAGGAAGCCGGTGCGCCGCGCTGGACGACGCTTCTCCGGCGGGATGTCGAGGGCACGGCGGTCATCGACGTGGCGCTGTACGACGTCTCGGCGTTCGCCAAGCCCGAGACGTTGGACGCGCAGTCGCCGCAGAGCCCGATCGTCGACAGCATCCGGCAGCAGCGGGTGGCGGACGACGCCGAGCTGCGCTTCGCCGTTCGCCTCGCGCGCCCGGCCGGCTACCGCGTGACGGTGATCGACGGACCGGTGCGCGTCGTCCTCGACGTGGCGCACGACCCGTGACGGCGGCGGCGCGTTGACCCGCGACTTGCCGCGGGGCCGTCGGCCATGACGCCCTCACTGCCCCGCGCCCCCCTCGCCGACCGGATGCGACCGCGCACGCTCGACGCGTTCGCCGGCCAAGAGGCGATCGTCGGCCCCGGGCGGCTGCTGCGGCGGGCGATCCAGGCGGACCAACTCTCCAGCGTGATCTTCTGGGGCCCGCCCGGTACCGGCAAGACGACGCTCGCGCGGATCATCGCGCGGACGACGAGCGCGCACTTCATCGCCTTGAACGCCGTCCTGGCGGGTGTGGCGGACATCCGCAGCGCGGTGGCCGAGGCCGAGAAGCGGCGCCAGGGGCTCTTCCCGCAGCGGACGATCCTGTTCGTCGACGAGGTCCATCGCTTCAACAAGGCGCAACAGGATGCGCTCCTGCCGCATGTCGAGAACGGACTGATCACGCTGATCGGGGCGACGACCGAGAACCCGTTCTTCGAGGTGAACAAGGCGCTCGTCAGCCGGTCGCGGATCTTCCGCCTCGAGTCGCTCACCGACGACGATCTGCGCGCCGTCGCCCGCCACGCGCTGTCCGACGCGGCCGACGGCTACGGCGCGTTGGACGTCGACCTGGACGCGGATGCGCTCGACCACCTCGTGAAGGTGGCCAACGGCGATGCCCGCGGCCTGCTGAACGCCCTCGAGCTCGCCGTCGAGACGACGCCGCCCGACGCGGACGGCCGGATCCATGTCGACCTGCCCGTGGCCGAGGAGTCCATCCAGCGGCGGGCCGTGCTGTACGACAAGGAGGGCGATGCGCACTACGATCACGTAAGCGCGTTCATCAAAGCCTGCCGCGGCAGCGACCCGGACGCGGCCCTCTACTGGCTGGCCCGCATGGTGTACGCCGGCGAGGATCCGCGCTTCATCTTCCGGCGGTTGTTCATCCTCTGCGGCGAGGACATCGGGATGGCCGACCCCACCAGCGTCAGCACCGTCGCCGCCTGCGCCCAGGCCTTCGAGTGGGTCGGCCTGCCGGAGGGCCGCTTTCACCTGGCGCTGGCCACGCTGACCGTCGCCACCGCCGCCAAGAGCAACACGGCGCTCGGCTTCTTCGACGCGCTGGCCGTCGTCGAGAAGGAGCGGGCCGAGGACGTCCCGCCCCATCTGCGCGACGGCAACCGCGACGCGGCCGCCTTCGGCGACGGCAAGGGCTACCTCTACCCCCACAGCTGGCGCGACGGCTGGGTGGCGCAGCAGTACCTGCCGACGGGCCTGCAGGGCCGCGTCTTCTACCAGCCAACGGATCACGGCCACGAGGCCACGCTCAAGGACGATGTCGGCCGGCGCCGCGAAGCCCAGCTGGCGGCGATGATCGACGGCGAGGCGGCGATCCGCCAGACCCTCTCGTGGTCCGGTCCGCTGTCCGGCGGCGAGAGCGACCGCGCCCGCTGGCTGGACCGCGCGACGAGCGGCGCCGGCGAACGCCTGGCGGCCGTGCGCGACCGCCTGATCGACACCGCCGCGCTCCGACGTCACGACCGCGTCCTTGACCTGCGCGCCGGCACCGGCCTGCTCACGTGGGAGGCGCTTCGCCGCTGCCCGGAGGGCGGCGTCTGGACCGTCGCCGCCGACGATGCCGAGGCCGAGGCCATCCTGACCATGGCCGCGCGCCTGGGCGCCGGCGTCCTCGCCCCGACCGTCACCGTCGCCCCGCTCGACGCCGTCGCAGCAGCCGTGCGCGCGAATGCCGACGGCCCGCTCGAATTCGACGCGATCGTCGGCCGCGACGCCTTCGCCGCCCTCCCGCCCGACCGATGGCCCGCCGCTGCCGCCGCCCTCGCCGCCCTCCTCGCCCCCGGCGGCCGCATCGCCCTCGCCGAGCCTGCGCCGACCGCCTCGACCCTCCCCTCGTCCCTCGTCGCACCCCACGACCCGCGATTGGACGCCGCGCTGCGCGAGCGGATCGCCGCCGCCGAGGCCGACCTCGTCGCGGAGCTGGCGGCGCGGCATGGTGGGGCGGAGGCGTTGGCGGCGGCGTGGCGGGGCGTGGACGAGGGCGGTGTCGCGGGGGCGACGGGGGCGAGGCGCGTCGTCGGCGACATCGACATCGCCGTCGAGACGACGATCGCCGCATCGCACCTGCCCGTGACGCCGACGCTGATCGCGCGGTGGTTCGAGGACGCGGAAGGCGCGTATCGGCGGGTGTTGGATGCGCATCTGACGGCGGATGAGGTGGCGCGGTATCGGTCGGTGGCGGCGGGGCGGGTGGGGGAGACGGTGGGGTGGGGGGTGGGGACGGGTTGGGTCGTGGGGCAGCGGGGCGGGTAGGCGCGGGCCGTGCGAAGGCGGTGGGCTGCCAACGATCGAAAGTCCTTGTCCCCCCCACCGCCGTATGCTACGCTGCCGTCCGACAAGAGGGGGGAACCATGCGCCGATCCGAACCACGCCCGCCGTACCCGCGCCTCGCGATGCTCCTGGCGCTCGCCGGCCTCGCCGGTGTTGCCGCTGCCGTCGGCTACGCTGTCACCGTCGTCGTCGAGTCGGCCTCGACAGGCGATCGCCGCGTCCACGCCCAGGATGAGGCCAAGGTCCATCTGCCGTTCGTCTGGCGCGGCGTCGCGCGCGCCGAGCTCGTCGCGCCGCGCGAGGTGGTGCCGACGCGCCCGCCGAGCGCCACGCCGACGAGCGAGGAGCCGGCGACGGCGCCGCCGACGTTCACGGCCATCCCGTCCGTCACGCCGACGCCGGCCGGCGACGGCTTCATCGGCGGCCGGATCCTCCTCGGAAAGGACCCGGCGCCGGCGGGCATGGGCGACGGTTTCGGGCCGGGACTGTTCCTTTTGAAGTGCAAGGAAGGCCGCAAGCCGTGCGAGCGCGTCGGCCGGACCCCCGTCCTGGACGAGGAAGGCCACTACAAGTTCCAGAACCCGGCGGCGCTGGCCGACGACGAAACGTACGTGGTCCATTGGCGCAACGAGACGTACGGCGACCTGTTCGGCCTGCGGGAGTGGCTGGGCGCGTGGTATTCCGAGGCGATCACGCCACAGCGCTACACGCCGGGCGCCGAGATCACGATCGAGGACTTCCAGCTCGAGCCGATCGAGCTCACCGGGCCGAGCAACGGCACGGGCTACACGGGCCTGCCCTGGACGTTCACCTGGGACCCGCGCAAGAACGAGATCGGCACGTATCGCTGGGCGATCTGCGACTGCTTCGGCGACGGACTGCACCACCGCGACACGGACAAGTCGTTCAAGTCGCCGTCCGTCGGCCGGAACGGCGCGTACACGATGGCAAACTACCCGGACTTCATCCGTCGGGCCGGCATCGGCATCGAGCACAAGTACTTCTGGTACGTCCACGTGGATGGCCCGCGCGGCAGTTGGGGCCAGAGCCACGACCAGTGGATGCTGTGGTTCGAGAGCGTCTTCCAGGCGTTTCGACCGTTCGGCGTCACCGGCTTCAGCCGCTGGCAACGGGTCGATTCGGCCGGTGCCGCGTCGAGCGCCCAGACCGGCGCGTTCGACGCGCACGTGTTCATGCCGTCCATCTGGCGCAGCGTCGACCGCGTCGAGCTGCCGGCCGCCGTCGTGGCTCCGCCCGAGCCGACGGCCACCCGACCACCGGTCGTCGCCGCGACGCCCACCTCCGCGACGCCCACCGAGGTGCCCGCCACGGACGAGCCGACGGCCGTCCCGACGGAGATCCCCCCGCCGACGCCGATCAAGCCGGCGACGGGCACGATCCGCGGCCGCTACGTCAAGCAGGGCGTGCCGCTGTCGCCCGGCTACGGCGCCGACAGCTTCCCGCAGATCGAGCTGAAGGTGCGCACCGGCGGCGTCGGGCAGTGGACGAAGGTGGCGAACGCGGTCACGGTCGAGGACGGGGCGTTCGCGTTCGAGGCGCCGCCTGCGCTCGACGAGGATCAGGTCTACCAGGTCTGGTGGACGAACGACGACACGATCGTCCTCTACGACAACGAGGCGCTCGGCAGGTGGTATTCCCGCAACATCACGCCCGACCAGATGGCCGACGGCAAGGACGTCGATCTCGGCACGGTCGAGCTGCGCGATCTCGAGCTCAAGTTCCCGGAGAACGATGTTCACTACAGCCTGCCGCACGATTACCGCTGGGAGACGCGCTCCGAGGTGCCGACGGAGAACTACCGCTGGACGCTCTACAAGACGTGCAATGACCTGAGCGAGCGCTTCCCGTCGGGCAGCCACCGCACCCCGTCGCTCGGCCACCGTGGGACGATCAACATCAGCTCGCCGCCGCAGGGATTCAAGATGGACGAGCGGTACTGCTGGTACGTCTACATCGAGGACAACCAGGGCCGCGGCAGCGGCTGGACGTACTACCGGTACAAGACTGTGTTCCTGAGCGCGCTCGCGCGAGCCGCCGGGGGGATGGGCGGGGCGTTGGATGTGGAGCGGTGGGTGGAGGCGCGCTAGCGCGTCCCTGCCATTCGCTTTCGAACGCCCGATGGGCGATGGTTCGCTCCCGCCGGCCAACCCGCTACGGATCGAACCGCGCGATCGGCAGGAACGCCGTGCCCGTCCATTTCACCGTCGCCGAAGGCGCGACCGTCGCCGTTGCCGTTGCCGTCGGCCGCGCCGTCGCGGTGGACGTCGGCGTATAGGTCTCCACCGGCCACCACGGCGGCGCGTCCATCGACCACGGCGTGCGCGTCGGCCGGGGCAGCGGCGTCGGCCAGGCCGGGGTCGATGGCGGGGCGGCGGTCTGCGTCGGCCCGGCGGTGGGCGATGGCGGTGGCGTGAAGGGCAGCGGCGGCGGGCAGTTGCGCTCGCCGCGGCGGCAGGTGTAGTCGCGGCCGTGGAAGCGCTCGTCGGCCCACCAGCCGCCGAACGCGGCACCGAGGTCGCGGAAGGGGACGATGGCGCCGTCGACGACGTGTATCCGGTCGGCATCGTCGATGCGCAGCGTCCAGCGGGCCGTCTCGACCATGTGCGGTGCCGTACCGATGGGCATCCAGGCGTCCGCCTGGATCACGATGCCGTTCGTTGCCGCACGGCGCAGGAGCGCCATCGGGATGCGGGCCGTGTGCTGCGAGGCCGACAGGCGCACTTGCTCGGTCGCGGCGACGAGGAGCTCCATCGTCTGGGCGTCGTGGATGACGGTGCCCACCGCTGCCGGCAGCACGCCGTCGTTGCCGAGCGTGAACACGAACGTCCGGTCGTTGCCCTCGCCCTCGACGGCGGCGGCATTCAGCTCGATGTTCGGCGTCGCGGCCAGCAGATAGTTCGCGAAGCGCGTCCAGCGGTCGACAGCCGGCAGGATGCGGTCGGGCGGCGGGTTGAACGCCACCGCCAGGCTCGATGCCACGGTGAACGCGCCGGTGGCGCCCAGGCGGCGAACGAAGAGCGTGTCGCCGCTGCCGTACGTCTCCGGCGCGAAGGAGTAGGCGCCGCGGACCTTGTAGAACCAGTCCATCGTACTGCCGTACGCGCCGTACAGGCCGCGTGCCGTCCAGACATGCGGCGAGCCGTCGTAGCCGTTGGTCTCCGTCAGCTCGCTGCCCTTGGCCCCGAGCAGCTCGTACGTGCCGGCGTCCGGCAGCGGCGCGGTGGCGGAGTAGCCCCACGGATGGAGGAGGAGGTCCGTTCCGGAGTGATAGGACACGGCCACGGCCAGGTGATCGATGCCCGTGACGAAGTCCCGCACGGCGCGCGTCTCGGGTTCGGACCAGACGCTCGGTCCGCGGTAGACCTCGGAGTCGATGCTCGCTTCACCGCGATCCCACAGGACGTCGTAGTTCCGGTTCGGGTCCGTTCCGCCCACGGGATCTTCCTCGATGCTCCCGTCCCCGTCCGCGTCGCCGAAGGGCAGCGCTCTGGACGGGCCGCCGAACGCGCCGCTGAACCGGCCGACGCCCATCTCCGGCGCGCCGGCCAGGTGGCGCTGCCAGTCCTCGACGAACGGGTTGTCCGGGTGGGCGTCCGCCCACTCCGCCTCGAACAGCCAGCGGTCGACGCCGTACGCGCCAAAGCCGAAGCCGAGGGGCGCGTCCTCGTCCGTGCGCCCGTCGCCGTCGTCGTCGCAGCACGTCGGGTTGGCGGTCTTCCGCCAGGTCTGGTTGTCCACGAGCGCGAGCTCGTTGCCGTCCACGTTCACGCTCGGCACGAAGTACGCCGCCCGCGTGTCGACCAGGTAGGTGAGGACGGGATCCGTGCCGTAGGCCGCGACGAGCTGCCAGAGCGTGTGGAGCGGCACGGCGGCGCTGACGAGCTCGCGCGCATGGTGCTGCCCGTCCGTGTACATCGCCGGCCGATCGTCGACCGGCTGCCCGAGTCGCTCGTTGGCCACACGGGCCGCCAGGATCTCGCGTCCCTGCCACGACGACCCGATCCGGTAGACCTCGACGAGGTCGGGATAGTCCGCTTCGAGCTGCCGCAGAAAGGTGTTCACCTGGGCCGGCGTGCCGTAGTGGTCGAAGCCGATCGCATAGCCGTCCGGGGCCGGCAGCTCGTCGGCGGCAAGGGCTTCGGCGGCGCGATCGACGGCGGGCGTCGGGAGGGCGCCGGGGCCCAGTTCCGCCCACGGGGCATCGCCCTCCAGGTACGCGCCGAGCGGGCGCGGCGGGCGGGGGGCCGAGCGCGTGCCGGGCGGGGGCGCGGCGAGCGCGGCGGCGAGGGCGGCGGCGACGGCCAGGAGCGCTGCAAGTGCGGCGGCTGGGGCGATGGGGAAGGGGCGGCGCATGGTCGGGTCCGTGGGGGCGGGGGGCTGGGACAAGGATTGTAGCGTTCGCGGAGACGGTCGGCCCGCTGCGGTACGCGACCCCGGCACCCGCCCGCGCCCCTCACTCCGAACGGACGACTGCGGACGCCTACGGCGTCGGCCAAGGCTCGCACGCCGCCCCGAGCGGTTCGATCAGGCGCACCCCGCGCTCGCGCGTGATCTCGGCATGCTCGTCCGCGCTCGCGAAGACCGCGACGCGTCCGGTTCGGCTGTCCGACGCCACGAGCGGTTCGCCGCGCAGGAGGAACGTCGGATCCTCCGGCATGCGGCGGTTCCAGGCCCAGTGCGCCAAGTGCCCGGCGGCGTCGATCCAGCGCCGGACGGCGGGATCCAGGCTGAACGTCAGGATCTCGGCCGGCGTGTCGTCCAGCTCGCCCCAGCGGACCAGGGAGGCGAAGCGGTCGATGAGGAATGGGCGGAGGCGCTCGAGGGCGCTCGGCCAGAGCGGGGCGTCGGGCAGGGAGAGGCGGACGATCCGATAGGGGATCGCGCACTGGAACGCATCGGCGTGTCCGTCGGCGAAGGCCACGAGAGCCTGCCACTGGCGCTCGCCGTAATCCGTCGGGTGGTAGCGCCGGCGGCCGTCGGGCCGATCCGGGGTGTTTGCGGCGGGGGGGGAGGACACGGGTCGGCTCCTTGGACGGGACGGGGCAGGGGGCGATAGCAAGGAACGTGCCGGGAGCATACGCGGGCGGGTCGAAGGCGGTTGCGCTACCCCCGCGACAGCTTGAGCCGCAGATCCGTGGACCGCGCCATGCAAAGGAGGCGGGACGCTGCGCCCCGCCTCCTTCGATCCGACTCGATCGGATCCGATCCGATTCGCTCTGTCCGGTTCAGTCCGACGAGATGCGCCACCGCCGCGGCGCACCGCCGATCACTCCGTCACGAGCACCCGAATCGGCGGCAGCGGGATCCCGTTGACGCGGACCTTCGTCCCGACGACGTCCGCGTTGCCGCTCGCGTCGTCCTGCCACACGACCAGCCACTGGCCGTCGCTGAGGACGGTGGCCGCCGAGGCGCGCTGTGCGCCCGTGCCGCCGCCGACGATCCGCTCCGGGCCGACGCCGGCGCCGTTCGAGCGCAGGCGCTGGAGGACGACGTCGGGGCCCGTCGTCGCGTCGTCGCGGTTGAACAGGAGCAGGTTGTAGGCGTCGCGCTCGAAGTCCGCCGACGCCGTCGCCAGCAGGAACGGCGCGTACTCGTCGACCGCCGGATCGTTGACGACCGGGAAGAGCGTGCCGCGCGGCAGCCCGCTCTCGGTCATGCGCGCGCCGAAGATGTCCTTCTGCGTCGCGGCCTCGGCCACGTGCGTGAAGAGCACGAGGTAGTCCGTTCGCGGGTCGAGGACGTCGACCGTGATCACGGGCTCACTCGATACGCCCGGACCCTTGGCGAGGCCGAACGCGACGCCGCGCGCCGTCAGCGCCTTCGTGAGGCGCATTCCCAGGATGTCGCCTTCGTCGGCGCTGTCGTCGCCGAACACCAGGAGGTAGCCGCTGGCCGTGGCGATCAGGCTCGGGTTCAGCTGGTTTCCGAGCCCGCCCGCCACCACGATCGGCGTGCCGCGCGTGCGGCCGTTCGGGAAGACACGCTGGGCATAGACGTCATAGTCCGCCGCCTCCGGCGCCTTCTCGCTCCAGACCACGATGTCGCCGGCGATGTACGGCGCACGCTGATCGCCCTTCTTGCCCGCGTTCGCGCCCGTGCCGGTGGCGCCGGTGAACGGCCACTCGCCGCTCTCTGCGCTCGGGATCGCGTAGCCGTTCGTCCGCACGCGCTTGGCGAACAGCTCATGGCCGCTGCCGCGGTCCTCGGTCCAGACCACGAGCTCGTCGCTGCTGGGCAGCGGGGCGATGAACGGATCCAACTGATCGCGCCCGACGACCACCGGCGGCCCGGCGGGCGGTGTGGGCGCCGTCTGGGCCGCGGCCGAGCCGTGTCCCAGCGACGCGCCGATGACGAGCACGGTGCTTGCCAACAGAATCACTCGACGGATGTTCACGCTGTTCCTCCCCCTATCGCTGACGGTTCAAATTCGATCGATGCGGCCATGCTCGCACCTCGTGCGCTCCTCCCGTCGGGCCCGCTTCCGCTGCCGCCGGCCGCGGCGGCGCATCCATCGGACCCTCGGCGCATGACAGTGCCTAACGGTTGTCACCCTGTGACACGTTCACGCTGACCAACGGTTGCACTGTCGTTCCGGATACGGGCGATGTTACGATCCACCGCTACCGTCGAAAGGCCGCCCGATAGAGCTCCGCCCCCGACAGCCACCACAGCGCGGCCGCACCCTCATCCCAGAAGACGCCCTGCAGCGCACGAATCCGCCCGCGCGCGTCGTCGCTCCCGGGCTGCGCGGCCGGCAGGATCGGCAGCGCGTGCTGCGCCTGGAACGCGCCGTCCGGGTCGAGCGCCACGATCCGCCCGCGCGCGGCATCCGCGACGAGCAAGCGGCCGGCCGTCGGGCTGGTGTGGAGCGCCCGCGCGCCGTCGAGCCCGCCCGGCACGTCGGACGCGGCGAACGCGGCCGGCTTGCCTTCGTTGAATCGACGGATCGTGCCGCCGGGCAGGAGCACGAAGACCGTGCCGTCGATCGCCATGTCCGTCGCCTCCGCCAAGTCGACCCGCTCCGTCAGCCACGGCTCGGCGGCCGCGAACGACGGGCCCGGCGCGGCCGCGTAGCGTGAGATCCCGTTGGCCGTGTCCACGCCGTACAGGCTCCCGTCGTAGCCGCCGATCGCCCGCGTGCCCTGCGCCAGACCGCCCGCCACCGCCAGCGGCCGCGCCGCCACGCCCTCGATCGCCCAAAGCCGCCCCGTTGCGTCGAGCGCCGCGACCTGCCCATCCGCCCCGCCGACGGCCTCGCCGGCCAGCGGCAGCCACGCCAGGTCGATCAGATCCCCCACGGGCTGGCCGTTCACGTGCGCGCCGGATTGCAGCGCAGGCAATACACCCACCGCCGTCACGGCCTCCACGACGCCGTTGGCGACGTTCAGCACGTAGCGCGCCTCACCCACCGCCACCATCCGCCGCGGCTCGCCGTCCGCTCCCTGCACCCGCGCGACCCCGGCTGCATCCGTCAACCGCACCATGCCCGCATCCTGCGCCGGATCCACCGGCGCCATCGTGGCGACCGGCACCATCGCACCGACGCTGCCGGTGCCGTCCGATGTGTCCGCCGATGCGCCCGTCGATGCGTCCTCCGGAGCACCCTCGACCGCCCTGTCGGCCGCGCCGAGCGGCGCCGTCCCGCCGATCGCCGCCGCGCCGCCCGCCGGCTGCATGCCGTCCGGATCGGATCCGGCAGGGTCACCCGACGGGACGATCTGCCGCAGGCGGTCGAAGCCGGCGCGGATGCCGCCCGGCTGGCGGGCGAGCACGGCCAGCGCGGCGATCAGGACGAGCGGCGGCAGCAGCACGGCCGCCGTCGCCAACAGCCGCGACCACTCCGTTCGATCGCGGGACTCGAGCCGCCGCGGGAACAGCGCCAGGAACAGCCGCGCCGCCGATCGTCCGGCCCGGCCGCCGATCGCCCGCCACGGCACGGTCGACAGCGCTTGGCGCGCGCGCCGTGCGCCGTCCCGCAGCGCCGCGTCGACCTGCTCGCGGGCCGCCGAGCTTCCGGCCGCATCGCCCGTCCGGCGCACCGGCACCGGCGCACGGCGCTCTGACGTTGCCGCGGGCGCGGTGCCCGGCGTCGCCTGCGGAAACGCCACGACGACCGCGGCCGACGGCGGCGGCAACGCGGTCGACAGCGCCGCGGCCCAGCGCGGGATGGGCGTGGCGAACAGCGCGGCCACGACGCCCTCGCTCAGGGAACCGTCCGCGTCGGCGGTGGCCAGCAGCAGTACGAGGCCGCGCGGAAAGCCGCTCGGCTCCCAGCGCGTCCAGTGCAGGATCGGTTCGAGCTGGCCCGGCCGGCCGAGCGGCGGGCGCATCGGGTCGTCGCCCGCCAGCAGGCCGTCCGAGCCGCGACGCTGCGCCCGGCCCACCGGCAGCCCGTCCGCGGACGACACGAACGCCAGCGATGATCCGGCCACGGCCAGGAGAACCTCGTCGCCGTCCGCCACGGCGACGCTGACGGCCGCGGTCAGCCCGCGGGCACCGGCCGGCTGGCTGGCGGCCCGCGCCCGGAGCGCGGCGTCGGCGGCCAGTACGGCGGTGCGCATGCGCGCCGTGGTGCTCCCCGACGCCGTGGCCAACGCGTCGACGAGCGTCGCCACCAGCGCCGCCTCGTGCCCCTCGCGCCCGGCGTCGTCGCCGGATACGGACACGAGCGCCGCCACGTGCAGCCGCCGGCCGCGCAGCCGAAGGGCACCGGCGGCCGTGGCGGACGGGCGCCCGGCACGGAGGAGAGCCGGTGCGCGCATCATCGGTTCACCTCATATGCCCCCAAATGCCGTGCCGCCGCCCGTGCATCCAACGCCCGCATGTGGGCGGCGCATGCGTCGCCCCTACAGCCACTCGATGGTGCCGGGCGGCTTGGAGGTGATGTCGTACACCACGCGGTTCACGCCGTGGACCTCGTTGACGATGCGGTTGGCGATCCGGCCGAGGAGGGCGTGCGGGAGCTTGGCCCAGTCGGCGGTCATGCCGTCCGTGCTCGTGACGGCGCGGACGGCCACCATGCGACCGTACGTGCGCTGGTCACCCATCACGCCGACGGAGCGGATGGGGGTGAGGACGGCGAAGTACTGCCACGGGGCCTCGTCGCCGAGGCCGGGGGCGGCGCGCTCGATCTCGTGGCGGACGATCTGGTCGGCGGCGCGCAGGACGGCCAGGCCTTCGGGCTCGACGGCGCCGAGGTGGCGGACGGCAAGGCCGGGACCCGGGAAGGGCTGGCGCTGGACGGTCGGCTCCGGCAGGCCGAGCTCGCGACCGACGGCGCGGACCTCGTCCTTGAAGAGGAAGCGCAGCGGCTCGATGATCTCGAACTCGATGTCGTCTGGCAGGCCGCCGACGTTGTGGTGCGTTTTGATCTTGTGGGCCGCGGCCGTGTCGGAACTGCTGGCCGACTCGATGACGTCCGGATAGAGCGTGCCCTGCGCCAGATAGCGGAACGCACCGACGGCCGCCGCCTCGCGTTCGAAGACCCGGATGAACGTCTCCCCGATCACCTTGCGCTTCTGCTCGGGGTCGTCGACGCCGGCCAGGGCGCCGAGGAACGTATCGGCGGCGTCGACGGTGCGACACGGGATCTCGAGGTCGCGGCACAGCGCCTCCACGTCCAGCCGTTCCCCCTCGCGCAGCAGGCCGTGGTCGATGAAGAGCGCCATCATCCTGTCCCCGACCGCCTGGTGGACGAGCGCGGCCATGACGGACGAGTCGACGCCGCCCGAGAGCGCGACCAGGACGCGGTCGGTGCCGATCTGCGCGCGCAGCTCTTGAAGCGTGGTTGCGATGAAATGGGCCGGCGTCCAGTCGCCGTCGCAGCCGCAGATGCCGCGGACGAAGTTGCGCAGCAGCTTGGCTCCTTGCGGCGTGTGCGCCACCTCGGGGTGGAACTGAACGGCGTAGTATCCCCGGTCGATGTCGCCCATGATCGCGTACGGCGAGTTGTCGGTGTGTCCGAGGCTCCGGAAGCCCGGCGGCAACGCCTCGACGCGGTCGCCGTGGTTCATCCAGGCGGCGATGTGGTGGGGCAGGTCGTTGAACAGCGTCACACCGCCGTCGAGCTCGACCTCGGCCGAGCCGTACTCACGGTGGGCCGACGCGGCCACTGCGCCGCCGAGATCGTGCGCCAGGAGCTGCATGCCGTAGCAGATGCCGAGAACCGGCAGGCCGCTGGCAAGGATCGTCGGCTGCAGGGTCGGCGCGCCGGCGTCGTACACGCTGTCGGGTCCGCCCGAGAGCACGAAGCCCTTGGGGTTGAGGGCGGCGATCCGCTCCGGCGGCGCGTTCCACGGCACGAGCTCGCAGTAGACGCCCTGCTCGCGGATGCGGCGGCAGATGAGCTGGGCGGTCTGGCCGCCGAAGTCGATGACGGCAATCGTGTCGGTGGTTGGGTGGTCCATCGATCCCTCGCAGGGTGGCACGGTAGCCGTCGGATTGACGCGGATGTGCGATGCGGATGCACCGCGTATGACATGTATAACATGTATAAACGGTGCGGATGAATACTGTTGGCGGGAGTTGCCCGGGGCAAGTCCTGGGGCGTTCGCCCCGCCCGGGCGGCTAGCCGCCCGACTCGACGATCCGCTGCAGCAGGACCGGCACCGGCGCCCCGCGCACGACCTTGTCGGCAACGCTGCCGAGGGCCAGCCGCAGCAGCCCGGTCCGGCCGTGCGTGGTCAGGGCGATCAGGTCGACGCCCTCGTCGGCCAGCGTCTGCATCGCGGCCGCCACGTCGCCGCCGTCGATGACCCGCGCGGCGGCGTCGATCCCGGCCGCGCGCAGCGCCACCGCCTCGACGGCCAGGTGCTCGGTCACGTCGGCGATCTGGACGTCGCGCGCCGCTTCGAACCCGTCCAGCTGCGGGTCCCCGGCGACGTAGACCAGCGTCACGGCGGCGTCGAAGGCACGCGCCAGCGACGTGACGGTCGGCAGGACGGCGCGGGCGGTCGGGGAGCCGTCGAGCATGACCGCGATGCGGCGCAGCGCGAAGGGCGCGGCCGCGCCGGTCCGGACGAGCACGAGCGGCCGGGTGCTGCGGTGGATCACGTGCTCCGCCACGCTGCCGATCGCCCATCGGCTCAGGCCGCCGCGGCCGTGGGTGGCCATGACGATCAGCCACGCGTCATGGGCCTCGGCCGCGCCGAGGATCGCCTCGGCGGGCGGGCTTTCGAGGATCTGGGTGTCCGCCGTCACGCCAAGCGCGGCGGCATCGTCGGCCTGCGCCTTCAGGTAGGCGACGCTGTCGACTTCCGCCTGGCGGATGAGCGCATCGATGTCGGGCAGGTCGACCGGAACGGCGCCCGCCTGCATCGGCGCGGCGCCGAACCACGGCGGAACGTCCACGCCCACGACGACCGGCGCGGTGACGAGCACGAGGCGGCCGCCGGCCCGTCGTGCGATTTCGGCTGCCGGCGCGAGCGCCGCCGCCGACTCGGTCGACCCGTCCAAAGGCACCAGGATCAGTGGTTCGCGAGGCGTGTTCGGGCTCACGGGTTCCTCCTTGCCTCGGCCGCAACGGTTGTCGCGGCCGTGTGGATCGTTTTGCGCCGGATGTCGGAGCATCCTTGGGCTCGAGATATCTTGGCTCATGATATCCTCGGATGGCGCCGATGGCATGCTGCCGCGATATGGAAGGTCCCCGCACATGGAACCGCCGCCGCGCGCCGAGACCGCTTCTCTTGCGCCGTTCTTCCAGGCCCGTTCGGTCGCCGTCATCGGCGCCTCGCGTGATCCGACCGGTGTCGGCCACCGCGTCGTCCGCGGGCTGCTGGACGCCGGGTACACGGGGCGGGTGATGCCGGTGAACCCGGCGGCGTCGACGATCGCCGGACTGCCGGCGTACGCTTCGGTCGACGCGCTGCCCGAAGTGCCGGCGTTGGCCGTCGTGGCGGTGCCGGCGGCGGCGGTCGAGCAAGTGGTTGCGGCGTGCGCGGACCGCGGGGTGCGCGCCGTCGTCGTCCTGTCCGCCGGGTATGCCGAGACCGGCGCCGAAGGGCGGGCGCGGCAGGTGCGCCTGGCGCAGCAGGTGCGCCGGGCCGGCATGCGCCTCATCGGCCCGAACAGCCTCGGGATCCTCTGCACGGACCCGTCCCTGCGCTTGAACGCCTCGTTCTCGCCCGTCTTCCCGCCCGAAGGCTCCGTGGCGCTCGCTTCGGAGAGCGGGGCCGTCGGGCTGGCGGTGCTCCAGCTGGCCACGGCGCGGCACTTGGGCGTCTCCGCCTTCGTCAGCCTCGGCAACCGGGCGGACGTATCGAGCAACGACCTCCTGGAGTGGTGGGCCGACGATCCGCGGACGAGCGTCGTGCTGCTGTACCTTGAGTCCTTCGGGAATCCACGGCGCTTCGCCGACGTCGCGCGGCGCGTGGCGCGGCGCAAGCCGATCGTGGCGCTGAAGAGCGGGCGGAGCGCCGCCGGGCAACGGGCCGCCGGGTCGCACACCGCGGCGCTGGCCGCGCCCGACATCGCCGTCGACGCCCTCTTCGCCCAGACCGGCGTGCTGCGGGCGGGGACGATCGACGAGCTGTTCGGCCTCGGCTCGCTCCTCGGCAGCCAGCCGCTGCCGCGCGGCCGCCGCGTGGCGCTTCTGACGAACGCGGGCGGCCCGGGGATCCTGTGCGCCGATGCCTGTCAGGCGAGCGGTCTCGCGGTCGTCGAACTCGCCGAGGCAACGCGCGATGCGCTGGCCGCCCTCCTGCCCGCTGCGGCCAGCGTCGCCAATCCCGTCGACACGCTTGCCGCCGTCGCGCCCGAGGCGTACCGGCGCTGCGTCGAGGTCCTGCTGGCCGCGCCGGAGGTCGACGCGCTCATCGCCCTGTTCGTCCCGGTCGGTATCACGCCGGCGGAGGCCATCGGCGCGGCGATCGTCGACGGCGTGGCGGCCGGGCGCGCGGCGGGACATGCCCAGCCCGTGCTGGCGTGCCTGATGGGCGGCCAGACGCCGGCCCGCGAGACGCCGCTCGAGGGCCGGGGCGAGCGGATTCCGGTCTACCCGTTTCCCGAGCAGGCGGTCGGTGCCCTTGCCGCGGCCGCGCGCCACGCCGAATGGTGTTCCCGACCGCCCGGCCGCGTCCCGGCGTTTGCCGACGTGCGCCCGGCGTCGGCGCGCGAAACGTGCCGCACCGCCGGCGACGGGACCGGCGGCTGGCTGTCGGCCGCCGAGGTGCGCGCCGTGCTGACCGACTTCGGCCTGCCGGTCACGGCCGGTGGGGTCGCTCGCTCGGCCGAGGAGGCCGTGGGAATGGCGGCCGGCATCGGCTTTCCCGTGGCGCTGAAGGCGGCCTCGCGGCGGATCGTGCACAAGACCGAGGTCGGCGGCGTTCGGCTTGGGCTGGCGGACGGCGCGGCCGTGCGGGAGGCGTTCGACGCGATGCGCGCGTCCATCGGCGCCGTGGATGCGGCCGCGGCCGACGACGGCGTGCTCGTCCAGCCGATGCTGCGCGGCGGGGTCGAGGTGATGGCCGGCGTCACGACCGACCCGCTCTTCGGCCCGCTGATCGCGTTCGGCCTCGGCGGGATCCACGTCGAGATCCTGGGCGATGTCGCGTTCCGTGTCGCGCCGCTCAGCGACGTCGATGCGGGTGAGATCGTCCGGGCGATCCGCGGCCACCGGCTGCTGCTCGGCTATCGCGGCCACCCGGCGGCCGACATCGCGGCGCTGGAAGACCTCGTGCTGCGTCTTTCGGCGCTGGCCGTTGCCGTGCCCGAGATCGCCGAGATCGACCTGAACCCGGTGTTCGCGCTGCCGAACGGGTGCATGATTGCGGATGCGCGGATCCGGGTGGCGCCGGTCGGGCCGGCGGTGGCGCGGCCCGACATTCGAGCGGGCCGCATGCCCGCGCCCACGACGAGGAGGGACCCCGACCATGGATGAGCAGCAGCGCTTGCGCACGGCCTGGCAGGACGAGATCGACGGCGAGGCCCTCTACCGTGCGGCGGCAGCGCGCGAAGCCGGCAAGCCGCTGGCCGAGGCGTTCGAGAGGATGGCGGCGGACGAGGCGCGTCACGCGGCCGTGCTGGCGGAGCGCCTGGCCGCGCTCGGGGCACCGGTGCGCGACCCGCGGCCGAGCGGACGGGCGCGCGTCCTCATCCGGCTGATCCGCCTCGTCGGACCGGCGGCCGTCCTGCCGCAGCTGCAGGCCAACGAGCGTGCCGGGGCGGCGGCGTACAGCTCGCCCGAAGCCAAGGGAACGCCGGAGGCGGCGATGGCTGCCGACGAGCAGGCCCATCTCCAAGTCCTCCGCGCGATGGGCGGCAAGGGCATGGCCGGCGCGGCCGTGGCGCAGCTCGAGGGCCGGCACCGCGCGATCAGCGGCAACGCGCTGCGGGCGGCGGTGCTCGGCGCGAACGACGGGCTCGTGTCCAACCTGAGCCTCGTGATGGGCGTCGCCGGCGCGGCGATGGCCGGACGGGAGATCCTGGTGACCGGTCTGGCGGGCCTGTTGGCCGGCGCCGTGTCGATGGCGCTCGGCGAGTGGCTATCCGTGCAGAGCTCGCGCGAGCTCTTCGCCCGGCAGCTCGAGATCGAGTCGGCCGAGCTCGCGGCCTCGCCTGCGGAGGAGGAGGCCGAGTTGGCGGCGATCTATCGGTCCAAGGGCTTGCCCGAGGATCAGGCACGCGCGCTGGCCGCGCGGCTCATCGCCGACCCGAAGGCCGCGATCGATACGCTGGCGCGCGAGGAACTCGGTTTCGACCCGTCCGAGCTCGGCGGGTCGGCGTGGGAGGCGGCGGCGACGTCGTTCCTGCTGTTCGCCGTCGGCGCCGTCATTCCGGTCGCCCCGTTCGCGCTGCTGGACGGCAACCCCGCCGTCATCGTCAGCCTGGTGGCCAGCGCGCTCGGCCTGTTCGGGATCGGCGCGGCGATCACGTTGATGACGGGGCGGAGCGTCTGGTCGTCGGGTATGCGGCAGGTGCTGTTCGGGCTGGCGGCGGCGGGGGTGACGTTTGGGGTTGGCAGGCTGATCGGGGTGGCGATCGCGGGGTGAGCCGGTCGTGGTGGTCGCGAGCCTCCGATCGGCGGCCCGTCCTGTTACGGTGCCTTCTGCAACTCCCGCATGTAGGCGACGAGGTCCAACAAGTCCGCGTCGACCAGAACCGGGTTCCCGCCCTTCGGCGGCATCGCCACGCCCGTCGTGTTCAGCGGGTCGCTGGCGTCGCGGCCGACCTTCAGGAACGCGACGAGCTCGTCGTCGGTCTTGTCCTTGACGAACGTGCTGGTCGTGATGTCCTTGCCGAGGTTCGGCAGGCCCTTGGCGTCCGGGCCGTGGCAGGCGGCGCACGTGACGAACAGTTCCTTGCCGTGCGCGGCATCCCCTGCCGAAGCGGCCGGTGCCGCATCCTCCACCGGCGCGGCGGCGGCGGACGATGCCGCGCCCTCGCGCGCCGTTCGAGCGGCCTCTTCGGTCTCCATCGGCACGCCGCACGCCGTAGCCAGCACGGCCACGAGCAGCGCCCCGGTGAGGGCGCGGGCGGCGGGGCGAAGTTGGGTCAGGATCATGAGCGGGCGGGACATCGGGTTCTCCTCGGTTTGGAACGTGAACAGGGCCGGATTATAAGCCTGCAGCCGCGGATTGCGCCTGCTGGCGACCGCGACGGCCGCGACGGCCGCGACGATCAGGGTATTGCGGACCGCAGGGAGGACGGCGATGCCGGCGCAGCGAACACGCCTTTGCTGGCAAGGAGCCGGCGGACCGACGTATGATCCCTGTCGAGAGGGGCCGCCGCATCCGCCATGGGGCTCCTTTCATGGCTGGCCAACTGGCCGGCGCATGGCGGGCCGACGGCCTTTGGCGGCCGGCGCAGGAGTTGGCCTTCATCGTGGGGCCGGGTCGATGAGCGTTCCAGGCGACGATGTCCGTGAGGTCGCGCTCCGCGAGAGCGAGGACCGGTTCCGGGCGCTCGTCGAAGCCGCGCCGGTGGCGATCCTGATCGTCGGCGACGACGGCCGGATTGCGCTCGCCAACGCCGGGGCCGAGTCGATCTTCGGTCATGCGCGCAGCGAGGTCGTCGGCCGGCCGGTCGAAATCCTCATCCCGTCGGCCGCCCGCGCCGTGCACGAGCGCCATCGCGCCGCCTTCCTGGCGGCGCCGCGCGCCCGTCCGATGGGCAGCGGGATGGAGCTGGAGGGACTGCACCGCGACGGACGGACCATGCCGATCGAGGTCGGGCTCAGCATCGCCCAGGCGCAGGGCCGGACCCAGGTCATCGCCTTCGTCACGGATATCACCGCGCGCAAGGAGGCCGAGCACGCGGTGCTGGACGAGCGGAGCCGGCTGGCGCGCGACCTGCACGATGCGGTCACGCAGTCGCTCTTCTCCGCCAGCCTGATCGCCGACGTGCTGCCGCGGCTCTGGGAACGGGACGCCGCCGAGGGAAGACGCCGGCTCGAGGAGTTGCGCACGCTGACGCGCGGCGCGCTGGCGGAGATGCGCATCCTCCTGCTGGAGTTGCGCCCGGGTGCGCTGACGGAGGTGCCGCTGGCCGAGCTGCTGCGGCACGTGGCCGACGCGTCGACGAACCGCACGCCGATCGGTCTCGACCTGCGCGTCGACGGGGACGGCACGCTGCCGCCCGACGTCCAGATCGGCCTCTTTCGCATCGTCCAGGAGGCGCTGAACAACGTCGCCCGCCACGCGAACGCGCGCGGCGTGACGATCCGCCTGGAGCAGGGCTCGGGGCACGTCGCGCTCGAGGTGGCGGACGACGGCGTCGGCTTCGATCCGGCATCCGTCGACGCCTCGCACCTCGGCCTGCGGATCATGCGCGAGCGGGCGGAGGCGATCGGCGCGGCGATCGTCGTCGACAGCCGCTGCGGCGACGGCGCCGGCGGGCGGGGCACGCGGGTGGCGGTCCGCTGGCCGGTCGGCGATGCGGGAGGCGACGCGTGACCGAGGCCGATGCGGGTCCGGATGCGCGCGAGCGTGCGGCCGGGCGCCCGACGATCCGGGTGATGATCGTCGACGACCACCGCATCGTCCGCAGCGGCCTGGCGGCGTTCCTTTCGGCGTTCGACGACCTCGATCTCGTCGCCGAGGCGGGCAGCGGCGACGAGGCGCTGCGTGTTTGCCCGATCGCCCGGCCGGACGTCGTGCTGATGGACTTGGTCATGCCGGGGCTCGACGGGGCCACGACGACGCGGCTGCTGCGCGAACGGCACCCGACCGTGCAGGTGGTGGCGCTCACGAGCTTCCCGGAGGCGGACCTGGTGTCCTCGGTCCTGCGGGCCGGCGCGCTCAGCTACCTCATGAAGAGCATCTCGGCGATCGACCTGGCCGAGGCGATCCGCGCCGCCCATGCCGGTCGTACGACGCTGGCGCCGGAGGCCGCCCAGGCGCTCGTCCAGGCGACGGCGCATCCGCACGAGATGGTGAGCGATCTTACCGAGCGCGAGCACGAGGTGCTCGGGCTGCTGGTGGAGGGCCTGTCCAACCCGGACATCGCCGAGCGGCTCATCGTCAGCCGCTCGACGGTCAAGGCGCATGTCAGCACGGTCCTGTCCAAGCTGGGCGTCGCCAACCGGACCGAGGCGGTGGCGCTGGCGCTGCAGCGGGGGCTCGTGCGGCGCTGACCGTCGAGGGCGAGGGCGAGGACGCGGTCGAGGGCGCGGTCGAGGGCGACGGCTCGCGTGCCCTTCGTCGCGATCTCCCCCAACTGGCCATCCCAACCCTGACCAGCTGCCCGGTCGCGGCGGGCGATGTCGGCGGTAGCATCTGTCGTCATAGCGCTGAGTGGACTCGGCGGTGGACAGATGGGACGGGCCGATGGCGATCTTCCTGGCGGACGCGGACCGAAACGTGCGGTCGGCGATGCGGCTGCTGCTGGAGCACGCGGCCGACCACCGAGTCGTCGGTGAGGCGGCGGATGCGCCGGCGCTGTTCGCCAGCGTCGTCATCATGCTGCCGCGCATCGTCATCGTCGACTGGGCGCTTCCCGGATTGCCGCGCCAAGATCCGCTGCGCCTGCTCGTCGACGGCCAGCCTGAGCTGCGCGTCGTCGTGATCAGCGTCCGCCCCGGCGACGGCGACGCGAGTCGGCGGGCCGGGGCGGACGGGTTCGTGTGCAAGTTGGAGCCGCCGGAGCGGTTGTTGGGGGTGGTGGCGGGGCTGCTACGGGGAGGGTAGACCGGCCGCGCTCAACCCAACGGCACGTCGATGTCGACCGCCGCCGCGTAGTCGACGCCCGGCACGTCGAAGCCGAAGAGCTGGCGGAACGAGCGCTTGCAGCCGGCCCAGTCCGTGAGGGCGTGGAGGTTCGCGGTGTCGATCCGCGGCACGCGCGCTTCGCCTCGGCTTGGCTGCCGCATCAGAGCAGCCGCTGCACGGTTCGTTGTCCGCTGATCGAGCGCAGCTGGAGGCGCTCGTGACGGCCGATGACGGCGCGGCGGCATCGCCCATCCGACCCCACTTCGAAGTCGCGTTGGCGCTATTGGCCATGGACCAGTCCGACTTCGAGACTGCATGCCGACTGGCGGAGTCGGCGGAGACTCTGTGCCGACGTGCGAACAACCGACCTGCGCTGGCCAAGGCGCTGAATGTGTTGGCCAGCAGTGCCATGCTTCGCGGAGACAACGACACCGCGCAGCGGTACTTCGAGGACCTCCGATGCTGCCCCGATGACCTGGCCGCCGCGCTGGCCGCTTTCCGC
This sequence comes from Ardenticatenales bacterium, assembly GCA_020853525.1. Classification (GTDB taxonomy): domain Bacteria; phylum Chloroflexota; class Anaerolineae; order Epilineales; family Epilineaceae; genus Avedoeria. Next base: position 818 of record JADYYS010000045.1, on the reverse strand, counting down.
GGGCTTGGCAGCGTGGCGCATCGCCGCGGCTGCCATGCGCCAAGATGTTGGCGCGCCTCGAGCGCTGACCGAAGCCTCCCGGGTCGCTTCGCTCAGTGTTCGCGCGCAGGGCGTGATCGGCGTCGCAGCGTGCAAGCGGGCGTTCGCCGAAGGGCATGCGCTTACCGCCGACGAGGTGGTGACGTACGCCTTGCGCGAAGCGGATTGGGGCGATCTGCGCGAGGCCGTCGCGGGGCGATTGGCCGCAGACGAGGGCGGCGAGGTGGCTCGAGGCCATTGATGTCCACATACCCAGGGTCCAGAGTCACCTTCGGTAGTCACCTTCGGTGCCACCGCCTGCGAGGAAGCACGTATGTGCCGACAACGGCGAACGCGTCGGGATGAACCTCGGCGTTGGCCACGGTCTGACCTGGAGTAGAAGTTGCGGCACGACTACACAGTGGTCTTTCAGACGGTCGAAGACGGTTGGGTCATGGCCACAGTGCCGGAACTGCTGGGCGCAGTGAAGCAAGAGCGGGATCTGGAGGTGGCCCGCGGCATGATTCGGGAGGCCGTCGAGTTGCTCCTCGAGGCGTATCGGGACAATGCGGTCCGAGATGCGCCGGGGAATGCGGTCTGGGAGACGTTGACGGTGGACGTGCCGGCGGCATGAAGCGGCGCGAGCTCGGGGTTCGTGCAGCATCTCCTGCGCCAGGGGAGGGCGTCGGGAAAGATGTGTAACCGGAAGGTGACGTAGGGTCGGAGGGAGAACGGTCTCCGGACGATGGCGATCCGGGCCAGGGCGCATGGGCGCCCCGGCCCGGCTCCCCCCCGCCCGG
>JADYYS010000044.1 GCA_020853525.1 Ardenticatenales bacterium | reverse complement strand
CGAGCCCGTCCGCTACGCCTCCAACGCTTCGCCGACGTCCTGCGCCATGCCATCGAGGCTCTGCTCGGCGTTCGCGACCTCCCTGAACTCCCGTTTGCCGGCTATCCTGTCGGGAACTACTGAGTATTCGAGCGGCAGCAACAGCGTTGTCACCGATCGGTCGGCCTCAGTAATGATCCAAAGTCGGTCGTCGGTCGGGAGGGTGTAGGCGGAGAAGAGTCGAGCGCCGGTTGTGAGCGCATCCTCGTTCGCGGCCTTGTCCACAGCCCCGAGATCGCCCCAATCGCCGACGACGTGGCGGCGAAGATAGGAGAGCGGGTTGACCTGGGCATCCTCGCATGCAGCAAGGGCACCGGGGGTAGAGAGCACCTGGCCCAACGGGAAGAGCGGCCGGCGAATGCCGGGCTCTCGGGCGGGTGTGGGTATTGATTCGCTTCTCGGCATAGGGCTGGCTCAGCCGGGAACTTCCGGCGACGCCAAGACTTCAAATTGTATCAGACCCATAGCATTATGTCAATAGATCGCCAGGAGACGAGAGAACATCGGCCACTTGACGAGCCTGCGAGGTCGACGTAGGGTTGAAGGATGCCAAACATGCTACAGCGCCTTTGGCGAGCGCGGACATTCGTAATTGTCGTGCTCATTTCGATTCCGTTAGTGTTGCTAGTCGCAGCCGCTCGGGTCGCCGTGTTTGAGGCGAACGACTGGATAACAGCATTTGGCGGACGTCCAGTCGAGGTTCCGTCGATATGGATTTGGATAGTACGGCACGAGCTAGCAGCGGCAATCATTCTGTTAGCACTAGCCCTGTTCATTCCAGATACGATCACGATCGTCCTGAAGTGGCTCGATCGTCCCCAACTTACCGAGCACGAGCGAGGGAGGATTGTAGAACTCAAGGCACAATGCGGTCGAATTGCCGCGCGCGTGACTTCGTCAAGCACCGGTGTCCCGATCAGTGGAATCAGCAAGGATATCGAAGACGCGATCCAGGCGATGGGGGAGTTCAGGCCGTGGCGAGCACTCTACGACACAGCATACAAGTTCTTGATCGTAGCCCTTTCTGTAGATACGCAGCGACGGGGAGCAGACTCGAAATTTAAGGATCTGATCAAGAATGTTTCATTTGCATCCGATATTGTGGATCAAGCATATTGGGATGTCGTCAGTGTGGCTGATGGTTTGATAGCGAACACAAGCCTTCTTCGGCGAATTTGGCTATCAGGAGCAGGGCACAATCAATACGATGCACAACATCGCGACAAAAATGGGTGACATGCGGATCGAACTTGCGCGGGAGAGCGAGGGCGCTACACGATACCTATAATCGGGCTCGTCGTCTTGATCTCTTGCTTTGCAATCTAACGCCGGGAGAAGGGGAAATGGCGAGTACGATGGCCGACTGGAATTGGTTCTATAGCTCACTAGCTCAATCAGCAGCAGCTTTGGTTGCCTTCATTTCAGCGGCAGTCATATCTAGACTCCTATATGTTCAGGCTGAACGAGCAAGGCTCCTAGAACGCCGCGATCAACTGATATCAACAGCCATTGCTCTAACTGACCGACTTTCAAATCGTCAGTTTGCGTGGGGAATACGACTTGAATGCGCTTACATTCGAGAAGTCATTGGTGTGCAGATTCAACGTGGACAAGAGGTTAGCATGTCGCCATCTGAGTGGATAAGTCGCTTTTCATTCCTCCGATTCCTCCCCACGATCGACATCGATAGACTTCTGACTGATTCACAAACAGAATGGGAGAGACAGCGGGAAAAGGACGAGACAAAGGGACTGCAATTCGGCGATCGCGACATGGTGGGTGTCGGGACAATCACATGGACGCGTTCTAAGGCCGATCTTGAGCGTGAGCAAGACCGAGTAGACGAGCTGCTGGCTGAGGTTCGTCATAACCTGAGAGACCTTCTGGGCATACGACGAGAAATGCAGACCTATCCACCCGGAGGCACCAGGATACTCCGTCATGCAATTCGCTACGTGGGAGTACTATTTCTTGTTGGCGTGCTATATCCACTAGCTTGTCTTCCTGCCTCTGGTCGAATGGATATACCGCGGCTCGATGATGTTCTTGTCTCGGCAAAATTCATCCCCCTTATCATAATGGCAAGCATTATCCTAATCGGTCTTGGTTATCTGATACGTCAAATCAACGGGTTGCCATTCCATCTGCTTGAGCTGGCCCCTGTAATCACTAGGGCCAAATTCAGCGCGTACTCTTCATATCTTGCCGAACTTGCGAAGAAGGAAGAATAATCACAGGGGCAATTGCACACGACCTTCGACCTAGTAACGTCGTGTTTTGGCCCAACATAAGCGAGCACACATATTCATGTCCCACAGTGTGATTCCGAACGGTAGGCAATTCGCCTCCCGAGGAGCGCTCATGCAACTGAACGCAAGTTAATCACCTTGCACTTCTGGCGGCCGTGTGGTCGTAAAAGTGCCCCCGAGTTGTTCGACGGCCACAGTAGTCATGGAGAAGTCACGGATGTTATTCGTGACAAGCGTCGCCGAGAGATGATGTGCGAGCGCGGCGACGAGTGCATCCGGAGTCGCCATGCGACGGCCCTGGTCCTGGGCATGGTTGCGGAAGCCCCCCGCCGTTGCCGCCATCTCACGGGTTAGGTCAACGTATCTGAGCTTGTCCATAAATGTGTCCATGCGCACGTTCGTGCCGCGCGGCGCTCCGGAGTAGTACTCTGCAACCACGACTGCACAGATGTACAGCTCGTGGCTTGCAGCCAGAAGCTCCTTGATACGGGAAGCCGTTGGCTCGTGGCCTTTCTCGCACTCAATGAGCACGGTTGAGTCCAGAACGTACCGACTCATGACGTCGGGTTACTGAGACGCTTCCTGAGGGCGTCCAACTCATCATCGTGCGCCAGGGAGGCCTGCCTGTCGTCGTGAACCCACTTGGCAATGGACTCCGGAGTGTCGCCCCAGGGGCGGAGTTCGCCCGCGCCGCTTCCCATCGCCGCCTCAGCGGCTTCAAGCAGCTCAAGATGCGCCAGGGCATGGGCAACCGCGTCGCTGATGAACTTGCTTCGCTTGCGTTGCCCCACTAGGCGGTCAATCTTCTTGACCATCGCCTTCGAGATGATGACGTGCGCACGCATCTCAGTCTTGGGGTCCATGGGAGTGCTCCATATTGGTCTCATAGAAGTCATTATCGCACACGGCAGTGTGATTTACAAGAGGCAAGAGAGCCCACGACCGCAAGTGAGTACAAGGGAGGCGGTCGGCGGCAGCGTTCGACCAGTGGCGCCCCTCAAGAGCAGAAGCTATCATTACCCGAAGCAAAACTGGGCAGTGAACACGATCACTTCCGACGAACTCAATTGCATCGAGTGTTGACATGCAAGTCAACAAGACACACGTGTGTTGTGCGGCGAGACATTGCGACAACTAGGCGAAACTAGCGAGACAGCGACAGGGTGAAGTGATGGCAAAACGAGCGAATAACGAAGGCAGCATGAGACAGCGACCTGACGGCTTGTGGGAGGCCCGCGTCACCGTCAACGGGAAGCAGCGCTCGTTGTACGGCAAGACACGAGCGGATGTCTCACGGAAAATGCGCGAGGCACTGCGGGACACTGAGAACGGGATTCCGCTCGCCGACGAGCGCATGACAGTCAGTCAGTATCTGTCTCAGTGGCTTGAGACATCGGTCAAACCCTCGGTTCGTCCGAACACCTATGAGTCATACGCGATGCACGTCCGCCTGCACCTGACTCCTGCGCTGGGACGGCTGCGTTTGTCTCATGTGACACCCCAGCACGTACAAGACATGATGAATAAGACACTGGCGCGTGGCCTGTCTCCCAATACGGTTCTGCACATTCGTGCGACACTTCGCAAGGCGCTGGGACAGGCTGTCAAGTGGGGCATGATACAGCGCAACGTCGCAACCCTCGTCGATCCTCCGAAGCTGACGAAGCATGTAGTTGAGCCGATGAGTGCCGAACGAGCTGGCGAGATCCTCGCCGCCGTGCGAGGTCACCGGCTCGAAGGGCTTTTCGTGGTCGCTCTGACGACTGGGCTTCGGCAAGGGGAGGCGCTTGGACTGAAGTGGTCGGATGTTGACCTTGACACCCGACTGTTGAGCGTGCGCCAAGCTATGCAACGGATCAACGGCGCATATCAGCTCTCAGAGCCCAAGAGCCCGCGCTCGCGGCGAACCATTTCAATCCCGGCGGTGGCAGTGGACGCCCTGCGTCAGCATCGCGCCCGACAGCACCGTGAACGGCTTGCGGCTGGCGATACCTGGCACGACATGGGCCTCGTCTTCTCCACCTCGCTCGGAACACCGATGGACGGGCCGAATGTGACCCACATCTTCCAGAAGCTCCTGAAGGAGGCCGGGCTCCCCCACTACCGGTTCCATGACCTCCGCCACGGCTGCGCGACTCTGCTCCTCACGCAGGGAGCGCCGATGCGGGTCGTTACCGAGACGCTCGGCCACAGCCAGTTCAGCCTGACGATGGACACCTATGCGCACGTCGTGCCAGCTCTACAGCGTGAGGCGGCTGACCGAATGGACAGTGCTCTTGCCGGGCGTGTTCCCGGTCAGGGTAATAGTTAGGGTAACCAGTGCTATACTCGCCGCATGAAATCGGTTCGCGGGCCGCCAGTACTCTGTAAATCGTAGTACCCCCCCAGGGGCTCGAACCCTGAACCAACGGATTAAAAGTCCGCTGCTCTACCATTGAGCTAGAGGGGCACGCGCTCCGCCGGGCGCGTGGGCTAGTATATCGTCATCTGCCGCCGCCTGCCCACGGAGCCTGCGATGGCCAGCCAGCCGCACGACCCGCCCTGCCACGATCCCGTCCGCCCGACCTCCGACGCCGGCTTCCTCGAGACCGCCAGCCGGATCGTCTTCATGGGCGGCCTGAACCGCCAGGTGGTCGACAACAAGTGGGCCGCCTTCCGCGAAGTCTTCCACGGCTTCGAACCCGCACGCGTCGCCGCGATGACCCCATCCGACATCGAGCGCCTGATGGGCGATGCCAGGATCATCCGCAACCAGAAGCGTCTGGAGGCGGTCGTCACGAACGCGGACACCATCGCAGCCCTCGCGCGCGACCACGGCAGCTTCGGCGCGTGGCTCGACGGACTGTATGCTTCCAAGGGCGTCGACGGCGCCGCCAAGGATCTGGCCGCCCGCTTCGCCTACATCAGCGACGCCGGCGCCCGCAACTGGCTGTATGCCACGGGTTACGACGTCGGCCCGGTCACGGACAAGCAGCGGAAGAAGTACGCCCCGGCGTGATCGGGGCGTGATGGGGGGCGGATGGCCTTCGTGCGACGCATGCGTCGCCCCTACGCGGACGCTGTGCGGAGCCGGTGGCCTGACGTCTGGTGCGGCCTAAGGGTCGGATGATTCTCCGATGTCGACCGCGCGCACGTAGTTCACGATGTCCCCGCGTTGGAACACGTCGAGGCGGTACTTGAACGCCGGCATCGCACCTGCCGACGCTTGTCCCGAGGTCATCGGCGGCGTCGATCGGCCCGGTGCGCGTTGCCCGAACGTGATCGCCTCGAACAGCGCAGCGTCCGGCAGCGCGCCATACGCGGCCGCGTCGCCGGGTGCGTGGCACGCGGCGCACTCGGCGGCCCACAGCGCCGCGCCGCGCGCAGCGGAAGCGGTGCTCGGCGGGACCGGGTTGCCGTACTTCGGCAGCGTGACGGCGTTCAGGTGGCCGAGCAGCGCGCCGTAGAGCTGGCCGAACGACCAGAGCGCGGCCAACGTGCTCGCAACCGTCAGCACGGGCGCCGTCGCGCTCTCGCCGCGACGGACCACCGCGCGTGCCAGCCAGGCCAAGCCGAGGGCGGCCGCCAGCTTGGGCGCCGCCAGCAGGGCCTGGACGGGGGGTGTTGCCGCGCCGGCGGGCAGCGCAACCCCAAGCAGCACCGCGCCGGGTAGCGCCACCGTCCACACCAGCCGTCGCTCGGCGCCCGCACCGTCGCCCCCGGAATTGCGGGCGATCAGCGCGGCCACGAGCAGGCCGGCGCCGGCCGTCGCCAGCGCCGCGTTCAGCCCGCCGCCTAAGCCGACAAATGGTGTCCAGGCCAGTCCGAGCGTCACGAGCGCCAGACCCGAGCCGGCAAAGCCATAGGTGCCGATCGCGCTTGCGGCGGCGCTGCCGATCGAACCGCCGACGCGCGTCCCGATCGCCAAGCGTTGTCCGCACCACGCCGCCGCCGCCGCAGGCCCGAGCGACAGCGCCCAAAGCCACGTCGTCCGGCTGACGGCGATGTCCGCCCATGCGGCCGTGCGCGATAGGCGCAGCGCCGCCAGCGCCACTACGGCGGCGGAGAACGGGAGCAGCAGCGCGAGCGCGGTTCCCGCCGCGCGCCACGCGCGCGCCGAGGCGTCCGCCGGCGTGCCTGACGTCGCGCCCGACGTCGCGCCCAAGCGCGCCGTCGAGCCGACGTCGGCTGGAACCCCGATCGCCACGCCCACCCCGCCGACCGCCGCCGCCGCCGCCAGCGTCAGGAGCGCCAGCCACGCCGCCAGGAGAACGGTCGACCGCACGGCGGGCACGGGCGGCGGGGCGACGGCGATCGTGAAGCCCGTGGACGGGTAGAGCGAGCACGCGATCTGGACGTCGCCGGCCGTCGCGAACGTGCGGCGCCAGCTCTGGCCCGGTTCGAGCGCGAACGGGCCGAACGTGTGCCGGGTCGTGTCCCGGTTCTCGACGATGAGTGGGCGCCCGACCGCGGTCTGTACGGTCTGGGGCAGGACGTCCTCGATCGACTCGCCGGCCAGCGCGCGGGCCGCCGTGCCGGGCGGGATGACGTACCGCTCCTCGCCCCGCGCCGGCTGCCGCGGCTCGATCGCCAGCCCGACGGCCACGGTGATCGCGCCCGCCGCCAGCGCCAAGCGGACGAGCCGCCGGTCGCGCGACGGGGCGGGCGATCGCGATGGGGCAGACGACATGGAGCCTCGGTCGGCGGACAAGGACGGCGTCGCCGCGTCAACCACCCTCCGCCGCCTCGATCCGCCGCAGCACATCCGCCCGCCGCCCGATCATCGCCGCCAGCTCGGCCTCGGTGCCGGCACGCCACGCGGCCAGCTCGGCCGCCGCGGCGACGAGCGCCAAGCCGTTGTCCAGCACGCCGTCGTGCAGCGGCTCGAACAGCCCGGCCTCGATCCCGATGCCCGGCGCCCCGTCCGCCGGCAGCCACTGCGCCCGCAGCGGGCCCAGCAGCGCGCCGTCCACCGCCGCGAGCGTCTCGGGCACGAGGGCGATCACCTGCCGCACCGCCTCGAGCCGCGCCCGCAGCCCGTCGCCGACACCGAACGGCAGCACGCCGGCGGCCTCGGCCAGCCAGCCGCCGATGCGCTCCGCTGCCGCTTGGGCCTCGTCGGCCAGACCGCCGGGCAGGAGGGGCACATCGCCCGGCCCGGGCGCCGCTTCGGCGACCCGTGCCAACGCCGCCGCGAGCTGAGCGAGCACCGTCTCCGCACGCGCCGCCCCATCGCGCAGCGGTGCCAGCGCGCCTTCGGCTGCCGCCAGCCCGGCGGCGACGCGGTCGAGCCCGCCCGCCAGGCCCTTGGCGGTGTCGACGGCGTCGCCGAGGGATGGCGCCAGCGCATCGAGCGCCGCGCGGGCCTCGGCGTCCAGGTTCTCGGCCCGCAGCATCCGATAGAGTTCGAGCAGCGGTTCACCGCCGTCGACGACGCCGTCGTCGTCGATGCCGGCGCGGTCGCCGAGAGCCGCGTCGACGGCGGCATCCTCGCCGACGGTTCCACTCGACGCGCGCAGCATGGCAAGCGACTTCGCCGCGGCCAGCGCCAGCACGACGAGCGCCGTGCCCCCGCCGATCGCCTGGCGGCGCGAGAGGCCGCCGCCGACGTCGTCCGGCACGGGGACGTCGATGGGCGCGGCTACGACGGCGTCGAGCTGGCGCAGCAGGTCGTCGTCGAAGGCGTGCAGCGCGGCGGCGATGCGCTGGATCGCGGCGCGGCGGTCGGACGGGGTCATGGCCGCCGTACCGTCGCCGGGCCGCCCTCGGACCAGCCGGCCAGGCGGCCGTCCGCGTCGAGGGTCAGCGCCATGTCCGTCAGCCCGGGGCTCGTCAGCGTCAGGCCATCGGGCGTCGGGTGTATGGTGAGCTTGGCCAGATGGGCGGACAGGCCGCCCCCGGCGGGCGGACCGCGGCGGACGAGGAGGAACATTCGGGCTGCCGCCCCGTCGCCGGCCGCGGTCTCTCCGGCGGTCTCCCCGCCGGCCTCTCCAGCGGCCTCCCCGACCAGCCCCGCCAGGCAGCGCTCGCGTCCGGCAAGCGGCGGCCACAGCAGCCGGGTGCCGGGCGGCAGGGCGATCGACTCCGTGGCGGGCTCGGCGCCGCGGCGCCAGATGATGACCTCGTCCTCGAAGAACGTGAGCGTGGCCTCGAAGGTGCGGCCGTCGTCCCGCAGCCGGGCCTGCAGTCGCTCGGGGCGGCCGTCGGGATCGAGCACCAAGTGCCACAGCGCCGGGCCGTCGGCCTCGACGCGCACCGCCGTGCGATCGGCCGGCAGGCGATGGACCTGCCATGTCTCGACGGCGCCGTCCGGCCGGACGAGCGTTCCGGCATCCAGCAGCGCTTCCTGCGCGCGCACGGGATGAAGGACACGCACCTCGCACCTCACAAAAAAAGGGGGCCGTGGCCCCCGGAAAAGCATGCTACGTGGACTGACGCGGGGTCAACAACCTGCAGATGCAGGTGGGTGCCTGCTGGGCGCCTCCGCTCACAAAGGGCGGCTGCACCTGATGCAAGTCAGGCTCCCGATGAGATCACGTAGGTTGCGACGCTTGTGCGCCAGTCCAACGCAGCAGCACGGTGAGCGTAGCAGCGGGGTGGGGGCGGGTCAAGTGGATTTCACGGCCGCTCATGCCCCCGCTGTACGACCGGCAGCCAGATCCGCCCCACTTCGTCCCCCTCCGGCGCCCAGCGCACCGGCACGCGCACGATGCCGGGCGCTTCCTCCGGGCCGAACGTCAGCAGGCCCTCGGCGCCGGTGCCCGCGTCGGGGTCCGCGGCGAGGTCGGCGACGGGGCAGACGCGAAGGGTGGAGGGGGCGTCGGCGATGAGGGCCCCGGGGGCATCGCGGGCGGTGATGTCGTCCCCGCTCACGGCGTCGATCGTCAGATCGAAGGTGGTCGCGTCGGTGGCGAGCGCGAAGGCGTTGATCTGGATGATGTAGGTGCCGGGCGCCCCTTGACCGGGCAGCGACACGAACTCCTCGGCGGTGGGCGATTCGGACGCGCCGATCAGCTCGGACGGGTCGGGTCGGTTGTTGCGATTCGTGTCGAAGAAGACGCTCATGTCGAGGTCGTTGCCTTCCTCGCCGACGAGCTCCACGGCGAACTCGAGCACGGGCTGGGTAAATCGCCGCAGGATGTTGACGGTGTCGTTGGCCGTCGAGATCGGCTGCGCCAGCAGGACCTCCGGCTTGGAAAGGCCGCCGGCGACCGTCGCCAGCGCGAGGATGTCCAGCGTGCTCTCGATGGTGACGGTGGTGCATTCCGTGCCGCGCAGCAGGATCTCGGGCGGGTCGATCCGCACGCTGCCGACGGTCGTCGTGAACGGCAGCGAGACATCGAAGCCGTCGATGAAGACGCTGTGGACCATGACCTCGTGCAGGCCGTCCTCCGCCCGCGCGCCCAGCCACTGCCGGTTGCCGGCCGGGGCGTCCGCCGGGGCGACGATGTCGAACGCGCCCAGCGTCCGCGCCAGCTCGCCGAGGGCGTACGGGCCGAACCACGGCGTGTCGACGCGGTTCTCGTCCGTGTTCTCGGGGTCGGTGGGGTCCGTGAAGCGGTCGGGTGTCGGGCCGAAGAGCCCGGTACCGACATGGCTCTGGCCCGGCTCGCCGCCCCAGTCCGTCCGCAGCAGCCACCACCGGTCCGGGCCCGTGTCGACGGCGTCGAGGAAGAAGAAGCGCCAATCGCCCGACTCGGCGCCGCTGTAGTCCGACAGGCCGTACAGCGCGCTCTGGCGATAGGGTGCCGGCGCATCCCCGTCGTACGCCGCCGCCGCCTCGCCGCCGAGCTCCAGCGGTGCCGCCCAGTCCACGGTGGGCGCGACGTTGACGACGATCGGCACGACGACGCGCTTCTGCGGCAGCTCATAGCCGCCGCCGGTCGGCACCGGCACGTCGCCCGTGCTGCGGTCGTAGTCGATGAACAGCGCGCCCTCGTACAGCCCGGTCGGGGCGTCGGCGGGCACGTTGACGGACGCCGAGATCTCGGCGCTGCCGCCGGCCGGAACGCTGACCGTGGCGGCGGCGGTCGACAGCCATGACCACGGTCGCCAGGCGTAGGTCTCGATGCTCAGCTGGATCGTCGGCTCGGCGACGGCGTCGACCGGCGCGCTGTGCCAGAGCGCGATGTAGAGGCCGTCGCCCCAGCGCTGGAGGGGGTGGTGCATGTTGGCGGCCCAGCCGTTCATCGGGCCGTAGTGGAACGTCGCGCGGTTGAACTCGCCCTCGTCCACCTCGGTGCTCGCCCAGTTCACACTGTCGCCGCTGCCGGCGTGGTTCACGGCGCCGTTGCCGTTGTCGTCGTGCCACAGGATGCCGTCTTCGTCGAGGTCGGAGTGGCGGACGATCCCGACGTCGAAGCCGTTGGCCGTGATGAGGCCGTTCGGCAGCTGTCGGACGCGCGCGTCCGCGTGCGGCATCGCGCCGCGGATGATCATGAGGTCGGTGTCGGCCGGGATCGCGTCCTTGTCCAGTGCGAACAGCCAGTCGGGCACGACGCCGTCCGCGCCGCGCGATTCGGCGGCGCGCGGAAGGCGGTGCGTCGTGTCGATCGTGCCGGTCCGCACGAGGCGGGCGCCCGTGACGCGGCCGGCGAGGGCCGTGCTGCCCGGGTTGTGGACGGCCACCGGCTGCATCCACGTCGTGCCTGGCGGCGCGGCGTGCGCGAAGCCGCCGTGCTCCTTGCCGCGCCAGCTGCCGACGGCCCACTCCGGCGGCATCGCGTACACCCCGCCCTTCCCGGCGGCGATGCGGGCGCTGTCGCCGGCGTCGACCGTGCCGGCGCCGGTCGAAAAGACGTCGTAGCCGTTGAAGCGCGCGCCGGCGAAGAGGATCGCCTTGGCTTCGGCGGCGGTCGGCCAGCGGCCGTGTTTGCTCCTGAACGCCTGATAGCCGAGCGTCGCGGCGGCCGCGGCGACCGGCGTCGAGCGGCTCGTGCCGCCCCACGGCGACTGCGCCTCCTGGCCGGTTCCGGCGACGCCGCCCGTCGCGCCCGCCATGCCCTCCGCCACCAGGTTCAACGGCAGGGCGCCCCAGCCGACGGCGCCGTTGGCCGTCACGCCGACGCCGGGCCGGCCGGTGGCGCCGGGGCCGCGGTTGGCGAACGGGATGAGGTCGCCGAACGTGATCTGGCCGGTGTTGCGGATGGACGACGTGCTCTGCGCGCCATACTGGTCGCTGGCTCCGACGTCCACGCCGGTGGCCGGGCTCGGCGCCGCCGTCGAGCCGTAGCCGGGGCCGGCGTTGCCCGTGGCCACCAGGTAGAGCGTCTCCGGCGCCAGGTGGCGGACGTACCAGTCGATCACCCGTGACTCGCCGTCCCAGCCGTCGTCGGGGTCGGAGACGCCGAAGCTGTTGGAGACGACCTGGGCGTCGTCGTCTTCGCGGTCCGGGTCGGCGCCGAGGGCGGCGAAGCGCCAGCCGATGTCGAAGTGGATGTCGCCGGCGTACACGTCGCCCATGCCGATCAGCTTGGCGGCGGGCGCGATGGCCGGGTTCACCTTGGCGGGACGTCCGTCCGGCAGGTCGGCGTAGGCCATCTGCGTCCCCGGCGGCGGCGGCATGACGCCGCGGCTGACGATGTTGCTGGCGCAGGCCGTGCCGTGCGACTCGGCATCGAACAGGATCGACACCACGCTGCCGGCGGCAGGGATCTCGTCCGCGAGGCCCACCAGGTAGCTGCCCGGCAGCGGGCGGACGCCGTCGGCGACGAACGTCAGCAGGCCGCCCGAGACGTCCGCCACGCCATCGTCGTCGGCATCCCAGACGGCCAGCGGGGTGTCGCGGGTGAGCGGCGTGTCGTTCGTGAAGTCGTGGTCGCCGTTCAGGTCGATATAGACGGTATCGAACACGCCGGGCGTCGTGCCGTCCACCGCGATGACGCCGGCGAGCTCGCCGTTGCCCTCGCCGCGGTCCTGCAGGCGGCCGATCGTGAGGCCGAGGAAGACGTCCGGGTGGTGGCCGTAGCGGATCGTGCCGCCGGCGGACGACGGGACGACGGTGTCGCAATCCTCCTCGCCGTCGCTGCGCACGATGTCGCCGCCGTCGTCCTCGATCGTCTTCGGTGTGACGCAGGCGGTGTGGACGAGCTCGCCGCCGAGATCCTCCGTGGTCACGGGGCTTGCCTGATGGAGGGCGATCACGCCGCCGTTGCCCGAGGCCGTCTCGACGGGGTCGTCCGACGCGTCCGTGGCGTCGAGCATGTAGCGCACCAGACCGTCCGGGTCGAGCGCCTCCGGCCAGCCCGCGTACGTGTGGCCGGCCGGATAGATCTGCCACGCCTCCTGCAGATCGGGGTGTCCGAAGTCGACGCCGGTGTCGAGGACCGCCGCCGTGACGCCCTCGCCCTTGAAGCCCATCGCCCAGGCCTCTTCCCCGCCGTGTCCCTGCCCGACGTCCCACCAGCCCTTGGGCGACGGGGCGCCGCGGCGGCCGGCGGGGGCGGCGGAATCGGCGGTATCCCGGCCGGTGGCCGACGCGCTCGCCTCGGACGCGGCGGCTATCGACTTCGTCCCCTTCTTCGCGACCAAGCCGCGGCCTGCCGCGCTGCCCGGCGCCGTCGCCCGCGGCCGGTCCTTGGCCTCCTGCGCCGGCACACCCGTCCGGCCATCCATCACCTGCGCGACGCCCGGCAGCTCGGCCAACCGTGCCGCGTCGCCCGCCCGGACGCGAACCAGCGTCAAGTGCTCGCCACCCGGCCACGTCCAGCGGTGGCTCGCCGCCGGCACCGCGCCCGCCGGCAGCGGCCGCGCGGAGACGACGATCACCGGCAGCCGCTGCGCGGGCGCGGTGCGCGCGAGCGACGCGACGCCGTCGGCGATGCGGGCACGGGCGGGGCGGGCGGCTTGGGCGGCGAGGAGGGCGATGGGGGAGGCGTCGGCAACGGCGTCGGTGTCGGCATCGACGCGGACCGCACCTTCGGCGCCGACGACGGACTGCCCGGACGGCCCGGCCGCTACGCTCGGACGCGGCGTCACGAACGACGCCGACGCAGCGACGAGGGCGGCCAGCGCGGCGGCGAGGGCGAGGGATGCGCGCAGTCGGCGGGCGGCACGGGCGGTGGGCACGGACATCGGCGGGACCTCCTCGGGCGGCGTCGGCGGCACGGACAACGACAACGACGGTTGTGGAACGGTGTCGTCGGGTGTGGGCGGCGGGTGGGCGGCGGGTGGGCGGCGAATGATACATGGGCCGGGGGCAGTCACGGGCTCGGGCGTTGGGGCGCCGCGGAGCGCAGCCGGTGCAACGTCGGCGGAGCGCGAGCCGGGACCGGGAAGCGGCGCCGCCCGGTCCCGACAGCCCGGTCCCGACTGCCCGGTCCCGATTGGCGCCCCCACCCACAGTTGCATACGCTCTTCGCATGTCCGAAGAACGACCGGCGCCCCCGCCGCCGCCGCCCACCCTGCCCACCCTCCTGCGCCGCATCGTCCCGTCCGTCCTGGCCGCGCTCGTCCTGTACGGCGCGTTCGTGGCGTACGGCGATGCGCGGAAGCTCGGTGCGGCGCTGTCGACGTTCGACTGGCGGGTCGTGCCGGTGGCGGTCGGCCTGACGGCGGTGAACTACGCGGCGCGGATGCTGCGCTGGCACTGGTACCTGCGGCTCGTCGGCGCCCGGATCGGCGTGCGGGATTCGGCGCGCGTGTTCCTGCTCGGACTGCCGCTCGTCCTGACGCCGGCCAAGGTGGGCGAGGTGCTCAAGAGCTGGGTCGTACGGACGATCAGCGGCGCGCCGGTAGCCACGACGATGCCGACGATCCTGGCGGAGCGACTCGTCGACGGGCTGGCGATGATCATCCTGTCCGGCGTCGGTCTGTGGGGCTTTCCCGATCATCGCGTGCGCTACGTGGCGCTCGGCACGCTGGCGGTCATGCTGGCCATCGTCGCCGTCGTCCAGGTCCGGCCGCTGGCCGAGTGGGTCCTCGAGCGGGCCGAGCGCCTGCCCGTCGTCGGCCCGAAGGCGCACCAGCTGCACGGCTTCTACGAGAGCAGCTACACCCTGCTCCGCCCCCGCAACCTGCTGCCGAGCGTCGCCATCGGTATCGGCAGCTGGCTGTGCGAGGGGCTGGCGTTCTATGCGATCCTGCGCGGCCTCGGCGCCGCGCCGGGCATGGAAACCGTGCTGGAGGCCATCTTCATCTTCAGCATCAGCACCGTCGTCGGCGCGCTCGTCGCCACCCCGGCCGGGCTCGGCGGCGTCGAGGGGATGCTGGTCGTGCTCACGCCGAGGCTGGTCGGCGTCTCCGCGGCCACGGCGACGGCGGCCGCCCTGCTGGTGCGGTTCGCGACGCTGTGGTTCGGCGTGCTGCTCGGCGTGGGGAGCCTGGTCGTCTGGCGGCGGCTGCTGCAGCCGCCCGAGGACGGGCGATGATCGGCATGCGCCGGCCCGGATGGCAGTCGTCCATGGCCTTCATCGCGCTGCCGCTGTGGGCTGCCGGCTGCGGGATGTCGGCCGCGCCGTCGTCGCCGCGGTTCGGGACGACGGGGCGCATCGTCGCTGTCGCTGCCGTCGACGATGCGGATCGGCCGCACAACGTGGCGCTGGCGGTGCGGCCGCTCGATGCGGGTGCGGGTGAGCCGGACTTCATGGCCCTCTGGGAGGCGGACTCCGAGATCAGCGACTGGCTTCCCAGCCCCGACGGTCGGCGGACGATGTACCGCGAGGTCTGGCACTACGTCCCGAAGACCGAGGCGCTCGTCGTCCGCGACCTGACGGCCGGTGCCGCGCCGCGCTACGCGGTCATGGGCGAGCCCGAGCTGAGCCGGCTGTCCGGCCAGGTCTGGTCGCCGGACGGCACATCGATCGCCTACGGCGTTCAGGCCGGTGACGTCGTCGCGTTCAGCGGCGCGGGCGGGACGCGGCGCTGGGAGATGCGGGCGGTGACGCTGACCGGCGCCCCGTCCCCCACCGCGTCGGCGGCGCCGACGTCCACCCTGTCCGTCGCGCCGAATGCCGATCGCCGCCTCTTCGCCCTCGACGGCCCGTCGCTCGGCACCGACGTCTATACGCTGCTCGCGTGGTCCCCTGGTGCGTCGCGGGCCGCGCTCCTCGAGGCGCCCGGCGGCGGCGGGACCGGCTCGTCCGCCGTCCGGATCTACGACACGACCGACGGCCGTCTCGTGCGGCGTGTTGCGCCCGGGGGCGAGGATCCGTTGGTGGCGGCGTCGCCGGACGGCCGATGGGTGGCGTGGCTCGATGCGGCGGTCGGTGTCGGCCTCATCGCCGTGGCGGACGGTGCGTGGCAGCGGTTGTCCGATGTCAACGCGGACCCGGCGGTGGCCGGCACACCGTTCGCGCTGGCGTGGTCGCACGACGCGAAGCGGCTTGGATGGGCGGTGGCGTGGCCCGAAGACGGGCAATCGGCCGACTTCGGGCGATCCGTCACGGCGTTCAGCAAAGGGGTTCGCGGCCGGCCGTGGACGGTCGGAATCCGACGGGCCTCGATGCGGGTGGAGTCCGCGGACGGCGGTCTTGGCTTGCTGGCCTTGTCGCCGGACGGCTCCGCGGCCCTCGTGACCGGCGTGAACAGCCTCGGCCGCGCCGTTGCCCGGGTGGCGCCGCTGCGGCGCGGAGGGGGTCGGACGCGGATCGAGCCGACGACTGCAAACGGGAGGATGCTCGATGGACGCCCCTGGGCGGTGGGGTGGTGGCCGTAAGCAGAGGTGCGATGTCGCAAGGTCGTCTCTGCCCGTTCGACGACGTCCCAGGATTGCACACCAGGATTGCACACCAGGATCGCACACAGTTGACCCCGCCCCCGCCCCGACTATACTGTCGCCTCTGTTCGGGCCTGTAGCTCAGCTGGTAGAGCGCTACAATCGCACTGTAGAGGTCAGGAGTTCGAATCTCCTCAGGTCCACACGCGCCCGCGTCGAAAGATGCGGGCGTTTTGCTTGGCCCCGCGCCGTGAACCCGTCGGCGTTGTTGCGCTGTCTCAGAGGGTGGAGGGCAGCCGATGAGGATGCGAAAGCGGTACGTTGCGGGGGCTGCGGGGGCGATCGTCGCCGTCGCTGCCGTGGCAACGCTTGTGTCCGCCTCTCCGCCGGTGCGGACGCGATCGAACGCACAGGCGGCGGCGCTCGGGGCCGGGGGTTCGTCCGTCGTCACGTCGACGTACACGCTTGCCCCGACATCGACGCTGACGCCGACATCAACATCAACATCGACATCGACATCGACGTTGACACCGACCCTGACACCAACGCTGACGCTGAAACCGGAATCAACGCTGCCGCCAACCCTGACCCCGACCCTCGCCCCGACGTCAACCCCAAGCCCGACGCCGGCCCCGGTCCGCCCGACGATCTACCTCCCGACCACCCGCCGCGCCGTCACCGACCCGACCGCCGATCGCGTCGCCGCACGTCTGATGGCGATGCTCGACCGGCCCGGCGAGCGCGATCGGCTGATCGTCTGGGACTGGGAGGCGGGCACGGCGCTCGTGGCGCTGATGACGGCGTACGGTGACGGCCGCGATCCGCGCGTCGTCGCGTGGGTCGATGCCTGGCTCGCCCGGGCGGTGCGTGACGGGTGGGTCGATCTCGATGCGCCCGCGCTGGCGATCCCGAACCACATCGCGCCCGCCTGGGGGGCGCTCCTGCGCGATGCGCACGTCGGCGACGGGCGGCACGAGGCGCTCCTGGCGGCGGCGCGGACGTGGCTGACGAGACCGCCGGGCGAGGGCGGAGCGGCGCGCGTCGCGCTGCCCAACGTTGCGCTCGGGCTGCCGGAGGACTGGCCGGGGGCCTGGGCGCACCTGCCCGATCGCCCCGAGCTCTGGGACGACACGCTGTTCATGGCCGCGCCGTTCCTGGCTCGCTACGGCCAGCGCCGGGGCGATGCGGCGCTCGTCGACGAGGCCGCGCTGCAGATCCTCGGCCATGCGAGGACCCTCGCGGATCCGGCCACGGGCGTGTGGCGCCACGGCTGGAGCCAGGCCGCGGGCGACCACATGAGCGGCGGGCGGTGGGCGCGCGGCAACGCCTGGGCGGCATTGGCCGCCACCGAAGTGCTCGAGAGCCTGCCGGCCGACAGCCCGCTGCATGCGGAGGTGCGCCTCGTACTTGCGCGCCAGCTGGCCGGGTTGGCCAAACTGCAAGCGTCGTCCGGGCTCTGGCACACCGAGGTGACGCGGTTCGACTTCTACACGGAGACGTCGGGCAGCGCCGGGATCGTCGCGGCGCTCTATCGTGCGATCGCGGCCGGCTGGCTGTCCGCGTCGTTGCGGACGGTGGCGGATCTCGGCTTCGAAGGGGTCACGAACCGGATCTCCCCGGACGGGACGGTGATGCGCGTCTCGATGGGCACCGGCGTGCCGTCGGCGGCGCAGGGCATCGCGCTTTACAACACGATCGATGCCTCGCGAATCCAGCCGTACGGCCAAGGGCTGGTACTGCTCATGTTCGAGGCGCGCGAGCGGGCGGATGCGGCAGGGCGAGACAGGGGCGGGCGAGCGCCTTGACAGGCCGCCTGGACGGGATTACCGTGCAGCGTCACGCGGCCGGACATTGCATGGTTGCCGTTCTGTCCAGCGGGCCGCGCCTGCGTATGGACGGAATCTTGGGAGCGGCGCGCGTGCACCGCGTGCAGATGGAGGGGTCGATGCGACAGCGTGTGCTGTTCCTCTTGGGGATCCTGGCGGTGGCAGGGGCGTGGTCGGCGCAAGCGCCGGCGACGGCTCAGACGCCGCCGGCCAAGATGGTCATCTTCGAGTTCTTCGAGCGCATCACCTGAACGATCTGCGCTTCCGCCGGTCCGGCGGTCAATCAGATGGCTCAGGAGTATCGCGACCAGGGCATTCCGGTCTACATCTTTGCCCACAACATCGACAGCACGCTGCCGTTCGTGAAGCGGCGCGCCGCGCGGTGGCGAGAGGCCGCCGGTGTGCCGGCCGGCACGGGGGCCACGTTGCCGCTCGTGCTCGTCAACGCCGGCCGCGAGACGACGCAGAACGCGCACGCCGACTTCCGCAAGGATTACACGCAGCTGATCGTCTCGGCGGGCACCGGTGAGCCGACGGCGGCGGTGAGCAGCCGATGGCACAAGGTGAACGACAACAGCATCGGCGTCAGCGTCACGGTGACGAACACCGGTGAGATGGCGTTCGACCCGTTCGAGGGCGGCAACGACGCGTCCGTGGCGGTGTACGCCATCGAGCGCGCAAAGGTGATCCACCTGAACTTCTTCGCCCAGCACGCCGAGACGCTCGAGTTGCCGGACGTGCTCAAGCCGGGTCAGGGTGTCACGCTCGAAACGACGCTGGCGTTGAAGGCTTCGACAATGAAGCGCATGGACATCCTGTCCGTGCTCGAGTACCGCAAGTCGGACGGCAAGTGGGACTTGGCGCAGGGCGCTCGCGCGACCGAGATCAAGGTGAACGCGCCGCCGGTTGAACCGCCGGTGACGGAATCGACGCATCGGATCATGCTGCCATTGCTCTGGCGAGGCATCGAATAGGCCGCAAGGCCGCCACGGATTCAGGGGGACGTTCATGCGACGATCGACTGCGGTCATCCTGGCCGCACTTGGCCTGCTTGTCGGGGGGGTGGGGGCGATGGCGCGCGTGCGCTCCGCCGCCGCCCAGCCGATGGAACGGTTCACGTTGTTCGAGATGTTCGGGCGCGTCAGCTGAGGCGTGTGCGCGGTCGCCGGTCCGGCGGCCAGTGAGATGATCAAGGACTTCGACCGGCAGAAGGCGCCGGTCGCCATGTTCGAGTACGACGTGGACGCCAAGTACACCGGCGCCCTCGCGCCGATGGCGGCGCGCAAGAACCGCTATTGGGCGTCCGGCGGCGACGGCAACCTGCCGCTCGTGCTGCTGAACAGCGGCCGAGAGGTCACGTCGGGCTCGCAGGAGTTCAAGAAGAAGTACGGTCAGATGATCGCGGCCGCCGCCAAGGAACCGGCCGCGGCCGAGGTTAAGGCCTGGGCCAAGCGTTCGGCGCTCGACCGGTACCGGGTGCAGGTCGACGTGACGAACGTCGGCAGCACGGTGCTCGACCCGTTCGGTGAGCGGCCGGCGATGGTCGTCGCGTTCCTGGTGGAGGACCGCAAGGTGGTCCACATGTCGAACACGGCGCGCGGCGTGGTGACGATCGATCTGCCCGACGAGCTGAAGCCCGGCCAGACGGTCCAGGTGGAGGGCGAGCTTGCCGCGGAACAGGGCACGAACTTCAACAAGGTGAAGGTCGTGGCGGTCGTCGAGTACGGCGACGAGGACGGCTGGGACATCGCCGGCGGCACTTGGTCGACGATGGGCGAGCGCCCGGCGGCCGTCCCGCCGACGGCCACCGCGGTCCCGCCGACGGACGTGCCCGCGCCGACGGACACGCCTGCGCCCACCGACCCGCCCGAGCCGACGGATCCGCCCCCGCCCACGGCAACGAACGTCCCGCCGACTGCGGCGCCGCCGACGCGGTACTACGGTTACCTGCCGATGGCGTTGTTCAACCAGGCGTTGGGGCAGCAGTAGCGCGACCGAGGCGCGTGGCGCGCCGAGGTCGATCGCACGGATCGGCCTGGAACGATCGATCCTTGTCGGGGGCGGGCCTTGTGTCCGCCCCCGGTTTGCGTTGGTCGGATACCTATCGGGCGTGAAGCCGCCGTGTGGTCAGGTTCTCGAGAGCGCAACGACGAAATCAACGGCTTCAGCCGTTGACCGGATGACGCGCGAATCGACGATCGGACGACTGCGCGTTCGCCTACGGCGTCGGCGTCGGGATCCCCTCCGGCGTCGGCGTCTCGCTCGGCGGTGGAGGCGTCTCGGTGGGCGGCTCCGGGGTCTCGGACGTGCCCGGCGTCGGCAGCGGCGTGTCCGTCGCTGGAGGCGGCGTCGGTGTCGCGGTCGGGTCATCCGGACGATCCGTCGGGTCGGTGCGTGGCGGGTCGGTCGGGTTGGACGGCGGCGGGGCATCGGTCGGGTCCGGCGCGGGCTCGTCGGTCGGCTCCACCGGCGCCACCGTCGGGCGCGGGCGACGGGTGGCGGTGGCAAGCGGCGGCGGGACGGTGACCTCGCACTCCGGGCCGACGCATGGCGTGGCGGTTGGGTCGCTGCCTGCGGGCGCAGCACCGGCAGGTCCACCGCCGCTCGCTCCGGCGGCGCCGGCAGCGGCTCCGGCAGCGGCGGCGGCAGCGACGGCTTCGCTCACGGTGATCGTCAGCCGGCGCGTCTGCGGCCGCCCGGCCTCGTCCGTCCAGCTCAGGGTATAGGACGTTGTTGAGGCCGGGCACATGACCTTGAAGCCCTTGCCGGGCACGGCCTGGCCGTCGAACGTCACCTGGGTGCCCGCGACGACGTCCCAGTTGAGCTTGGCGCAGCCGCCGGGTGCGATCTCGGTCTTGTCCTGGATGAACGACGCCACATCGGGCACCTTGACCGCCAGCGCTGCGCGGTCCACGTTGTGCACGGTGGCCGGGTCGACGATGCCGAGCACGTCGGGTGGCGCGATGCACTGCAGGTCGGCGGCGGGCACCCAGCCGGTCAGCTCGGTGGCGCTGAGGAAGGCCTGCAGCCATGCGCCGTCCTTCGAGCGGCCGCGGACGTCGATGATCGCCCCGCCTGCCAGCGCCACGCTCTTGGCGACGGCCTTGGAGGTGGCGGACGGCTGCTCGCGCAGCTCCACGCGCGGCGCCAGCACCTGGCAGCGGTAGGCCGCCGTGGTGACGGACGGGGGACCGTCGCCGGCCACGAGGCCGCCGTACCACGTCTCGATGCCGGCGAGCTCGACCGGCATGGCCGCGGCCGACGCAGCGCTCGGACCGACGGCGATCGCCTGGCCGGCCGAGAGGGCGACCTGGAGCGGCGAGGCGCTGCCGGCGGCGCTGGCGACGCTCTGGTCGGCCGTCACCTCGACCGTGCCGTCGATGACGACGATCCACAGCGTTGCGGCCGCGGCGGCGGCGGCCGGGTCCTTGGCGGCGAGCGGGTCGGCCGGCGCGGCCGGATCGAGGCTGACGATGACGTCTGCCGGGCCGGCGAGGGCGCGCACCGTGGCACGGGACGTCTCGACAGCCAGCGAGATCACGCCGTCGGCGTCGGCTTGGGGAATGCTGTAGCGGGCGGTGCCCGAGCGCTGCGTCACACCCAGCCGGCGCACGTTGTCCGCCTCGAGCAGCGACAGAGCGGCGCCGAGCGATTCGGCGCGCGGACCCTCGGGCCACTTCACGACGGCCATGCCGCGCTCAGGCACGGTGAGCACGTCGCCGCCGGCGAGGGGCGCCTCGGCGTCCGCTTCCAGCGTCGTGTCGCCGACGGCGGCGCCGGCGCGGATCGCCAGGACGACGGGCGCGGCGAGCGGGATGCCCGGCGCGTCGACGTGCGCCGGCGGTTCGATCGGTGCTTCGACCGGCGCCTCTGCCGGCGCGTCGCCGACCGGGTCGGCCGGCGCCTTGGCACAGGCGATGGCCGCGCTGCACAACCCGGCGAGGGCGATGATCCGAGCGGTGGTGACGAGGGTGCGGTACATGGTTCCTCCAACTCGGATCCAACTCGGATCGTGATTCCGATCGTGACCCGTGCGGCGACGATCGATACCATTGCGCCAGGCCCGGCAACGACGACGGTGATTATAACGTCGAAATCGACCAGCCGGTACCGGCCGTCACGACCGCACGATCGACCGGCGAGCAGCCGGAACCATGGAGCCGCAAGGATGGATCCGAACGCGCGCGAGATGCTCCACGTCACGGACGCCGACAGGCGAGCGTTGCGGCTGCCGTGGTCCGTGCTCCTGGCGAGCAAGGCGGCCGAGATGCGCACGAAGGCCAGCGGCCGCCGGTTCGTCGGCCAAGGCATGATCGGCGCCGACGCGGCGACGGTGGCGCATGGCTTCGGCGCGTTCGATGACGACGCATTTGCTGCATACAACCTGCCCCAGCGATGGGTGGAACGGCGGCAGATCCCGGCCGCGATCGATGGCCGCATACCGGCCCATGGCGCCGTGGTGCTCGACCTCGGCTGCGGGCCGGGCACGTCGACCGAGGTGCTGTGCCACTTCGCCGACCCGTCGTGGACGATCATCGGCTATGACCTGACCGAACGGTTCGTGGCGCGCGCCGAGGAACGCGCGCAGGCCGGCGGCTTTGCCAACCGCGACGGGACGATCATCCGGCCGCACTTCGTTTGCCAGAGCATCGCCGAGCCGTTGTTCGCCAGGGGGGAGCGACTGGCGGACGGGAGCGTCGACCTTGCGATTTCCGGCGGCGTCGTCGGGCTCTATCTGCGTGCGCCGGACGTCGAGCGGCTCGTCGCCGAGCTGAATCGCGTCGTGCGACCTGGTGGTTTCATCGCGCTCGATGCGGGCCCCGCGGTACCGGTGCGCGCGCTCCGCCGTATCGCCACCGGCGCCGGGTTCGTCCTCACGGGAAATGCACGAAGCTTTCTGATTGAGCCGCGACCGAAGCTGGTGTTCAAGCGGGCTGAAGCCACGGATTGCCCGTAGGTCCGATGTCTGCAAGATCTCTCATCATCTTCTCATCATCATGGACTGTTGGACAAGTGATTGATTTGTGGAAAGCTTGATCTTGATCGTGCGTTTGTGTATGTTTCCCCCGTGTGCTTTTCACCCATTCAGGAATCAGGAGGCTACTATGCTTGTTAAGCTGACGCGCGAGCAGTTGGCGGCGCGCCCGGACTACGTCATGCTCTTGCAGAGTCTGGCTGTTGGTGAGGGCGGAATGGCGACGACGGCCGAAGAGGGAACGAGCAAGATCACGATCAAGAACCGGTTGACGACGGCTTCCGATGCGGCCGGTGTCCAGATCAAGTTCCACCGTTCGGATGCGCGGACCGTCATCTTCGAGGTGACCGCCCGCAGCTCCGATCCGACGCCCGCTCCGGGCAGCGCTCCCAAGCGCCGCGGCCGCAAGCCCAAGTCCGCCGCCTAACCAGGCGAGCGGCGATCTGTTCGCACGTCTCCGGGTGGCATCGGGCGAAGCCCCCTTCTTCGTCCCATTGCCCATCCGCCCGGAGGCGTGCCGGCTACATGAGCATGGCCCCGTATCGAAATCGCCTCGTAATCGAAACATGTTGTTCTACTCCTCGACACCGATCGCACTGCTGCGCGGCGCGTGGATCCCGGCAGCGCGTGCCGTCTCGGCCCAGCCGGCCTCATCCAGGAATGCCGACCACGTGGACCAGCTCGGCGTCCCGCCGCGCTTCTCGATCCAGACCAGGTAGGGCACGAGCACCGAGCGGGCCGTTTCGATCTCGAGCGCCAGCAGCGCGCTCACGATGCCGCCGGCCTCGAGGAATCCGGTATCGCGATAGATGCGGCGCACCTGATCGCGATCGTATGCCACGTAGCGATGCTCGGCGTGCCACCGGATCGCATCATCGGCTGCGTCCGGTTCGGCATCCAGTATGACGTACTGTGCCCGTGGGTCGCCGTTGAACGGAAGGCCGACCGAGCCCGTATTCACCACCAGCCGCGCGCCGAACGTGCGGATCAGCGGATGGTGGGTATGCGCACAAACGAGCACCGGGGCGTCGAGTTCCGCCAGGATACCCGCCAGCTGCGCGTCGGTCGTCCAAGGCCCGATGCCTTCGCGATTGGACGCGGGCGTGCCGTGCACGATGCGGATGTCCGATCCGAGCCGCGGGGTGTGTGTCAGCGGCAACGCATCGAGGAACACGGCATCGGCCTCCGACAGCTCCTCCGCCATCCAGCGCGCGCCGGCCCAGGCCGGGTCGCCGCGCCAGCCGACGGGCACGCGGCCGGCACGGAAGTCGAGGAGGTAGTCCTCGTGGTTGCCGCGCACGCACGCCCAGCCGAGCACCCGTATCCGACGGACCACCGCGCTGCCCAGCGGTCCGCGGCCGACGAGGTCACCGGCGACGACGACCTCGTCGACGCGCTGCGCGGCGATGTCGGCGATGACGGCATCGAGCGCGGGCACGTTTGCGTGGATGTCGGCCAGTACGGCGATGCGCGGCATGGTGGGACTCTAGTACGCCATCACTCCGGAGTCTAGGTGTTACCGACTCCGGTAGCCGCCACAAGGGCGGTCCGTGGTGGGGTACTGGCGCCGCCCGGGGCGATCGGGAAAGCCGCGACGTGTGCCGCGGTGCCGGTGGCCGCGGATCGACCGGGGATACCGCGCGTTCGCTCGGCGTGGACGCGCCGAGTTGCCAATCCGTCCGGGGCGGCTATCGTACGTCGCAGCCGAGCGGGGCATGCCGAGGGGGTGGGACGATGGACGGACGGCGATCGGATCACGGGCGGCGCAGCCGGGCGAGCCGGCGACCTGCCTGGCGGCGCGAGGGCCTCGCCCTCGCGCTGGGCTGCGCGGCCGGCGCCGGCGTGTTCGCGGCGCTCACCGCCGCGGCGCAGACCACCGCCGAATGGTCGTTGCAGGTGCTCTCGGCGGACAACGCCGGCACCCAGGGCGCGCGGTTCCCGGCGATGAGCGGCGACGGGCGGGCGATCGGATTCCGCCACGACGGCGAGATCGACACGGACACGAGCGTTGTGCGGAATCGCCTCGGCCGGCCGCAGATCTTCCGCTGGAACCCCGAACGCTGGGTCGAACAGCTGACGGACTCCGCCGCCGCGCCGACGACGGACGTGCAGCAGACCGAGCCGTCCGTCGACCAGCTGGGCGAGCGGCTGGCCTTCCTGTCCGAGGTCGACGGCACGACGGGCAACCCCGACCTCTCGCTCGAGGTCTACACATGGGACGTCGTGACCGCCCTGACGCAGATCAGCAGCGCCCCCGCCGGCGACGCCGGCTCGCCGACGATCTCGCGCGACGGTCGACGCGTGGCCTTCTGGCACAACGCCGACCTCGTCGGGACGAACCCGCAGCGGGCCGATCAGATCTTCCTGGCCACGATCGGCCAGCCGATCCGCCAGCTGACGACGTTCGGCGCGACGGTCGAGCACGGCCCGGCCGCGCTTGCGGTGCTCGGCAATGCCGTGGCGTTCAGCGCGACGGCCGACCTCGTCGGCGGGAACGCCGACGGCGGGATGGAGATCTACCTCTGGCGCGGCCCGTACACCCGTCCCGGGGATGCCGCCGCCTTCACCCAGGTCACCGACCACCATGCGCCGATGACGGGCCGCACGCTGCTGGCGTTCAGCGTCAGCGGCGACGGACGACGGGTCGCATTCGCCGCGAGCGGCCACGCCGTCGAGAGCCTGCCGTCGACGCTGTCCGCCGAGATCTACTTGTGGCGGACGGGCCAGACGATCCAGCGGCTCACGACCGGCACGAGCTCGACCGCGGCCAGTCACCTTCCGCACCTGTCCGACGACGGCCGGGCGATCGCTTTCCTGTCGCAGTCCGACCTCGTGCCGCAGGACGCCGACAACCCGGGCAACGCCGACGGCTCGACGGAGTTGTTCGTCTGGAACGAGGCCCCGGCCCCGCACTTCAGCCAGGTCACCGCCAGCACCCGCCGCCCACTGGTGATCAGCGCCGACCCGGAGCTGGCGCCCGGCGTCGACGGCGCCGGCGAGGCGGCGGCGTTCATCGGCGAGCGGGACGACGACCTCTACCCGCTGGCCCTCTCCAGCCGGCGCGGCCTGCTCATCCGCGCCAGCCTGAACGACGCCTACCCGCCGCCGGTGACCGAGACACCCGTGCCGTCGCCGACGTCGATCCCGACGTTCGTCCCGACGACCGCGGTCCCGAGCCCGACGCGCACCGCCACCGCCTCGCGCACGCCGACGCCGGTCCAGACATCGACGCCGACCGCCACGCCGACCCTCACGCCGCGCCCCGGCCCGCAGCCGAGCGGCGTGTGTCCGCAGATGCGCACGCGCATCCCGGCCGCCGTGCAGGCCACCGCATTCGCCAACCCGGTGCAGTTCGACGGTTGGCTGAAGCGCCAGAACCCCAACCGCCCGGCCGGCCCGACGAACCCGCTGCGGCTGTGGCTGAGCCTCCGGAGCGCGGGCAAGCCGTTCGGGCCGTACAACGGGGCGGTGTGGAAGGCGGGGTGTCCGTGACGGGGGGGCTTGACGGTGGTTGATTAACCAGGTCCGGCAGCTGAAGCTGGCCGGCTGGGGGCCTTCGGCCATGGTGCCCGCCTTCGCGGGCACCCAGATTCAGGCGCCCGCGAAGGCGGGCGCATTGGCGGCCCTTTAGGGACGCCTCCAGCCGGCCAGCTTCAGCTGCCGGTGCGTTCTTCCCCCTCCGACAACCGCACTGCCCCCATCCCAAGCCCCAGGATCAGCCACAGCAGCGCGAACGCGTGCGGATATGTGAAGAAGTAGTGGTCGAAGATCCCGCCCACGGCTGCCACGGCGAGCGCCGCGATGCAGCCGAGGACGACGGCGCGCAGGCCGTCGGGCGGCATCGTCCACCACGCCAGGAGGAGGCGCAGCGTGGCGGCGGCCATGAACAGGACGAACGCCGCCAGGCCGACCAGACCCATCGTCTCGGCGATGATCAGGTAGAGGCTCGACACGCCGCGGTAGAGGTCGATGTCCCGCACCCCGCCGAAGCCGACGCCGAGCAGCGGATAGCGCGTGATCAGCTCGATCGCGTCCTTGTATTCGCCGAGGCGCATCTGCGTGGAGCGGTCCTGGGCGAGAAGTCCGTCCGTGAGGTTCGCCACGTACGCGCTCGTCCAGGGTGTGAAGCGGGCGACGGCCAGGAGCAGCGCGCCGCCGACGAGAGCGGCGAACAACAGCCGCCGGTCGCGCGCCAGGCCGACGACGATCAAGCCGACGCCCAGCGCCAGCATCGAGCCGCGGGACACGGTGGCGAGGACGGCGACGCCCATCACGCCGACCATCGCCAGCGCGAGGGCGCGCGGCACGATCGGGCGGCGGCTGACGATCTGCGGCGCGAGCAGCGCGCCGAGCACGGCGAGCAAGCCGCCGAAGCTGTTCGGGTCGATGGCGGTGCCCGTCGCCCGCTGCAGCCGGGACGGGTCGTCGTTGATGTAGCGGATAATGCCGGGGCCGGTCGGGTAGTCGACGGCACGCAGCAGGCCGAGAACGCGCATCTCGAGCCCGTCGGGCAGCACGTACAGCGCCAGCCCGATGGCCGCGGCGGCGGTGCCGAGCGCGACGAGCACGAGGAAGACCCGGCGCAGGCTGGCACGGTCGAAGATCAGGTTGGCGATGATGAAGAACAGTCCGGCGCCGAGTACGAGCTCACCGAACGTGCGGATCTGGTTCTTGCTCGGCGTCCCGTGCGCCAGCCCGGCCACGAACGCGACGAGCATCAGGCCGATGAAGCCGGCCGCGCCGGTGCCGAGCGGCGGGATGCGGACCGTGGACTGCTCGCGCGTCGCCAGCCGGACGGCCCAGATCAGGTAGAGGACGCCCATCGCCAGATCGAGGAACGTCGGGTTGAAGCCGATGCCGAGCGGGATCGCGGCGAACGGCAGCAGGGTGATGACGCCCAGGACGGCGGCGAACGCCAGATCGACCGAGCGCAGCACGAACGGCGCGGCGACGGCCAGCGCCAGCAGCGCGGCGGCGACGAGCGGGTGGACGAACACGGCCAGCGCCGTGAGGAGGACTGTCGCCGCCGCACCCGCCCAGAGCATGACGGTGCGCTCTTCGGTGATCATGGGCGATAGCATGGAGCGGGGCGCGGCGCTGGGCAAGCTGCACGGGTGGGCCCCGTCGCTGTTTGGCTTGTCCCGCCGGCGTTTGGCTTGTCCATCGCCGATTGCCGCGTCCCATCGCCGATTGCCTTGTCCCGCCGCCGGTGGCAACATTCGCCCGACCCCACGCAGACAACGCAGCCGACCTGCCGTCGATCAGCGGCGGGCCGCAAACCATCCATGCGGGCGCGACAGCGCCTGCAGCCCGTTGACGCCTGTGTGGCACAAGAGGAGTTCCCGCCCATGTCGAAGTTTGCCTGCTCGGTGCTGCCGAGGCTGAGCGCCATCGCGCTGCTGCTTGCCACGACGGCGTGCGGCAGCTTCAGCACTGCCAACCTCAAGGATCTCCGATTGTCGAAGGACAAGGACGGCGATGACGAAACGACCGTCTACGCGCCCGACGACACCTTCTACGTGATCGGCACGCTCGCCAACGCGCCCGACGACACGGTGGTCACGGCCACCTGGATCGCCACGGATGCCGAGGGGCTCGACAAGGACGAGGAGATCGAGTCGGTCGAGAAGGAGTCGGGCAGCGCCGAGCTGACGTTCAAGCTGACGAACGACCAGGACTGGCCGCTGGGCGAGTACGAGGTCAAGGTCGAGTTGAACGACGAGGTCGTCAAGACGCTCGAGTTCGAGGTGACGGAGGACGGCGAGGAGTCGTCGGACAGCGACGAAGACGAGGACTCGAACGCCGACGAGGACAAGGACAGCGACGAGGACAGCGACGAGGATGACACGTCTTCCTCGGGCAGCGGTGATGCCGTCGACAACCTCGACGACGTGAAGTCGGCCACGATCCAGATCGTCGCCAAGGGCAGCTTCGTGGATCCCGAGGTCGGCGAGCAGCTGAACGCGGCCGGGTCGGGCTCGGGCTTCATCATCGACGAGTCCGGCATCGCCGTGACGAACAACCACGTCGTCACGGGGGCCGCGATCATCGAGGTCTACGTGGGCGGCGACGACGAGCGCAAGAGCGCCAAGGTCCTCGGCGTCTCGGAGTGCTCCGACCTGGCGGTGATCGACATCGAGGGCGACGGCTACCCGTTCCTGGAGTGGCGAACGGGCGACACGAAGGTCGGCCTGGACGTCTACGCGGCGGGCTACCCGCTCGGCGATCCGGAGTTCACGCTCAAGCGCGGCATCATCTCCAAGGCCAGCGCGAACGGCGACACGGACTGGGCATCGGTGCCGCACGTCATCGAGCACGACGCGCAGATCAACCCGGGCAGCTCCGGCGGCCCGCTCGTCGACGAGGACGGCCGCGTCGTCGGGGTCAACTACGCCACGAACGACGACACGAACCAGCACTTCGCGATCGCCGAGGACGAGGCGCTCGCAATCATCGATCGGCTGCGCGAGGGCGACGACGTCGACTCGATCGGCGTGAACGGGCAGGCGGTGACGGACGGGGAGAACATCGCCGGCGTCTGGGTGGCCTCGGTGAAGTCGGGCTCGCCGGCGGACGAGGTCGGGATCAAGGGCGGCGACATCATCACCCGCCTCGAGGGCCTCGTGCTCGGCACGGACGGGACGATGAAGGACTACTGCGAGGTCCTGCGCGGCCACGAGTCGGACGACAAGCTGCGCGTCGAGGTGCTGCGGTTCGCCGACGAGAAGGCGTACGAAGGCCAGCTGAACGGCAACCGCCTCGAGGAGTCGTTCTCGTTCGCCCAGGCGCTCGAGCCGCAGGTCGAAGAGGCCACGGGCAACGACGACACGAGCGACTACGACGGCTATGGCACCGTCAAGGACGACTCCGAGGTGATCGCGATGAGCATTCCGTCCGATTGGGACGACATCGACGGCTCGGCGTGGCAGTACAAGGACGAGACCGTCGGCGCATCGATCACCGCCTCCGCCGACCGCGATGCCTTCATCAACGGCTACAGCACGCCGGGCGTCTTCTTCGGCGCCTCCAAGGTCCTGGCCGAGCGCTATGACGCCGACGGTCTCCTCAACGCCCTCCAACCCGACATGGGCGTCGAAGCCTGCACGTCCAAGGGCCGCGAGCCGTACGAGGACCCCTATTACAAGGGCGTCTACGAGACGTTCGAGAACTGCGGCGACGAGGACGCCGTCATCGTGACCGTGGCCGCCCAGCCCGAGGACAAGAGCTACGCCCTCTTCGTCCTCGTCCAGGTCGTCAGCGACGCCGACCTGAAGGCACTGGACACGATCATCGACACGTTCCAGGTGGTCGGCAACCTGGAGTAGGGGCGACGCATGCGTCGCCCTCCCCCCTCACCCAATCGACAGTGACAATCGGGGGATGGCCGAAAGGCCATCCCCCGATTGCGTTCTGGTCGCGGTCGCGGCGGTTCGATACCGTTGTCGTGATCGGGCCGACTGACTTGTCCGTCGCCTCTCACCCCAACCGCCACGCCAACCACGGTACCACCGCCTCGTCCACCGTCAAGCTTCCGTGACGTCCGATCGGGCGCTGGTTCTCGGGCTCCGGCATGAGCGTGTGGCCGGCGTGGGCCAGGAGGACGAGGTCGCCGAGGCGGTGGCGGGCTTCGGGGTGGGGGGGCTCGTGGCCCCAGAGGCCGGCCGAGAGGGCCTCGTCCGCGTCGATCACCTGGAAGGCGTGGCCGAGGCGCTCCTGGGCGTAAGCCCGGGCGTCGGACAGGGCGCCGTTGCGGACGTGGAGGTAGCGGGCGCGGGCCTCGCCGGAGAGCGGCAGCGTCAGCGTCTGGGCCAGCTGCGGGTGCTCGCTGAGGTGGATCGTGAGGTTGGGCGGCGTGGGGGTCTGGCCGTGGTCGGCGATGAGGATGACGACGGTGCGCAGGCGGGCGGCGGTGGTCAGGCGGTCGAAGACGCGGCGCCGCAGCGCGCCGAAGAGCATCGCCCACTCGTCGTCGAACGCCTCGGAGTCCGGGCCGCGCTCGTGCTGGAGGAGATCGAAGCCGTCCCAGTAGGCGGCGATCAGGCCGCGCTGCTGCGCCATGCTCTCCATCGTGTCCCGCAGCACCGTCAGGCTGTCGCCGATGCTGGCGTAGCCCCGCACGGCCTCGGGCGTGCGGAAGAGCATCGTCGAGAGGCCGCTGTCCTTGATCCCGAGCCCGAGCAGGTGCACGCAGCGCAGCTGCTGCTTCTGGAGCTGCTCGACGACGCCCCGCCCCGGGATCATCTTCCGCGGCTGAAGCGCCCCGCTGCGCACCAGGTCGACGATCGCCGCCGGCTTGTGCGCCCCGCGCAGCCGCAGCATGTTCGCCACCAACCCGACCTCGCGCAGCCAGAGCTGATACCCGACGATCCCGTGGCTGATCGGCGTCCGCCCCGTCCAGAGGGTGGCGATCGTCGCGGCCGTCGTGCTGGGGAAGACGGCAGTCAGCGGCGCGAGCGTCGCGCCCTGTGCGGCCAACCAGGCCCGGTCGCCGTCGTCGTCTCCGTCGCCGGCTTCGATCGCCCGCACGAACCGCCGATATCCCAACGCGTCGACGACGAGCAGCACGACGCGATCGACCCCGCCCGCGCTCAGCGGATGCCACAACGCTTCCGGCACCGTCGCCAACTCGCCGATCTGCGCCCCGAGCAGCGCCCCGACCGTCGCCGGCACGTTCGCGACGCTCCGGCCGTCGTAGCGCGGGACGATGAAGCCGGGGGCGAGCAGGTCGCCGAGCGTGCCGGGGCGTTCGGCGAGGAGTGCTGAGAGGGCGGCGCTGTCGTCAAGGGGGGTCATCGGCCTACCAAACCCCTATCCGTCAGCGCCTGCGGCGCTGCCACCTTTCCCCATCGGAGATGGAGAAAGGATGCTACCTTGACGGACGGGAACGCGTCGGCTGGGATTGAGGTCGCCGCGTTGACGCGTACTTTCGAATCCTGCAGCCACGGGCAGCGCCGGCATCGACGTCCGCCCCCAACAGAGCGTGTCTCCTCCACCTCCGGTGGGGGAGACCGGTGCGCGCAGCGCACCAGTGGGGGTTGCAGGCGATCCCCTACCACGCCCTTCGCCCCGCCCCCGCCCGACCCACCTGGATCCGGTAGTGCTCCTGCAACCCGCGCACGCTGATGTCGCGGTCCTGCAGCGCGCGCACCCCGGCGACGGCCGCGCTCGCCGCGGACAGTGTGGTCAGCAGCGGCACCTTGTGGGCGATCGCCGCCTGGCGGATCGCCTGTCCGTCGGCGAAGGCGGTCGGGCCGAGCGGCGTGCTGATGACGATCGCCACGCGGCCGGCGGCGACGGCGTCCGCGACGTGCGGCGATCCCTCGCTCACCTTGTTCACGCGCTCCACGGGCAGGCCGAGACGTTCGAGCCAATCGGCGGTGCCGGCGGTGGCCATCACGTCGAAGCCGGCGCGGTGGAGATCGCGGGCGATCTTGCCGGCGGCCGGCTTGTCGTCGTCGTTCACCGTGATCAGCACCGTGCCGCCGGTCGGCAGCGGCATCCCGGCGGCCTGGGACGCCTTGGCGAAGGCGTGGCCGAAGCGGCTGGCGTGGCCCATCACCTCGCCCGTCGAGCGCATCTCGGGACCGAGCTCGACCGCGGCGCCGATCAGCTTGTCGAACGGCAGGACGGCCTCCTTGACGAAGAATCCGTCGACCGTCGGTGACTCCACGAGGCCGATCTGCGCCAGTGTCCGGCCCGCCGCGATCTCGGCCGCGATGCGGGCCAGCGGCACGCCGGTGGCCTTGGCGATGAACGGCACGGTCCGGCTGCAGCGCGGGTTCACCTCGAGGACGTAGACGACATCGTCCTTCACGGCGAACTGGAGGTTCATCAGTCCCTTGACCCCGAGCTTCAGGCCGATCTGCTCGGTGTACTCGGAGATGACCGACAGGTGGTAGCTGCTCACGCGGTACGGCGGCAGGACCATCGCGCTGTCGCCCGAGTGGACGCCCGCCTCCTCGATGTGCTGCATCACACCGCCGATGACGACCCGCTCGCCGTCGCACAGCGCGTCGACGTCGACCTCGTAGGCGTCCTCGATGTACTGGTCGATGAGGATCGGCCGGCCCTCGGCCGCGGCGACGGCCGCGCCGAGGAAGCGATCGAGATCCTCGGGCGCGTAGACGATCCCCATCCCGCGCCCGCCGAGCACGTAGCTCGGCCGGACGAGCACGGGGTAGCCGATGCGCTCGGCGACGGCGCGCGCCTCGTCGAGGCTGCGGGCCATGCCGTGGTCCGGCTGCGGGATGTCGAGCGCCGTGAGCAGCGCGCCGAAGCGCTCACGGTCCTCGGCCAGGTCGATCGTCTCGGGCGACGTCCCCCAGATCGGGATGCCCGCGGCCTCCAGACGGCGTGCCAGGTTCAGCGGCGTCTGGCCGCCGAACTGCACCAGCACGCCGTCCGGCCGCTCGACATCGCAGATCGCGGTGACGTCCTCGACGGTCAGCGGCTCGAAGTAGAGCCGATCGGAGGTATCGTAGTCCGTGCTCACCGTCTCCGGGTTGCAGTTCACCATGATCGTCTCGTAGCCCAGATCGGACAGCGCCCGCACGGCGTGGACGCAGCAGTAGTCGAACTCGATGCCCTGCCCGATCCGGTTCGGCCCGCCGCCGAGGACGATGACCTTCTTGGCGTCCGACGGATCGGCCTCGCACGGGCCGTCGCTCGGCGGGTAGATGCTGTAGAGGTAGGGCGTGAACGCCTCGAACTCGGCCGCGCACGTATCCACCCGCCGGAAGCGAGGCACGACGCCGAGCGCCTTGCGCAACGTCCGCACGTCGTCCTCGCTCGGCGCCAGCCCGTCCCGCGCGCACAGCCGCGCGACCCGCGCATCCGACACGCCCGCCGCCTTCGCCGCCCGCAGCACGTCCACCGGCAGCGCGTCGAGCGTGTGCGCCGCGACGTCCCGCTCGACGGCGATCATCCCCTGCAGCTCGCCGACGAACCACGGGTCGTACCCGGTGGCCGCCGCGACGGCCGCGGGGTCGGCGCCGGCGGCGAGGGCACGGGCGACGGCGCGGAGGCGGCTGGGGAGGGGGGTGCGGAGGGCGGTGAGGTCGATGGGTGCGGTAACGGGGGGCGGAGCATGGGAAGCGGTCGATGGAATAGGCGGCGCGCCGTTGGCGGTATCCGTTGGTAGGGGTACGGCATGCCGTGCCCCTACACCGCGGGCATCGTGACCGGCGACGGCGGACACATCACGAACGGTCATCCCGGTCGCGCCCCCCAACGCATCCGGCGGCGTCAATCCGTCCCACCCCACCTCCAACCCCCGCAGCGCCTTGTTCAGCGCCGCCGCAAACGTGTCGCCGATCGCCATCACCTCGCCGACGCTCTTCATCTGCGGGCCGAGCGTCGGGTCGACGCCTGGGAACTTCTCGAACGCGAAGCGCGGGATCTTGACGACGACGTAGTCCAGGGACGGCTCGAAGCTGGCGGGCGTGACGCGCGTGATGTCGTTGGGGATCTCGTCCAGGCGGTGGCCGACGGCCACCAAGGCGGCGAGCTTGGCGATCGGAAAGCCCGTGGCCTTGCTGGCAAGGGCGGAGCTGCGGCTGACACGCGGGTTCATCTCGATGATCAGCGGCGTGCCCGTGGCCGGGTCGACGGCAAACTGGACGTTGGCGCCGCCCGTCTCGATCCCGACGACGTCCATCACCTTGCGCGCCATGTCGCGCAGGCGCTGGTACTCGCGGTCCGTGAGCGTCATCGCGGGGGCTACGGTGATCGAGTCGCCGGTGTGGACGCCCATCGCGTCGATGTTCTCGATCGTGCAGACGACGACGAAGTTGCCGGCGCCGTCACGCATGACCTCGAGCTCGTACTCCTTCCACCCCAGGACGCTCTGCTCGATGAGGACCTGGCCCGTGGGGCTCTCGCGCAGGCCCCGCGCCGCCGCCGCCGACAGCTCGCGCGCGTCGTAGGCGATGCCGCCCCCCGTGCCGCCGAGCGTGAAGGACGGGCGGACGAGGACGGGATAGCCCAGCTCCTCGGCCAGCGAGAGAGCGTCGCTGACGGCCTCGACGGTGCGGCCGGCGGGGACGGGCAGGCCGGCGTCGAGCATCGCCTGGTGGAACAGCGCCCGGCTCTCCGCCACGCGGACGCTCTCGAGCTTGGCGCCGATCAGCTCGATGCCGTAGCGCTCGAGTACACCCGCCTCGGCCAGCTGGACGGTCAGGTTCAGCGCCGTCTGACCGCCGACCGTCGGCAGGATCGCGTCCGGCCGCTCGCGGTCGATGATCTTCTCGACGGCCTCGACGCTGAGCGGCTCGATGTACGTCGCATCGGCCAACTCGGGGTCCGTCATGATCGTCGCCGGGTTCGAGTTCACGAGGATCACCCGGTAGCCCTCGCCCTTGAGCGCCTTGCAGGCCTGCGTCCCGGAGTAGTCGAACTCGCACGCCTGCCCGATGACGATCGGGCCGGAGCCGATGACGAGGATCGTGCGGAGGTCGTTGCGCTTGGGCATGGGCGGAGGATACCACGGGGACGCGGCGGGTCAGGGTCTTGATTCGTCCTTAGAACATTTGTTATACTGTCGCGACATCGCGCCCAGCGTCGCGATCCGCGGCGGGACGACGATTGCGCCCCGCCCCGAGCCCCACAAGGAGGCCCCCATGTCCCGCCCGGTTCACTTCGAGATCCACGCGTCCGACCCGGAGCGCTCGGCTACGTTCTACCGCGAACTCTTCGGCTGGACGATCGACAAGTGGGGTGGTCCGATGGACTACTGGCAGATCGTGACGGGCGAGGAAGGCACACCGGGCATCAACGGCGGCCTGATGCGCCGCATGGGCGACGCGCCCGCGGAGGGCGCGGCCGTGAATGCCTTCGTCTGCACGATCGGCGTCGCGGACTGCGATGCGTCCGTGACCAAGGCGGTGACGCTGGGCGGCACGGTGGCGCTGCCCAAGGCGCCGATCCCGGGCGTCGGGTGGCTGGCGTACGTGAAGGACTTGGACGGGAACATCATGGGGTTGCTGCAGCCGGATGAGGGTGCGGCGTAGTCGTTGCAGGGGCAGGCTCCGTGCCTGCCGCTATCTCGCGCTAGTACCCCACCACTGAACACGCTCGTGGTGGCCACCAGAGTGGGGAACCCCCAGACTCTACAGTGGTGGGGTACTAGCCCCGCTTTCCCAATACATCCGCCACCGCCAGCACGAGGTCCGGCGCCGCCACCGGCGACACGACATCGCCCCGTTCGTGCGCCGTAACCGACGTGTACACCCCATCCACCGGCTCCCGATGGACCTCGATGCGTTCGCGCGCGACGAGGACGAGCCAGACCTCGGGCACGAGCGTGCGGGCGTAGCGCGGGAGCTTGCGGCGGCGGTCGTGGTATTCGGTCGTGAAGACGACCTCGACGACGAGGAGTACGTCGGGGGCCGCCATCCGGCGGGGCTCGGCCATGGCGTCGCCGCGGATGATCATGACATCTGGCTGCACGACGGTGTCGTCGCTGAGGACGAGCGGGTTCTGACTGGCCACGAACATGGACTCGGGCGTGTGGCGAGCCAAGAGAGTGTTGAGATAGGCGGTCGAAAACGCGTGTTCGTGGCCGGGCACAGGCATCTCGTAGATCACCCCGCCGATGAGCTCCGTGCGCGCCTCTTCCGGAAAGAAACCCGTCTCCCACAGGCGGTAGTACTCGTCCGTTGTGAAGCGCCAGCGACCGGCCGTTCGGGTCGATCGGCCGGGCCGGACGAGGGTCGCAGTGGCCATGGGCTACCGTCCTGTCGAGGTCGATACGGATCGCTGCCGAATGCGGCGCGCGGAGCACGGTCCAAGTATAGCCGGCAGGATATGGGCGCGGGAGGGCGATCGGAAGGGCGGGCGCGACACGTTGGCGACAGGGTTGTGACAGGGTGGCGGGGCGGGGACGAGCGTGCGTCTGAGTGACGGTGTCGGGGAGACAAGGGCGCCGCGCCGCTACGGACGTGGCGTCGCCGTCGCAGCGCTCAGCAGCGCCCCCGTCACCGCATCCCGCTGCTCCGTCCGCGGCGCCGGATCGTCCCACTTCACGTAGCCCGCGTCGAACACGTCGACGTCCAATGTCCCGTCCGGCCGCCACGCCGTGACGCGCCGGAAGCCGGGCGCGGACGCCGTGACGTTCGTGACACGGCGCGTCGCGACGTCGAAGCGGGCGATGTGGCTGGCGCGGAAGTCCGCGCACATCTCGTACGCGTCGACGACGGTGAACACGACGGCCGAGCCGTCGGGCGACCAGACGGGCCGGTCGTCGTACTCGGCAGCAGCGAACGTCGCGGACACAACGGTGCCGGCATCGACGTCGAGCACCTCGACGACGCCGCGGAATCGGAACTGGCCGTCGTCGTCCTGCCCATCGCCGACGAGACCGATGGCCGCCATTTGTCGGCCTTCCGGGTCGAAGACGACATCGGGACCGATGGATACCGGGATCGTCCGGCCCGTCGCCGGCTGGAAGCGCCACAGCGAGCCGCGCGCATGGAGGATGCAACCGTCGCCCGTTGAGAGATCGGCCACGAGGAGTTCGTTGCGTTCCGGCCACCAGCCTTCGATGCTCGCGAAACGTCCGCCCATGTCACCGGCCTCCCAGTAGGCCACTGGCCGCCCGACGACCTTGTCCTTCGCGTCGACGACGTCGACCGCGGTCAGTTCGCGCTTGTACACCGGATCTCGCGGCTCGATCGGGACGTACGCGCTCGACACCTCACGCGCGGT
This sequence comes from Ardenticatenales bacterium, assembly GCA_020853525.1. GTDB lineage: Bacteria > Chloroflexota > Anaerolineae > Epilineales > Epilineaceae > Avedoeria. The sequence goes on along the minus strand of JADYYS010000044.1, from coordinate 60,644 downwards.
CCACAGGCCGTCGGGCGACGGGACCTCGCGGCCGACGGTCGGGACGGGCGACGGCCAGCGGTCGGCGGGGCGGACGACGTGGTAGTACGGCGGGCGATCCTCGGCGGCCGCGGCCAGGGCGTGCTCCATTCGCGCGACGGTGAACGGGTAGTTGCCGGCCACCACGAACCGCCAGGATTGCCAGCGCCACCGAAGCGCGTCGGCCGGGTCGGCGCCGTCGGCGCCGCCGACACCGCCCGTGCGCACGAACCGCCATACGCTCGCCCCGGGCGCGGGATTCGGCCTCATGGCCGAAGTGAACAGGCGACTCGTGCCCGTCCACCCGGCGACGACGACGTCGACGGTGTCGGCGGTGACGAGGTCGCGCGCGTCGGCGGCGTCGAAGACGACGGGATCGCCGTTCGCGCTGGCGTAGTAGCCTTGGACGACGGGCCGTGAACCTTGCGCCACGAGGTTCGTCAGGGCGGCGGCGACGTCGGGCGCCGCGACGTCGAAGGGCGACGATTCCTCGTTCATGCCGTGCATCCGCAGCTCGGCGGACGTCGGGTCGATGCGCGCTGCCAGCCACGTGAAGTCCTCCGCCGCCAGCTTGGCCTGCATCTCAACGAGCAAGCCGCCGACCGGGCCGAGCTCAAGGGGCACGTAGCCGGACGCGTGGCGCAGCCCGGCGTCCGGGCTGACGAAGTAGCCGGCATCGTCCGGGCCCTCGACGTTGCGCCCGAATGGCGTCAGCGTGCCGTCCAACGGGTCGTTCGCGCCCGGATCGTTCGCCGGATCGACGAGCGCACCGGTCCGAGCGTTGCGCCGCTCGATGCGCAAGGGGCTGTTGTCGGCCCACGGCGGATCGTCGACCTGGATCGTCAGCACGTCATCGCGGCCCCAGCGCGCCACGCGGTGCGTACCGAGCGTCGGCGGGACGAGGACGGTGCGCGTGCCGGCGTCGAGGTCGAAGCGGACGATCCGCTCGCGCCAGTCGTCGCTGCACGCGTCCCAGGCATCCGTCACGACGACCGCCCCGCCGTCCGGAGACCAGACGACGTTGCCGCTTTGAAACGCCGTATCCTCGTCGTCCCGCACGAACGTCCAACGTCGGCCGGAGTCGAGGTCGATCGCGCCGCCGGCCGACGCCAGGCGATGGTGCGCGGCGTCCAGGCTTAGGTCGTAGCCGCTGAATCCGATCGGCGTCACGCGGCCGGTCGCGAGGTCGAGCAGCCGCGTGTTGCCGCCGTACAGGAACAGGCCGCAGCCATCGCCGGTGGCGAAGCCGCCGAAGACGAGCCGCGGCGGCGCGTCCAGCCACCCCAGGACGCCGATAGACTCCACCCCGATCGCCCCGTCGCCCGTCCAATCGTCCACCGGCCGGTGGACGACGTCCCCGTCGGCCGAACGGACTTCGAGGCGGCGCGCCATGTAGGTTTGCCGCCAGCCGCCGGCGTCGTCGTCTGTTCTCGGCCCGAACGGTTGGGCGCCCAGCTCCCCGGAGCACGCGATCCACGCGCCGTCCGGTGACGCCGAGACGTCCTTGCACGGCGCGTTGTTCTCCGGCCACCAAGCGCGCGGGCGGACGCTCCTGAAGACCGCCGTGTTTCCGTACGCGTCGCGCTCCGATCGCGGCGGGGCCGCCGCTTGAAGGGCGTCGGCGACGACGGCCCGGAATCCGCGCTGAGGCATCGCCCACTCCACCCACGTCCAATCGTCGCCGGAGCGCTCGAACCGCCAGACGTCGATTGCGTCGCCGCCCGGCCTGGCGCGGGGTGCCGTGCCGCCGTCGAGCAGGCCGGCTTCGCCCTGCCAGCCGTTGATCACGACCCAAGCGGAGACGTCGCTGTCGTCCTCATCCGGCCACGGGATGATCGGCGGCGCCGCGAACCCCTGAACCCGCGGCGTCGAACCCGCGTCGCGGAGTCGAGCCAACGCGGACGAGACTTCATCGGCGCTGCGTGTCGCGGTGAGCGCCGCCGTGGCCGCGATGCCGTCTGCGACGATGATCGACGGTCCACGGGCACCGTCCGGTGCAATATGTGCGACGAGTCGCCCGGCGTCAATCCCGTCGTCCAGCGCCGCATGGACGTCGACGAGGAGCGGGCCGAGCGGGCCGGCTTCGAGGGGCTCGAACCAGCTGCCGTCCGGGTTCGCATAGTAGCCGGCGGCATCGGGCGTGGCGTCGGCCCACGCGGTCGGCGCAGCGTCAGCGGCGCGCGTCGGCGATGCGGGCGTAGCGGGGACGATGGGGCGGCAGGCGGCGGCGAGGAGCGTGCCGGCTGCGAGGACCAGAGAGAGGCAAATCCCTCGCGCGACGAACGGGCGAACGTGGGTGCAATGGTAGTTCATGTCGGTCTCGTAGGGTTGTCGTGGCTGCAGCGGTGAAACTGCACGCCAGCGTACCCTATTTCCAGCCGATCGAACGATGCCGAAACCGCCGCGCGACCGCCGCGCAACCGTTAACCCACGCGCCGCACTCCACACGACCCACGTTGGTAGGGGCACGGCATGCCGTGCCCACCCGCTCGCCCACAGACCGGCCCCGACTCAGCGCCCACCCTCACACACACCTTCACACCCGCACCCCCATCCCACTCCGCACCATCCCCAAAAACGCCCCGAACAACCCCACCGCATCGTGCGGCCCCGGCGCCGCCTCGGGATGGTACTGCACGCTGAACGCCCGCCGCGACGGCGCCGCCAACCCCTCGACGCTGCCGTCGTTCAGGCTGACGTGGCTCACGACGACGTCGCCCGGCAGGCCGTCGGGGCTGAGCGCGAAGCCGTGGTTCTGGCTCGTGATCGCGACGGCGAGCGGTGCGGACGACGACGTCGATGTCGTCGACATCGACGAGAGCGGCGCCACCTGCTTCACCGGCTGATTCCCACCCCGGTGCCCGAACTTCAGCTTGAACGTCCGCCCCCCCAGCGCGAGCCCGAGGAGCTGATGGCCGAGGCAGATCCCGAACAGCGGCACGTGACCCACAAGCTGCCGCACGCACGCGATGACGTCGTGCAGCGCCGCCGGGTCGCCCGGGCCGTTGCTCAGCAGGACGCCGTCGGGGTGCATTGCCAGCGTCTCGGCGGCCGGCCAGCGCGCCGGGACGACGGTGACCCGGCAGCCCGCCGCGGCGAGCAGGCGGAGCGTGTTGCGCTTCACGCCGTAGTCGTAGACGACGATGTGCGGGCCCACGTGCGGGGCGCCATCGTCGTCGGCCGCGTTCACCATCCCCGGCGCAAACGACATCCACGCCGGATCGGCCCCCTCCGTCCACGCGTACGGCGCCGCGCACGACACCTCACCGACGAGGTCCATCAGGTTGATATCCGGCGCCAGCTTCGCCAACCGCACGGCGTCTTCCGGCCCGCCCCCGTCGCTCACGATCGCGCCGTGCATCGCGCCGCGGTCGCGCAGGTGGCGGACGATCGCGCGTGTGTCGAGGTCGGTGATCCCCGGGACGGCCTGCGCGCGCAGGTACGCGTCGAGCGTGTCCGTGGCGCGCCACGAGCTGGCGGCCGGGCTGCCGCGGCGCATCGCGTAGCCGGCCACCCAGATGCGGGCGCTCTCGTCGTCGTCCGCGTTCACGCCGGTGTTGCCGATGTGGGGCGCCGTCATCACGACGATCTGGCGGCAGTAGGACGGGTCGGTCAGCACTTCCTGATAGCCCGTCATGCTCGTGTTGAACACCACCTCGCCCGTCCGCTGGCCGCGGGCGCCGTACGGGTGGCCGGCCCAGACCGAGCCGTCGACGAGGGCGAGATAGGCGCGGTCCGTCATGGGCGGGCGTCCGTGGTGTGCGGTGCGCGGCGCGCGAACCCGAGGACGCGCGGCCAACGCTGCGGGTCGACGCCGTAGCGGTGCATTGTCGGCGGCCAGAAGAGCCAGATCAGGCCGAGGGCCGGCTGGAAGAGCGGAAAGAAGCCGTAATCGGCGCCGAACCGGCCCCACGCCGTGTGGCCGATCGTCGCCGGGACGACGAAGCTGAGCATTCCGACGACGAGGGCGCCGGCAAGCTCGAACACGAGCAGCCCGACGCCGACGTGCCAGGCCCAGCGGCGGCGGATGACGAAGCCGAGCGTCGCCGCCAGGTAGAACGCCGCCGCGAGGACGGACAGCGCCGGGCCGAGGTCGGTGACCGGCGCTGCCTTGAAGAACAGTTGGTAGATCCCGCGCACCCCGGTGGACAGCGCCAGGACGGGGTACGACACGCCGAGGACGTAGCCGGCAACGGAGGCGACGTCGGACAGGATGGGGGGAGCAGCGTCGGCGGGGGCGATGCGGACGTCGGCGTCGACGGGGATGGCAGCGGGCGGGTGGGGGTCGGTCATGGCGGGGCGGAATCGTAGCGGGGCGGGGCGGGGGGGTCAACGATGGGGCGCGAGGGCGCGTTCGCACGACAAGGGCCGGCAGCTGAAGCTGGCCGGCTGAGGGCCTTCGGCCATGGTGCCCGCCTTCGCGGGCACCCCGATTCGGGCGCCCGCGAAGGCGGGCGCCATGGCGGCCCGTCAGGGACGCCTATCGCCGGCCAGCTTCAGCTGCCGGTGCGTTCGTTCGGCGAGCCGATCTCGAACCGAATCCCCCCGCTCCCATCCACATCCACCCCCACCGTCGCCCCCTCCGCCGCGTCCACCTGCAGCAGCGCCAACGCCAGCGGGTTCTCGACGCGCCGCTGGATCACGCGCTTCAGCGGCCGGGCGCCCCAGTCGGGGTCGTAGCCCTCCTCGGCCAGCTGGCGGCGGGCGGCGTCCGTGACGGTCAGCTGGAAGCCGCGGTCCGTCAGGCGCTCGGCTAGGCGCGCGAGCTGGAGGTCGACGATCCGCACGAGGTCGTCGCGCGACAGGGCGTGGAAGACGACGATCTCGTCGATCCGGTTCAGGAACTCGGGGCGGAAGTGATCGCGCAGATCCTTCAGAATCAGCGGCTCGGCGGCCTCTGCGCCCAGCTGCTGGATCCGCTGCGAACCGATGTTGCTCGTCATGATGACCAGCGTGTTCTTGAAGTTCACGACCCGACCCTGGCTGTCCGTCAGCCGGCCGTCGTCGAGCACCTGGAGCAGCGTGTTGAACACGTCGGCGTGCGCCTTCTCGATCTCGTCGAACAGGACGACGGCGTATGGCCGCCGCCGGACCGCCTCGGTCAGCTGGCCGCCTTCCTCGTAGCCCACGTAGCCGGGCGGCGCGCCGATCAGGCGGGCCACGGTGTGCCGCTCCTGGTACTCGCTCATGTCGATCCGGATCACGCTGCCCTCGTCGTCGAAGAGCTCCGCGGCGAGCGCCCGCGCCAGCTCGGTCTTGCCGACGCCGGTCGGGCCGAGGAAGAGGAAGCTGCCGATCGGCTTGGCCGGGTCCTGCAACCCCGCGCGGGCGCGCCGCACGGCGTTCGCCACGGCCGTCACCGCCTCGTCCTGCCCGACGACGCGCTCGTGCAGCCGCGCCTCGAGGTCGACGAGCTTCTGGACCTCACCCTCGACGAGCTTCGTCACCGGCACGCCGGTCCACTTGCTCACGACCTCGGCGATCTCGTCGGCGTCGACCTCTTCCTTGAGCAGCAGCTGCCCGCTCTGCTGGCGCGCGGCGATGTCCGCCTCGATCTGCTCCTGCTCGCGCCGCAGCTCGACGAGCGTCCCGTATTGCAGCCGGCTGGCCGCCTCGAAATCGCCCCGCCGCTGCGCCGCCTCGACCTCGGTCGCCGCGCGGTCGATGCCGTCCTTGACCTCGGCCAGCCGGGCGATCCGCTTGCGCTCGGCATCCACGGCCGATTCGAGGGTCTTGCGCTCGCCGTCGAGCGTCTCGATGTCCGCCTCGACGGCCTTCAGCCGCTGCTTGCTGGCCGGATCCTTCTCCTGCTTGAGCGCCTGGCGCTCGATCTGCTTCTGCAGGATCTGGCGCTTCAGCTCGTCCAGCTCGCGCGGGTCGGACGTGATCTCCATCCGCAGCCGGCTGGCCGCTTCGTCCAACAGGTCGATCGCCTTGTCGGGCAGGAAGCGGTCGCTGATGTAGCGGTCGGACAAGGTCGCGGCGGCGATGACGGCCGCGTCCGTGATCCGGACGCCGTGGTGGACCTCGTAGCGCTCCTTCAGGCCGCGCAGAATGGCGATCGTGTCGGCTACGGACGGCTCGCCGACGAGGACCGGCTGGAAGCGCCGCTCGAGCGCCGCGTCCTTCTCGATGTGCTTGCGGTACTCGTCGAGCGTCGTCGCGCCGATCGTGTGGAGCTCGCCGCGCGCCAGCATGGGCTTCAGCATGTTGCCCGCGTCCATCGCCCCCTCGGCCGCGCCGGCGCCGACGATCGTGTGGAGCTCGTCGATGAACAGGACGACCTGGCCCGCCGCGTCCTTCACCTCCTTCAGCACCGCCTTCAGCCGCTCCTCGAACTCGCCGCGGTATTTCGCGCCGGCGATGAGCGCGCCCAAATCGAGCGCGACGACGCGCTTGTCCTTCAGCGATTCGGGCACGTCGCCGCGCACGATCCGGATCGCCAGCCCTTCGACGATCGCCGTCTTGCCGACGCCGGGCTCGCCGATCAGGACCGGGTTGTTCTTCGTGCGCCGGGCGAGGATCTGGATGACCCGCCGGATCTCCTCGTCGCGCCCGATCACGGGGTCGAGCTTGCCGGCCCGCGCTTCGGCCGTCAGGTCCCGCCCGTACTGCGCCAGCGCATCGTACGTCCCCTCGGGCGTCTGCGAAGTGACGCGCGTGCTGCCGCGGACGGTCTTGAGGGCGCCGAGGAGGCGGTCCACGGTGACGTTCTGCGCGGCGAGCAGCGGGCCGGCCTGCTTGTCGTTCGCGCGTACGAGGGCCAGCAGCAGGTGCTCGGCCGAGACGTACTCGTCGCCGAACGCCGCCAGCTCGTCGTGGGCCGCCACGAGGACGTCGCGCAGGGCACGCGCGAGCTGGATGTCGGCGCCGGAGACCGTCGGCAGGCGGTTCAGCGCGGCGTCGGCGCCGACCTCGATCGCACGCACGTCGGCGCCCATCTTCTCGAGGACGCGGGCGGCGACGCCGTCGGCCTGGCCGATGAGCGCGGCCAGCAGGTGCAGGGGCTGCACCTCCGCGTGGCCGGCGCGGCGGGCGCGGTCCTGGGCGGCGACGATCGCTTCCTGGGCGGCGTGGGTGAAGCGGTTGATGTCGAACATGGGGGCTCCTGGACACGGGATGTGACCAAGCATGCACCCTGGATGCTAGAACGGTGCTAAACGGCGCCGATGATCGGTGCAGAATCTTGCCCACCCACAACCCGTGATCCTCCCCCTCCCCCAGACTGCTCGACGGGGTCCCCGCCGCACCGACGGTGCGGTGGGGTTCGGGAGGGGGTCGGGGGAGAGGGCCGCAGGCCGCCCGACTACTCCCCCCGCCGTGCGATCGGCAGCCAGACCCGCGACGCATCGGCGGGCGTCGCGGGCGTCGCGGGCGATGTCGATGCGGCGGTCGGCGCGGCTGCGGTGGCGGCCTCGGTCGCGGCGGCAGTGGTGACCGACGTCGGTGCCGCGGCCGTCGATTCCGCGGTGGCGGTGGGCGGCAGGCCGGCGGTCGGCAGCGCGTCCGGGCCCGGCTCGGCGGCCAGCGCGCGGACGATGCTGTGGTCGGCCGCTTCGACACCGTGCAGCTCGGGGATGATCCCGCAGGCCTGCCGCCAGCGCCCGCGCTTCAGGCGGATCGCGTGCTGGCCGTCGCTGATCGAGCGCAGATCGATGTTCTTCACGAGCGACGTCGAGCGGCCGCCGGTGACGTCGGCGAGGGTGTGCTTGGCATCGGCATCCTCGAGCGAGCACGTGGCGGCCTGGACGAAGGCCGAGAAGGAGTTGCGGTCCCCTTCGGTCTGGGTGATGACGATTCGCACATCGTCGCCTTCTTGATTCAGCACGGCTCTGGCCATGACCTCGGAGTTGAACTCCTTGTCGATGACCATCGTGAGCGGCGGGATCGGGTAGGCGCGGCTGTCGTCCCGGCGCTCGTAGACGACAACAGCCAGCGGCAGGTCGGCCGTGACGCTCGCGCGGCCGGTGCCGATTGGGAACGCGGTCTCCCCGCCGAGATCGAGCTGGAGCGACGCGCCTGGGGCGAGGGACCGCGTCGCGTCGACCGCCGGTTCATCGCCGCCGGCAAGCGCGACGATGTGGGCGACGGCCGTGCCCGGGTTCGGGTTGTGCACGACGATCCGCGTCGAAACGAAGTCCGTCGCGCGTTTCACGACGGGCACGACCCAGCTGCGGCTGAGATCGCGCGGCCCGAGGGCGTTGTATGCGGCCAGCCGCTCGACGGTCGCGCCGGCCCGCCAGTCCTCGAGCGACGCGGCGAGGACGGGCTGCGTGCTCTCGATGATCGCGCTTCCGGCGAAGCCCGCCGGCGGCAGCGGCGCGATGGCTTGCGGGCTGCGGCCGGCGCCCGAGAGATCGAGGTACGCGGCGCCGCGCGGATCGATCAGGAAGCGCGCCGTCGCCACCGTCGCCCCGGCCATGGAGACGAAAGTCGCCGAAACGTTCGCGCGGCTGCCGGACGCGTTTGCCACGGCGATCAGGCTGCCGCCGTCCACGTGCGCGCGGACGCTCGGCAGTACCTGCACCCGCGCGGCGTCCGCCACGCCGCGCCCGACGAGCGCCGCCGTGGCCGGACCGCCGACGTCGACATAGCTCAGGACGGCCACCGGCCGGTTCGCCGAGACGCGCGCCGTGCCGATGAAGCCTCCGGCGGCGTTCGGCGCCAGGTTCTGTGGTCCGAACAGCGTGCTGTCGTTCGCCGAGTCCCACTCCATGACCTGGTGCGCCCCGACCGTCGACTGCGTGCTCACGCCGATCGCCCCGCTGTCGGGTTGGTGGATCGCCAGGTCGATCGTGACGTCGGGGTCGCCGCCATGCGCGAACAGGAAGCTCGACTGGCCTGCCTGGTTCACGACGAACAGTGGCACGATGATTTCGCGCGCCGCGAGCGGAGCCTCGTACGCCACGCCGGCGCCGCTGGCCCAGCGCGTCCGGGCCAAGGCGGCCAGCGTCCCGCTGGACTCGATCTCGACACCGTATCGGCCGGCCGCATCGGCTGCAGTCAGCGACATGAGGTCGAATGCGCGCGAGTCGCCCGCCGGCAGGTCGTGGTGCGCCGTTGCCGCCTCCACGCCGTCATGCTTGGCGAACGCGCGGACGTCGATGGACGCCGCCGACTGCGTGCGGTTGAGCGCCTCGATGCTCGTGCGACCGTAGCCCACCTGTCCGAGCGGCGCGAGGGCCGCCGACCGCGCATCCGGACGTATCTCCGGCGCGCCGAGACGAACGGCGTCGGCTCCGGGATCGGCTCCGAAATCGAAGATGCGATCCGTGCCGGCGTCCGGGAAGTGGAGGCGAATGTTCTGCGCACTGAGAGACGACGATTCCGGTGTCGCGCCGGTGTCGCCCCGAGCGGCGTCAAACACGGCAGCCAGCGCGGCGAGGACCACGGCGGCAACCCCGGCAGCGAACGGCGCGCGGCGACGTGACGGCATGGGACGGCTCCTTGGACGATGCCGGAGAGGCGAGCGAGCGCGTCCGATGGAGGTGCACAGGGCGGCGAGCTCAGGATGGGACGACAGCCCATCCGATGCCCCTCCGCACCGTCATTGCCGGCGGCGACAGTCCCCCCGAAGCGTCGCGCAGCGGGACTCTATCACCAAATGGGGGAGGAGGGAACGGCCCCCGACCGACTTGACCCACCCCACCCCCCGCGGTAACGTCGCCCGTCCCCGATCGCGCCCCGTGAAGGACGACCGATGCCCAAGGAACCGATGTCCGTCGACCGCCTCTGGTCCCTGCCGCGCGTCGGCACGCCGGCGCCGCTGCCGGACGGCTCGGGGTGCATCGTACCCGTCACGACGTACGATGTCGCGGCGAACGTCGGCACGACGCGGTTGTGGCGCGTGCCGGCGACAACGGGCGGCGACGGCGACCCTTCCGCGGCCCCCGCTCCCGCCCCGCGCGCACTCACCGCCGCCGACGTCTCGTCGAGCCAGCCGGCCGTCAGCCCGGACGGCGCGCGGCTCGCCTTCGTCCGCAAGCCGGGGGCGCCGGCGGGGAAGGGCGGCAAGGCCAAGGCGGATGCGGCGGCCAAGCCGGATGCTGCGGGCACGGCATCGTCGTCGATCTCCGGCCTCGCCGACGGCCCGGCCCGCTTCGGCGAGGTCGACCAGCTCTGGGTGATGCCGCTCGACGGCGGCGAGGCCGTCCGGTGCACGGACCTCACGCTCGGCGTCGGCACGCCGGTCTGGTTCCCGGACGGCCGCCGGATCGCCTTCGTCGCCCCGGTATACGCCGATGCGCCGTCGTTGGCCGGCACGGCCGGGCGCCACAAGGCACGCGAGGACGACGCCGTCAAGGCCTACGTCACCGAGGACCGGGTCTACCGCTACTGGGACCGCTGGCTGACGGACGGGATCGTCCACCACATCTACGTCCTCGACGTGGACCGCGGCGAGCTGGCGGACGTCACGCCCGCGATGCGCCGCTGGCTCTACCTGATGGGCCCGGGCAACGGCGTGTCCGTGAGCCCGGACGGGGGAGCGATCGCGTTCGACGCCTGTCGCTCCGATCCGCCGTACGACCGGGTGCTGTGGGGCGCGTTCGTCGTCGACGTCCCGAACGACCTTGCCGCCGCCGCAGCAGCCGCCGCCGCGCCCGACAGCGTCTCCCCGCCGCGCCTCGTCGCGCCGCCCCCCGCCGATGCCGCCGGCCACGCCGATGCGGCAGACCAGCACGAGGCCCACCGCCCCGTCTTCTCGCCCGACGGCCGCTGGCTGGTGTACGGCATGCAGGTCGAGTTCGACTTCTACGCCGACCGCATGCGCCTCGTCGCCCTCGACCGCGCCGCGGGCACACACACCGTCCTCACCGAAGGTTGGGACACCTCGGCCGGAGAGTGGACGTTCGACCCCGACGCGCCGGCGACGCTCTGGTTCACCGGCGAAATCGGACCGCGCAACGCCGTCTGGTCGCTCGATATCGCCGCCGCGGTCGCCGCATCGACGGCCGACCCGCGCGGCGTGACGCCGGTGCTGCGCGCGTGCGACGGCACGCTCGCCTCGCCCCAGCCTGCCGGCGGCCGCGTCTTCTGCACCCACGCCGCGCTGACCGCCCCGCCGAGCGCGGCGTGGTTCGCGGCCGGTCGCGACGACGCAGGCGGAGGCACACGCAACGTCGACCGCATCGGCGGCTTCGGCGATGTGATCCTGGCCGATATCGCCCTCGGCGACGTCGAGGACGTCACGTTCACGGGCGCGGACGGCGACGCCGTCCAGATGTTCGTCGTCTACCCGCCCGGCGCGCGCGTCCCGGCGCCGGGCGAGCGCCCGGCCAAGCCGTGGCCGCTGGTGCACATGATCCATGGCGGCCCGCACGGCACGTTCGGCGACGGCTGGCACTGGCGGTGGTGCGCCCATGCGTTCGCGGCGCCGGGCTACGTCGTCGCGCTCGTGAACTTCCACGGCAGCACGGGCTTCGGCGACGCGTTCACCAAGTCGATCCTCGGGACCTGGGGCGATCAGCCCGGCCGTGACATCGAGGCCGCCACCGACCTCCTCGTGGAACGGGGCATCGCCGACCCGGACCGGATGGCGATCACGGGCGGCTCGTACGGCGGCTACCTCGTCAGCTGGCTGTGCGGCAAGACGAATCGCTACGCCTGCGCCGTGAACCACGCCGGCGTGTCGGACTTCCAGACGCAGTTCGCCACCGACGTCACCCAGGGCCGCGAGCGCTCGATGGGCGGCGAGCTCTGGGGCGATATCGACGGCCTCGATCGTTTCAACCCCCTCCGCCACGCCGCCGGCTTCCAGACGCCGATGCTCGTCGTCCACGGCCAGCGCGACTACCGCGTGCCCTACAACCAGGGGCTGGCCATCTACAACGTCTACCGTGCCCGCGGCCTGCCGGCGCGCCTCGTCGTCTATCCGGACGAGAACCACTGGATCCTCAAGCCGCAGAACAGCCGCCACTGGTACGGCGAGGTGCTGGGCTGGCTCGGGCGGTGGCTCGCGGCGGTCGCGGCCGCGGTCGTCGTCGGCGGCACGCTGGCCGGGTGCGGGCCGGGCGGCAGCCGCGGCACCGGCCCCGTTTCGACGGGCGGCGCATCGGGATCGACGGCGAATGCGGCCGGTGGAGCCGATGGTGCCGGGGCCGATGGGACCGGCGCCGCCGGCGGCGCCGCGACGCCGGCCAGCCCCGCGCGCGGCGCCCCGCTGAGCGAGGCCGAACGCGCCTCGCTCGCGGCGGTCCAGTCGGCTCTGGCGTCCAAGCGCGTGACGGACGATCACCTCGCCACGCTGCGCGCCCTGTACGGCGCCCACCCCACGTCGGCCGAGGTCGACGGCGTGCTTCGGGCCGCGCTCATCTCGCGGGACGACTGGACCGGCCTCGCCGCCGTCCTGACCAGCCGACCGGTGCTGTCGGCGGCCGAACAGGCCACGCTGGCCAAGGTCTACATCAATCTCGGCCGATGGTCCGACGCGGCGGCGATCGCCCGCCCGCTGTCCGACGCCGCGCCCACCGACCCCGCCGCCGCCTACTCCGCCGCGCTGCCCCTCGCGCGCCTGGGCGAAATCGCCGCCGCCGCAGCGATCCTCGATCGCGCCGGCGCCGGCCTCGCCACGGCCGACCGTGTGGATGCGCTGACCCTGCGCGGCCTGTTGCACCTGGAGGAGGGCGAGAGCGAGGCCGCGATCGCCGTCCTCGAACAGGCCACGACCCTGCGCGACGACTACTTCCCGGCCTACAACGCCCTCGGTCGCGCCCGCGCCGGGCTCGGCGATGCCGCCGGCGCGCAAGCAGCGTACGATCGGGTCGCCGCCATCCACGACCGCGAGGACGACCACAACGCCCGCCTCATGCGCCTGTCGGCACGTGCGGTGGCGCTCAAGGCGGCGTGGGAAGCCGGCGATGTCGCGACCGCCCGCACGACGATCGATGCCATGCTGCCCGAGGTCGAAAGCGCCGACCCGGCCACGCGGCGGGAGATCTGGCAGTTCGCGGCGGCGGTCTACCAGGCGCAGGGAGAGGCGGATCTGGCCGCAACGGCGCAGGCGGAGGCGGCGCGCGTCGAGGCGGCGGCACCGTGAGGGCGAGGGCCCGCCGCGCCGCCATCGCGGCCTCTCTCGTCTTCACGCTGGCCGCATGCCGGCGCCCCGCGTCAACGCCTTCACCTGAAGCCGCGAGCCCTGCGCCGCCGTCGATCGCAGCCGCCACGTCGACCACATCCCTCCGCTTTCGCGAGGTCGCAGCGCAGGTCGGCCTCGGCGCGTACCGCCACGTTCCGACCTACTCCGCCGACAAGTACATGCCGGAGTTCATGGGTTCCGGCGTCGCCCTCGTCGACGTGAACCGCGACGGCGCACCGGACCTCGTCGTGACGAACAGCGGGACGGTCGGGCAGGCCGTGCGGGCGCCCGAGGCGGCCAATCGTCTCTTCCTGAACGACGGCCGTGGCCACTTCACCGATACCACGGCGGCCTGGGGGCTGCCGAGCCGGGGTTACGGCATGGGCGTCGCGGCCGGCGACTGGAACAATGACGGTTGGACCGACCTCTTTCTGTCGAACTACGGCGGCGGCGACACCCTCTTGCGCAACACCGGCACGGGCTTCCAGGACGTCACCGCCGCCGCGGGCCTGACGGACGACAAGCGCTGGAGCATGAGCTCGGCCTTCCTGGACGGCGACGGCGACGGCGACCTCGACCTCTGGGTGACGCGCTACGTCGACTACACGATGGCGAACGCGATCAAGTGCCACCTCAACCGGGTCCACGTGTACTGCACGCCCGAGATGTACGCGGGCGTCCACGACCGCTACTGGCGCAACAATGGCGACGGCACGTTCACCGACGGATCCGAAGAAGCCGGCATCACCGCCGACGTGCCGACCCGCGGCCTCGCGCTCGTCGCCGGCGACATCGACCTGGACGGCGACACCGACGTCTACGTCGCAAACGACCTCGACCGCAACGAACTCTGGCTGAACGACGGCGCCGGACGCTTCACCGACGTCGGCTCCGTCGCGGGCGTTGCGTACTCCAGCAACGGCGCCGAGGAGGCCGGCATGGGCACCGACCTCGGCGACGTCGACGGCGACGGCCGGCCGGATCTGATCGCCGCCAACTTCCAGGGCGAGTCCGCCAGCACCTACCTCCAGGAACCGCCGATCGGACCCGGCCGGCTCCTGTTCCGCGAGGTGTCCGACGCCGTCGGCATCGGCGTCGCGGCGCGCGCGCGCCTGAAGTGGGGCATCGACCTCGCCGACCTGGATGCGGACGGCGACACCGACATCCTGATCGCCAACGGGTACTTGTACGACAACATGGGCAGCTTCATGGGCGACGTCGCCTTCGGCCAGACGAACACGCTGTTCGAGAACCGCGGCGACGGGACGTTCAGCGACGTCTCGGCCGCCGTCGGCGATGCCTTCACCGCCGCCCTCGGGAGCCGCGGACTCGCCACCGGCGATCTCGACGGCGACGGCCGCCTCGACGTCGTCGTCGGCAACAACGGCGGACCGCTCGAGGTCGCACACAACGAGACGATGGCCGCCGGCCGGTGGCTCGGACTCTGGCTCGAGGGCGATGTGGCCGCCGGCGCCAACCGCTCCGCCATCGGAGCGCGGATCACGGCCTCGGCCGGCGATCGCACGCCCACCGCCCAGCGCCTCGGCGGGTCGAGCTTCCTGTCGGTGAACGACGCCCGCGTCCTCCTCGGCCTGGCCTCCGCCGCCACCGCCGACATCCGCATCCAGTGGCCCGGCGGCGCCGAAACGACGTACGCGGACGTGGCCGCCGGCCGGTGGTATCACGTCGTCCAGGGCCGGGACCCGGTGCCGTTCGTGCCGGGCGAACATACGATGGCACCGTGATGCCGGTCGGCGCTGCCATGCCGACGACGCCCGCGTCGCCCCTGCGGTACCGCCCCGACATCGGCCCCGTTCTCGTCGTGAGCGGTGCCGACGGCGCCACGCGCCGCTACCGCGCCTACGACCTGGCCGAGGAGCTCGAGCTGGCCGGCGTGATGGCGACCGTCGCGCCGCGGATCGACGCCGCGCTCCTCGCCCGTTCGCCGGCGTGGCCGATCGTCGTCCTGCATCGTGTGGCTTGGGATCCGCTCGTGCAATCGCTCATCGATCGGACCCGCGACGCGGGCGGCGTCGTGCTGTTCGACGTCGACGACCTCGTCTTCGAGCCCGAATCGACCCACTGGCACCATGGCGTCCAGGCGCTCACGCCGGACGAGAAGGCGCTGTACCACCAGGGCGTCCGCCGCTACCGCCGCACGCTGCTGGCCTGCGACGCCGCCCTCGTGCCCACCGCCGCCCTCGCCGCGCGCGTCCGGCGCGCCGGACGGCTGGCCTTCATCCGCCGCAACGCCGTCGACCTCGAGTTGCTCGGCCTCTCGATCCGGACGGCCGGCGGCCGCGCGGACGATGCCGGCGCCCGGCCGAACGATGCCGGCGCCCGGTGGGTCGGCGATGTTCATCGCGCAGCGGCCGTCCATCGCGCCATGCACGGGCCGACCGTCGTCGTCGGCTACGCCAGTGGGACGCGGACGCACGACCGCGACTTCAATGCCGCCTGCGGACCGGCGCTGCTGCGCGTGATGGCGCGCCGCCCGGACGTCGTGTTCCACGTCGTCGGCCCGCTGGCGCTCGACGACGACTGGGCGGCGATGGGCGAGCGCGTCGTCCGCGTGCCGGCCGTCGACTGGCGCGCACTGCCCGAGGTGATCGCCGCCTTTGACGTGAACGTGGCGCCGCTCGAGGTCGACAACCTGTTCTGCCAGTGCAAGAGCGAGCTGAAATGGCTCGAGGCCGCCGCCTGCGCCGTGCCGACCGTCGCCGTGGCCACGCAGGCGTTCGCCAGCGCCCTCGGCGGCGCACTGGGTGACGAGGCACTGCGTGATGAGGCACTGCGTGATGAGGCACTGCGTGATGAGGCACTGCGTGACGAGGCACTGCGTGATGAGGCACTGGTCGACGAAGCGGAGGGCGGGGAGGGCGATGCCGCCGGCCCGGCGGGTTCGACGGCCGCCGCAGTCGCCGGTCCGCCGACGGCGCTCGGCCTTCTCGCGGAGGATGTCGACGCCTGGGAGGCCGCCATCGACGGCCTCGCGGCCGACCCGCGGCGGCGCGCCGCCCTCGGCAGCGCCGCCGCCGCGTGGGTGCAAGCGCACCGCACGACGGCCGCGCAGGCCGAACGGACGGTGGCGACGCTGCGCGCCGCGGCGGCGACGGCGACAGCGGGACGATCGAAGCCGCCCGTCGGAGCGACGGACGGCGACGTCGGTGCGCCTCTCACGATCCGCGTCCTCATGCCCGAGCCCCCGCCCGGCTCCGGCGGCCACACGACGCTCATGCGGATGGTCGCCGGCCTGTGCGAGGCCGGGCACGACGTCACGGTCCACATCGAGCGCGGGCCGCTCATGCGCGACGTGAGCGAGGCCGACGCCGCGCGCTACGTGCGCGCGAACTTTCCGCCGAGCGCCGCCGCCGTGCGGCTCGGCGGTGACCTCCCGCCGGCCGACGTCGCGATCGCCACCGGCTGGACGACGGCCGCGGCCGTGGCGCGCGCGCGGGGCATCGGCACTCGGCTGTACTTCGTGCAGGATCACGAGCCGTCCTTCCAGTCCCTCTCCGCCGATTACGCGGCCGCCGCGCGGACCTACCGCCTCGGCCTCGGCCACATCACGATCGGGCCATGGCTGGCGGAGTTGATCGAGGCGCGCTTCGGCGGCCGTGCGCGCGCCGTCGACTTCGGTGTCGACCACGCCGTCTACCGCCCCGGCGCCGCGCCGCCGCCGGCCCGGCCGCGCGTCGTCTTCTACGCCCGCGCCACGACGCCGCGCCGGGGCGTCGCGCTCGGCTTGGCGGCGCTGGCGCGCGTGCAGGCCGAACGACCGGACGTCGAAGTGGTGTTGTACGGCGGCGCACCGCAGCCCGGGCTGGCCGACTTCCCTCACGTCCAGGCGGGCGTGCTCGATGCGCCCGCGCTGGCCGATCTCTACCGCAGCGCCACCGTCGGCCTGGCGATGTCCTTCACGAACCTGTCGCTCGTGCCGTTGGAGATGATGGCCTGCGGCCTGTGCGTCGTCGCCGCGGCCAGCCGATCGACGCGCTGGTTCGAGCGCGACGGCGAGAACTGCGTCGTCGCCGCGCCGACGGTATCGGACCTGGCGACAGCGATCCTCCGCGTCATCGACGACGCCGCGCTCCGCGACCGGCTCGTCGCCGGCGGCCGCGCCGCAGTGGCCGCCGCCAGCTGGGACGAGAGCGGGCGCCAGTTCGCTGCCCACGTGGCGCGCTACGCGGCCGAGGACCGCGCCGATCGACCGGGCGGCGCGCCGGCGCCCACCGGCCCACCCCCGACGCGCATCGCCGCCCGCCACCTCGACGGCTGGACAGTGGGCGACGGCGGGCGGGCCGACGTGCGCACGTCGGGCATCGACGTGCGCGAGATGGCCTGGCCGATCGCGCCCGGCCGCGACGGTCTGTGCCGCGTCGAACTCCGCTTCCCCGCCGTGCCCGGCCGACGCTGCGACGGCCTCGTCGTTCTGCGCATCAAGGCGCTGCCGAGCGCCCCGTTCGACCTGGCGCGTGCCGACGTCGACACCGCCGACCTCGTGCCCGACGGCTGGACCGCGTTCCCGTTCACCCCCCTGGCCGACGTCGCCGGCCGCACGCTCTGGGCAGTGCTGTCCTACCTGCCCCGGACCGACGATCGACCGGCCGGCACCGCCGATGACGCGCTGGCGGTCGAGCTGGCGTGCGAGGTCGTCGGCGGGGCGGGCATCGACAGGGTGGTCGTCGGCGGGGCCGGCGTCGGCGGGTCTGGCGTCGGCGGGGCGAGCATCGACAGGTCGGGCGCCGACGTCGCCGACTTCGCCGACGTCGCCGACGTCGCCGACGTCGCCGGCGTGCCGCCGTCGCAGCTGCCGGTCCGGCCCGCGTCGTCCATCGCTCACCTCCCGCTGCCCGCCCACCGCACCTTCGCCCTCGATGGCGCACACGACCCGGCGTCGGCTGATCCGTTCGCGTTCACCCGCCTGGCCGCGCGCCGCCGCGCCGCCCTCGAGCTGCGCCGCGCCGCCGGCTGGCGAGAGCGGCATGCTGCCGTCCGCCGCCCGCTCGCCGCCTGGGCGCGCCTCGCCGCGCCGCTGCCGCCCGTGCCGCTCCGCCCGTGGCCGGCCGATGCGCCGGCGCGCGTCAAGCTGCTCGAGGGCCTCAGGCGCTACGGCCCGATCGCCGTCGCACGCGAGGCGGCGGCGCTCTGGCGGCACCGCCGGGCGGCCGGCCGATGATCCCCCCGCCCCTCCTCGTCAGCGGCTGCGCCGGCGACACGCGCCGCTACCGCGCCTGGCACGCCGCCGAGGCGATGGCCCTCGCCGGCCGCCCGATCCGCGTCCGCACCGTCGAGGCCGATCCGCCCGCCGCCGACGAGCTGGCCGGCGCGCCCGTCCTGATCCTGCACCGCGTCGCGTGGCACCCCGACGTGGACGGCTGGATCGGGGCCGTGCGCGCCGGCGGCGGCACGGTGCTCTACGACACGGACGACCTGGTGTTCGACGCGAGCGGGGTGGACGGCGACGCGGCAGCGGAGGGCGGTGCCGCGGGCGGTGTCGGCGACGGTCGAACGGACGTCGTCGCGCATGCGGATGCCGCCCGCTCGCTCGCCCCGCCGGCGCACCACCGCCGCGTCCTCACGGCGTGCGACGGCTGCATCGTCAGCACCGCGCCGCTGGCCGAGGCCGTCGAGCGGCTCGGCGTGCCGGCGTGGATCGTGCCGAACGCGATCGACCTCGAGCTCTGGCGGCTGTCGGGCGACGCGCTTGCCCGTCGGGCGCGGCGCGGCGATGCCCTCGTCATCGGCTACGCCAGCGGCACGCCGACGCATGACCGCGACCTGGCCGTGTGCGCCGCCGCGGTGCAGGCCGTCCTGGCGGCCGAGCCGCGCGCCCGGTTCCGGCTGATCGGCCCGCTTGCCCTCGACCCATCCTGGGAACCGTGGTCCGAGCGTGTGGAGCGCATCGACCACATGCCGTGGCGCGATCTGCCGGCCGCCCTGGCCGATCTCGACATCAACCTTGCGCCGCTCGTCATCGGCGATGCGTTCTGCGAGGCCAAGAGCGCCCTGAAGTGGTTCGAGGCCGCCGCCGTCGGCGTGCCGACCGTCGCCAGCGCGACCGCCGTGTTCGGCGGCGCGATCCGCGACGGCCGCGACGGCTTCCTCGCCGCCGTGCCCGAGGCTTGGCGCAACGCCCTCCTCGCCCTTGCCGCCGACCCGGGCCGCCGCGAGGCAGTTGGCCGCGCCGCCCGCGTCGCCGTGCTGGACGCCCACCTCACCGACGTCCGCGGCCCGGCCTGGCTCGCCGCGATCGACGGCCTCACGCACGGGGCGAAGGACGGGCGGCGCCGCGACGGCGGGCGCGGTGCCAACGTTCGCCCAATCGACGCAATCGACGCAATCGACGCAATCGACGCAATCGACGCAATCGACGCGGATGTGCGATCCCCTGCCACGATCGAAGCCGCCATCCGTGCCGCGCTCGACGGCACGCCGCCGCCATCCGCGATGCTCGTGCTGGACGACGACCCGACGGTCACCAGCGGGCCGATGGGCGCCGAGGTCGTGGCGGCCGAACGGGCGCTCCGGTCGGCCGAGCGCATCGGTGCGCTCGGGCCATGGCTGACGGCGCGGCTGGCGCGCGTCATCCAAGGCCACGGCGACGGAGTCGAGCCACTCCCCATCGGAGATGCCCGCCCAACACATGTCGTCCCGCTCCCCTACCCGATCGACGCGGCACGATTCTGCCGCGTCGGACGGGTCGGTCGAACCGGCGGCGACGGCCAAGCCGACGGGCGGTCGGAACCGGGTTCGATGCTGTCACGCGTCCAGCCGCCACCGCTCGCCCCCCCGGCGCGCCCGGTCGTGCTGTGCGATCTGGGCATCGCCCGCGACTCGACCCGTCGATTGGCGCTGTCCGCCCTGCACATCGCCGCCGACACCGTGCCCGCGCTGACCGTCCGGCTGTTCGCCCGCGACGCCTCCGCCCCGCCGCCCGACGCGGCGGACGTCGACCGACCGGGCTGGCGCTGGCTGGGCGTGCTGGACGCGGACGCGCGCGCGGCGCTGTTCGCGCCCGGGACGGTCCTGCTGGCCCCGTGCTTCGGCAACGTGCCGTCCGTCGTCCTCGAGGCGATGGCGTGCGGCACGGCGGTGGCCGCGGCCGACGTGCCTGCCGTGCGCTGGCTCCTGCAGGACGGGGCCACCGCGTGCCTCGGCCGGCCGCAGCCGGACCTGCTGGCCGGGGCGATCGTCCGGCTCGTTCGCGACGACGCCCTGCGCGCGCTCGTCGGCGAGGCCGGCAGCGCCGCGGTCGAGCGCCACTCCGCCGGCCGGTGCCGGGCCGCCGTCGCCTCGCTCGCCGCGGCCGACCCATCGTCGACGTGTGGGCCGTTGCCGTGGGCCTGGCAGCTCGACCGCCTCCAGCCGCGCGGCGGCGACCGCGGTCCGGAGCTGTCGGCGGGCCGCGGCGTCGGGCTGACCGTCGTCGCCCGCCGCAGCGGCCTCTGTCGGATCGACCTGCGCGTCGTGCGGGGCGAAGTCGTGCAGGGACAAGATGTCATCGGCACGGACGGAACGGACGGCGCCGACGGCACCGCGGCGGTGTGCCCGCTCGGGCTCGACGATGCGGCCCGGCTGCGGCTGACCGTCGCGGCGGGACTGCCGGCAACGGGGGTCGCGCCCGTCCGCACGGCCACCGCCGAGCGGGAGGGGCGGGCCGAGGAGTGGCTGACGTTCCGTTTCCCGCCGCTGCCGGAAAGCGCCGGGCGATGGTGGACGTTCCGGTTGACGTGGGCCGGTGACCGCGACGCCGACACGGGCGGCGGCGTCGCGGTGCCGCCGCGGCTGCTCGGCATCCACGGCTCCGCCCTGGCCGACGCCGGCGGCGTCGTCGATGATGCCGTCAGCGAGGCTTGGTCGCCCAGCTTCCGACTCTGGGCCGAGCCGCCGGCCGATGCGGGCACGCTCCTGCCCGAGGGCGACGCGTCAGCGCTGGCCGATGCGCTCGACCTGGCGGTCGCCAATGCGGCCGAATGGCAGCGCACCGAGCGCGCCGTGGCGCAGCTATGGCCGATCCGCGCCGCGGCTTGGCTCATCGGCGGGCGTCCGCTGCCCGCCATCGACCGCCGGCCGTGGCCGCCCGATGCGCCGGCCCACGTCAAGGCGCTCGGCACGCTGTGGCGCTACGGCCCGGTGGCGCTTGTGCGCGAGGTCAAGTCGATGGCCCGCTGGCGCCGGCTGGACGCGACCGAACGGACCGCGGCACGCGATCAGAACACGGCGTAGAGGTCGGGCAGCGTCGCCAGCACGCGGCGGCGGTCGAGCGCGGCGCGGGCGTTGGCCACGTGGACGTGGATGCGATAGGCCACGTAGTTCCCTTTGCGCGACGGCCGGACCTCGATCTCGAACGAGTCGATCCCTTGCTCGGCGGCGACGGTGGCCTGAAGCAGGGCAACGAACGCTTCGTCGGCGCTCGTGATCAGGACGATCGTGAACGGGCCGGGGAACGTGTGGTACGTTTCGAGGAGCTGTATCTGCGTCGCCTCGTCGAGGACGCCGTCGGTTGCCTCGGGGGCCGCATCGCCGTCCGCTTCGGCAGGCGGTGAGGCCGGGACTTCACGGTCGGGGGCATGCGTGGCCATGGGGCTTCGCCTCGTCCAATTCGGCCGCGTCGGTGCAACGCCCGACGCGGAACGTGCGTACGCCACGTTTCGGTACGATGACCGTACCGTACGTGCCGCTCAACTCTAGGCCGACGGTCGGAGCGGGTCAATCGCGCTTGCCTTGCGGCGCGATCCGACGAATCATCCGTTCCGGTGCGCCGTCTCCGGCCAACTGTCCAGGAATAGGAGTTCCCCCATGCCCACCAAGCGACTGGTCCGACCCCAGGATCGCGCGCTGTTCGGCGTCTGCGCCGGCCTCGCCGCGTACTTCGGCATCGACCCGACGGTCATCCGCATCCTCTGGGTGCTCCTGACGATCGCCTCGGCCGGCACCGGCATCCCGCTCTACTTCGTCCTCGTCCTGATCATGCCCAACGGCAACCCGGACGATGCGATCGCAGCTGCGGCGCCGACGACCACGACCGCACCGGCCCCGCCGGCCGGCGCAACCCTCGGCGGCGAGATCGTCGAGAAGATCGAGAGCGCGATCGATCGCGCCACGAGCGACTCTGGCGGATCGGGCGGCGGGGGCAACGTCGCGTAATCGCCATCCCCGGTCGGGGCGGCCGCCTCGTGGCCGCCCTCCCTCGGGCGCGCTACGCGCGTCCTCCTTTCCCCCCGCGCAGCCGCACCTCGAACCGCGTCCCCCCTCCGTCGCGCGCCGTAACGGACGCCGCGCCGCCGTGTGCGCGGGCGATGCTCTGCACGATCGCCAGCCCCAGCCCGGTGCCTTCGACGCCGTCCGTGCCGCGGCGGCCGCGGAAGAAGCGGTCCCAGACGTGGGGCGCGTCGGCCGGATCGAGTCCGACGCCGGTGTCGGCGACCCACAGGCGCACCGTCTCAGACGTCGGCTCGACAGCGGCTTCATCGGCGCCGACGGCCGCGCCGGCGTCGGCGCCGATGGTCACGGTGCCGCCGGCCGGCGTGTACTTCACGGCGTTGTCGACGAGGTTCGAGAGAGCGACGCTGAGCCGCGCCCGATCGGCCGGAAGCGTCAGCGGGCCGTCGGCGGGGGGCTGCACGGCGAGGGCGACACCGCGTTCGGCGGCGGCGGTGGCGTGGGCTTGGGCCACTTCGTCCAGCAGCTCGCCGACGTCGACGGTCTCGCGCTCGAGGGCGACAAGCCCCGCGTCGAGACGGGAGAGGTCGAGCAGGTGCGTCGTCAGCCAGCGCAGGCGCTCGATCTGGCGACGGCTCTCGGCGACGAACTCGGCCCGGGCGACGGTGTCGTCCGCCGCGGCGCCGGCGATGAGCTCGTTGAAGTTCGAGAGCGCCGTAATCGGCGTTCGGAGCTCGTGCGAGGCGTCGGCGATGAAGGCGCGCAACGCGTCGCGCTCCGCCTCGAGCGCCGCGAAGCTGGCGGCCAGCGCATCGGCCATCGTGTTGAACTGGCCGCCCAGCTGGGCGATCTCGTCGCGACCCTGCACCCTCGCCCGCGCCTGGAGGTCGCCGGCGCTCATCTGGGCGGTCACCGCCGTCAGCTCGGCCAACGGCGCGTGCATCCCGCGCGCCACGACGACGCCGAACGCGCCTGCAACGAGCGCTGCGAACAGCGCCGCGATCGTGAACGAGCGGCGCGTCGTCGCCAGGGCGGTCGCCCGCGCGTCGCCGGCCTCGCGCAGCTGGACGTAGCCGGCCGGCCGGGCAGGATCGCCGATCGGCACGCGGATCGACCCGACGCCGTCCGGCGCGGCGCGGCCGCCGACGGCCAGGCGGAATACCGTGGCGGCGTGGGACGGCGCCGCGCCGCCGTCGTGCCCAGAGGGGACGGCGGCGGCGAACGGAGCTTCGTCTGCGCCGCGCGCCTGCGTCGCGGGCGCGTGTCCGGTTTCGAACTTTTGGTCGACGACGATCCGCAGCGCCACGCCGCCGGCGGCGGTCCGGGCAGGGTCGGGCTGGGGCGGTACCCCCAACAACGCACGCTCGCGCAATCCGCCGTCGACGAACGCGCCGTCGACCTCGATGGCCGCCCCGGCCGCCAGCGCGACGTGCTCGCCGAGAGGGCCGCTCCGCCGTCGCATGAACACCGTCGGGCTGATCGGCACGGATGCGGCCGCGCCCTCCTCGCCCGACAGGAACACGAAGTGGTCGAACGCGTCGCGCGGCCCGGAATCGGCCAGCACCTGGTGCGCGCGGTCGAGGATCGTGACGTGCGCGTCGGCCAGGAAGCTCGAGGTGCGCGTCAGCTCGTCCAGGATGGGCATCGGCGCTTTGGCACCGACCACCCACGGCTGCGCCTGGTCGGCGATCGCCACGGCGGTCTGCCGCAGCGCCTCGGTCTGCCGCGCGCCGATGACGCGCGCGACGAGCGATTGGGCGAGGACGCCGGCCACCGCCACGCTGACGAGGCCGACGATCATGTAGCTGGCGACGAGTCGGGTGCGGATCGATCGGACAACCATGAGTCACCTGCCGTTGGACGAATCAGGGGCGGGCGCGACCGTCGTGCGACGGCCACGCCCACCCCGGCGCCGGTCGATCGTCTGCGGGGCCGGCGCCGGCCCCTAGTGCACGCCGGCGGCCGTCAGGCGTCGCTGGACGGCGGTGCGTCGATCCGGGTCTCGAACGGCTCGGTGGCCGGCTGGGCGGGCATCGACGGTGCGACCTTCCACTCGAACATGGTGTTGTCGCCGGCGCCGTCCGGGCCGCTGCCGGCCGGGCCGATGTGACGGAGGAAGAAGCCGGTCATCGACAGACCGAGGAATCCCTTGGACGCGTCGTCGGGGTTCGCGCCCAGCGTCACGGTGATGTCGGTGGGCTCGGCGTTCGGACGAACGACGGTCAGCGTCACGGTCTCGCCCGGCTTCTTGGCGCCGATCGCCGTCGCCAGCGCCTCGGGGCCGTCCACCGCCCGACCGTCGAGCTTGGTGATCACGTCCTTGGCCTGCACGCCGGCCTTCGCCGCCGCGCTGTCCGCCGTCACATCGCCCACGACGATGCCGCCGACGTCGTCGCCCAGCTGCTCGAACAGCTCGCGCATCGCCGGGTCATCGTGCATCCCGCCGAACGGCGGCATCGCCGGCACCGCGCCCATCGCGTCGCCCGAGAACGGCATGACCTGCATCATCGCCTCGGGCATCGCCATCGTGTCCATCGTGTGGCCGTACGTCACCCCCAGGAATGCCTTCGCGGCATCGTCCGGATGGGCGCCGAGGACGACGCTGACCTCGCGGGCCGCCTCGCCGTCGTGCTCGACGGTCAGCTTCACGGTGTCGCCGGGCTTGTGGCGGGCGATCGCATCGGCCAGCGTCAGGCCCCGCTCGGCCTCGCCGAGCGGCACGGCGTCCGCCGACGGCTCGGCGGGCAGCGCGGCGACGCCGGGCACTTGGTCCGGACCGCCTTCCGCTCCGTCCGCCGTGGCCGGATCGTCGGCGCTCGGCGCGGTCGACGGGTCGGCCTGCGTCTCGTCGTGGCCGAAGAGGCGGCGGAGGAAGCCCATGCCGTGGGATGGGCCGCTATGCATCGAGCCGTGCGCGAAGGCGATCGTCCCGCCCGTCAGCTTCTCGCCGTCGACGGCCGTGATCCGATCGCCCTCCTTGAGGCCGGCCTTCGCGGCCGGGCTGTCCGCGGTCACGGTGTCGACGACGGCCGGCCCGCCGCCGATCGCGTGGCGGATCGCGATCCGGGGCGCCATCCCGCCACCGCAGCTGGCGATGCCGAGCTGTGCCGCGCCGCCGCCGCTCTGCAGCGTGACGTCGCGATCGCGGACGTCGTCGCCGTGCTGGACCTTGAGCTGCACGGTGTCGCCCGCGGCCTTGCCCTTCAGCGCCTTCGTTAGGTCGGCGAAGCGCTGGATGTCCTTGCCGTCGATGCCAAGGATGATGTCGCCGCGCGCGATGCCGGCCTTGGCGGCCGCCCCGTCCTTCACCAAGCCGGTGACGAGCACGCCAGGCCCTTCGTCGATGCGTGCGGCGGCGACGGCGCTGGTTACGACGACGCCCGTGACGGTATCCGGGTCGGCATTCGGGTCGGCGGGCGAGGCGCCCGTGCTCGGCTGGGCGTCGACCTCGTCGGCGTTCAGCGCCCGCTCCAGTTGGGCGAGCGCGCTTCGGCCCGGCTGGGAGCCGGATACGGCGCTCACGACGGAGCGGAACGCGAGGCCGATGCCGACGGCCAGCACGGCGGTGAGGACGAGGCCGATCGTTACGAGTTTCTTCGTCATGTGGATCCTCCAACAGGGTTGGGCGCGGGGGCGCCGGCGCCCGACGGTTCGTTCGTCGGGGCGGGGACGCCGATGAGGATAGGCGGGCGGGGTTGCGGGTGGATTGGGGGGGGATTAGCGTTTCGCAACATCCTTCGTCACACGTGTCGCCACCCGCCGTCGCCCAGTGCCTGCACGTCGCCGTCCGCCCCGACCACCCGCCGCTCCTCGCCCGCCGGCAGGACGACGCCGACGTCGACCGCCCGCGCTCCTGCGGCCCGAACACGGTCGACGAGGTCGTCGACGGCGTGCGGCCCGACGGTCAGGCAGAGCGCGTAGTCCTCGCCCCCGCCCAGCGCCCACGCTTCGGCTTGCGCGGGGCCGACGAAGGCGGCGGCGCGACGTGCGGCCGGCGGGATCGGCAGGCGGGCCGCGACGAGCTCGACGCCGACGCCGCTGGCGTCGCAGATGTGCCCCACGTCTGCGGTCAGTCCGTCGCTGACGTCGATCATCGCCGTGGCGGTGCCGGAGGCGGCGATCGTGGCGGCGGCGGCGAGCTGGGGGATCGGACGGCGCCAGGCGCGGAGGAGGGTGCGGCGGTCGGAGGGGGTCAGGCGGGCGGCGAACGCGCCGTCCCCCGACTTGTCGAGCGCGACGTGCAGGCCGGCGGCCGCGGCGCCGAGGGCGCCGACGACGACGACGCGATCACCCGCGCGCGCGCCGTCGCGGCGGACGATGTGCGCCGGCGGAGCGGTGCCGAGCATCGTGACGTCGATGACGATCGGGCCGCCGATCCGGGCGATGTTGCCGCCGACGACGGCGATGCCCCAGCGGGCCGCCGCCTCGCCGAGGCCGCGGTAGACGGCCTCCCACCATGCGCCGTCGGTGCCGGGTCGCCCGATGTCGTGCGATCCGACGGCGGATCGCGAGGCGTCGGATCGCTCCTCGAAGGATCGTATGGCGAGGGCGACGAGGGCGTGGCGCGGCCGGCCGCCGCACGCGGCGATGTCGCTGGCGCTCGCCGCGAGGGCGCGGTGGCCGATGTCGGCCGGGGACAGCAGGTCGGCCCGCCAGTGGACGCCCTCGACCTGGGCGTCGACCGTTGCGAGGACGTGCTCCGGGCCGCCGAGGTCGAGGACGGCGACGTCGTCGCCGATACCGAGGATGACGTCGGCGGCGTTCGGTCCGCCGGACGCGAGACGGCCGCCGGCGCCGACGGAGCCGTCGGCGCCGGCGGTGCGGAGGGCTGCGGCGAGGCGGGCGATGAGGGCGAACTCGCCGCCGGCGTCACTCTTCGCCGTAGTCGACCTCGAGGCGCCGCGACCGCCGCATGGACCACGCCAGGAGCGCCCCGGCGAGGGCGATGAGCCCGAGGATCGCCACTGGGGCCGCGACGGGGGTGGCGACGATCGCAATCGGGCCGAGGTCGAGCGGGACGGGGCAGAGCGAGGTCAGGTAGTAGACGACGCTCAGCTGCTTGAGGACGGCCGGCAGGAAGATGTTCACGGACTCGAGGCCGAACAGGATCAGCGTCGGAATGATCGGGTTCACGCGCGCCACGCCGACGGCCAGGAAGACGGCGCCGTAGCCGAGGCACGCCAGGAACGTGATCCCGAGGTACATCAGCGTGTGGGTCAGCCACGGCGCGGAGAACATCGCCCGCGCCGCGTCGGCCGGGGCGAAGGCGAGCATCAGCAGGCGGGTGAGCAGCGTGCTCAGGCTGAAGAGGGTGAACGCGCCGACGAGACCGCCGACGAACTTGCCGGCGATGAGAACCTCGCGCTTCAGCGGCGCGAGGAGGTAGTAGTGCAGCGCCCGATCGTTCACCTCGCCGCGGATCAGGCCGAGGAAGATCGCGGCGCAGCCGAAGTAGAGGCACAGCCGCATGATCAGCGTCTGGTAGACCTGGGCGTACACCTGCTCCTCTTCGATGATCGTCGGCAGGCGACCCGCTTCGTCCAGGCCGCCGAAGAGGAGGATGGCGAGCATCCGCGTGCCGAGCAGCAGTACCGGCGCCGCCGCCAGGCCCCAGCCGATCAGCGCGCGCCGGCTGAAGAGCACCTTGCCGAGCTCGAGTCGGACGATCCCGCCGACCTGCCGCCCCCACAGCGCCGCGCCTCCGGTCGACGCGAACCCATCCGGACCGATTCCGCCCGCTGCCCGGCCGTCGCCGGCGGCGGTGTCCGCACCTGTCGCGATCGCCGCACCGTTCATGTCGTCGCCCTCATGTCGTCTCTCCGCTGCCGCCGATCAAATAGCGGTACACCGCCTCGACGTCGTCGTCGGCCGGCGTCACCGAGTCGATGACGAGGTCGGTCGTGAGGGCGATCTCGCCGAGCGCCCGGAAGAAGCCGTCGGAATCGCGCGTCCGGACCAACAAGCCGAGGCCGTCGTCGTGGACGCGCGCCTCGATCACGTGCTCGTGGCCGAAGACGTGGCGGGCGAGCTGGCCCGGCTTGTCGCACCGGATGAGGATGCCGAGCGGGTGCTCGGCGTCCATCGCGTCCCGCACGTTGGAGATTCCGCCCTCGGCCAGGACGTAGCCGTGGTTGATGACCACGACGGCGTCCGAGAGCGTATCGACCTCGTGCAGGATGTGGCTCGAGATGATCACGAAGTGACCCTCGGCCGCCAACGCCTGGAACAGCGCCGCCATCTCGGCCCGCGCCATCGGGTCGAGTCCGTTCATCGGCTCGTCGAGGACGAGGATGCGCGGGCCGTGGCTGATCGCCAGCGCCAGCTTGATCCGCTGGCGCATGCCCTTCGAGTAGCCGGCCACCTTGCGCTTCGCGGCGTCGACGAGGTCGACGCGCTCGATCGCGGCCCAGGCGCGGGTGGCGGCCTCGGCGGCCGGGCAGCCTCCGACGCGGAGGAAGCCGTAGACGAAGTCGTAGCCCGTCATGCCGGGCGGGAAGCTGTCCACCTGGGTGCAGTAGCCTACGCGTCGCCCGAGCCCCTCGGCGTCGTCGACCGGCACGCCGAGGACGGTGATGGTGCCTCGCGACGGCCGGAGGAGACCGCTCACCAGGTTCATCAGCGTCGTCTTGCCGGACCCGTTCGGGCCGACAAGGCTCGTGATGCCGGGCCGGATGACGAGGTTCACCCGGTTCACGCCCAGGATCTCGCCGTAGAACTTCGAGACGTTCGAGAAGACGATCGTGTCGGGGGCTTCTGTGGCCATTGTCCCGGACGCCTCCGTCTCGGAATCGTAGCCGTTGCGGCCGTTCAGCGCACTCATCGCACGACCTCGTAGGCGCGGACCCGGCGGTACAGGATCGCCAGGCAGGCGGCGCAGATCGCACCGAACACGAACCACGCCGACCACGTCGGGACGTCGGGGCGCATGCTGATCGCCCCGAACCAGCGGTCCTCGCCGAACAGGCCCGACAGGATGGCCACCTGGACCTCGGTCGGCGAGAGCAGGCTGCCCCAGCCCGTGCCGAACAACTCGTTGACGACCGCCGCGACGCCGCGCAGGATGAACAGCGAGCCGAGCATCGCCCCGCGCGCCATCCATCGCCGCCGCATCATCGCGGACAGCGCCAGCGCGATCAGGCTGTAGAAGACGATCGAGACCCACGAGCCGACGACGATGGCCGTGGCCATCCGCGCGTTCGCCGCCAGCCACGACGCCGGCTCGAACGACGCCTGGAAGAGCACGACGAGGAGCCCGACGACCCACGTCACGATCGACAGCGGCCCGAGGAGCACGAGCGCCTTGCCGGCGATGTAGGCGGTGCGGGTCAGCGGGCGGCTCAGGTAGAGCGGCAGGCCGTTGTTTGCCAGGTCCCGCCCGAGAAGCGTCGGCCCGGCCCAGAGCGCGAGGTAGAACGCGATCCAGGACTGGGCATACGTGAACACGATGTACGCACTGGCGTCGATGTCGATCTCATCGATGACGCTCTGGCCGAAGATCGCCAGGACCTGCGCGTTCTGGCGGGCGTAGATGGCCGCCAGGAAGACGACCGGGAAGAAGAAGCCGCTGACGAACAGGATCAGCGTGACGCGCGACTTGAAAAGCTCGCGGTAGCCGTAGCGCGGGATCACCCAGAACTGGCCCGCGGCGCCGACGCGCTCGCCGTCGTACGGGCGGAAGGCGCGGCTAACCGACGCGGACATCGGCTGCCTCCGTTTCCCTCACCACATCATCCCGCACCCCGTCGTCCCTCACCCCGTCGTCCCTCGCCACATCCGGCTCGAACGCCGTGGGGAGCCCCATCGCATGCAGGAACAGGTCCTCGAGCGAGTGCTGGCGGTAGGTCAACCGCCGGACCTGCGCGCCCGACTCGGCGGCCGTCGCGTACACCTCGCGCATCCCCCAGCCGGTCGGGAGCACCACCTTGAGCCGCCAGCGCCCATGCAC
The DNA here is from genome assembly GCA_020853525.1 of Ardenticatenales bacterium. GTDB lineage: Bacteria > Chloroflexota > Anaerolineae > Epilineales > Epilineaceae > Avedoeria. Next base: position 30,441 of record JADYYS010000044.1, on the reverse strand, counting down.
CGCCACCTCGCAGCCGACGGCGCCGAGCGCCTGGGCGAACGCTGCCCGCTCGCCGCGGACCTCGACGTCCACGAAGCGCGTGTTCGACTGGCGCTGGGCGGCCAGGTCGGCGTGCAGCGCCACGCGGCCGTCCTTGAGGACGAGGACCTCGTCGCAGACCTGCTCGACATCGCGCAGCAGGTGGCTGCTGACGACGACCGTGACGCCGCTGTCGCGGATTTCCGCGATCAGCTGGAGCATCCGGGCGCGGCCGGTCGGGTCGAGGCCGTTCGTCGGCTCGTCCAGGAAGAGAACCTGCGGCCCGTGGGCGATCGCCTGGGCCAGCTTCACGCGCTGCTTCATCCCGAGGCTGTACGTCCGGACCTCGCGGTAGCGCGCCTCACCGAGCCCGACGGCGATCAGCGCCTCGTGCGCGCGCTCGAGCGCAGCTTTGGGCGGCAGGCCGGACAGCTCGGCGAAAAGGCGGACCTGGCGGATGGCCGACACGTCGCCCAGGAACGCGTCCCGCTCGGGCATGTAGCCCACGACGGCGCGGATCGCCTTCAGGTCGCGCGTGCTGCGGATGTCGTGGCCGAGCACCTGCGCGGTGCCCGACGACGCCGGGTGGAAGCCGAGCAGGGTGTGGACGAGCGTCGTCTTGCCTGCGCCGTTCGGGCCGAGCAACCCGACGGCGCGGCCTTTCAGCCGCACCGTCAGGTCGTGCAGGATCGGGCGCCCGCCGAGGCGGACGCCCAATCCTTCCAGCGCGATGACCGCGCTCACGCATTCCCGCCGGCGTCGATGTCGACGTCGGCATCGAACGGCAGCCCGGGCAGGCCGGGTACGCCGCGCATCCCCGGACCCGACGGCCCGCCGCCTTCGCCCGCCCCGCCGAGGAGCTGCAGGAGCACCCCAAGCCCGAACGGGCTCATGTCGCTCGAGGCCGCGAAGCGCAGTCGGTCGGCGTCGGCCCAGGCGTAGATCAACGACGGCGTGATCTTGCCGGCCATCTCGGACAGCGCTTCGGCCGCCGCGGCGGCGTCCCCGCCGGTACCGGACGCGTTCCCGTCCTCCGCGCCGTCGCCGGCACCCGCGCCCGACATCCCGCCCGCCATGACCTTCGTCAGGCGGCTGATGTCCTGCCAGACGAGGGCGGAGAAGTCCGTCTCGGCGCCGCTGGGCAGCGCCGCGCGGAAGGCCGGCGCGTCGATGAGGCTCACGCCGCTATCCCGCGTCTTGAGCGCCTGCAACAGCAGCGGCGCGTCGGCCGCGGCCAGCAGGTAGCCGTCGGCGTACAGCCAGCGCACCGTCGGGCGGTCGCCCGTCGTCGCAGCGCCGAGCTCCTCGACGCCCTCGGCCGACAGCGACCACACCGTCCGACCGCTCGTCTCCGCCGACGTGAGCGCGAGCCGGTGGGCGCCCGCGGACGTCACGCCCTTCATCCGCTCGTTGATCCCCGCCACCGCCGCCGAGATCGCCGCCTGCACCGCCGCCGCGTCGTCGACTTCGACGATCATCTTCCACGCCGGCTTGGGCAGGAGCGGCCCGTCGACGGCGAACGCCACCTCACCGCCGAGGCCGTTGGCCAACTGGGTGAGCGTCGCCGCGACGAACGCCTCGTCCGCTTCGGTGAAGTCGTCGTGCGGATCGACCGACGTCCCGGCCCCATCGCCGCCGTCGGCGTGCCGATCCCTCGCGTCGCCCATCTTGTCCGCCAGCCCGAGGAACTGTGCGACGATCCGCTCCGGCGCCTCGATCACCGCCGCGCCCGCGACGTACGCGTCCGGCGAGACGAAGTCCAGCGCGCCCATCGGTCCCGGGGCCGCCAGCCAGCCGGCCACCCCGGTCCGCGGCCCGTCGAACGTGGCGTCCGCCTCGAGCTGCGACCGTCCGTCCACCTCGACCTGCGACAGGACGAAGTAGCGCGCGCCGGCCATGCCCGTGAAGTCGATCGCCGCCTCGGCCGCCTCGGCTTCGTCCGCGTCTTCACGTGCAGCGTCGGCACCGGCGCCGTCGTCGTCGCCGTTCCGCGCCGCAGCGCGGGCTTCCGTGACGATCCGCTGGAGGTCGACGGCCACGAGCGCATCGATGCCGCGCGCGTAGGCCGCGTCCACCGCCGCCTCGAACCCCGCGTCCAGTCCGCCGCCGGTCCCGACGACGCCCTGCAGGCTCGTGGCCGCCGGTGACGCGGCGACGATCCCGCCGCCGATCCAGACCTGGAGGCGGTCCTCCGCGTCATCGGCGGCGTCCGCATCCGTCGCCGCGTCGTCGCCCGTGCCGTCGACGTCCGATCCGACGACGCCGTCCGCCGCGTCCGCCGCGCCGTCCTGCGCCTCGGACGTCGCATCCCGTGCGTCGTCGCGCGCCGTCTCGACCGCCGCCGCGGCATCGAGGGCCGCGCGATCCGTCAGAATGGACAGGGCCGGTGCGTCGGCCGGATCGCCGCCGTCGCCCAGCTTGTTGGAGAGGTCGGCGAAGCGGGCCTCGAGCTCGCGGCGGAACGCGGCCTCGTCGGCCACGGCGGCCAGGACGACCGGCATGGCGGGCTCGCCGTCGGCGCCGAAGCGGACGCTGACGAGGACCTCGTCGCCGACCTGGTCGCCGACCTTGGCGACGGCTTCGATCAGCGCGTCGAGGCGCGCCTTGTCCTCGGGGTCGGCCATGTTCGCGCTCCACCATTCGGCCAGGGCCGGGTAGGCCGCCACACGTGACTCGAAGAGCTTGTACTTCTCGGCCAGCGTCGGTCCGAGGTTGGGCAGGGCGACGACGACGGCGGTGTCGGACGGCAGGCGGTCGAGGAGCGCCGATGCTTTGCGCGGCGCCGGACCCTCGACGGCCTCGTCGATCTCCTGCCCGAGCTGCGCCAGCTCGCCGAGCAACTGGCCGTAGTGCGCCTTGTCGCGGCTCCAGCTGAAGTCGGCGATCACGGGCACGGTGCCGACGGCCGCGTTCGAAACGTACTGCTCGCCGCCGCCGAGCGTCCGCGCGCCCGCCGCGCCGCTCACCTTGACCGCGCCCTCGACGACCGAGACGCGCGAGCCCTTGGTGCCGTGGCGGACGCTGAATACGGTGCCCTGGACGCTCACGCCCAGGTCGTCCGTCTCGACGACGAGGTGGCCGCTGCCCTGCTCCGAGGCCTGGACGATCACGTTGCCGCGGTCCAGGTGGATGGCCAGCCCGTCCCAGCGCGAGCGCAGGCTGACCTGCGAGCGGTCGTCGAGCTCGAGCTTCGAGCCGTCGTGAAGCGTCACGACGGCGCCGCCGCCCGCCGCCCGCAGCGCCTGCCGCGGCCGGATCGCATCGCCCACGGCCAGCGGGTGCGCGCCGTCGGCATCGGCCAGCGTGACGAGCGCGCCGTCGATGTCGGCCACCTGGGCGAGCACGCGGTTCGGCTGGACGAGGTCGCGGGCGAGGACGAACGCGCCGACGCCGGCCGCGAGGGCGAGCGTGGCGGCGACGGCTCCGACGCGGCCGCGCGTCCAGCGGCTGACCGTGGTCACGGCCTTCCCGCCGCGCACGGCGGTCAGATCGAGCCGGCGGCTGCCGGTGCGCTGCGCCTCGACCTCGGCGCGGAAGGCGGGGTTCTCCCGCATGTGGTCGGCCAGCAGCATCCGCTGCCCGCTCGACAGGCCGCCGGACAGGAACGTCGGGATCAGCGAGCGGTAGTCGGTGGCGCCGTCCGCGCCCATCTGCGCGTCGGCGCCCTGCAGCCGCGCCCACGTGCGCTCGACGGCCGCCTGCACGACGGCGTCGGACGGATCGTCGGCGGCGACGCGGGCGGCGGCGCGGTCGATGAGGGCGTCGAGGGCGATGTCCGAGGCGGCGTCGGCATCAGCGTCGATGTGTGGATCGACGGAAGTCATCTCTGGGTCGTGCACTGGGTCGTTCATGGGAAACAGTCCTCCTCGTCAGGCCGTTAGGCCGTCAGCCACGGGGTCAGGTCCACTCGCAGCCGCGCGCGGGCACGGTGGAGGGTGACGCCGATGCTGTTTTCGGTCGAATCGAGCAAATCTGCGATCTGTCGGTTGGAGTAGCCCTCGAAGTAACGGAGGGCGAAGATCTGGGCCGTGCGCGCCGGCAGCGCCGCAACCGCGGTCCGCAGCGCATCGCGCAGGGTGTTGTCGGTGGGCGGCGTGACCGCCGCGTCGGCCGCCTCGCGGGCGATCGGCAGCGGGGCGTCGTCGTCGGTGGCACCGTCCAGCGAGACGGCGGCGCGGCGGCGGCGCTGGCGCAGCAGATCGAGCGCGGCGTTGACGGCCGAGCGATGGAGGTAGCCGGCCGCGTTGTCGAGGTCGGCGGCTTCGGGCGTGCGCATCAGGCGCAGGAAGACGGTCTGCAGCACGTCCTCCGCGTCCTGGACGCTGCCGGTGATGCGGTGCGCGGCGCGGAACACGTCGCGTGCGTGCGCCGCGTAGAGCGCACCGGCGTCGAGCGCCCGCGACCGGCTCACGACCGCGAGGCCGGCCGGCGCCGGGATGCGCCGGGTGAGCATGGGCACGTCAGACTCCTTGGGGGGGCGCAAGTCGTCGGCGGCCACCGCATGGCCAAGCAAGGCGATGGGCGGCGACGGCGGCGGGCGCCGGGTGGACGGGTGCGCGTCATCGGCGCGCATCTACGGGGCATGACGTGCGTGGAGGGGCGAGGATTAGCACCGACGATCATGCGTGGACGATTGTCGTCCAACACAGGTGGGCCGCCTTGGGGCGCGAACGACCTTCTCACGGACGTGCCGGGTCGATCCAATCGATGCCCGGGACTGTGGCGAAGTGGCGATCGAAGGACAGGAGCGGGACGCCGTGATCGGATGCGGTGGCGGCGATCCAAACGTCGTTGGGTGGGATCGGCCGGCCGCGGCGGCGGAGGATCGCCTCGATCCGGCCGTAGCGGTCCGCCGTCCGGGTCGAGACGTCGACGACTCTCACCTGCGGGAGGTCGAGCATGGTTTGGAGGTCATCGAGATTCCGCTGCAGCCGCGTTCCGCGCCGGAACCCGGCCAGCAGCTCGCCGATGACGATCACCGGCAGCAGCAGCGCGTTGGCCTGCGTTACGTGCGATCGGACCCGCGGGTCGCCGCGCCGCCACGCGCTGTAGATGTTCGTGTCGAGGACGACGGTCACGCCGGGGTCTCCCCGTTCGACCACTCATCGGGATCGATCTCTTCGAAGATGCGGACCGCCTCCTCGAACTCCTGGTACTCCTCCTCGGTCCAGGTGCCGAAGAGGTGGTCCAGCGCGTTCCCGACGACATCGTCCGGCTCGGGATCGAGGCCCGCACCGCGGCGCAGAAGGCGAACGACGGCCTTGTTGAGCGAGATGTCCTCGCGCCGCGCGGTTTCCTCGACGGCCTTCTGCAACGCTTCGTCGGTCAGTCGAATCGTGATCTGGCGCATTTCGGTTGTGCCTCCATCTGCCGTCTCGCGACGAGGGCGGCGGACCCGCGACGGGATCACGCGCTGGTGACTCACTTTGACTCGACCGCTACGATAGCACGGCGTGGTCGGCCCGAGCAACGCGGTCGATCCGCTCACGCCGCCCCATCATCCCATGTCCACGTTGCGCGATCGTCCCACCGCCCCCGCCACACGCTCTCTCCCGCCACCCGCCGCCCCCGCGACGCCCGCTCGCGCACCTGCAGGTCCTCGTCGAGGTCCTCGACGTCCCCGAAGTACCCGATCGCGACGGCCGTCACGACGTCGAACCCCTCCGGCACGCCGCACGCCGCGCGCGCCGCCGCGGCGTCGAAGCCGGCCATCTGGTGGATGAACAGCCCGTCGGCCGTCGCCTGCACGCTAAGGTGCGCCACGGCCTGACCGAGGTCGTACCAGGCGTGGGCGTTGTCGCGCGGCGGGCGGTCGGGGCGTTCGATCGTCAACTTCGTGCAGGCGAACACGAGGACCGGCGCGCGGAACGCCCACCGCCGGTTGCCCTCGTTCAGGCAGCCGACGAGCCGCGCGTGCGCCTCGGGCTCGCCGTCGATGGTGGCGACGACGAAGCGCCACGGCTGGTTGTTCCCGGACGACGGCGCCCAGCGCGCGGCCTCGAAGAGCGTGCGGAGTGCGGCGGACGGGACGGGGCGAGGGCTGAAGGCGCGGGGGCTCCAGCGGGCGCGGAGGGGGGGGTGGAGGGGGGCGGCGGTGTCGGCGGGCTTGGCGAGGGGCATGGGCGTGGCGGCTCCGGATGGGCAACGTCGGGCGTGGCGACGCGGTCCATTCTAGTCGTCGGCCCAGTTTGGGCGATGTGCCGGCCCGGACGTCGACGTCGCTCAGCGCCACCGTCGATTCAGCGACAGAACGGGCAGCCAGAGCCGTTGCGCGGCCTCGCCCGGGCGGGGCGGAGGGCAGGCCGTCGGCACCGGGGCCGGCAGAACGAACGCGCGGTCGTTGTTCGACCACGGGAAGCGCTCGGTAAACGGATCGTCGGACGTGACGATCGCACCGGCGGCGGTGGACTCTTCGGGCCAACGGGTGCGAACCGTCTGGAAGGTGAACGACTCTCCTGCGGCCAGAGAATCGCCACGCCAAGTCTGGATCGAGGCGCCCGTCGCGTCCGTGACGGTCACTCGGTACGCATCGGACGGCTGCGAGCCGACGTTGCGGACCGCCACGCGGATGCGCTCGCTCACTTTGCCGCGCACGCAATCGGCGGCATCGACGGCAGCGTCCGCCAGGAGCAGATCCGGCTTGTCGCCGCCGCACAGGAGCGTCGGCTGCATGTCGAGCAACTCGGTGACGAAGACATCTCGCCTGCCGCCGGCACGTGCCCATGAGGCGCCTGCGGCCCCATACGGCTCCACGAAGCCGCGGAACGTGACGTTCACCACGACGAAGTCATACGCGTTGCTACGCCACGGTGCACCGGACACGTCGGCCTGAATTGCATCGTAGCGAGAATAGAAGCCCGTGCGGTCGGTGGCATCGAGCCACCACGTCCCCGCGTCTTGATAACATCTGCCCTCGCCCGGTGTGAACGCGGAAGCTTCGAATCGCCGGAAGTACGTACCGGTGAACTCCCGTTCGCCCGTCCCGTCGATCACGTTGAGCAACATGCCCCAGTTGACCTCCGAGCGCGTCGCGTCGCCCCATACCGTGTGCACGGCGAGCACCCACCAGCCTTCTTCGTCCGGCAGCGTGACCGTGGCGATGCCCGTGGTGCCGAGATCCACGGACCGACCGGGCGGCAGCGCCCGCCACCGCTGGGTGAGCGCGTCGATCGCCTCGCCGTCCGACCGCCCGACGGGATGCCACGTGGCCGTCATCCGATGGGGCTCGTCCCGATTCCGATTCATGAACACCGTCGCGGTCGTGCCGAGCGTGACCGTCAGCGGCTCGACGAGCGTGACGGTGCCGCCCGTATCGACGCACGCGCCGCGCCAGCAGCGGCTGCCGGGCTCGGAGCGCAAGGACAGCGTGACGCCGGACACGGGTTCGCCCCACAGCAGGACGAAGTAGGGCGGGTTTTCCTGCGCGCGCGCGGCGATGGCGCGCAACACGCTGAGATGAGCGATGGCGGCGATGGCGACGGCTGCCAGGAATCGGGCCGCGCCGACGATGATCGCGTGGCCGCGGGCGAAGCGGTGGGTGGCGCGCGGCGGTCGGCTCGAATGCGGGCGGTGTGAGCGGGAGGGCGGTGTTGGCGCAACCATGCCTGGATTAACCCGCCGGACGGGCTTCGCTGACCCGGCCCGTTCCACTTCCCTGCGACGCGAAGGAAATCCCCTCGCCGCCGGGCACCCGTCACCGCCCGTACAACCACCGCTCCGCCCGCGCGTCGAGCTCCGCCACCCGCACGAACCCTGCCCCCTCGACCGCCGCCGGGAACCCCCCGAACGGCCCCCGCGACAACCGTCCCTCCCAGAACAGCACCGCGCTCGGCTGGAAGCGCTCGATGTCGGCCAGCACGGCGTCCATCGTCAGCTCGCCCGCGTCGATCCGCTTCTTGCCCGGATCGCACAGGTCCGGCGGCACGTTCAGCCCGGCCCGGAAGGCGATCATCGGGCTGTCCGTGATCACGTAGTCGCCGGGCTTCGCGACATCGCCGAGCCGCGCGATCGCCTCGCCCGCCGCGTCGTCCCACGCCCGCGTCGAGTCGACGAGCCGCACGGCCTGCACGGGCAGCGACAGGAGGACGGCGCCGGCGACGGTGAAGGCGAACGCGCGCCAGCCGGCGTCGTCGTCGCGGGCAGCGGGAGCGACGCTGTCGACGACCGCCCAGAGGCCGCAGCCGGCAGCGACGGCGAGGGGGTAGACGAGGAGGAGGTAGTGGTGCGACCAGATCGGCGCGTGCAGCAGCACCGCCGCCAGTCCGACGATCAGCCACACCGCGACGATCCACCACAATCGGCGACCATCGTCGGCCACAGCAGAGTGGTTGCCGGCGGTTGTTGTGGGCGTGGGCACGGCATGCCGTGCCCCTACACCGCGCGCATCGCGCCCGCCGCCGGGCCGATTTGACAGCCCGAATGCCACCGCGAACACGCCGAGGGCCAGGATCCCGAGCTGCCCCTCCACCCCCGCCTCCAACAGCTTGGCGACATTCCCGCTGAAGTCGAATCCGAGCGCCGCCCGCGCCGTCACCAAGCTTCCCACCGCCTGCGACGCGACCGCGCCGATGCCGTACGTCGCCACGACCCACGCCAGAGGCGCCGCCGCCGCGACGGCCCACAGCAGCGCGTCGACGGCGATCCGCCCCCACGGCCACGCATGCGGCGTGCGCCATGTCGGCCTGCCACTGCCCTCGACTTTGCCGACGTGCCCGTCCAGCGCGAGCAGCGCCAGCGGCACCAGCCACGGCAGGGCGATCAACTTGACGGCCAGCCCGATGCCGAACGCCAAGCCCGACGTCACGAGCGCCGCGATCGCCCACGCCCGCCGTCCGTCCCGCGTCGCTGCCCGGTAGCCGACGATCAGCGCCATCGACACCATCGCCAGGCTGAGCGCCGGCAGCGTGGCCATGACCGCGCGCGACAGGCTGAACCAGAGGGGCGACACGACGAGCAGCGTGCCCGCCGCGAACCCCGCCCGCCAGCCGCCGAGCGCCCGCGCGATGACGACCGTCGCCGCGAGGCCGAGCGTCGCGCAGAAGAGCGGCACGAGGCGGGCCGCCTCCACCGACTCGCCCCGGGCATCGAACATCGCCCTGACCAGCAGCACGAGCAGCGGCGGATGGTTGAACCAGATGTCGCGGTAGAGCGCAAAGCCCTCGCCCATCATCCGGGCGCGCATCACGTACATCCCCTCGTCGATGCCCCAGGCGTAGAAGCCGAACCAGCGCGTGGAGAGGGCGAAGAACGCGGCGCACAGGGCGATGAGGGCCAGCCCGCACGCGACATCGCGGCGCGGCGTCGGCGACGGGGAAGTCATCGTCGTGTCATCGTTTTCGTCGTCATCGAATCGCCCATCCGCGTCGCGTCCTCATGACCCCTCCTTCCGCACCCACAACGCCCACCCCGCCGGCGCCCCATGGACCGCCTCGTAGTTCCACGCCACCCAGTCCACGAACGCCGGGAACGCGTCCGTCAGCCGGTCCCCGTCCCAGAACAGCACGGCTGCCGCGTTCCGCCGACGCGTGACCGCGATGATCTCCTCGGCCGTCAGCCTCCCGGTGGCCACGCGTTTCGACGAGATCACCGCCAGCTCCGGCGGCACCGGCCGGTCCGCCGTGAACGCCACGAACGCGTGGTCGGTGACCACCCAGTCGCCCGGCCGGGTGTGCGCTCGCAGGAACACGACCGCCTCGTCCAGCGTCAACCAGCTGTCGGAGTGGCTCGGCAGCTTGCCGCTTTCCTTGAGCGGCACGGCCGAGACGCGGGCGACGTCGGCCCGAATCGCCGCCGGCAGCGGCACGACCGTCGCCGCTATGACGAGCGCACCCAGGAGGCCGACGCCGAACGTGACGTCGGCACCGCTTCCCGCCGCCGAACCGGCACGCGCCCGCCACTCCGTGATCAGCGACGACGTCGCCCACTCGATCCCGAGCCCGGCCAGCGGCGCCATCAGGACGAGCAGCGCCAGGAAATGGTGCTTCGGCCAGAGCGGGTTCTGCACCAGCAGGGCGATCAGCGTCAACCCCAGCCAGACCCCGACGACGATGCCCGCCTCCCGCCGCCGCCGCAACGCGACGACGAGTCCCGCGAGCGCCGGCGCCACGAGCCAAGCGTGGTCGCCGAACGTCCAGTCCGCCCGCCCGATGTCCCGTGCGATCCCCCAGTCCGCCAGCTTGACCGCGTTCCACGCCACGTCCAGCGGTTCCGCGCCGCGCGCCCCGACGACGGTGCCGACGACCTGCCCGAGCAGCGCCCGCCCGTCGAACAGGAGGAGCATCGCGGCCAGCGGCAGCCCGATCGCCAGCGCCAGCGCCGCCAGGTCGCGGACGACCTCATCCTGCCGACGCGCCGGCCCGTGCGGCCCGGCGCCGTTCCGATCGGCCCGGACGTCGCGACGGCGCAGCCAGACCGCCAGCCCGATCGGCACGACCAGGTAGGCGCCGATCAGCTTCATCCAGCAGCTCAGCCCGAGCAGCAGCCCCGCCAGCGCCAGATCCCGCCGCCGCCCGCGTGCCGCATAGCCCAGCGTCATCGCCATCGCCGCCGCCGCCAGCGCCAGCGCCGGCAGGCCGATCATCGCTGCGCGCGAAGCCCAGAAGAAGTTGGGCGCCAGAGCCAGCGCCGCCGCCGCCGCCATCCGTGCCGGTCGCCCACCGCCGAGCTCGCCCGCGATCCGTGCGCCGGCCCACATCGCCAGCAGCGCGAACGCGAAGGTCACCGCCCGCGCCGCCGCCACGGACGGGCCGGCGACGGTGAACGCCAGGGCCAGCAGGCCGGTGTAGCCGGGCGGCTGATCGGACCAGATCGGATCGTAGAGCGCGTACCCCAGGCCGAAGAGCCGTCCCTTCATCAGGTTCAAGCCTTCGTCCGAGTCCCAATACGCCCCCCCGAGGTGCGACAGGCTGAAGGCCACGTAGGCCAGCCCGAGCGCCGCGCCGAGGATGCGCCAGCGCGCTGCGGCGCCGTGACCGCGCGCGCCAAGGGTTGCTTCGGTGGCCCTGTCGACGGGCCGAGGGGAGGGCATGACGGACGATGATACCTTTCCGCGCGCGCTCTGCCGCAGCGTCACCCCTTTGACGCCACCCCTCAACCCGATACCATTGTCGGCTGCGCGCTCGGACTCGATCCCGGTCGACGCTCGTCGACCTTCTTTTCGATCGATGCCGACACGACCCGCGCGAGGAGGCCTCATGACCCCCCGTCCTTCGCCGCTTGTCGCACTCATCCCGGCGCTTGCCTTCGCCGTTGTGCTGGCCGTGGGCGCCGCCGGCGCGGTGCCCGCCGACGCCGCCCCGCTGGGCCCGGGCGCCCCGGTCGGCGCCGGCCCGTCGGCGCCGCCCGTCGGCGCCCCGGCCGGCCCGGATCTCGCCAGGCTGCGGCAGTCCGTGACCGACCATCCCGTCTGGCTCGGTACCGCACCCGGCGGTGAAGCGGCGCGGATGAACGCCTACGTCATCCTGCACGGTCCGACGGCATTCGACCTGTACCGCGCCGCCGGATTCCCGGTGGGGGATGCGTCCGCCGCCGGCGTCGCGGCCCGCGACGGGGCGTTCGCGCGCCTCGAGGCGCAGCACGCGCCCGTGCGCGCCGCCGTCCTGGCCAGCGGGGCGGCCGTCGACGGCGAGATGGACGCCGTGGCGAACGGGTTCCTGGTTCGCGCGACGCGCCGTCAGCTGATCGCCCTCAGCCGCTTGCCGGGCTTGGACTACATCGAGGTCTCGCCGACGTACTACCCGCTGCTCGACAAGGCCGTCCCGACGATCGGCGCGGACCGTGTCTTCAATCAGATGGGCATCGGCGGCAAGGGCGTACAGGTGGCGATCATCGACACCGGCATCGACTACACGCACCGTTCGCTGGGCGGCAAGGGCACGGTGTCCGACTACCGCAATAACGACCCGAGCTTCATCGAGGCCGGCACGTTCCCGAACAACAAGGTCATCGGCGGCTGGGACTTCGTCGGCAACTACGGCAATGGGGTTCCGGCGCCGGATGCCGACCCGCTCGACCAGCACATGCACGGCACGCACGTCGGCGGCATCGTCGCCGGCATGACCGGCAACCCGCGCGTCCCGCACGGCGTCGCACCGGACGCGACCCTCATCGCCCTCAAGGTCTTCGGCCCGTCCGGCGGCACGAACGTCATCGTCCCGGCCGTCGAGTGGTGCGTCGAGGCCAACCTCGGCCGGCGGCCGTCGGGCATCCCTCAGCGGTGCGACGTGATCAACATGAGCCTCGGCGCGAACTGGTCGTACGAGGTCGCCACCGAGGAGAACGTCGTGCGGCGGGCGGCCGAGGCCGGCGTCGCCGTCATCTCCGCCTCGGGCAACGCCGGCGACATCGCGTTCATCACGAGCGCGCCGGCCGCCACGGGCTTCGGCATCTCGGTCGCCAGCACGTTCGCCGGCGGCACGCGCGTGGACAAGATCGTCGCCGAAGTCGGCGGTGCGAGCCAGGACATCGAGGCGCTGGAGGCCGACCCGACGTTCGCGCCGCAGATGGCGGCCGTCGGCAGCCTGACCGCCGACCTCGCATTCCTCGGGCGCGGCTGCACCGGCGACACCAGCGTGGCCGACGTGAACGGGAAGATCGCGCTCATCGCCTACGGCGGGTGCTCGACGAACGAGGTCATCGGCCGCGCGAAGGCCGAGGGGGCCACCGGCGCCTTGCTGTTCAACAGCAGCGACGATCTGTTCAGCCCGAACTCGGACACCGGCAAGTTCGGCGACCGCGTCGAGATCCCGTCGTTCGGCATCGCGCTCGGCGACGGCACGCGGCTGCGCGATGCGCTGGCGCGTGGCACGGCCGTCAAGGTGACGTTCTCGGAATCGTTCAAGAACAGCATCCAGAAGGACACGCTGGCCGACACCGTGTCGGACTTCTCGAGCCGCGGCCCGAGCCGCGCCGGTGCGTTCAAACCCGAGATCGCCGCGCCCGGCTCGAACATCACCGCGCCGCAGATCGGGACCGGCGACGGCCCGCTGACGATCTCGGGCACGTCGATGGCCACGCCGATGGTCTGCGGCGTCGCGGCGCTCGTCATCGAGCGGCTGCGCAAGGACGGTCTTGCGCCCGAGGGCCGGCCGCTGGACCCGGCGCTCAGCCCGGTCGGGCTCGGGGCGCTGGACGTGCTGTCCATGCTGATGAACTACACCGAGATCGTCTACCAGGGCGACAACCGCCTCAAGAACCCGGTCGCCCTTGCCCGCAGCGGCAGCGGCCGCGTCAGCGTGCTCCGCGCCGTCCGCGGCGGCACCATCGTGCGCGCCGGGACGATCGCCGCGGTGAACTACGGCCGCAAGGCGTTCGCCGCGACGCGCGAGCTCGATCCGGTGGCGATCAAGATCATCAACATCACGGATGCCCCGAAGCGCTACCGCCTCTCGACGCCGTACCTCTTCGCCAACGACGACACCGGCGCGATCACGTACAGCTACGTTTCGTCCGAGGTCGACCGCAACATGATCAGCGTTCCGGCGCGCTCGTCCAAGGTCGTGACGCTGAAGACGACCGTCGACCCGAGCAAGCTGAAGCCATACGGCGCCTACGGCGGCAACAACGTCATGAGCCGCGGCCTGACGGATGCGGAGGCCGACACGCATGTGACCGCCACGGAGATCGACGCCGCGGGCGCGGTGGTGGCCGACGGCGACGTGGCCCACGTTCCGGTCTACCTCGTGCCGCGCCCGGTGAGCGACATCCGCACGACCGATCCCGAGAAGATCATCGTCGACCGGACGACGGGCGTCGGGCCGCTGAACCTGATCAACGCCTCGCCGGTGCCGGGCAAGGCCGAGCTCTTCGTCCACTGGGCGGTCGACGAGCAGGACAACACCGAGGGCGGCATGAACCTCGAGAACGTCGGCATCCGGATCGTGCGGGATCCGCAGAACGCGCGCCTCGTCGAGATCGCCATCCAGACGGTCCGGCGGCGCGACATCCCGCTCGAGACGTCCTTTCGCCTCTTCCTCGACACGAACCGCGACGGGAAGATGGACAAGATGCTGTTCAACGACGACCAGGCGTGGTTCCTGTCGCAGCTCGGCATCCAGGTGCAGGGCCTGCGCGTCGACGGCTCGCAGCGGATGCTGATGATGGACGTCGCCGGCCACGCGCCGCTCAGCTTCCGCTTCCCGCTGGTGAACTTCGACAGCAAGCCGCTGGCCGCCTTCGCCGAGGTGACGCTCGACAGCCGACTGATCATCCTGCGCGCCTACGCCGCCGACCTCGGCTTCGCGGACGCTGCGCCGGTGGCGTTCAACGCCGTTCTCTGGCACCACGCCAGCTTCGACGACGTGCGCGGCCCGTCCATCCGCGACCCGTACGACGCCATGCCCAACAACGGCTTCATCGAGGGGCGCGACGGGTCGGCCGCCCTTCTGGACGGGCGGCTGACGTTCGACGAGAAGGACATCGGCTTCAGCGTCGACCGCTGGTCCGTCGACGTCGGCCGCAGCAGCGAGGGCTTCGCGGCGGTGACGCGCAAGGCCGGCGGCAAGCTGGACAAGGTGATGGTCGTCTACACCCACAACCTGCCCGGCCCGGACGACATCCAGATCCTGCGCCTCGAGGACGGTTCCGTCGCCCCGCCGCCCACCGTGACCGCCACCGCGACCACCCGCGCCGAGCCGACGCCGACGCCGATCGTCTTTAACACGCCCGTGCCGACGCGACCGTCGACGCCGGAGGGGCCGCGGCCGCACATCTACCTGCCGGCCGCCCTGGCCCGCGACGTGTTCGGCAGCGCGCCGTAGGCACCTTGGCGCGTCCGCGCTCCGTCGCCGTCGACGCCCGCCTCGCGGCGTACCGCGGCGGCGGCATCGCCGAGCACACGCGGCGCCTGCTCGCCGGCATCGCCGCGTTGCCGGCGGTCGAGCGCGAGGCGTGGCGCGTGACGGTGCTCGCGCATCGGCGGGCGGTGGGGGGGCCGGGTGAAGTGGGTGGTGCGGGGAGGACGGGCGTCGATCCCTCCGATCCCTCCGATCCCTCCGACGCCGTGATCGCCGCGTCCGCACCGGGCACGCTGGGCGACCGCGCCGACGACGTCTTCCGGCGTCGCCACTTGCGCACCCCACCGCACCACCGCTTCGAGGCCTTCACGCTGCCCATCGACGCCGCGCTGGCCGGCTGCCCGCCGCGCGGCCTGCTGCACTGCCCGGACGTGGCCGTCCCGACACTGTGGCTGGGCCCGATCGTGGCGACGGTGCATGACGTCGCGTTCCTCCGCCACCCCGAGCGCCTCACCGCCGACAGCCTCCGCTACTACGCACGCGTGCACCGCACCGTCCGCCGCGCCCGACGCGTCATCGCCGTCTCCGACCACACCGCGCGCGAGCTCACCGCCCTCACGCGCATCGATCCGCGCCGGATCCGCGTCGTCCCGAACGCCGTCGACGACCGCTTCCGCCCGGCCGACGGCCCGGCCGATGCCGACGCCGACCGCGCCGCGTGTGCGCGCCTTGGTCTGACGAGCCCGTTCGTCCTGTTCGTCAGCACGATCGAGCCGCGCAAGAACGTCGGCGTGCTGCTCGACGCCTTCGCCGCTCTCGCCCGCGACCGCACCGACCTCACGCTTGCGCTCGCCGGCGCCGACGGCTGGCACAGCGAGGCGATCACCGACCACGCCCGCGACCTCGGCCTG
The DNA here is from genome assembly GCA_020853525.1 of Ardenticatenales bacterium. Classification (GTDB taxonomy): domain Bacteria; phylum Chloroflexota; class Anaerolineae; order Epilineales; family Epilineaceae; genus Avedoeria. Next base: position 14,780 of record JADYYS010000044.1, on the reverse strand, counting down.
GGCGACCGGTTGCGCTTCCTCGGCTGGGTGCCGGACGACGACCTCGTCGCCCTCTACCGCACCGCCGCCTGCCTCGCCCACCCGGCGGTCGACGAGGGCTTCGGCCTGACGCCGGTCGAGGCGATGGCGTGCGGCACGCCGACCGTCGTCAGCGCCGCCGGCAGCCTGCCCGAAGTGACCGGCGACGCCGCGCTCGTGGTGCCGCCCGACGACCCGGCGGCCTGGGCGGAGGCCATCCGCCGCGTCCTGGACGACGCCGCGCTGGCGCGCTGCATGGCCGGCGCGGGGCGTGCGCGAGCGGAAGGGTTCACGTTGGAGCGCATGGCCCGCGCCACGCTCGATGTCTACCGCGAGGCGGTGGCCGGCGAGCGGCGCTGACCCGCCCAGCCCATGCGCATCCTCCTCCTCTGCCCGCAAGTGCCGTGGCCGCCTCATCAGGGCACCTCCATGCGCAACTGGGGCATCCTCACCGAGATCGCCAAGCGCCACCGCGTCACCGTCGTCGCCTTCGACCGGGGCGGTGTGGGCGGCGGAAAGGGCCACGGAACGGGCAACGGCGCGGGCCACGGCGACGGCGACCGGGAAGCGCGCGAACGGATCGAGGCCCTCGGCGCCATGCTGATCACCGTCCCGGCCCCGCCCCCCCGCCCGATCGCCCGCCGCCTGGCGGACCTGCCCGGCACGCGCGATCCCGACCTCGCCCGCCGCCTGGACGCGCCCGCCCTCTCCGAGGCCATCGTCGCCCACCTGGCCGACGTGCGCGCCGATCCGTATGACGTTGTCCAAATCGAAGGCCTCGAGATGGCCCGCCACGGCTGGCACGCCCTCGCCTTCGCGCCGCTGGCCCTGGACGGCCGCCGCCCGCGGCTGATCTACGATGCCCACAACGCCGAGTGGCGCCTCCAGGACCGTGCCTGGCGGGCCGACGCGCGGCGGCTCGCCGGCTGGCCCGCCGCGCTCTACTCGCGGCTGCAGACCGCCAAACTCCGGCGCTTCGAGGCCCGCCTCTTGGCGGCCGCCGACGCCTGCGTCGCCGTCAGCGCCGCGGACGCCGCTACGCTCCAACCGCTGGCCCCGAACGCCCGCCTGACCGTCGTCCCCAACGGCATCGATACGGATGCGTATGCGCCGACGGGCGCGCCGGAGGACGATGACCTGTGCGTGTTCACCGGCAAGATGGACTTCCGCCCGAACGTCGACGGTGTGGCGTGGTTCGTCCACGACGTCTGGGGCCGGGTCCGCGCTGCCCGCCCGACCGCCCGCCTGCGCATTGTCGGCCGCGACCCGTCGCCGCGCGTCGCGGCACTGGACGATGCGACGACGGGCATCGAGGTCACCGGGGCCGTGCCGGACGTCCGGCCGCACCTCGCTGCGGCGGGCGTCGTGGTCGTCCCGTTGCGTGTCGGCGGCGGGACGCGTCTCAAGGTGCTCGAGGCGATGGCGATGGGCAAGGCCGTCGCTGCGACGTCGCTGGCCGTCGAGGGCCTCGACCTCGTCCCCGGCCGCGAGGTGGTCGTGGCCGACACGCCGTCCGATCTCGCGGCGGCCGTGCTGCGCCTGGCTGCCGACCCGGCCGAGCGCACGGCGCTCGGCAGGGCGGCCCGCGAGCGCGTGATGCGGGATTACCGATGGTCGACGCTGGTGCCGGGTATCGAGGCGTTGTACGGTTCATGAGGAGCGTTGTACGGGTCATGAGGAATCGGACCGTGCGATGACACCCATTCCTCCGCCCGACCGTATCGTCGTCTTCCGCCCCGACCATCTGGGCGATGTACTGCTGGCGGGACCGATGCTGGCCCAGATCCGAAGCCGCTGGCCCGCGGTCGACGTCACGCTCGTCGTCGGCCCGTGGTGCGCCGATGTCGCTGCGCGCCTGCCCGGCGTCGACCACGTCGAGACGCTCGCCTTCCCGTACTTCGACCGCCTCCCCCGCGCATCGCTGCTCGACCCGTACCGCCGCCTGTTCACCGCCGGCCGCGCGCTGCGCCAGACGTCGCCGCGCTACGATGCGGCCGTCATCGCCCGCGACGACGACCGCTGGAGCGCACTCCTCGCCCGCGCCGCCGGCATTCCGATCGTCGCCGGCCATGACACACGGCGCACCCGGTGGGTCCTCACGCACCGCCTGCCCGCCGCGCGCCGGCCGGCCCATGTGGCGGCGGCGGGCGTTGCGCTCATCGACACAGCATCTCCATCACCCGCCGCCCACCCGATGTCCTTCCGCCTGACGGACGACGACCACGCTCGGGCCGCCGTTCTGCTGGGATCCGCCGCCCCCCGCGCGCCCCTGGCCATCCACCCCGGCTCCGGTTCGCCGATCAAGCGCTGGACACCGGCGTCGTGGGGCGCCGCCGTGCGGGCGGTGACGGCGCCGGACGAGCCCGTCGTGCTCACCGGCGGCCCGGACGAGGCGACGCTCGTCGCCGAGGTGGCGGCGGCGCTCGGCCGGCCCGTCATCGACCTCGCGGGCCGCACCGACATTCCGACGCTGGCCGCCGTCTTCGCCCGTTGCCGCGCGGTCGCCGGGCCGGACAGCGGGCCGCTGCACCTGGCGGTTGCGGTCGGGACGCCGACGGTTCACCTGTTCGGCCCGGCCGACGCGGCGCGCTTCGGCCCGTGGGGTGCCGCCGAGCGCCACGCCGTCGTCGCCGGCGGCCTGGTCTGCGCCCCGTGCGGCCGGTTGGACTGGCCCGACCCCGCCGACCATCCATGCGTGCGGACGATCGAGGTCGGGCGGGTGGTCGGGGCGTTGCGGCGGGTGGGCGCGGGATAGCGGGCTCCCGGGACCGACGGATACCCGTTATGCCCGGCCCGCCCCCGCCTCTATAATCGACGCCGTCGGCGCGATCGTCGATCGAGGGGAGGGACCCCGCCATCGTGCTCCAAAAGCTTGACCTGGCCGCGATCGCCGAGTCCATCGCCACGCCCTATCGGCCCGTGCCGCTCGTGTCGTTCGGTGCGATCGAGGCGTCGCTCGTCGTGTGCGGCGGGTCGAAGAAATGGCAGCGCAGCGCCCAGCGCGACGAGCTCCTCATCGTCCTCGAGGGCCACGTGACGATCCAGGGCAACACGCAGCGCGTCATCGCCAACGAGGGCGATGTGGCGAACATCCCGAGCAGCATCACGATGGCGTGGTGGTCGGGCATGCGGTCGATCGCCGTCCTGTGCCAGGAGCGCGACAGGCCGTTCAACGCCAACGGCTACCACGGCGCCCCGACCACCGACCGCGAGCTCGCCAGCCGCACCGAGTTTGCGGCACGCGTCCGGTCGAACGCCGCGTACGACTGGCTGCGCCTCGGCCGCGTCGGCGGCTACGTTGCCTCGGCGGCGCGCCTGACCGGGCCGAGTCAACCGTTCGTTTCGCCGCCGGGCTCGTTGCTCGTCCTCGTCTTCCGCGGCATCCTCGACGTCGGTGCCGAAAGCGTCGACAGCGCCGACGGCGCCGACGGCGCGGAGCCGGACACGATCGTCGGCAGCCAGCTCCTCGTCGTGCCCGCCGGCCGGCGCATCCGGATGGCCTCCGAGCGCGGCGCAACGGTCCTCGTCATCGCCCGCCAGGGCGCCCCGCTCCCCCGCGCCGCCATCCGCGCCGACGCCATGCCGCCGGACGCCGTCGATGCCGCGAGCGCAGTCGATGCCGTCGACGCCTCGAGCGGAGTGGATGCCATCGATGCCGTCGACAAGACGGACGCGGCCGATACCCCCGACGCCGCCGAATCGCGAGACAACATCGACACCCCCGATGACGGCAACGCCCCCGCCGAGCCCGACGATCGCTCCGGGCCCGGTTGACACGCACCCGGCCATGACCGCAGCCCGACGCGTTCCCCGCTGCAGCCGCGCCGGCGCTCTCGCCGCGCTCGCGTTGACCGTCGCATTCGGCGCGGGCCGGGCGGCCGGTCCGCCGCCCGGTGACGTCCGTGCGGCGCCGGGTGCACCGGCAGCGCCGCACGGGATCGACGACGCACCCCACGGATTCGCCGACGCCCCGCAACGCTTCGGCGACGGCCCGCGCGCCTTCATCGCCCCGGACCTCACCCGACGCATGGCGGCGGCGCCGTCGGCGTGGCAGCAGGTGTTCGTCGTCGTCGAATCGAAAGCGACGGGATCGACGAACGCAACGGGTGACCCGGCTGCCCGGATCAGGCGAAGCGGCGCGACGGACCCCGCCGCAACCGAGTCCGCAACCCGGGCGGCCATCGCTGCCGACGTCGATGCTTGGCTGGCGGCAGGGCGGGCGGATTTCGCGACCGCCGCCGCGCCCGCCCGCGCCGCCCTCGCCGCCGCCGAGCGGCGCGGCGAGGCACGGGCGGTGCTGCCCCTCTGGTCGGCCGACGTGATCCATGCCGAGGTGCGCGCCGCAGCTCTGCCCGACCTGGCCGCGGCCCCGCGCGTCCGGGCGATCGTCGCCGCCCGGGACGTACGGCTCGATGCCGCCGAACGGGCCACCGCCGCCGACATCGATCCGACGTCGACGGCGGGCGCCCCGGCCGAACACATCGAGTGGAACCTCGCCCGGATCCGCGCCCCCGAAGTCTGGGCGCGGCTCGGCATCGACGGCACCGGCGTCACGGTGGCGGTGATCGACTCCGGCGTCGACTATCACCACCCGCTGCTGCAGTCGCGCTACCGCGGCTACCTCGCTGCCAGCCCCGTGCCCTCGAATGCCGGCAACTGGTGGTGCCAGCTGAACGACCTCCTGTGCAGTCCGCGCCCGCTGTTTCCGGTGGACGGCGTCGGCCACGGGACGCACGTGACCGGAATCGCCACGGCGGGCGACGGCTACGGGGTGGCGCCCGGCGCACGCTGGATCGCCGTCCGGGCATGCGCCGAGACGCGCTGCAGCGCGCTGCCCGTTCTGCAGGGCCTGGAGTGGCTGCTCGAGCTGGGCGATCGGCGGCCGGACGTGCTGAACGCCAGCCTGACGATCCATCCGGACGAGGCGATCGCATTCGTCGGCATCATCGAGCGCCTGCTTGCGGCCGGCGTCGTCGTCGTCGCCTCGACGGGCAACGGCGGGCCGCTCGGCGCGCCGGCGATGTTCCGCGGTGTGATCGGCGTCGGTGCGACGACGGGGGCCGACGTGCGCTGGCCCAGCAGCACGTTCGATCGCACGCAGTGGGGCTGGTGGAAGCCGGACGTCATGGCGCCCGGCGCCGGCGTGACCTCGACCGTGCCGGGCGGAGGCTTCGGTCGCCTGACGGGAACCAGCATGGCGGCGCCGCATGTGGCGGGCGTCGCGGCGCTCATGCGCCAGGCACGTCCCGGTTTGGCGCCGGCGGAGGTCCGTGACGTCCTGACCCGCACCGCCCGCCCGCTCGGCGCCGAGCCGCGGGCGGACAACAGTGGCTACGGCCGGATCGACGCCTACGCGGCCGTCCTGGCGGTGAGCGATGCCGGCCGGATCACGGGCCGCGTCATGCGTGAGGTCGACGGCGTGGCGATCCCGTACGCCGTCGTGCGCGTCACGGAGATCGACGGCGACCCGGTGACCCGGGCGGACGTGGACGCCGACGGGCGCTTTGCGATCGATCTTCGGCCGGGCAGCTACGCCGTCTTCATCGACGCCTTCGGCTTCGCCAGCCGCGCCTGGCGGCCGGTCGAGATCGGCGCCGATGGAACGCACGACCTCGGCGACGTCGGGCTGGCGCTCGAGCTGCCGCGCGGCCAGCTCGTCGGGCGTGTGACGGATGCCGTCAGCGGCGCGCCGATCAGCGGCACGCTCGAGCTCGTCGGTGTGCCGTTCAGCGTGCCGGTGGACGAGCTCGGCTTCTTCGCCGTCCAGCTCCCGGCCCGGACCTACCGCGTTCGCCTGGCGATCTTCGGCCATCGCGTGCTCGTCGACGAGGCCGTCAAGGTCGTCGCCGGCGCACCCGTCGAGCGGAACTACGCCCTGCAGCCCGCCCCACGCATCCTCCTCGTCGACGGCGACGCCTGGGCGTTCACGAACGCCCTCGGCTACCACCGCCGATCGCTCGATGCCCTCGGCTACCTCTACCACGTCCACGAGGTGACGCGAGAGGCGGTCGGCGCCGGCGCGCCGGGCGGCCCGCCGGACGCCGCGTTGCTCGGGCGCTATGATGTCGTCATCTGGTCGAGCCCGACGACCGGCCCGGCCTTCGTACGCGGCGCGGCGGCGCTGTCGACCTATCTGGAGGGCGGTGGTCGGCTGCTGCTCACCGGTCAGGACGCGGCGTGCATCGACGGCGGCATGGAGAACGCCAGGGGGCCTTGCCTGGCGAACAGCCGCCCGCACCCCTATCTCAAGGACAAGCTCCATGTCCGCGCCGTCGCCGATGCCGCGCTGAGCCGGGCGGTGAACGGCGTGGACGGCAGCCCGCTGGCCGGCCTGGCGCTCACGCTGAACGGCGGCGACAGCCTCGACAACCAGTTCACGCCCGACGTCCTCGGCATCCTGGACGACCTGACGACCGAAGCCGTGCTGCGCTACGGCGACGGCGGCGTTGCCGGTGCGCTCGTGCACCGCTGCTCCCCGTGGCGGGCGCTCATCCTCGGCTTCGGCTTCGAGGGCGTGCGCGACGCCGCGTCCCGCAACGCCCTGATGGGCCGCGCGCTGGACGTCCTCGTGTCGCCCCCGCCGCAGGACGGGCTCCACGTCACGGCCGACGTTCTCGAGCGCGTCCAGCCACCGGGCGGAACGGCCACGTTCACCGTGACGCTGGCGAACACCGGGCTCGTGACGCGCGCATTCGACCTCGCGATCGACACCGCTGCGCCGGGCGAGCCGGCAAGCTGGCCGGCCGAGGTGCGCACCGCCGGCCTGACCGATCCGCTCTCGCAAACGCTGGCGCTCCCGTCGTGCCGCGCCACGTCGTTCGCGGTGCAGATCCACGTGCCGGCGGGCACCGAGCGGGGCGGCCGGGGCGGCGCGGCGCTGCGCATCCGGGCCGTCGGGGGCACGGCGGAGGTTCGGCTGCCGCTCACGGCGCGCACGCCGGCGCCGGTGCTCCTCATCGACGGCGACTTCGACCGCCAGAGCGAGGGCCGCTACCAGGACGCGCTCGACGCGCTCGGCGTGCCGTACGACCGCTGGGAGCTCGGCTTCCTCAAGCCGCGCCCGACGCTGCCGACGAGCGCCACGCTGGCGGCCTACCCGGCCGTCATCCTCTTCGCCGGCCACGACTTCCGCCCCAAGGGCAACCTGCCGCCGGAAGGACAGGCCCTGTTGGCGGACTACCTCGAAGGCGGCGGCCGGCTGATGTTCGTCAGCGAGGACTACCTGTACGCCCGTGGTTCGGAGCCGTACCGCGCGGGACTCTACTTCCACCAGCGCTACCTCGGCGTCCAGACCTGGGCCGACAATGCGGGCGGCGCCTACCAGGGACCGTTCATCGGCCAGCCGCCGAGCACGCTCGGCGGCATCGGGCCGTGCGAGCTCTTCTACCAGGAAGCGCGCTCGGACGGCAGCGACGCCCTCGTGCCGGCGCCCGGCGCCGTGCCGGCGCTCCGCAGCGCCACCGCCGAGGTGATCGCAACGCAGTTGGCGAACCGCGGCTTCAAGACGCTCTTCCTGGCGTTCGATTTCGGCCAGCTGCAACCGGGCGCCTGCCCGGGCCAGGTGATCGGCGCCGCGCTCGACTGGTTCCACCCGTTGTCACCGAGCGCCGTGAAGGTCCTCGACGCCGACGGCCGCCCCTCCGCCCGGCGCACGTTCGGCAGCGGCGAGGTGATGCCGTTCGAGCTGTCGCTTCAAAACGAAGGGCCGCGTGCGCTCGAGGCGGTCGACGCCCGCTGGACGTTCCCGCCCGGTGCCGACGTCGTGTCGGACGCGCTGCCGTTCGGCTGGCACCTCGAGCCGGACGGTCGAACGGTGCGCTGGAACGGCCGGGTGGCGCCGGACGCCGCCGTCCGCGCCAAGGTCTCCGCCCGCCTGGCCGACGGCCTCGACGCCGGAGCCGTCCTCTCCACGACGGTCCTGCTGCGGGCCGAGGGGCTGACGCTGACGCGCCGCCTGCCGTGGCGGGTGAACGCCGCCGACCTTTCGGGCTCGGCCAAGAGCGTCGAGGATCCGAACCGGTTGTACGCCTTCGACGACACGATCGGCTTCTACATCAACCTGACGAACAGCGGCACGCGCGACGCGGCGCGCTTCAGCGTGACGGACACGCTGCCGTCCGGCCTCCGCTTGGTGGAGGGCAGCTGGCGGACGGTCGGCGGAGCCGTCGGCGGCACCGTGACGGGCGATGTGGCCAACGGGCGCCTGCTGTGGCAGGGTGCGCTGCCCGTCGACGGCGTGGCAACGCTGCGCTACCGGGCCCGCGTCCTCTCGCGCGTCGGCGGTCCGCTGCGGAACCGGGCCGTCGTCACCGCCGATGACGGCGCGCGCGAGCTGACGGCCACGGCGTGGGCGCGGCCGTACGTGCTGTTCCCGGTCGTCCTGCGGCAGCGGAACGTGGATCCGTAGTCGTCGGGGCGCGACGCGGTATAATCCTGCGTCATGATCCGGCACACCTTATCCGAGACGCTCAGGGCGCTCGAAAACGACATCCAGGCGATGGGCGATTTGGTCGGCCGCGCGACGGTGGACGGCGTGCGCGCGCTGGTCCTGCGCGACCTGGCGCTGGCCGACGCGGTGCTGGAGCGCGAGGGCGAGGTCAACCGCCTGTGGGTCGGCATCGAGCAACAGGTGCAGGAGCTGATGGCGCTCCAGGCGCCGGTGGCCAGCGACCTGCGCGAGGTGCTGGCCGTGCTCGCGATCGCGACCGATCTCGAGCGCAGCGGGGACCACGCGAAGAGCATCGCCCGCTGCGCGTACGAAAGCGACAGCTCCGCGCCCGCCGGAGCCCTCGTCACCCTCGAGCGGATGGCCGACGCGGCGCAGGGGCTGCTGCGCGATGTCTTGGCCGCCTTCGCCCACCGCGACCCTGAAGCGGCGCGCACCGCGACGTCGCGCGATGCCGATATCGACGGACTGTATCAGGCCGCACAGCGCGATCTCCTGGCCCACATGGCGCGCAATGCGGAGGGGATCGTCGAGGCGCAGCGGATCCTCAATGCGGCGCTCCGGCTCGAGCGGATCGGCGACCATGCCACGAATATCGGCGAGCGGGTGGTGTTCCTGGCCACCGGTGAGCACGTCGAGCTCAACAGCTGACCTGCCGCGCGGCCGTCGCGTGGCCGCGCGGCGGACGATCGGCCCGGCGGATGACGATGTCGGTCCGAGGCGCGGTCGATCGAAGGACGGAAGGCGGTAGAGAAGCGATGGATCCTGCAAACGAGACCGCCCTCGATCGCCTGAACCAGCTGGCGCTGTCCAACGAGCAGGCCGCCGTGGACATCACGGCGCTGCACAGCGCGCTGGTGGCGATGCGCGGCCATGTCGATACGCTGACCACACAGCTCGCCGGGCTGCGGGACATCCAGACCGCGAACGCGGATCAGATCGCCCAGGTCGCCCATCGCCTGACCGCGCTCGACCGTCTGGCGCCGCTCGAGGAGCGCCTGACGGCCGCGCAGGCCGCCGGCGAGCGGACGTCCGAGCGCGTCGAGGCGCTGGCGGGCGACGTGGCGCGGCTCGGCCGCGTGGAGTCCGGTCTCGGTCAGGTTCGATCCGAGCTGGCCGACCAGCTCAAGCAACTCGAGGACCGCGGCCGCGCGGCCGGCGCCGAGCAGGAACGGCGGCACGCGAGCCTGGCCGCCGAGACCGCCGTTGCGCTCAGCCAACTGCGCGACAGCCTGTTGACCAAGGACGCCGCCAACGAGCGGTTCATCGCCCAGGACCGCGCCCGCCAGGAGACGTTCGACGCCCTCGGCCGTCTCACGGCGCGCGTCGAGGCGCTCGGCGGCGAGCGGACCGCGCTGGAGGACGTCACGCGACGCCACGAGTCGGCGGTTGCGGTGCGGGTCGATGGCTTGAACAAGCGTGTCGATGATCTGCACGAGCTGCACCAGAGTTGGCAGGCCCGCATCGAGAACCAGGAGCGCACGGTCAGCGAAGTGCGGGCGATCGGCGCCGGCGTCGAGCGTACAGCCGAGGCCATCCGCGACGGTGAGCGCGTAATGGCCGAAGCGGCGCGCGTGTTCGAGGCGCGCGTCGAGTCGTCGCTCGACGCATTCCGCCAGGAGGCGACCGAGGAATGGCGCCAGCACTTGGCGCAGCATGATGCCGCGCGCGTCCAAGCCGAGCGTGAGCGCGCCCAGCGCGCCGCGGACCGCCAGGCGGCGCAGGACGAGCTGTTCAGCGGGTTCGAAGCGCGGCTGCAGTCGCTGCAGACGGCGCTGAACGACGGGCTCGATCGTCGGGGCGAGGAAACGTTGGTGCTCTATCAGCAGCTGGCCGAGGCGTTCGCGGCCATCCGCGACGCGTTCGTCGGCGGGGCCCGCATCTTCGAGGCGCCGCTGCCGGCCGAGGCGCAGCCGGCGATGCTGGCCGAACGGCGCAATGCGCTGCGGCGGGCGATGCGCGTGCGACGCGAAGGGGCGGGCGATGAGCGGTGATGCCGGTGCCGCCTCCCGCCGCGCGGAGCGTGGCCGGTCCTTCCCAGCGGCGGCTGGCGAGGACGGCGTCGTCCTTCCCCGCCGCACGATCGTCATCGGCACGGCCGGCCACGTGGACCACGGCAAGAGCACGCTGGTCAAGGCGCTGACCGGAACGGATCCGGATCGCCTGGCCGAGGAGAAGGCACGCGGCATGACGATCGACCTCGGCTTCGCGCACTGCGCGCTGCCGGGCGGCAGCGTGGCCAGCTTCGTCGACGTGCCGGGGCACGAGGACTTCATCAAGAATGCGCTGGCCGGCGCCGGTGGGATCGACATGGCGCTCCTCGTCGTCGCGGCCGACGAGGGTCCGATGCCGCAAACGCGCGAGCACTTGGCGATCCTGGACCTGCTGCGCCTCTCCCATGGCGTCGTGGCCGTGACGAAGTCCGACGCCGTGGACGCCGATTGGCTCGCCCTCGTCGTCGACGACGTGGCGGCGCTCATCGGGCCGACGTCGCTGGCGCACGTGCCGATCGTCCCGGTGAGCGCGGTCACCGGGATCGGGATCGAGGCCCTCATCGCGGCGATCGAAGGTCAGATCGAGGGGGTGCCGACCGCGCCCGACCACGATCGGGCGCGCCTGTCCGTCGACCGCGTGTTCACGATGGCCGGCTTCGGCACCGTTGTCACCGGCACGCTGCGCGATGGCCGGCTGCGCGTCGGCGACACCGTTGCGGTGCAGCCGGGGGGGCGCACGACGCGCATCCGTGGGCTGCAATCGCACGGCAGCGTCGTGGCGGAGGCGCAGCCCGGAACGCGCGTGGCGATCAACCTCGTCGGCATCGAGGTGGCCGACATCGAGCGGGGGGATTGGGTGACGGCGCAGGACGCATACGCGCCGACCCAGCTCGTCGATGCCGAGGTCACGCTGCTGGCCGATGCGCCCTCGCCTCTCAAGCACGACCGCGTTCTGCACCTGTTCCACGGCGCCACCGAGGTGCCGGCCGGCGCCCGACTCATCGGTGTGGAGAGCATCGCCCCGGGCCGGAGCGGCCACGTCCAGTTCTTCCTCGCCCGCCCGACCGTTCTGGCCGCCGGCGATCGGTTCGTGCTGCGCCTTGCCTCGCCCGGACAGACCGTCGGCGGCGGCGAGGTGCTCGACCCGCACCCGGCGCGCCGCTGGCGCCGCTTTCGCGCAGGCGCGCTGTCGCACTTCCAGGCACTTTCGTCCGGCGACGCCGCGGAGCGCGTGGCCCAGGTGCTTTCCGAACGCGAGCCGTGCCGCGCCGAGGCGCTCGCCCCCGCCGACCTCGGCCTGACCGCGGCGGAGCGCGACATCGTCCTCGCCGAGCTGGCGGCGGACGGTCGGGCGCTCAGGCTGGGCGGGCGGGACGTCTGGATGACCGCCGACGGATGGGCGGCGCTCGCCGAGCGCGCGCGCGGCATCGTCGGGGATCACCACGCGCACCAGCCGCTCAAGCTCGGCCCGCCGCCCGAGGAACTGCGCGCCCGGCTGCGCCTGACCCCCGATCCTTTCGCCGCCGTCCTGGACGAGGCCACTGCCGCCGGCTGGCTGGTGCGGGACGGCGGTACGCTGCGGCTGGCGTCGCACAGCGTGGCGTTCGGGCCGCGCGACCAGCAGGCCGTCGACGCCCTGATGGCGCGGTACGCCGAGGCCCCGTACGCGCCGCCGTCCGCCAAGGAGGCCGAAGAGGCGGTCGGGGCGCGCGTCCTGGGCGCCCTCATCGCGCAGGGCCGACTGGTGAACGTCGGCGCCGATGTGCTCTTCGAGGCGGCGGCGTTCGAGCGGTTGGTATCGTTCGTCCGCGCCCACTTGGCCGACCACCCGGCGATCACCGTGGCGGACCTGCGCGACCGCTTCCTGACGAGCCGCAAGTACGCGCTGCCGTTCCTCGAACACCTCGACCGCATCCGCGTCACGCGGCGGGTGGGCGACGCGCGGGTCCTCGTGGGTGCCGGGCCAGGGCGGCCGGCGGGCGATCGCGAGACGCCCCCATGACGGACCGGCGCCCGAGTCTCGTCGTCGTCATCGTCAACTTCAACACGCGTGACCTGCTCGCCGACTGCATGACATCCCTCCGGGACGGGGGGCTGGCCGGTCTGGCCGCGCCGCACGTGATCGTGGTGGACAATGCGTCGACGGACGGAAGCGCCGCGATGGTGCGGGCGGCATTCCCGTGGGCCGAGGTGATCGACAGCGGCGGCAATGTGGGCTACGCGGCGGCGAACAACGTGGCGCTGCGGGCGGTGGGGTTCGATGGCGCCGCTGTCGCGACCGTCGCTGCTGAAGGTGGCGCCGCAGCGGTCGGCGACCGGACCGCTCGGCCCCACGTCCTGCTCCTCAACCCCGACACCGTCGTGCCGCCCGGCGCTCTGGCCGCGCTCACGGCGTGCCTCGATGCCGAGCCGGACCTCGGCGCCGTCGGGCCGAAGCTCCTCCTGGCCGACGGGACGCTCGACCGGGCGTGTCGGCGCGGCTTCCCGACCCCGGCGGTGTCGTTCTATCGCTTCAGTGGGCTGGCGCGGCTGTTCCCGCGCAGCCGGCGTTTCGGGCGCTACAACATGACGTTCCTGGACGTCGATGCGCCGGCCGACGTCGACAGCGTCGTCGGGGCGTGCATGCTGGTCCGGGGCGCGGCGGTGGAACAGGTGGGCTTGCTGGACGAGCGATTCTGGATGTACGGTGAGGATCTGGACTGGGCGCTGCGGCTGAAGCGCGCCGGCTGGCGCGTCGGCTACCGGCCGCACGTGACCGTCCACCACGTGAAGCGCGCCGCCAGCCGCCACAGTCCCCGCGCCCGCTACGAGTTCACGCGGGCCATGTGGCTGTTCTACCGCAAGCACTACGATGCCGGCGCGGCGTGGTGGGTGCGGGGCGCTGTGCGGCTTGGGCTGGCGATCAAGGGGGGGCGGCGGTTGGCGGGGGAGATATGGGCGGAGCGGGGCGAAGCGCCGGTGCGGATGGAGTCCGGCGGATGAACCGTGCCCGCGGGCAGCTCGAGCGCCTGAGCTGCGTGGCGATCGACCTGGCGGCCTTCGGGCTCGGGTTGCGGCTGGCGTACGTGCTGGCCGTGCGGACGCCGATGGGCGCGTCCATGGGCCTCGTACCGCCGCCGTTCGCGTCGCTTGGCGTATACGTCGTGCTGCAGCTCGTGCTGTTGAACGTCGTGTTCTTCCTCCAGAAGCTCTATCACCAGCCGCACGGCGTGTCGCGCTTCGACTTGTTCGGGCGGCTGCTGCGGGCGGTGACGCTCGGAATGATCGTGACGTTCGCGGCGTTCAACTTCCTGTTTCCGTCCGTGGCGTTCCCGCGCTGGCTGCTGAACGTGCTCCTGGTCTACAACGGCTTCACGACGCTCTGCTGCGTGACGATCGGGCGGCTGCTGCACCGCTTCCTGTGGGGGTCGCTGCGAAAGAACGGGATCGGGGCGGTGCGGCTGCTGGTGGTGGGCGCCGGGCCGGCCGGCCAGGACCTGGTGGCGCGGGTGCACCGGCGGCCGTGGCTGGGCTACCACGTCGTCGGCTTCGTGGACGACGCGCCGGGACGAACCCGGGCGCGCGGCGTGCCGATCCTCGGGACGACGGAGCAGCTGGCCGACATCGTCCAGGCGCACGCTATCGAGGAGGTGCTGATCGCCATGCCCGAGGCCAGTCGGGCGGTGCTGACGGAGCTGATCAACCGCTGCGACCGGGACGGCATCACGATCAAGATCCTGCCCGACGTCTTCCACATGCTGGCCAACGAGGTCCAGATCAGCGACCTGGACGGGCTGCCGCTGCTGGCGGTGCGCGACGTGGCGCTGCGCGGCTGGCGGCGGACGCTGAAGCGCGCCATGGACGTCGTCATCAGTGGCACGGCGCTCGTCTTCCTGTCGCCCTTGATCCTGTTGCTGGCCGTGCTCGTCAAGCTCGAGAGCCGCGGCCCCGCCTTCTTCATCCAGGAGCGCATGGGCCTCGACATGCGCCCGTTCCCGATCCTCAAGATCCGCTCGATGCGCCCCGACGCCGAAGCCGCCACCGGCGCCGTCTGGGCCCGCCGCGGCGACCCGCGCGTGACCCGCCTCGGCCGCTTCATCCGCCGCACGAACCTGGACGAGCTGCCGCAGCTGATCAACGTGCTCCTCGGCCACATGAGCATCGTCGGCCCGCGTCCGGAGCGACCGGAGTTCGTGTCCGACTTCCGCCGCCGCATCCCGCGCTACGCCGAACGTCACCGCGAGCGCGGCGGGATGACGGGCTGGGCGCAGGTGAACGGGCTGCGGGGGGACACGTCCATCGAGGAGCGGACGAAGTACGATCTCTACTATATTGAAAATTGG
>JADYYS010000043.1 GCA_020853525.1 Ardenticatenales bacterium | reverse complement strand
GGCGACAACGTGAACCTGAACGTGGAGCTGATCACGCCGGTGGCGCTCGATGCGGGCAGCCGGTTCGCGATCCGCGAGGGCGGCCGCACCGTCGGTGCCGGCGTCATCACCAAGATCATCGCGTAGCGAGCGCGGCGACCGCAGCCGAATCGCGGCCGCCGGCCACCGTTTGGTGGTCGGCGGCCGCGCCGTCTCCCGGCTCGCCGTGCGCAAGGAGTCTGATCGTGACCGAGCAGTTGACGGACAGTGAGATCAGGCGCAGCCGGCTCAGCGCCTACGTGATGGAGACGCGAGCCGAGCTGAAGAAGGTGGTCTGGCCCACCCGTGACCAGGCGATCAACCTGACGATCGTCGTGCTGACCGTCGTGTTGATCATGACGGGCATTCTGTGGGGCATCGACGCGGTGTTCTCGCAGTTCTTCAAGTTCTTCCTCGGCTGATCGCGTTCGCTGTCGGGTCCATGGCGAGGTCCGTCGAACGATACCGGGCGCTGGTGCAAGCGGCACGAGCGCCGCGGAGGTGAGCATGGCACGGAAGGCGAAATCCGAGGACGAGGCACCGGTCGAGGCCGTTGCGCCCGTGGTCGAGGCACCCGCGCCCGCGGCGGTGCCCGAGGATGCCCAGTGGTACGTCATCCATACGTATTCGGGCTACGAGAACAAGGTCAAGCAGAACCTCGAGCACCGCATCGAATCGATGGGGATGCACGACCAGATCTTCCAGGTCGTCGTCCCGGTCGAGGAAGAAGTGGACATCAAGGACGGTCAGCGCCGGATCGTCGAGCGCAAGATCTTTCCGGGCTATGTCCTCGTACGGATGATGCTGACGGATGATTCGTGGGCCGTCGTACGGAACACCCCGGCCGTCACGGGCTTCGTCGGCGGCGGCGCCGACCCGCAGGACCGCCTGCGGCCGACGCCGCTTCGGCCGTCGGATGTCGACAAGATCCTGCGGCGCATGGAGGCCGAGGAGCCGACGGTGCGGGTCACGTTCCGGATCGGCCAGAACGTGCGGATCGTGGACGGGCCGTTCACGGACTTCCACGGTGTGGTCGACGAGCTCGACATGGAGAAGGGCAAGGTCCGGCTGATGGTGAACTTCTTCGGCCGCGAAACGCCCGTCGAGCTCGACTTCCTGCAGGTCGAGAAAGTCTAGTCAACAAGGGTGTTCTCAAGGGTGTTCCTCGGACCGGCATCAGCCGTTCCGATTGTGTCGTCGACGAAGGCGAACGCGAGCCGCCGTACGTCATAGAGGCCGTCCAGCTCGCCGGCGATTGCGCCGATCCGCGACGGTCAAGAGGAGTTTCACGATGGCCCAAAAAGTGGCCGCCATCATCAAGCTGCAGCTCAAGGGCGGTCAGGCAACGCCTGGTCAGCCCGTGGGCCCCGCCCTGGGTGCGCACGGCGTCAACATCATGGCGTTCGTGAAGGAGTACAACGCGCGCACCGCCAATCAGCCGGGCGAGATCATCCCGGCCGAGATCACCGTCTTCCAGGACAAGTCGTTCACCTTCGTCACGAAGACGTCGCCGGCATCCTTCCTCATCAAGAAGGCCGCCGGCGTCGAGCGCGGCGCGGCGAACCCGCTGACGGACCGCGCCGGGCGACTCACGAAGCGGCAGGTGCGCGACATCGCCGAGAAGAAGATGGTCGACCTCAACGCATACACGATCGACCAGGCCATGCGGATGATCGAGGGCACGGCGCGGTCGATGGGCATCCAGATCGTGGAGGGTTAGGACGATGGCACGCATGGGCAAGCAGCAGAAGGCCGCCATCGCCAAGGTCGAGGAAGGTCGGCGCTATGCGCCGTCGGAAGCGCTGGCGCTGGCCAAGGAGGCCAAGTTCGCCAAGTTCGACGAGACCGTCGAGCTCCACATCCGGCTCGGCGTCGACCCGCGGCACGCCGATCAGCAGGTGCGCGGCGTCGTGGCGCTGCCGCACGGGACCGGCAAGCAGGTCCGCGTGCTGGTCTTCACCGAGGGTGAGAGCGTCAAGGAGGCCGAGGAGGCTGGCGCCGACTACGTCGGCGGCGACGAGCTCGCCGAAAAGATCCGTGCCGAGAACTGGCTCGAGTTCGACGCCATCGTCGCCTCGCAGCCGATGATGCGTGTTGTCGGGCGCCTTGGACCGCTCCTCGGGCCGCGCGGTCTCATGCCGAGCCCGAAGGCCGGGACGGTGGTCATGCCGCAGGACGTGGCGCAGGCGGTCCGCGAGCTCAAGGCCGGTCGGATCGAGTTCCGTGTCGACAAGACGGCCAACATCCACGTCCCGATCGGGAAGGCGAGCTTCGATGTGGATCAGCTCGTCGACAACATGGGCGCCGTGGTGGACGCGATCATGCGCGCCAAGCCGGCGACCGCCAAGGGAACGTACGTCAAGAACGCCACGCTGGCGACGACGATGGGGCCGGGCATTCGCCTCGACCTGCCGGCCACGCTGGCGATGGTCGTCTAGCCAGCCACGTCTCGCCAGCCACGTCTAGCCAGCCACGAGGGAAAGACGCGCGGCTTGCATTCGCAGGCGCGGCGCATAGAATCGCCGGGCCGTGCGACGTCCGTTGGACGGGGCGCGGCCGGACGGACAACCGTATCCGGGTCTGCTCGACGGACCCACGTTCGCTGTTCGATCGCGGCTGAAGACCGTAGGTGCGCCCTTCGGGGCGCGTAATCCCGACCGCATGGTCGGGGCCTGCCGAGGCACGCTCACGAATGTGCTCATTCTGGCCCTCGTATCCGTACGATCGGTCAACATGCGCCCCCGTGTGCCTCCGGCCGCGGGGGCGTTTCCGTGGGGCGGCGACGGTGCCGCAAGGTTTCGACGTCCGCCCAAGCATTGCTGCGAACCTCTTCGAAAGGAGGTACCGAACTTGCCATTGACCATGGATCGCAAGGAAGTCATCGTCCAGAAGATGGCCGAGGAGCTGAAGGGCGCCGCGGCGATCGTCGTCACGGACTACCGCGGGTTGAGCGTCGCTCAGCTCGGCCAGCTGCGCGGGTTGCTGCGCAAGGACGATGCGTCGTTCTTCGTCATCAAGAACACGCTGTGCAAGCGCGCGTTCGAGGCGGCCGGACTCAGCGCCCCGTCCGAGGCGTTGTTGACCGGACCGACGGCTGTGGCCGTGCTGCGCGGCGCGTTGTCCGCGCCGGCCAAGACGCTGCTCGACTTCGAAAAGAAGAGCCAGATCCTGAAGATGCGCGGCGTCGTGATGGAAGGGCAGGAGATGGGCGCCACCGGCGTCAAGGCACTGTCCGAACTCCCGACGCGCAACGAGCTGCGCTCGATGCTGCTCGGCGTCATCAGCGGCCCGGCGCGTTCGCTCGTCACCGTCGTGTCCGCGCCGATGCGCGACATCGCCGGCGTGGTGCAGGCGCGCGTCCGCAAGGGCGACGAAGCGGCTGCCTGATCGACCGCAACGGCGGATCGGCCACGGGTCGATCGCCAAGCGCATGTTCTGTCCGTTCACCCAACAATCCGTTCACCCAACAACCCGGTGGCCGCACGCGCGGCCACCCAGCCGATGAAACGAGGAGAGACCGACATGTCGGATAAGCTGGCGAAGATCAAGGAACAGTTGGACGGCCTGACCCTGTCCGAGGCCGCCGACCTCGTGAAGCAGCTCGAGGAGGCATGGGGCGTGAGCGCCGCCGCGCCGATGGCGATGGCGGCGATGCCGATGGGCGGCGGCGGCGGATCGGCCGAGCCCGTGGAAGAGCAGACCGAGTTCGACCTCGTCCTCGAGGACGCCGGCGCCGAGAAGATCAAGGTCATCAAGGCGGTCCGCGAGCTCAACCCGGCGCTCGGCCTGAAGGAAGCCAAGGACGTTGTCGAGGCCGCCCCGACGGCGGTCATGACGGGCGTGGCCAAGGAGGCTGCGGAGGCCGGAGCGAAGTCGCTGCAGGAGGCCGGGGCCAAGGTCTCGGTCAAGTAGTTGGCGTTTCCGTTCGTCGGAGGAACGTGTCCTCGCGAACGGCAGGTTCACGCGGGTCGGGCCGGGGCCGGACGTGCCGAGCGCACCGGGTGGCGAAGCCCGTCGCGCGGATGCAGTTCCGGCAGAAGGTTCCGAAGACCATTCGGAAAGGGGCGGACCTCGTGTCCGCCCCTTTCTTTGGCCGCATCCCTATGATTGACCGCGTCGCCGCCACCGGCGATACTGGGATCGAGACCCGGGTGCTGCCCGAGGTGTTCGTTGGGCACGTTTCCGGGGTGCAGTTCTTGGAAAGGCGGTCGGGATGAGCTTGTCGGAGCTGGGGGCCTACCTGCAGCGCCAGCGCGAAGAGAGCGGGCTCAGCTACGCGGACATCGAGGCCCAGACGCGGATCCGGGCCAAGTACCTCCGTGCGATCGAGTTCGGCGAGTGGGACAGCTTGCCGCCGGGCGTCTACACGCGCGGCTTGGTCAAGATGTACGCGCGTGCCCTCGGCCTCAGCGCCTCGACCGTTATGCGGATGTACGCCAAGGAGCGCCCGAATGAGGCGCGCCTGCCGGAGCCGCAGCTCATGAGCCGGCCGCTGATCCGGCAGCCGAGGCTGAGCTTCGAGACCGTCCTTTCCGGCGTCGTGTTCCTCGTCGCGGCCGGCCTGTTCGGCTGGATGGTCGTGACGCAGCTCGGGCCGGTGGTCCGGCGGCTGGCTGCCGACGGGGATGCCGCGCCCTCCGTCGTCCCGACGAGCACCGAGGCCGCACCGGCCGCGGCAACGCCGATCGCCACGCGGCAGCTCGGCGGCACGACGACGTCGGCGACGCGCGCTGCCGGCGCGGCCGCTGAGACGTCGCCGACCGCAGCGGGTAACGGCGGGACGGCGGTGGCAGCCCTCGGCGGGACCACCGTCCCGCAGCCGACCGTGGCCGCGACGAAATCGGCGACAACGACGCTCGGCCTCGTCATCCAGATCGAGGCAGTCGAGGATGCCTGGCTGTCGGTCTACCTGGACGACGATGCCAAGCCCGCGTTCTACACCTTCCTCAAGCCGGGCGCCACGCCGCTGCGTTTCGAGGCGCGGTCGCTCGTGCGCCTTCGCACCGGCAACGCCGGCGGCACGCGGGTCTCGCTCAACGGCCGCGACGCGGGCTCATTGGGCGACAAGGGCGACGTCAAGGAGCTGCAGTGGCGGCTCGCGGCGGACGGGACGATCGTCCAGCAGGAGTTGTGAGCGCCACGGTCGCCGTCGCCATGAGCGGCGGCGTCGACAGCTCCGTGGCGGCGGCGCTCATGGCGGCGGCCGGGCACCGTGTGTTTGGGATCATGCTCCGGCTGTGGGCCGAGCCCGACGCACCGCAAGCCGCGAACCGCTGTTGCACGCTGGGCGCCGTGGACGACGCCCGGGCGGTGGCGGATCGGATCGGCATCCCGTTCTCGGTCATCGACGTCCGCGATGCGTTCAAGGCGGCGGTGGTCGACGCATGGCTGGCCGCCGCGGCGGCCGGCGAAACACCCAACCCGTGCTTCAACTGCAACCGCCGGGTGCGGTTCGGCCTTCTGCTCGACCAAGCGGTCGCGCTCGGTGCGGACGCGCTGGCCACGGGCCACTATGCGCGCACGCGCCGTGCGCCGGACGGCACCGTCGAGCTCCTCCGCGGCGTCGACGCCGCCAAGGACCAGTCCTATGTGCTGCACGCGCTTGATCAGGCGCAGCTGGCGCGGGCGTGCTTCCCGCTGGGCGCGATGCGGAAGACCGAAGTCCGCGCGACGGCGGAGCGTCTCGGGCTGCTCGTCGCCCACCGCCCGGACTCGGTCGATCTGTGCTGGACCGCGCCCGACGGCGCGGCCGGCTTCCTCGGCCGCCACCTGCCCGCCGCCGCGATGGTGCCCGGGGCGATCGTCGATCTGGCCGGCCGCCGGCTCGGCACGCATGCCGGGTTGCCGCGCTACACGATCGGTCAGCGCCGCGGGCTTGGGGTGGCCACCGGCGAGCCCGTGTTCGTCGTCCGGCGCGATGCGGTCGGCAATGCGCTCGTCGTCGGGCCGGCGGAGGCGCTGGGGACGAACGACGTGATCGTCCGTGGGATGCACTACAGCGGCGGTGCGGCGCCCGACGGTCCGGTGCGCGTGACCGCCCAGGTGCGCTACCGCGCCAAGGCCGCGGCGGCCACGTTGACGCCGCTGCCGGACGGCGGCGCCGCCGTCCGGTTCGACGCGCCCGTGCGCGCTCCGGCGCCCGGCCAAGGGCTGGTGGCGTGGCGGGAAGACGACACCGTCGTGCTCGGCGGCGGCACGATAGCGGCGGCCGCGTGAGCGACGTGGCCGCGGCGGTGCGCGGGCTGCCGCCCGGCCTAGCGCTGGCGCTGCTCGTCATCGCCCTTTCCGGCAGCCTCTTCCACACGCTCTTCGGCCGGACGACGCGGGGCTTCGCGGCCGCCATCTGGATCGCGGGAGCCGGCTTTGTCGTCGGCGAGCTCTTCGCGCGCCTGATCGAAAGCCACGGTGGGCGGCTGGGCGGCGTGCACTTGATCCATGGCGTCGCGGGCGCGTGGGTGGCGATGGCGTTGTGGCGATGGCGGGGTGGGGGGCGCGGGGAGCGGGGGTAGGGATGGGGGTTGGGTTCCGCCACCGTCGTCCGCCACGTGCTACAATCGCCGCCCCCGCGAAGGCAGAGGGAAGAGGCCATGGACGCCAGCTGGCATGCCGTGATGCGCGACATCCTCATCATCCTGGCGGCGCTCACGTTCACGCTGAGCTGCGTGTTCGGCGCGCTCGTCGCGTGGCAGCTCTATCGCCTCGGCCGGGCGCTCAAGCGCGACGCGCAGCCCGTCCTGGACTCCGCGCTCGAGACCGTGGCGACGGTGCGCGACACGTCGTCGTTCATGAGCGAGCGCATTCGCTCGATGCCGCTGCCCGCCCGGCGGCCGGCGTCGCCGGCGGCCAAGCCGGCCGCCAATCCGGGCGACGCGTCGGCGACGGGCGGGCGCGGGCTTGGGATCGGACGCTTCTTCCGCGGCCGCGGGTGACGGCCGCACACCCCCGAAGGGCGGCGACGATGGCAACACTTCCCCGTGCGCGCTCCGGCAGCCGGCTCGGCACGCTCCTGGTGGGCGCGGCGGCAGGCTACGCGCTGGCGACCTGGATGCAGCGCAACGGCGTCGGCTGGCGCGACCTGCCGCAGCGCCTCCTCCCGCCCCCGCCGCCCGGCGCCCCCGCCGCGGCGCGCGAGGCGCAGGGATTTGCCGGCCGCTTGGCTGCTGCCCGCGACGCGGCGCTCCGGGCGATGGCCGAGCGCCGTGTCGAGCTCGAGCGCGAGGCGGGGCGGGCGCTGGCGGCGCCGGAGGGGCGGCGCAACGGCGGGAGCGGCGGTTCGTCGAACGGCGCGGGCGGGGAGATGCCGCCGGCGGTCTGAGTTCGGGCTTGAGAAGCCGTTCGCGCGTTTCTTGAAGAACCGTGCCGGGCTTCTTGAAGAACGGGCCCGCGTTTCTTGAAGAGACGAGTCGCGCTTCTTGAAGAACCGCGCCCCGACTCTTGAAGGACGGGCCCGCGCTCCTTGAAGAAACGATTGCTCGTATCGGCGGGACGAAGGCGGGGTCGTCGTCCGGACGTCGGCCGCGCCGGGGCGCGATCCGGGGCGTCAGCGCCGAAACGTCAGGTGCGTCGTGCCGCTCGGTGCGGCCTCTACGGTCACCCGGTAGCCGGACTCCAGGCCGCGCAGGTCGTCCCACAGCCGGATGCCGCGGCCGAGCAGGATGGGCGCGATGGCGACGTGGAGCTGGTCGACGAGACCGGCCTTGAGGAATTGGCGGACCACGGTCGGCCCGCCGCCGATCCGTACGTCCTTGCCTCCCGCAACGGCCAGCGCTTTGTCGAGCGCTTCGGCGGGCGTTGCGGAGAGGAAGTGGAAGGTCGTGCCGCCCGCCATCTCGATCGTCGGGCGCGGGGTGTGGGTGAGGACGAACACCGGGACCCGGAACGGCGGCTCGTCGCCCCACCAGCCGCGCCAGTCGGGATCGTCGGGATAGGTGTGCAGCCCGAACATGCCGGCGCCCATGATCTCCGCCCCGACGTCGGCGAAGTACGCCGCCGCGTAGTCGTCGTCGATGCCGGTCGTGCCCTCGCCGGACGCGTCGTGCAGCACGCGCTCCCGGATCGTACGGGTGGCGGCGTAGTGCTCGACGAGGCGGCCCCAGTCCTGACCAAAGGGTTCCTCGGGGGTCTGGTCCGTCGTCGTCGCGAAGCCGTCGAGGGAGATGTTCAGGTCGACACGGACGGGCATTGGTGCTTCCTCCGGGGGGATGGCGATGCGCTTCATACGCTACTGCGGGCGTCGGCACGCGCCTGCTGGTGTACGGCGCAGCGGGCTGACCTGCTCACGACAGCGGGTCAACTCCAGTCCAACGGTGGGCATCAGACACGGCGCATCGAAACGCAGTGCCGGCGAGTGCACGCACGGGCTGGGCGCGAAACTCCTTGTGTTACCGCGCTCCAGGGACACCGTGTAGAAATGCCAGGAAGACCAACTCCTCATCTTCCGCCCGAATTGCGTGTGCTTCCCCCGCAGCGATGACAAACAGCGTGCCAGGGCCACTGCGTTGCTCCTGCTTATCGCCACCCGAAAACACCCCGACTCCCTCAAGAACTACGATATACACTGGCGAGTGTGGGGACACGTGCTCTTGCACCGACTGGCCGGCCTTCAGTGAAAATCGCAAGATGCGGCCCGTCTTGTCGACGAAAAGAGGTTCAGCGTTTGGATCCTTGTCATGAAAAACCACGTTGTCATGTAGTGCGATGGATAACATGACACAAGCTCCTCTTGGGGTGTGTGAGGTGCCACTTGTTTATCTGAGCGGCCCGGACTCGGCCGTGGCCCTGGCTGGCATGGCCGGCCGCTGGCGCCGTCGAGTTTGCGCCCAGGCCCGAAAGGGCATAGCGTAAAACCATGATACACCCGCTGATGGAGCACGGCATCGCCTGCCACCAGCGCGTCTTGGCGTTGGAGCGGCTGTCCGAGCGCTACCGGTAGCCGGTTCAGCAACAAGCAACAGAGGAGCGGAGCACGACATGCCTTGCAGGATGGCTCAGATTGCGCTGGTCATGTGCGTTTCCTTCGCGCTGGTCGGATGCAGCGCTCCCGAAGGGACGGATGAACAGCCTCCCGCATCACAGAACGAAGCGCGGCCGGACTTGAAGGAGATCATGGTGACGCTCGGCGAGGAGTCGGGTCGCCTCAACGCCGGACTATGGGCGGAGGACTTCGACGCCATTGCGGCTGCGGCTGACTCGATCGCCAACCATCCGAATGTCTCCGACGCGGACCGAACGCTGATCCAGCAGGCTCTTGGACCCGACTTCGCCGAATTCGTCAAGGGCGATCAGCGCGTGCACGCCACCGGGCTGGCGCTGTCCGAGGCAGCCAAGGGCCAGGACTTGCCGGAAGTGCTCACGCTGAACGCGCAACTGCAGCGCGAGTGTGTGGCATGCCACACGGCGTTTCGGGACCGTCTCGCGGATCGAGCGGACAAATAGGAGCTAACCACGCTATGAGCACCATGCAGGGAGCGGCGCTGTACGCGAACTGGAGAGACGTCGTGGTATTCGCTTCCGACGGACCACGACCACAGAAGGTGCTGGAGACAGATACGTTCCGAGCGGTCATCGTCGGCCTGGAGGCCGGCCAGCGCCTCCCGGTCCATCCTGCCCCGGCATCTGCCTATCACTTCCTCGAAGGCACCGGGTGGATGACCGTGGATGGCGAGCGGTTCCGGGTGGGTCCAGGGGCGACGGTGGTCGCGCCGGATGGGGCCCAGCGCGGGGTCGACGCAGAGACGCGTCTGGCGTTCCTGGGAACGCAGGCGGCGAAGGTGACGGGCGGATAGGTTGTCCGCAAGAGCGAGTACAGCACCAAGGGAGATAAGCACGATGCGATCGCCCCTCGGCACGGCTTACACGCTCTGGGCGCTGGCGTCGGCGCCCATCGCATGGGCCACCTGGCAGACGCTGCGCGAGGGCCTTGCTGCGGCCGAGCACGGGACCGCGGAAGAGCCGCTGCTTTCGTAGTGCCGTAGGAAGCTCCCGGCCGCAGTGCGCGGCGGGGGCGGATGTGATTGTCAGCATGCATCCGTACGACTGAGATTTGCCCTCACTTTAGGAGCTGGCGATGAAGAACTACCTGCGCTATGGGGCCGCACTGCTGGCGGCATTGATGGGCGCGATGGCGATCGGGGCCGGCGGCACCGTGCTGTTGCTGGGCCGCGATCCGGGCTACACCGTCATCGAATGGCTGCCGTACTACAACGTCGGTGCCGGCATTCTATCGCTGCTGGTGACCAGCGTGCTGATCTGGCGGCGTCACGCCTGGGCGATGCCGCTGGCCGTGGTGACCTTCGTGGCGCACTCGGCTGTGCTCGGGGCGCTCCTCACGGCGCTGCGCGACACGGTCGCCAGCGAGAGCATCACGGCGATGGTGATCCGCGCCGTGAGCTGGGCGGTGATCCTGGGGCTGATGTGGGCGGCGGGCACGGGCAGTAGCGGCCGCGACTAGCGGAGGGTCTTCCGGCGCGTAGCCGTCGCCATCGCAGCCATCGCAGCCATCGCCGCCGTCCCCGTCCCGCCCACCGCCACCCCCGCCCAACATGCCGAGCATCCGACGGCTCACGCCATGGGATCTCGCTGCTATGGCTGGTTGACCGCTCCCTACAGTGGTGCAAAGCCTGTTCGTCTCCCACTTTGGCCGCCCCGACTCTGTCAGCTACGATGGCGGCGACTGGGTGGGGTTGCTGCCCGACGCAAGGAGCCGATCGATGCGGAGAACCCAGCGCGTTGTCCTGATCAGCGCACTCTTGCTTACCGTGCTGATAGCCGGGGTGGTGCAGGCGGCGGACGGCAAGATCTTTCTTCCGATGGCGATGAAGCTTGGCGTCCCACTGATGTCTCCCCCGACGGCCAAACCGTCCGCGAGCGTCAGCCCGACGGAGACCGCCCTCCCCTCCGCGACCGCAAGCCCAAGTGCGACCGCCACGCACGGGACCGACGGGCCGGTGGTGCCGCCGCCGGACGCGGCAAGCGCTCGTCTTCAGGTACCGGATGGCTTCGCGGTGCGGATGTACGCGAGCGGCCTGAGGGAGCCGCGCCTGATGACGACCGGGCCGGACGGGGCGCTGTACGTCGCGTCACGCAGAGGCGCGACGATCGTACGGCTGGCGGACGCCGACAACGACGGCTTGGCTGATGACGTTCAGGTCGTGGCCAGCGGACTGAACGGGCCGCACAACCTGGAGTGGTTCGACGGGGCGTTCTATGTGGCCGAGAACGACAAGGTCTCGAAGTTGACCGACCTGAACGGCGATGGCTCCTTCACCGACGCTGGCGAGCGCGTCACCGTCACCTCCAACATCCCCAGCGGCGGCGGGCACACGTCGCGCACGGTGCACATCGGCCCGGACGGCAAGCTCTACGTCGCCGCGGGCTCCAGCAGCAACAACAACATCGAAACCGACAAGCGCCGCGCCACGATCCTGCGCTTCAACCTGGACGGCTCGATCCCCGCGGACAACCCCTTCGCGGGCGACCCGACCGAGACCCGCCGTCCTGTCTGGGCCGAGGGGTTGCGCAACAGCGTGGACTTCCTGTTCCTGCCGGATGGGCGCCTGTGGGCCGACCACAACGGCAGCGACGGCCTGGGCAACGACGCGCCGCCCGAGGAGATCGTGATCCAGGTCGAGCGCGGCAAGCACTACGGCTGGCCGTTCTGCTACACGCCCAGCCTCGGCGTCACGCCCGCCGGTACCAGCGAGGTGCGCGATACGCGGGTGGCCCTTGCCGCGCCGGTCACCAGTTGCGATCAGGTGACGCCGGCCCTGTTCACCGACGAGGCGCATCAGGCGCCGCTCGGCATGACGCGCTATGACAAGTCCCAGTTCCCGGCGGCGTATCAGAACAGCCTGTTCGTTGCCTACCATGGCTCCTGGAATGCCGACCAGACCCCGCGCGACTGCCGGGTTCAACAGATCGTCGTACGCGACGGCCAGCCGGTCGAGGCCCGGCCATTCCTGACCGGCTTCCGCGACACCCCATCCCAGGAGTGCGGCAGCGCCTGGGGCCGTCCGGCGGGCGTGGCCGTCGGCGCCGCCGGCGAGGTGTTCGTGTCGGATGATAGGAACGGCAACATCTATCGGATCGTGTATGTTGGGTCGGAGGGCGCGTTGTCAAGGCATTAGTCGGCCGGATAGTGGGTCAGTTTGATCCTTAGAGATTCTGACCAGTCTGTTATATGAACGCACTTTCGGCTGGCCGCCCGGACTAGGCCGCCTCGTCACCTTCGGCAAGCTGCGCCCGCCAGCAAGTGCGAACGCGGCCAGCCAACAGAAGCAGCCCGTAGCTGGCCACCGCCCAAATGAGGCTGTTAGCCGCGAGAAAGCCGTAGTCAGTGTGGGCCGTGAGAGCGTCGCGAATGGGGCGGACCCCCCAAAGCGGCTGAATGAACAGGTCGCCGATTGCCCCGCTAACGCGACCAATGTCAGGACATAGGGGCGGATCAAGTGGGTCATCTTGCCAAAGGCACAGAGCCCTCAACGCCAGCGCCACCAACGTTGCGAGAGCATGAGCGAGCCACAGCCCAGAGATCCCGGCTATGGCTGTCACCCTGCGTCTCTGCATGAGCGCAGTATATCACGCCTGCCCAGCCGGCTTGTCTAAACGTTTCTCTAACCAAACTGACCCACTGCCCACATCTGCAAGCTGGCACACTCCCGTCCCGATCTTGTGACACATATGGCCCCACTGTGTCGGGCAGACACGCGACAAATCACGTGCTAACTCGGATCGGCGGGAGCTAGAGCAGCGACTCCGCGATCAACTTGTCCAAGCGGCGAATGTCGATGCCCTTGCTCAGGTTGACCTTGATGTGGCCCGCCTTCGTCCAGAGCTCGATTTCCGAGTTGAAGTTCAGCAGGCCGTGGCCATTCTCAGACGACCACATCAAGATGGAAGAGTACGGCAAGGAATAGATTTCAACCTTCTTGCCCGAGAATCCCTGAGCATCGCGCACGATCAGACGCTTGTTGGTAAAGATCGCGGTATCGCGGAATGTCTTGTACGCGGCAATCGCCATCTCGCCGGGGACTAGGAGGTCATTCACGTCGCCCGGAATCGGGCACTCAGCGACCAGCGTCCAGGACAGAATGGCGGCCGTCTCGGCCATAGTACACCCCCTTTGACGTGTAAGATGAAATCGGTGCGTTTCAACTGAGAGCGCGCATCAGGCTCTGCCGACCGCGATTACCCCGCCGCAACTCCGATAAGCGCCGCCAACTTCCCCCGCCCCTCCACCTGATCCACCTCGTCACCCCCCTCGCTGAAGACGTCAAGCGCGGGTCCGAGGATCGCCCCGGCTTCGTCGCGCCGTCCCGTGGCGGCGAGGCACCCCGCCAACGACCGCGCCGCCTGCAGCGCCCAACTCACCGCCCCCATCGCCTGCGCCATGGCCAACGCCTCGCGCAAGTCTGCTTCCCCGGCCTTGGCCTCCCTCGCGCCCCCCCCCTCACCCCCACCCTTCGCCACGCGCAACGCCCCCCGCAACTCCAGCAACCGTGCATCATCAATCCGCTCCCCCGTGGCCTCCGCAACCGCCTGCGCCTCAGCCACCGCCGCGAGCCCCTCGTCGAACCGCCCGGCAATGCGGCAGGCGTCGGCCAGGAGGCCGAGGAAGTACGGCAGCCACAGACGCGCGCCGATCGCCCGCCAGATGTCGACGCCGGCGCCCAGCTCGGCCAGGCCCGCGTCGGCGTCGCCTTGCACCACGCGCGCCCAGCCGCGGACGATGCGGCAGTAGCCCTCCCAGATCGGGAAGCCGCGCTCGACGGCGATGGCGATGCACTCGTCGGCGGCCGCGAAGAGGGACGGGAGGTCGTGGCGCATCTGGTGGAGGCGGGCGGCGAAGGTGAGGTTGAAGCCGATCATGTAGGGATGGCCGACGGCGCGGGCCATCGCCAGGCCTTCCTCGCACACCCGCAGCGCCTCGATGGGACGGCCCTGCCACCACAACAGGAGGCTGTGGTAGGCCCGCCCGGCCATGCCGCAGTCGTTGCCGTACTCCAGGATCCGCCCGCTGTGGCGCGCCGGATCGTAGGCTTCGGCGCAGCGCTCGAAGAACTCGGCCGCACCCTCGGCCTCGGCGACGTAGTAGCGGTCGATGCCGGACATCATGTAGGCCTCGACGAGCCCGTCGTCGTCGCCGACGCGCTCGCACGCCGCGCGGAACTCGTCGGACAGGAGCCGTGTCCGGGCGTAATCGCCCCGCACCAGGTAGCACGCCCACAGGCCCCACGTAACCGGGCCGGTCACCGGCGGGTGGCCGAGCCGCTCGCACAGATCGCGGGCGAGGGACAGGTGGCGCTCGACGTTGGGTGACGAGTAGCCCTCGAAGATCAGGTGCGCTTGACCGAGCGCGGCATGCAGCGCCAGCTCGTGCCCCGTGTGCTCGATTCCCGCGGGCCACCTCGCCAGCTCGTCGAGCGCCTTGGAGAGGTGCGCGACGGCCTCGCGCGGCGCCGCCCTGGCCAGCGCGCGCATGCCCGCCCGCTGCCAGTAGCCCATCGCGTGCTCGGCATCGCCCGCCTCGGTGAGGTGGTGCGCCACGAGCTCGGGCTGGGTCGCGGCGACCTCGGGGAAGCGCTCGATGTAGGCATCGGCGATGCGGGCGTGGTGCTGGCGGCGGACGCCGGTGAGCATCGAGCCGTAGGCGGCGTCCTGGACGAGGGCGTGCTTGAAGACGTAGCGCGCGTCCGGCGGCGTGCCGCGCTGGAAGACGAGCTGCGCCGCGACGAGGCGTTCAAGGCCGCTGTGCAGCGTCGGCGTGTCGCACGGCGCGGCGGCGGCGATGACGTCGTAGCCGAACTCGCGCCCGATCGTCGCCCCCACTTGGGCGATCAGCTTCTCGGTCGACAAGCGGTCGAGGCGGGCGACGAGGGAGTCCTGGAGCGTCGCCGGGATCGCCAATGCGCCGATCGGGCCGACGGCCACGTAGCGGCCGTCCTTCACGACGACGAGGCCGGCCTCGATGACCATCTTCGTCAGCTCTTCGATGTACAGCGGCACCCCGTCCGTCTTGGCGACGATCTGCGCCATGACCTCCGGCGGCAGCTCCAGCCCGCCGCTTACGCGGGCCGCCACGCGCGATGTCTGGCCGTCGCTCAGGCGGCTGAGCGTGAGCTGGGCCACCTCGGACCGGCGCGCGACGGCGATGTCGTGGCCGGGCCGCGACGTCATGAGCAGCATGAGGCGCGACTCGGCGGCCGCGCCGATGATCATCTCGAGCATCTCGAGGGTCGTCGGGTCGGCCCAGTGGAGGTCCTCGTGCACGAGCAGGAGCGGCTGGACGGCGGCGCGCCGGAGGAGCAGATCGACCATCAGCTGCAGCGTGAGCTGCTTGTGCCGCTCGGGCGCGACGCCCAGCTCCGGGTAGCGGCCGTCGTAGGGCACGGAGAGCAGATCGGCCAGCAGCGGCACGTTCGGCTCGGGCGGCAGGCCGTACTGGGCGATGAAGCCCTCGATCTTCGTCAGGCGGGCGGCTGGGTCGTCGCCGCGCCCGAAGCCGAGGATCACGCGGGTGAAGAGGTCGATGACGGGGTACAGCGCGCTCTGGGTGTGGTACGGCGAGCAGAAGCACTCCGTCAGCCACGCACCGGCGTCGGCCGCGACGCGCTCCTTCATCGCCTGCAGGATGCGGGACTTGCCGATCCCGGCCTCGCCGACGATGAGCACCGCCTGGCCCTGCCCGTCGAGGACCGCATCCCAGCGCCCGGCCAGCAGCCCGATCTCGGGCTCGCGGCCGACCATCGGCGTCAGCTCGCCCTCGGCGGCCGCTTCCAGGCGGTTCCGCGCGCCGCTCTCGCGGCGGACGTGGAAGAGGTCGACGGGCTCGGCGATCCCCTTGAGGGCGTGGCTGCCGAGCGGCACGGTCTCGAAGTAGCCCTGCACCAGCCGGAACGTATCGGCGCTGATGACCACCGTGTCGTGCGCGGCGCGGTCCTGCAGCCGCGCCGCCAGGTTGGGCGTCCGGCCGACGACGGCCTTGGCTTCGTTCGCATCGTCGCCGCCCATGTCGCCGGCGACGACCGGACCGGTGTGGATGCCGATCCGGGCGTGCAGCTCGGCCCCGTGCTCGCGCAGCACCCGTGCGCGCAGCGGATCGAGGCCCTCGAGGATCGCCAGGCCGGCCCGGACGGCGCGCTGGGCGTCGTCCTCGTGCGCCTTCGGATAGCCGAAGTACGCCAGCAGCCCGTCGCCCATGCACTTGTCCAAGTGCCCCTCGTAGCGCGCCACGACGCGGCCGGCGACGGACTGGTAGTCGCGCAGGACGTCGCGCAGCGCCTCGGGGTCGAGCTGCTCGGAGAGCGCCGTGGAGCCGACGAGGTCGCAGAACAGGACGGTGAGCTGGCGCAGCTCGGCGGCGCACGACGGGCAGCGGCAGTTCAAGGGCGATGGCTCCGGCGGGCTCGATCGGCGCACGATGCGATGGCGGTCCGACAGAGGCGGAACATACCGGTACGGTCCTCAAGAGGCAACCGCTCGAACGGTCGGGTCGAAAGAGGCGCCATGCCCTCGTCCGGGCGGTTTGTAACGCCGCAGTTACGCCCGGGCAACGGGGGGTGCGAACACTGTGGCCCATGCACATGGCAGCACCCGCCGAGCACAGGCGGGCACGTACCCCAAACCACAAGGAGCGATCGATGAACCGCTTGATGTCCGTACGCATGAGGATGCGAACCTCGCTCGCCCTCGCGGCGATCTTCGCCGGAGCGGCCGGCGCGTGGTGGCCCGCCGATGGGGGGACCATGTCGGCGGCGCCGATGGCGCAGAGTGACGGCTGCTCGCAGAGCGACATCACCACGTGCGATTGCGCGACGAGCCCGTGTCATCTCGTGTCGGTCAGCCCGCCGGTCCCGTGGGACTGCAATCCGTCCGCCGGCTACCGCGTCGTCGGCGGCGGGACGACGTGCACCCGGCAGGACTCGGTCGAGATCCGCGTCCACTGCACCGGCAGCGGCCTGGACTACAACGCCTTCGTGGACGTCGACGACGAAACGTTCTCGTTCGATGCGTCGTGTCTCTGCGCCGGCAGCACGGTCGGACAGGTTCAGGCCGTCGGCACGGACATCAACCTGCTGTTCGCGACGGTGCAGTGCTGTGACTGCGACCCGCCGCCGCCGACCGCGACCAGCACCCCGACCGACGTGCCCACGTCGATGCCGGAGCCCACGCTGACGCCGACGGAGATGCCGACGCCGACCTACACCCCGACGGTTGCGCCCACGATGACGCAGACGCCGGCCCCGACGCCGACGGCCGACTTCGGCGTGAAGTCCGTGCGCGCCGGCCTCGATCCGGACTTCCTGACGTGGCCGCCGCACCCCTTCATCAATCCGTGCCCGCCGTCCGGCCCCGTCGGGCCGGAGCACGACGGCGCGGTCAGCGCTCGCTACCGCAACAAGCTGAATGCCGCCGGCGAGCACGGCTGGGAGGTCACGTACACGGTGACCTATCGCAACGACCGCACCGGCCAAACGAACGTCCACACGTGCCAGCTGAACCCGGTCACCGGGCAGTTCATGAACTGTGGCAACCTGCTCGGACATCCGGTCAACAGCGGCCTGATCAGCATGAACGGCAGCAGCCTGGACAACGTCAACACGTGTCCGCTCGGCCCGCAGATGCACAGCCACTACGCCATGGACCTGCAGTACGTGCGCGCCTATACGCAGGGCGGCGACACGTGGCGCCTCGTGCCGCTGACCGGCTCGCCCGACTTCGCGGGCTTTGACGTGGCCTACACCGTGATGGTGCAGAACTCGCTGACGAACGCGCTTGGACCGATGCGCAAGGCCGACGAGTGCCAGACACAACTCGTTGCGTGCCAGCCAACGGTGCAGTGGCGGTTCCCGCAGCCGGGCGACACGAGCAACTCGATGTGGTGCCTGATCTGGATGCGGTTGCCCGCCCAGTAGATCGTCGCGCGGTATCGTCCGCCGCATCGGGCCCTGCCCGAAGTGCACGGGGCCGGCTCTCGCGAGAGTCGGCCCCGTGCACGTTCATCAATACCCCTTCAAGTACGTGAGCAACGCCGTCGGCTCGCCCTCGGCCGCCAGGGCGGCGAGGATTCAGGGGGTGCAAGTGAGGACTCTAGCGATTTCCGCCGCCGGCTGATCGACGACCATCGGCCGGCCCGCCGACGCTATCGCCCCCCGACGACCTCGCGCACCTCGCCCCACAACGCCCGATACGCCTGCGCCGCCGGATCACCCGGCGCGAAGACGCCCACCGGCGCGCGCTGCGTGCCCATGCGCTCGACGGCGCTGAGGTACGGGACGACGGTGCGCAGGAAGGGGAACGGCGTCGGCATGCCGCCGTCCAGGATCGCATCCGTCAGGGCGCGGTGGAGGGCCTTGCGCCGGTCGACCATGCTCAGGAACGGCCGCGTCACGGCGCCGCCGGCGTCGTGCGTGCGGAGGTGCGCCGCCAGTTGGTCGAGCGTCCGCAGGGAGAGGGTCGTCGGGACGGTCGGGACGATCAGGGCGTCGGCCAGGGCGAAGACGCTCTCACTCGTCAGCGTGATGCCGGGTGCGCAGTCCAGCACGGCGTAGTCATAGCGCTCGGCGAGGGGGGCGAGCAGGCGGACGAGGCGGCGCGTCGGCCGCTTGGCGGCGTCCAGGTAGAGGTCGAGGTGGCGGTACGTGAAGTCGGCGGGCAGGACGTCGAGGCCGTCGAAGTCGGAGCCGCGGACGAGCGATGCGATGTCCGTGTCGCCCTTCACGAGCTGCTTGGCGCCGCCGTGCGCGTCCGGCGCCACCCGGAAATAGAACGACGCCGCCCCCTGCGGGTCCATGTCCCACACGAGGACCGAGGCGCCGCCCCGCCACGCCTCCCACGCCAGGTTGACCGCCGTGGCCGTCTTGCCGACGCCGCCCTTGATCGCGTAGCTGGCGATGATCCTCATCGGCGCGGCCTGAACAGTCGCTCGTAGCGCTGCCGGTTGTCCTTCGCGTCGAACGCATCGAACCGGGCGGCGAACTCGAGCCGGCAGGCGTGCTCGCGCGCGTGGAGGTCGTGCGTCAGCCAGCCCATCGCCAGCAGCGTGGCGCTGTTGGACGGCCGCCGGCCGATGTCGGCGGCGAACGCGCGCATCGCGCCCTGCTGCACGCCCATGTCGTTCAGTGTGCCGAGGTTGTCCTGGAGGCCCTTCAGGCTGCCGATCAGGGCGTCCGCCTCGGCCGGCGGGACAAGGCGGCGGAAGAACTCGAGCGCGTAGCGCAGCTTCTTGGCCTCGATCCGCAGCTGGTGCAGCGCGCCGACCGGCGTGTCCGGCCCGATGATGCGCCCGTCGTCCAGCACGCGCTTGAAGCGCCGCCACGTCCGCCGCGCCCCGAGCTCGGCGATCGGCTCGGCGGCCGCCGGCGCGTCGGCGCCGTTCGCGGCGATGTCGTCCAGTGCGGCCGACCAGTCCGCGAGCAGCGCGGCGTAGCGCGGACTGTCGAGCGCCGCGACGAGCTCGGCGTGCGCGTTCGCCTGGCGGGTGCGCAGGTAGGCCTCCAGCGGCCCGAGATCGTGGCCGACCTCGGGCGGCAGCGCGGCGCGGTAGGCCGGCATGTTCTCGAGGTAGACGTCGAGGTCGCGCGTCGGCCCGGTGACCGCGCCCATCCAGCCGAACTCGGCCTTGAAGTGCTCGACAACCGCCGGCGGCAGCGCGTCCTGCAAGAGCGTCAGCCCGGCGCGCGTGCGTCGGACCGCCACGCGGAAGTCATGGAGGAACTCGGGGTCGACGTCGGCGCGGGTGCCGGGCTCGCTCGTGCGGATCGCCTGCAGGAGCGCCCGGAAGATCGTCGCCGAGGCGGCGTCCGCCCGCGCATCGGCGCTGAGCGGTACGTCGAACTTGCCGCTGACGCCGCCCGGCTTCACGCCGACCGTCGCGAGCGCCGGCACGACGAGGCCCGGAACGAACGACGAATCCGCTTTCGCACCCTGGCCGCCGGACTTCGACAGCCGGGCGACGGCATCGCGCACCGCGGCCAGCGCCTTGTCGTAGCCCCGAACGGCGAGCACGTCGATCCAGGGCGCCAACTCGCCGCTCGACCGGCCGGACCCGCCGGCGGGTGAAGCCTCGACGGCGGCGGTGCCCGCGCCCAGCCGCAGCCGCACGACGGTCTTGCCCTCGCCGTCGACGATGCCGTACGTTCGGTACGCCGCCGTGACGTCGACCAGCGGGAGCAGTCGGCGCGGCTCCGTGATCGCGGCGAGCGCGTCGCGGAAGGCGCCGGCGGGGAGGTCGCGGGCGAACGCGGGGGGCGGTCCGTCGGGCCAGGCAACCGCGTCGAGGATCCGGCCGTCGTGCGCCTGCCACATCAGCCACGGCCCGGCCTCCGCATCGTCGCGCTCGTCGCGCCCCGCGGTGCCGTCCGTCGCCGGATCGCTCTTGCCCGACGCGCCGCCCGCCTTGGCCCGCGACGTCCCCGCCGGGGCGACGACGGCCAGCGTCCCGCCCGCCCGGTGCACGAGGCCGTCGAACGTGTCGACGTAGCGCCAGCGCCGGCTCTCCCGGCCGCGCTGTGCGATGACGAGCGGCGGGTCGAGGGCGGCAACGGCCAGCGCGATGCGGGCGATCGTCCCGTCGGCGTCCGCGCCGCCGCCCGAAACCGGCACGGCGTAGCGGGCGGCGGGCACGGGGAAGGTGCGGGCGAGGGCGACGAGGATGGGGTTGGCAGGCGGCGTGGGGGGTGCGGGCGGTGTCTGGGCGGGGGCTTTCGTCACTCGGTCACTCCGATGGGGGGCGCGCCGCGTCGGCGCCGGTCGTCATTCGATGGGCCGGCGCGATGGGCGACCCATCCTCCAGCGAGCGCCAGACCGGGCCGATGTGAGCCAGGAGGTCGCCGGCGACGGCGGCGCGGTCGCCGGCAGGGGATGCGGCGAGGCGCAGGCCCGCCAGGGCGTGGGCGTGCACGGCCGAGGCGGCGGCCTCGAACTGCGGCGCGCCGGCGGCCAGCAGGCCGGCGATCAGGCCGGCGAGGACGTCGCCCGTGCCGGCCTTGGCCAGGGCGGCGGTGGCGATCGGGACGATGGCGCATCGCCCGTCCGGCGCGGCGACGACGGTGTAGGCGCCCTTGAGGACGACGACGTGGCGCCACGCGGCGGCCCAGCGGCGCGCCACGGCCAAGCGGTCGGCATTCACGGCGGCGACGGTCATGCCGGTGAGGCGGGCCATCTCGCCCGGGTGGGGCGTGAGCACGGCGCCGATCGGCAGCGCGCGCGGGCCGGCGGGATGGTCGGCGAGCAGATTCAGGCCGTCGGCGTCGACGACGACGCGGCCGGGCCGGGCGTCCTCCAGCAGGTCGCTCAGACCGTCGAGCAGCACCCGAACGAACTCGGCGACGCCCCGGTCCCGGCTGAGGCCCGGGCCGATCAGGACGGCGTCGTAGGCCAGCCACGCGGTGCGGACCGCTTCGGCGGCTGCGGCCGATATCCCGCCGTGCACCTCGGGCAGCGGGAGGTAGGTGACCTCGGGCAGGTGGGCAGCCACGGCGGCGCGCACCTCGGCCGTGGCGGCGACGGTCACGAGCCCGCAGCCGGAACGGTATGCCCCGCCGGCCGCCAGCGCCGCGGCCCCGGGGTAGGCCCGCGACCCGGCGATGACGAGCGTCCGCCCGAACGTGCCCTTGTGGGCGTCCGGTGCGCGCGGCGGGAGCCAGCCGGCGACGTCCGCGTCCGTGACGATGCCGAGCGGGGGCGCGGCGCACGCCCGGATGATATCGCCCGCGATGCCGATGCGGTCCACGACGAGCCGCCCGACCGCGGCCGCGCCCGGGAACGACACGTGGCCGGGCTTCGCACAGCCGAAGGTCACGGTCAGGTCGGCGGCGTGGGCGTGGGCGTCGAGCGTGCCGCTGTCCGCGTCGAGCCCGGTCGGGAGGTCGACGGCGACGACGAGCGGCGGCCGGGCGGCGGCGACGTGGTCGAGGAGATCGGCGACGGCGCCGGTGAGCGGCCCGCGCGCGCCCGTGCCGAGCAGCGCGTCGACGACGATGTCGGCCTCGGCCAGCCAGCCTGCGATCGAGCCGGCGGCCGCCGTCCCTTCGAGATCGGACGGCGCGACGTCGGCGGCGTCGCCGTGCGGCGCGTCCAGCGCCAGGATCGGCACGTCGTGCGCCCGGGCCTCGGCCACGCGCTCGTCCGGCGCACGCCGCCACGTCACGACGCGCACCGCCATGCCGGCGTCGGCGAGGACGGCGGCCGCGACAAGGCCGTCGCCGCCGTTGTTGCCGGGGCCGCACAGCACAAGGACGGTCGGATGCGCGATGTCCCGTTCGTCCGCCAGGCCCATG
The DNA here is from genome assembly GCA_020853525.1 of Ardenticatenales bacterium. Classification (GTDB taxonomy): domain Bacteria; phylum Chloroflexota; class Anaerolineae; order Epilineales; family Epilineaceae; genus Avedoeria. The sequence continues at coordinate 22,546 of JADYYS010000043.1, read as the reverse complement.
ACCTCCCGAGCCACCGCCCGCCCCGCCAGGTCCACCATGACCGCATACGGATGCCCGCGCCGGTCGGCCTCGGCCTCGATGGCGCGCATCTGGGCGGCGGTGGCAATGGGGGTCACGTCGATATGATACGATAGCCCGCCCATGCGGACCTCCCCCGATTCGCGCACCTCTTCGCGCACCCGTTGGCGAGCCCAGTGGCGCACCCCTTGGCCCGCCCGTCTCGCCGTCGCCGTCGCGCTTCTCTCCGCCGCCGCCCTCCGCGCCCCGACGCACGCCTTCCCGCCCGGCCTCTACCGCGACGAGGCCCACTACGGCCTCGACGGCCTCGCCACGCTCGTCGACGGTCCGCGGCTGTGGTACGCGGCCAACAACGGGCGCGAGCCGCTGTTCATCTGGCTCGTCGGCCTGAGCGAGTGGGCGATGGGGCCCGTTGCGCCGACGGCGCGCCTGCCGCTCATCGCGGCCGTCCGCCTGCCCGCGCTGGCCGCGAGCGTCGTGCTCGTCGCGGCGATGTACGCACTCGGCGCCCGCCTGGCCGGCCGCCGGGCGGGCGTGATCGCCGCGGCGCTGACGGCCGTCCTGCCGTGGGCGACGCTTCTCGGCCGGACGGGCCTGCGCGCCGGGCTGCTGCCGGCCGTGCTGGCGCTGTCGGGTGCGGCGACGCTGCGCGGCATCGACCGGCGGGACGGGCGCTGGGTGGCGTTCGGCGGGGCCTTGGCGGGGCTGTCGCTGTACACGTACACGGCTGCGCGGGCGTTGCCCGTTGCGGTGGCGCTGGCCGTCGCGCTGGCGATCACGGCGCCGGCGCGCGCGACGGCCGCCCGCTGGCTCGGTGCCGCCGCGCTCGTCGCGCTGCCGCTCGCCGTCGCGATGGCGCGCACGCCCGGTGCGCTCGTCGGGCGGCTGGCGCAGGTGGCGGTGACGGGCGATGGCGGGTCTGGGGCGTCATCGTCGGCGGTGGCGACCGACGCGCTGATCGCGAGCTTCGGCCGCACGGCCGGACTCGTGTTTGTGGCCGGGGACCGTATCGCGCGACATAACATACCATTTCGGCCCGTGTTCGGGCCGCTGGCGGCGGCGCTGTGGCTGCTGGGCATCGTCGTCGCATGCGCATGGCTGCGCCCGACGTCGACCCCGCGTCGACGCCGCGCCGCCGCCCTCCTCCTCGCCGCCACCGCCGCCTTCGCCCTGCCGACCGCCCTCGCCGCGGACGCGCCCCACTTCCTGCGCGCCGTCGGCCTGATGCCGGCGCTCGTCGGGACAGCCGCCGTCGGCGGCGCGGCGCTCGTCGGCTGGGCGGGCGGGCGGTGGGGGACCGCCGGCCGCACCGCCGCGTGGGCGCTCGTCGCGCTGGCGGTGGCCCTCGAGGGGCGCGACATCGTCCACTATGATGCCGCGCTGGATGCGGGCCGGGCAGCGGACCCGCTGGCGGAGCGGACGGTGGCGGTCGTGGCGGCGACGGATGCCGAGGCGCACACCGTTCCGACGGGGGCCGGGGCGCTCGCGCTGCCGGCGGACGCTGAGGCGGTCGCGCTGCCGACGGAGGCCGCGGCCGAGCGCTTGCCCGAGCGCGTGCGGGCGGTGCGGGCACGCCTCGTGTGGCCGCGCGCCTATCACGCCTTCGACGGCGGGGCGACGACGCTGGCGCGCGAGGTGAACGCGGCGCTCGCGTCGGGCCGCCACGTGTGGCTGGACCGGCGCTTGCGCGACGGCTGGGCCAGCGTACCATTTCTGATCCCGATGGACCGCGTGACGTTGACCGACCCGTACGATCCGGTGCTGTTCGGCGACGGCGGCGGCGACGGCGGCGGCCGCGACGGAGGCGGCGTGGCGTTCATCGTGCCCTATGGGCTGCGGCTGGACGAGGTCTGGGCCAAGCTGCCGGCCGATGGCGCCGAGCTGGCGTTCCTGCAGCCGATCATCGAGCGGGGCGATCTGGCCGCGCAAGCGAGCCCGCTGTCCGTGCGCGCGCTCGGCCCGCGCCTCCCGCCGGAACTGCGTCCCGGCGCCGGAGCGACCGCGCGGTTTGTCAACGGCCCTTCCCTGGACGGCGTGGCCATCGGCGCCGGCCCGCCGGCCTCCGGATCGGCCGCCGCGCGCGATGCCTGGCCGCCGTGGGCCGACGCGCCGGGCGCCGTCCGCGTGACGACGCGCTGGCACATCGACGGTCCGCCGGCCGTCGGCGACGCCACGCTGTTCATCCACGTGCGCGACGCCGCGGGCAACCGCGTGGACACAAGCGTCGATGCGCCTCTGGGCCACGGCGTCTACCCGGTGGGCCGGTGGCGCACCGGCGACGTCGTCGTCGACCAGCGTGTGCTCCGGTTGCCGCCGGGCGCGCACGGATTGCCGATCGTCGCCGGGCTCTACGCAGGCGACCCGGATGCGCCGCTGCGGCGTGGCGACGGGGCGGGAGACGGCGTGACGGTTGAGATCGGGCGGGTGCCGTAGGGGGCGTGGAACGAACGCATGGTGGGGCGGGCGGCCTGCGGGCGATGCGTTTGCGTCGACCCTACGACAGGTGCCCCGCGAACCATGCCAGCGTGTCGTTCCACGCCTGCGTCGCCTGCGTCTCGTCGTACCGATCGCCCGTGTCGTTGTGGAAGGCGTGGTTCACGCCGGGGTAGATCTTGATCTCGTATGTTGTACCGGCGGCCTTCAGCGCAGCTTCGAGGTCCGGGATGCCGGCGCCGATCCGCTCGTCGAGCTCGGCGTACACGCCCAGGACGGCGGCCCTGATGTTCGGCACTTCGGCCAGGTCGGGGGCAGGGCCGTAGAACGGGACGGCCGCTTTCAGGTCGGCCATCTTGGTGGCCACGCGCCACGTGATCCCGCCGCCGAAGCAGTAGCCGGTCATCACGAGCTTGCCGGTGTCCACGTCCGGCTGGGACTTGAGGAAGGCCGCACCCGCCAGGAAGTCGCCGACGTGGCGCTCCGGCCCGGCGTCCGTGAGCAGCGCCGGCACCTTGTCGCGGTCCGCGCCCGCGGTGCCGCCCTCGCGGGACAGGAGGTCGATCGCCAACGCCACGTAGCCCGCCTTGGCGAAGCGGCGCGCGACGTCCTCGATGTGCGCGGTCAGGCCGCGGTTCTCGTGGCAGACCAGGACGCCCGGGTACGGGCCGCCGGCACCGGCTGAGTCGGAGGGACGGGCAAGGTAGCCCTGGATCATCGTACCGCCGCTGTCGAACGCCACCGCCGCGGCCGAGACCGCCGGGTCGTCGGCCGCCACGGACAGCGGACTCTGCGGATCGGTCGGCGGCTTGGAGGTCGGCTGGACCGTGGCGGCGCCGGCGGCGGTGGCGACGGCGGCCACGGTGGTCGGCTCGGCGTCGGGGATCGGGTCGGTGGCGGCCGGCAGCTCGTCGGGCGTGCAGCCGACGGCGGCCAGCACCGGAATCGCCGCGGCCATGCTGCCGGTGATGAACGCAACGCGCCGGACGAACGTACGGCGGCTGATCGCGCCTTCGCGGTAATCGTCGTAGAACTCTTCGATGAGGTAGTTCTTGAGGACTTGGCGGTCGCTCACAGGGGGGTCCTCCGCACGTGGCGCGCCGGCTGGGCGGCGCGCTCGGTTCGTGCAGCGGAGTCTAACGATGTGCGCCGCGCGGGCAAGTGCGCTCTGTCGATCGGCCCCCTACCGCCGCCCCCGGAAGCCTGCCCCCTGCCCCGCCCACGGCAGGTACGCCACCGTCCGGTCCGTCGGCGCCCGCCACCGACGGCACGGGTCCGGCAGGCCGGGCGCTACCGGGCGGTCCGGGGCGGCGGCGGGGCAGTAACGGATCGTGATCTCGGCACGGTCCGCGGCCCGGTCGCCGCTCGCTCCATCGGGGCTCGCGGCGTGGAAGGCGAGCGTATCGGTGCCGGTCGCGCTCGGATGCGGGAGGAGGAGCAGCGTGTTGCCGAGTTGCCGCACGTCCGATTGGCTGGGCGGCGCATCGACGACGATGTGGTCCGGCGCGAGCGCGTTGTCCCACGCCACGACGTCGATGAGCTGCGGCCGGCCGGGCCGGACATCGACCGTGTAGCCAAGCGCAAACGGGGCGCCGCGATTCGGCGCGACAGCGGCCGGAAGCTCGACCGCGCTCGGCGGGATGTCGAGGCGTACCGGGCGGGACACAGCGGCACCGCCGTCCGCGTACTCGGCCACCGCGCGCAGGCTAGATGGCCCGGCGCCGAGCCACGTCGCCGGCAGATCGTTGCTGTCGAACGCGCCATCTCCGACGTACACGATGCGGCTGTCCTGTAGGACGCGGACTTCCACGGGCGCCTCGCCGCTCGTCCTGACGCGGAACGACACGTGGGCCACGCCGAGCGGGTCGTCGTTCGGCTGGAACTCCGCTTGCAGCTCGACGGCCCGCCCCCGATGGTCCACGACCACCGCCCCCCGCCACTCGCCGACAGCCCGCACCGGCGACGCGTCAACCGCCGTGATGCGTACCTCGTGCCACCCGTCGGCCAACAGCGCCGTGTCGAGCGCGAACCGCCCGTCGCCCGTCGTGCCCATCGCGATCCCGTCGACGTACAGCGTGTAGTCCGCGATCGTCCCACCGGGCGCCGCCGTCGTCGCCCGCGCCGTCAGCTCGACAACGCCATTCACCGTCGTCGAATCGCCCGGCAGCCCATCGACGTCGACCGTCGGGACGTGCGTGAACGGCCGCGTCAGCGGATCGCCCAGGAACAGGCTCTGGAAGGCGGACCACTGCACACTGCGGAAGATCGCCTCGCCCAGCGGCAGGCCGGCGAAGGAGAACGCGTGGAGCGCGGCGTCCGGGAACTTGCCGCCGGTGCACGGCTCCTCGACGGTGCCGAGCGTGGCGGAGGCGCCGGCGGTGATCCAGCTGGACATCTTCTCCTGGCCGCCCTCGTCGTACATGGCCGCGAAGCTCGTCAGGTGGTCGGCGAAGCTGCCGGGCAGGAGCGTCGTGTCGGCGCCGACGACAGCCGGGTGGGTGATGCCCGTCAGGATGCCGAGCGCGTCGTGCCGGCCGAGGGGCACGACGCCGTCGAGCGCCTCGGCCTTGCCGCCGAGGTCCGTGATCGCCTGGATCACGGCCGGGAAGTCCTCGCGGCGGTAGCTGCGCAGACCGTCGGGCGTCGTCATGAAGTAGAACGTCCCGTCCGGCCGCGTCCCGTCCACCGCCGCCGAGCGCTCGACCATTGCCGCCACCTCGTCGACCGTGTTCCCGCGCTCGCCCAGGTAGCCGAGCAGCGTGCCGACGAAGTAGCGCCGCGCGCCGCCCGACGTCGCCGGCTTGCCGTTGTACCACCGGGTCCGGCTGTTGAATGCCACCGCGTCCGACGGCCGCCGCCACGCGCCGCGGTAGCGGTTCAGGTCCTGATCGCTCAGCTTGCCGCTCAGGATCTCGTCGGCCTCCGGCAGGAAGGTGTAGGCCGACGACAGGCTCATGCGGCTGACGACGCCGCAGCCGGTGCGCACGAGGGTCGTCGGCATCGGGATGAAGAACCGCTTGCTCGGGGCGATGACGATGTGATCCACATGCGCCAGCCCACGTGCGGCCAGCGTGCCGGTCACGGCGTGCCGCTGGAATGCCGCCCACGACGCGTAGTCGGCGGCCGCGGGCGGCAGGTAGAGGACGTTGCCTGCCGGGATCGACCGCCGCGCGGCGTATACGTGTCCCAGATGGAGGCTGTCCGGGTCCGTCGGGTCGACGATGAGCAGCGCGTTGCTCGGCCCGCCGTCCGCATGGGCGACGTGCGCGGTGGGCGCGACGAGCGCGAGGGCGAAGGTGAGAGCCGTGGCGAAGCGGACGAATCGGCGGGGCAAGGGGCACGTCCTTCGATCGGCGGGAGGGATTATCGCGGTTCGGGCGAACGCCAAAACGGGCGGTTGCTGGAGAGCGTGCCCGACCGCAGGTAATATTACCGGCGATGCCGCCCGCCCCGCCCATCCATCCCGTGCGCGACCGCCGTCGCCTCGCCCTCGCCGTCGCCGCGTCGGTGGCGGCGGCCGCGTGGCTCGGCGTGCCGTCGCGCCGCGCGGCCGCGCAGGAAGCCCGTCCGCCGTTCGTGAACTGCCCGGACAACCGGCTGGTCAACCCGGGCTTCGAGGCGGGCTTCAGCGTCCGCGACCGACCCGACGAGATCGTCGGCCGCGGCTGGTCGCCGTGGTATGACGTCTCGGCCACCGGCGGGCTCACCGCGCCGTCGCTCACGGCCCGGCGGGGCGACGAGGCGCTGCTGGACGTCCCGTTCGGGATGTGGCTCCAGGAGATCGGCAGCGACGTGAGCCCGCACGTCGGCGGCCTCTGGCAGCAGGTCCGCGTGCCGGCCGACGTCCAGGTGCAGGCCTCGATCTGGGCGTACGCCTGGGCCAGCAGCGCCGACCAGGCGCTCGTCTCGACGCCGCCCGGCACGTACGCCACAACGCTCGGCCTCGACCCGCAGGGCGGAACGGACCCGCACGCCGCTACCGTGGCCTGGAGCCAGCCCATCACCGTCACGGACCGCTGGGTCCCGCTGGCGATCGACGTGAACAGCCCAGGCCCGCGCGTCACGCTCTTCGTGCGCGGCCAGCCGCTGGCGCAGCTGCGGCACATGGTCTCGCGCTGGGACGGCGCCTGTCTGCGGGTCGCCGGCAGCGCCTTTGCCGCGCGCGCCGCGCCGCCCGCCACGCCGCGCCCGACGCCCACCGCCGACCCGCGCCGCCCCGGACCGACGGACGATCCGATCGTCGCGATCCTCCGCGGCACGGCGCTGGCCGTCGACGCGGCGGCCGCGGCGACGGCGCGTGCGCCGCAACGTGCGCTCGGCGCGCGCTTGAGCATCACGGACAGCGGCGTGTTCGTCGGTCCCGGCTCGGCCGACGGCCTCGGCCGGGAGCGCCCCGTCCCGACGCCGTTGGGCGCACCGCTGGCCGACGAGCCCGTGACCGTCACGCCGGTCATGCGGTTGATCGACCACAGCGGCCTCATCGTGCTGGCGCTGGCGGCGTTTGTCGCCGGCGCGGTGGCCGGACTGCGCGGCTGGACGGACATCTGGACGGACAACTGGACGAACAAGCTGCACGGCACGGGTCCGTGACGCCGTACGCCGCCCGGATCTTCCAGCGCCTGCGACGAGCCCGGCTCGCTGCGGTCGTCGGCGCGATCGACGCGCACGGGCCGCGGGTGCTCGTCGTCGCCTTGGCCCTCGTGGCCGTCGCACCGGCGCTGGCGGCGCCGGGTATCGTGGCCACGCGCGCCGGCGGGGACAGCCCGTTCCTTCTTCAGCGCGTGTTCGAGATGGCCGTGGCGCTGCGCGGCGGGCACTTCCCGGCGCGCTGGATGCCGGACGCCGCGCACGGTCTCGGCTATCCCTTCTGGAACTTCTACGCCCCGCTCGCCTACGGCGTCGCCGGCACCGTCGCCGTCCTCGGCGGCGGGGTCATCGGGGCGATCAAGCTCACGCAGGCGCTCTGCTTCGTGCTGGCCGCGCTCGGCGCCTACCGCCTGGCCCGCAGCGCGTGGGGCACGGCGGCGGCGGGCGTCGTGGCCGCGGCCGCCTACACGTTTGCGCCCTACCACCTCCTGAACGTGTACGTCCGCGGCGACGCCCTGGCCGAGCTGGCCGCCTATGCCGTCGCGCCGTGGCTCCTCGTGGCGATCGACGGCGCCCTCCTGCGGCCGTCGGCGCGCTCCGTGGCCCGTCTGGCGTTCGTCACGGCGCTGCTGCCGCTGGCCCACAACATCTCGGCGCTGCTGCTTGCGCCGCTCGTGGCGGCGTTCACGGCCTGGCGGTGGTGGGGCCGGCGCGCGTTGCGCGGTCGTGATGCACTGGACTCCGTCGGCGCCGGCCAATCCGAACCCGTCGACCTCACCATCCCGTCGGTAGGGGCACGGCATGCCGTGCCCTGGTTCGGCAACGCGCGACGTGGCGATGTGCGGGTCATGCGCGACGCGCGGGACGTGCCCGACGATGTCGTCGGCGAACGGCGGGCACGGCATGTCGTGCCCCTGCGCGCCTGGGTGGCGTGGGCCGATGGGTTGTTGGCCGGCGTCGAGCTTCGCGGCTGGCGGATCGTGCGGGCCGTCGCCTCGCCGGCCGGGGCGGTTGTCGGGGCGGGGGCGCTCGGCGCCGGTGCGGCGGCCTGGTTCTGGGTGCCGGCCGTGTTCGAGCAGCACGCCGTCCAGCTGGCCGGGAACACGAGCGGCTACTTCAGCTACCGCAACCACTTCCTCGCGCTCGTCGACCTCAGCGCATGGCTCGGCGCGCGGGGCGATGTCGGCGGGGTGCGCGGGCTGCTGCGCTCGCTGGTCACCGGCCCGGCGGTGTTCGATCCGCGCCCGTGGGTCCGCTACGACGCTGCCGCCGGCGTACCGGCGACGACGGGCATCGTCCTGTTGGCGCTGGCGATCCTCGGCGCGGCCGCGGTCTGGCGTAGGTCGGCACGGCGGGGTGCGGTGCGCTTCTGGGTCGGCGCCGCGCTGGCCGCGACGCTCCTGACGACCGCCGTGTCATGGCCGCTCTGGGAAGTGCTCGAGCCGTTGGCCTGGGCGCAGTTCCCGTGGCGTTGGCTGAACGTGCAGGCGCTCGCGCTGGCGATGCTGGCCGGCGGGCTCGGCGCGCTGCCGGCGCCGCGCGCGGGGTGGCGCTTTGCGGCGGCGCTGGCCGCGTCCGTCGCGCTGGCCGCCGGCGGCATGGCGGCGCTCGACCCCGAGGTCCTGCCGATCGGCCAGCCGACCGTGGCCGATCTGCGCACGTTCGAGCTGTTCAGCGGCAACATCGGCTCCACCGTCCGCGCCGAGTACCTGCCGTGGGCCGTCAACCCGCAGCCCGCCTCGAGCGTCCACAGCGTGGCCGGCGTGCGCGTCGGGCCGCGAGCGATGGACGGCGAGGAGGTCGGTGCGGCGCTGGTCCACGACGGCGTCGCCAGCCAGACGTGGCAGCTGGACGTCGCCGGCGCGGACGAGGCCACGATCGCCCTGCCGCTCCTGTGGTTCCCGGGCTGGCTGGCGACGATCGACGGCGACCCGCCGCGCGAGACGCGTGCGCTCGACGGCAGCGGCTGGCTGACCGTCGATGTGCCGCCCGGGCGCCACGTCGTGAACGTGTCCCTGCAGCGGACGCCGATTCGGGCGTGGTCGGAGGTGATCTCGCTGGCGGCCCTCATGCTGATGCTCACGCTGTGGCTCTCGTCCGCCGGGCGGCTGCGGCTTGGGCAGCGGGCCACCGCATGGGCCATCGCCGTCGGCGCCGCCGTGCTGATCGCCCGCGCCCTGCCCGTCGGCGGCAAGTACGGGCCGGTGACGCTCGACTGGGCCCGGATGCCGTACCCGCACCACAACCCCGGCGGCCTGCCGTTCGGCCGGAGCCGGCTCGAAGCGGCGCGGTTCGAAGGCAACGACGATCCGGGCGTACCCATCGACGCCGGGAGCACGCTGGCCGTGTCGCTCGAATGGTCGACGCCGGCCACGAGCGACACGCTGACCCTGGCGCTCGTCAGCCCGGCTGAGGCGCAGCTGGGCGTCGCGGAGGACTGGTCGACGACGCGCGAGCCATTGACCGGGACCGTGGCCGCCGGGCTGCCGCTGCCGGCCGAGCTGCCGGCCGGCGTCTGGTTCGTCCGCCTGACCGTCGCCGACGCCGACGGCCGAAACGTGCGGGCCGTGAACGCGAGCGGCCATCCACTGGACGCCGTCTACCTTGGCCCGGTCCATGTCCGCGCCGCGCTGCGCACCCCTGCCGCCCCTCCCGCCGGTCCCGTCATCGAGGCCGACGCCGTGGCGCTCGACGAGGTGCGTTGGACGCAGGCGGCCGATGCGTTCACCGTGCGTCTCACGTGGCGCGCCAAGCGCGCGCTCACCACCGATATGAAGACATCCGTGCGCCTCATGCGCCGCGGCAAGCCCGTCCTCGGCGCGGACGGCCTGAGCCCGATCCAGGACGACAAGATCCCGGGCTACGGCTTCAACCCGCCGACCGCCTGGCCCGCCGGCCAACCCGTCGAGGACCGTCGCTGGCTCCGCCTTCCGCCCGGCCTTCCCGCCGGCGACGATTACGCCATCCAGGTCGTCCTGTACGACGCCTGGACCCAAGCCGAGCTCGGCAGCGGAACCGCCGAAGGCGTCGTCATCGCCGCCGTGCCGTCGGCACCGCCCCCGACGCCTGACCCGGCCGACGAACCGACCGACGAACCGACCGACGTACCGGCAAACGAACCGGCAAACGAACCGACCGACGAATCGACCGATTGAGCGCAGCGAAGGAGTCCTGCCCCATGTCCACGGAACTCATCGTCACCACCGGCAACGATGTCGCCAACCGCCCGATCGCCGCCTATCTCGGCGTCGTCCGCGGAATCGTCGTCCGCACGCCCAACATCGGCCAGGCGTTCGTCGGCGGGCTCAGGAGCGTGTTCGGGGGCAACATCATCGAGTACACGCGCGTTTGTGAGGCCGCGCGTCAGGAGGCGTTCGAGCTCATGGTCGCCCACGGCGTCGAGCGCGGCGCGCATGCGATCATCGGCATGCGGTACGACGCGACGGAGTTCATGAACGGGGCGACCGAGGTGTTGGCGTACGGGACGGCGGTCACGTTGGGGTAACGGTCCGTCGCCACGCCGCGATGTTGGCGGCGATCTGCCGCTCGTGCATCACATCGTGCCCGGCGATCCCGCCGATCAAGGCCGCCACGCTCTCCTTGCCCCGCTCGCTGTGCAGGCCCCACCGGGCGCGCTCCTCGTGCGTCGTCTGCTCCAGGAACGCGACGTTGACCTCTTTCAGCGCGCGGAGGTGGTCGAGCAGCGTCGCGACATCCCAGCGACGCTCCGGCGTGCCGGGCGTCCAGCGCTCCTGGTCGTAGCCGGCGATCGGCGCTTCGGGCTCGGCGACGATGCTGCGGTAGCGGTAGCCGTAGACGAGCTCGCTGTGGACGAGGTGGGCCAGCACTTCGCGCACCGTCCACTCGGCCGGGCCGGGGCGGAAGTCGATCGCCTCGTCCGGCAGGCCGGCGAGCGCGGCGGACAGGCGGTCGGGCAGGGCTCGTTGGGTGGCGAAAGGGTCGGCGCCGGCGAGGAGGTCGATTTCCTCGCGGATGTAGGGGTGGCAGTGGGCGGGGTCGACGGGGCCGTATGAGGTCTCGATCATGCGGGGGCTCCTGGTGGAGGGCGGCTTGCCGCGGGGAATCGGCGCCCGCCGCGAAGTCTTGGCTTCCCGGTGACGAGGGTCAAGTTCCGCACGCGGTTGCGTTGCGCTACGGTCCTGCCTATCGTGTGCCCCGGCCGCCGCTCGCCGACCCTCCCTCCCGCGCCCAGGCCACCCAAGCGATGCATCCACGCACCCAACCCGCACCCACCCCCCCCGCCCGCCATCGCCCGTCCGCTTCCCGCGCCGCTGCCCGCGCCGCCGCGCCGGCGGCCGTGGCCGCGTGGTGCGTCGCCGTGCTGTGCATGGCGCTGGCGGCGATCCCGCGCACCGCGACCGGGGGCCTTCGCCCGGCCGACGACGCGTCGCCGGCCCGCGCCGCCGCCGCCCGCGCCGCGGCCACGTTCACGCTGGCCGGTGACTGGCCGATCCCGCCGTCGGCAGGCGCCGAGGTCGTGGCGGCGACGAGCCTCTGCCCGAACATCGGCGCGCCGACGGGCGTACCCGGGGCCGGGTTTGCGGCGAACGGCGTGCTCCACATCGTGGCGACGTGCTACAACCGGCCGCAGTTGAGCGCGATCGACCCGGACGGCCGGATCGTGTGGGGCGGGATGCTGGGCTGGAACGTGCCGTCCGTCGTGACGTTCGAGCCGTTCACGCAGCGCGTCGTCGGCGCGTTCCGCGAGACGGCGGGCCGCCTCGTCGTCGCCGCGCATCCGTTGGCGGGCAGCGCCTACACCCAGCGCACCTGGAACGTGCCGGGCGGCGACGGGGACGACCGAGGGCTGCCGCTGGCGATGGCGCCCGGGCCGGGCGGGCGGATCGTCGCGTTCAGCCCGGACGGGCTGACGGGCTTCGGGCCGGGCATCGAGCGATCGGGGCCGACGGTCCCGTTGGGTGCACCGAACCGGCGGGCGCTGCCGGGCAGCATCGCCGTCGACGGCGCCGGTGCGCGGTACGTGCTCGACCCGACGGCCGCCTGGGGGGTGATCAAGCTGACGCCCGACGGCCGACGAACGGACTTCTGGACCGTCGAAGGGTTGGCCGCCGGCGCCGGGATGCTGGCGGGCTACCCGGACGGCGACCACTTGGGCGTCCTCGAGCCGACGACCGCCGGCAATTGGCAGCTCCGCGCGTTTCGCCCGGACGGAAGCCTCGTCGGCGTCCACCCCATCGACACGCGCATCGCCTCGGCCCGCGCGCCGCTGCTGGCGATGGGACCGGGCGGCGCGTTCGCCGTCGTGCTCCACGCGGGCCCGCGCGTACAGATCGCATGGCATGCCGCCGACGGCACGCTGCGCCGGTGGCTCGACCTCGGACCCAACGTGAACCGCGCCCCGACGGATGCGTTCGGGCTGAACGTCTCGGTCATCGACGGCCGGGCAGTCGTCCGGTTCGGGCGCCGGCGCGACCTCATCCGCTTCGACCGCGCCGGCGTCACGACGACGTTGTTCACGCCGCCGCCATTGGCCGCGGACGTCGCCGAGCTGCCCGACGGCGGCATCGTCGTCCGGCGCCGAGCGGCGAGCGATCTGGCGATCGGTGTGGTCGAGCGCTTCGACGACGTCGGGCAGCTCCGGTGGTCGACGCCGGTCTCGGACACGGGGGCCGGCCTGGCGGTCGACGATCGCTTCGTCTACGCCGCGCAGTCCGAGCACTCGGCGGTCGTGATGCTCGATGCCGCTGACGGGAGCGTGGCCGGCCGGATCGACCTGTTGGCGGAAGAGGGCTTCTTTCCGGACGACATCGCGCGGGCGCCGGACGGCAGCATCACCGCCGTCGACGGGGCCGGGCGGCAGGTGCAGGTCTGGGATGTCCGGACGCCTTTCCGGCCGGTACGCACGATCGCCCTGCCGTCCACGGACGGTGTCTGGCGCGTTGCGGCCGGGCCGGGCGGCCTGATCGCGGTCGTCGGTCGCTGGACGGACGGACCGCCCGCCGGGGCGCCCGGCGTGGCGCCCGGCGCGACGCCCGGCAGCTCGACCGTCCGAGTCCTCGACGCGACCGGCGCCGTACTGTGGCGGCTCGAGAACGATCCGCGGATCGATCTGGCCGCCTTCGCGCCGCAGGACGTCGCCTTCGATGCGGACGGCCGGCTCGTCGTCGCCGCCGAGGCGATCAAGTCCGTCGAACCGGCCCGGCTGTGGACGTTCGATCTGAACGGCGGCGCGGCGGCCGCACCGCCCCCGCCGCCGACCGCGCCGCCGCCGCCGCCCGCGAACGGCGGCCCGTGCCGCGTCCAGGGCGGCAAGACCGCGGCGCCGCGCGAGATCTGGCTCGGCGAGACCGTCACGGTGACGCTCTCGCTCCGGCGCACCTGCCCGGACGCCAGCAGCGTGGCCGACATCGTCCTCGCCGTCGACGTTTCGGGGTCGATGGGCGGCGTCAAGCAGACCGCAGCGGCCGACGCGGTCGAGGCGTTCGTCGGGGACATCGACCTCAGCCGGCACCGGATCGGCCTCGTGACGTTCAGCAACACGGCCCGGCTGCTCCACCCGCTTTCCAGCGACCCGGCGGTCGTGCGCGACGTGCCGGCCAGCTACGGCGCAGGCGGGGGCACGAACATCGCCGCCGCGTTGATCGCCGCGGACGCGCACCTGGCCGAGGCGGCCCGGCCCGAAGCGCGGCAGGTCATCGTCCTGATCTCCGACGGCGGCTCGGACCCCGATCAGGCGATGGCGGCCGCGCTGGCCGCCCGGCGGCGCGGCGTGCGGATCTTCACGGTCGGCGTCGAAGGCGCGGCGAACACGCTGCTGCTGCGGATCGCGGGCCGGGCGGAGCAGCACTACGGTAACCTGCGCCCCGAAGACCTGCCCGCGCTCTACCGGCAGCTCGCGACGCTCATCGCCTCCGGCGCCGGCGCGGCCGTGCTGGACGACACGCTGTCGCCGGACGTCGACCTGGTGCCGGCGACGTTCAACCGGCCGCCGCAGATCGCATTCGGCGCCGGCCTGCGCTGGGGACTCGGCGCCGATTTCGGCGCGCCGGTCACGCTGACCTATCAGGTCCGCCCGCTGCGGACCGGCCTCGTACCGACGAACACGGCCGCCTGGGTCGACTACCTCGACGGCGACGGCGTCGTCCGCCGCTTCACCTACCCCGTGCCGGAGGTCCTCGTCCGCGCCCCGACCGCCACGCCGTCCGCGACGCCGACGGTGACGCCCACCCCGACACCGACCGCGACGCCCATCCCGCGGCCCATCTACCTGCCGATCGCCCTCCGCGAGGCCGCCTGCAAGCCGTCCGCCCGCCACGCGGACGTCGCGATCGTCATCGACGCCTCGACGAGCATGCTCGAGCGGGCGCCGTCGGGCCGCACGAAGCTCGACATCGCACTGGACGGCGTCCGCGGATTCCTCGACCGCCTGGACCTCGACGACGCCGCCGACCGGGACCGCGCGGCCGTCATCGCCTTCAACGCCGCCGCGACGCTCCTCCAGCCGCTGACCGCCGACCGCGCCGCCCTCGATGCCGCCCTCGGCCGCGTGGCCGTGGCCCCGCAGACGTGCATCGTGTGCGGCGTCGAGACCGCGATCGGCGCGCTGGTCGATGCCCGGCGCGACGCGATGCACACGCCCGTCCTCGTCCTCTTGACGGACGGCCGCTCGAACCCGCGCCCCGTGGCCGAGGCCGAGGCCGCCGCCGCGACGGCCCGCGCGCGCGGGATCGTCGTCTTCACGATCGCCCTCGGCGACGACGTGGACGCCGAGGCGCTCGCCCGGATGGCGTCGCGCCCCGCCTTCGCCTTCCGGGCACCGACGGCCGACGACCTGGCGGCCATCTACGGCGCGGTGGCGGGGGCGATCCCGTGTCCTGCGGGGGGGCATTGGGGGGGGCGGTAGGGGAGGGCGAATCCGGTGATTTACCCGTGCCGGTAGGGGCGCTGCTTGCTGCGCCCGTCTTTTCGATTCGTGGGGTGATCGGGACGCGCGGCGATCGGGGCGCAGCAAGCAGCGCCCCTACGGCGACTCGAACACCACCGCCCGCTGTCCCTGCCCCTGCCGCACGAGCTCGCCATCCGTCACCGGCAGCGGCTCCAGCGAGAACGCGTCGTACACGCCGACCGTGACGGTGTACGGACCGACGTGGCCGGCGGCCTCGGGCGGCAGCAGGATGCGGTGGCGGTCACGGATGATCATCCCGGGGAGCCATTTGAGCGTCGGGATGGCGCCGAGGGCGGGGGTGCCGTCGTGCTGGGCGCGCCACGTGGCGTCGGCGGCGGCGGCTTGGACGCTGACGGTGTAGTCGGAGAGGGAGGCGAACAGGTCGGCGCGCCAGGTGAGGTCGACCGTGAGGTCGCGGGAATTGCGGCGAATGGTGCTCTTCAGGAGAGACATCGCGTTGCCGAACGGCACGGCGCCGTCGGGCGGCGCGTCTGAGGAGTAGGCATCGAAGGTCCCTGCCGGCGTTGCCGTCGAGTAGTAGCCGACGAATTCCCCGGCCGACGATGCCACCCGGATCGCGGTCCCGTCGTCTGCGACGGATGCGTCGCCGTCCAGGATGCGCGCGATGTTCATCCGTCGCGGCCCCTCCGGCATCATGCGGTACAGCCCGAGGTTCAGCGCTCCGTGCGCCTCATGTCCCAGACCGCGGAACGCGGCGAGCGGGAGCTCGACGAACGCCGACTGTGCCCCGTCGGCCGCGACGCGCGACGCTCCAAGCGGGCGGTCCGCCTGTGCGACTACGCCTCCAGCGCCGACGATCTGTGCGAAGGCAACGACTCCGTTCGTCGTTGCGTCCGCTGGAACGGACACGGTGAGCACCACCACGCGGCGATCGTCCCCGTAGTGCGTCGAGGCGCCGCTGATCGTCCAGGTACGGCCGCCGTCGTCGAGATCGGCGATGAGAGGGAAGGGCCAGGTGCGGTCCGTGACGCAGGCGGACGGAGCGCCACCGGGCGCGGGCGACCGCCACCAACCGGACTGCGGGATACGGTCGAACGGCAGATCGGCCTCGTCCAGCTCGCGCGTGCGGTTCGTCAGAACGGCCGGCCCGCGTGAGATCGCAGATTGAGCGGCCTTCCGCCACGTCACGCCAATCGGGTCACCCGTTGCGAAGTCAGGGTGTACGTAGACGATCGGTGCACCTGTCGCTGTGGTATACGGGGGGCCGGTCGTATCGGCTGTCGACGGCGCGCGGCGACCGGTGAGCCAGAGCGGCGTGGCGAAGTGCCAACTGGCAAGGACGGTGGCGTCCGAAGGAAGACACTTCGGGTCGCCGGCGATGGTGAGGGCGTCTCCCAGCCTTGGCACGGCATCCAGGACACGGTGCCGAAGTCCGTCGAACGACATCAGCTGGACCACGATGGTGGCGTATGCCAAGGCGACCACCACGTCCCGCGCCACGCGAAGTGCGGGCCCATTCTGTGGGATGGGCCGCACCGCTGCCCCTGCCATGATCGCAAGCGCGACGTAGACCGGCAGGAGGTACTCCATCGTCTGCGGCGCGCGGTATGTGATCGCGAGCCAGGCGACGATGAGCGTCGTGCCGAGGAGGGCCACGGCCTCGGCGCGGCGGCGGGCGAGGAGCCAGATCGCACCGATGACGACGAGTGCGAGCGCGAGCGGCGTGAACTGCAGTTGGAGGATGTTCGCCAGCACGAGCAGGCGGTCGCCCAGGTCCTGCGCCCCGGTGATCGCCAGCATGTCGCCGCGGAACCCGGCCGCGGAGACGTGGCGCCAGACGCCGCCGGCCGTCGCGAGGTCGCTCGGGGCGAGCGGGGCGCCTTGGGCGGCGCGGATCGGGAGGTAGGCCAGCGGGAGGAGGCCGACGAGGGCGGCGGCGAGGCACTGCGCGATGAGGCGCGCGTCGCGCAGCACGGCCGGGCGGCGGGCGACGATGGCGAGGCCGAGCGGCATCGCGAGGGCGGCGAGCGTCGGATGGTGCCCGGCGGCCAGCGCGCCGACGAAGCACAACGCGACGAGCGTCCTGTCCCCCTCAACCCGTGATCCTCCCCCTCCCTCCGCCAACCACGACAATGTCAAACCCAACACCACCGCCGTAAACAACCCCGTCCCCATCCGTATATTCGCCACCAACGCCTGCGCCGCAAACGTCGGCGCGAACGCCAGCAGCGTCGCCGCCACCGCCCCGGCGACCCACGTCCCGCCCAGCCGCGCCGCCGTCCGCGCCACGACGGCCAGCGTCGCCACCGCGAGGACCATCGAGAACGCGTTGACGGCCCACGGCCAGCCGAGGCCGCGCAGCGGCGGGATCGCCAGGACGACGCGGCCGAAGAGGTGCGCCGCCATCGTGTAGAGCGGATAGCCGGGGGGATGCGCCACGCCGAGGTCGCGCGCGACGAGCTGGAACTCGCCGCTGTCGGCGGGCTGGGCGCCGGTCGGGACGACGGTCAGGCCGATCGCCAGGAGCGTCAGCCAGAAGAGCGTCCGCCGGACGCCCGGCCGTGCTGCCGCGATTGCGATGCGCTTCATGACATCGTTCGCGACATCGGTTCCGTCGCGTTCGTCGATTCCGCCGCGTTCGCCGCGCGCTACGCGCTGTACCCCTCGAGCAGCTCGGTGATCGTGCGCATGAAGGGATCGGCCGTGCCGCCGTCCAGGATCCGGTGGTCGAACGTCAGCGCCAGGTACATCATCGGGCGGATCGCGATCTGATCGCCGTGCTTCGTTTCCACCACGACGACGCGCTTCTTGATCGCGCCCGTGCCGAGGATCGCGCACTGCGGCTGGTTGATCACCGGCGTCCCGAACAGGCTGCCGAGCGTGCCGTAGTTCGTGATCGTGAACGTCCCACCCTGGATGTCGTCGGGCTTGAGGGCCCCGTCGCGGGCGCGCTTGGCCAGGTCGTCGATGTCCGCGGCCAGGCCGACGAGGCTCTTGGCGCTGGCCTGCTTGATGACCGGCACGATCAGCCCGTTGGGAATGGCCACCGCCATGCCGATGTTCACGTCCCGGTGGATCCGCACGCCCTCGTCCGTCCAGGCACTGTTTACCAACGGGTGCTTCACGAGCGCCTTGGCCACGCAGTCGACGATGATCGCCGTGATCGTCAGCCGCCCGCCGCGAGCGGCCACGGCGTCCTTCTGCGCCTTGTATGCCGCCATCGCCGCGCTCATGTCCACCTCGTGGATCGTCGCGACGTGCGGCGAGGTCTGGATGCTCTTCACCATGTGGTCGGCGATCAGCCGACGCATGCGCGTGAGGGGCATGATCTCGCCGATGAAATCGGCCGGGTTCGTGCTGCCGGGCGCGGCGGCGGGCGCAGGCGATGTCGCCGGCGCGGCCGTGGCGGTCGCCGGGGTTGGCGCGGGCGGTTCCGTGGGCAGGGTCGGCGCAGCCGGCGCACTGTCCGCGATGAGCGTCGGCGCAGGCATTGCCGCAGCGGACGCGGCCATCGCCGCCGCCATGCCGCCGGCGGCGACGAACCGCTCGACATCGCGCGCCGTGATCCGGCCGTCCTGGCCCGTGCCGGCGACGTAGCGCAGGTCAACGCCCTGCTCGGCGGCGGCGCGGGCCACGCGGGGGCTGATGAAGCCGATGTTGCGGTTCAGGTCGAGCGGGGCGATGGGCGCGGATGGCGTCGTCGCCGCGAAAGCGGTCGTTGCCGGCGCATCGGCCGACGACGCTGCCCCCGACGCCGTCGCGGCCGCGGCCCCTGCGACCGCCCGCTCGACGTCCTCGCGCCGCACCTGCCCGCCCGGCCCGGTGCCGCTCAGCGTGGCCGGGTCGATGCCGTGGTCGGCCGCCATGCGCGCCGCGACGGGCGATACGCGGGCCGGGGCCGAGGGATCGGTCGCCGCGGACGGGGTGGTCGTGGGCGCGGTCCCGGCAGGCGCCGAAGCTGCCGCATCCGCGCCGGCCGTCGCCTCGCCCGGCCCGGCGGCCGGCGCTGCTTGCGCCGCCGCATCCGCCGTCGCCTCGCCCGCCGCACCGATGATCGCCAGCACCGCGCCGACCTTCACGACATCGCCCTCCGCCGCGACGATCCGGAGCACCGTGCCCGCCTCGGAGGCCGTGACCTCGGTGTCCACCTTGTCCGTGATCACCTCGAGCAGCGGCTCGTACTTGGCCACGCTGTCGCCGACCTGCTTGAGCCAGCGGCCGACGGTGCCTTCGTGAACGCTCTCGCCGAGTTGGGGCATCCGGACTTCGGTGGCCATGGGGGCTGTCTCCTCGGGGTGGACGGGCAAGTGTCGAGTCTGGGTGGGTCGGGTGGCCTACGGAGGGCACGGCATGCCGTGCCCCTACACGGGGTCTGTCGCGCGCGTCGGTGTCCACTTGTCAGCGAGGGAGTCTAGCCTCGGCATCCGTGTCCTGCTACCGGTTGGGGGCACGGCATGCCGTGCCCCTGCATGGGGTCTGTCGCGCGCGTCGGTGTCCACTTGTCAGAGAGGGAGTCTAACCTCGGCATCCGTGTCCTGCTACCGGTTGCGTAGGGGCACGGCATGCCGTGCCCTCCCCGGTAAACGGGACGACACGACCGGTCGCTACCCCTTAACCCCCAACCCCCCCGAACCGCGCCCCGACCGCCGCCCAATCCACGACGTTCCACCACGCGGTCAGGTAGTCGGCGCGGCGGTTCTGGTAGTGGAGGTAGTAGGCGTGCTCCCAGACGTCGATGCCGAGGAGGGGCGTGTGGCCCTGCATGAGCGGGCTGTCCTGGTTGGCCGTCGAATAGAGGTGGAGCATGCCGGACTCGTCGGCCACCAGCCACGTCCAGCCGCTGCCGAAGCGGCCGATGCCGCCGGCGTTGATCTTCTCCTTGAGCGCGTCGAACGAGCCGAACGCCCCGTCGATCGCCGCCGCCAAGGCGCCGGAGGGAGCGCCGCCGCCGTTCGGGCTCATGATCGACCAGAAGAGCGAGTGGTTGTGGTGGCCGCCGCCGTTGTTGCGGACCGCCATCCGGATGTCCTCCGGCACATCGTCGATCCGCCGGAGCAGCTCCTCGAGCGACCACGACGCCAGGTCGGGGTGCTTCTCGATCGCGGCATTCAAGTTCGTCACGTAGGCCTGGTGATGCTTGCCGTGGTGAATCTCCATCGTCCGCGCGTCGATGTGCGGCTCGAGGGCGTCGTGGTCGTAGGGCAGGGGCGGGAGGGTGTGGCTCATCGGGGGTGCTCCTATTGGGGTGGGGGATTTGGGGTATGGGCTTGGCAGACGGGAACAGGGGGCATGGGGGCTTCGGCGGGCCGTCAGGCCGATTCGCTGACGGCCTCGATGAGCTCGTCGAAGTCGGGCAGGTCATCCGGGACCATCTCCTGGATGAAGCTGATGCGGCCTTCCGGATCGATCACGAAGTTCGCGCGGCCGTGGTAGCCGTAGTCGTCGAGGTACACGCCGTAGCGGACGCCCACCTCACCCTTGGGATGGAAGTCCGCCAGGAGTGGATAGGTGATGCCCACCTTCTTGGCGAACGCGGCATGGCAGCGCTTGCTGTCGACGCTGATCCCGAGGATCTGGGCGTCGAGCTTCTCGAACTTGGCCAGGTTGTCCACGAAGCACGCGTGCTCTTCCGTGCATACGCCGCTGAAGTCGAGCGGGTAGAAGGCGAGCACGACGACCTGGCCGCGGTAGTCGCTCAGGCGGTGCGTCTCTCCGGCGCCGTCGACGAGTTCGAAGTCAGGGGCGCGATCCGTGACGGAAAGGGTCGTCATCAGGGTTCCTTGGGGGCACTGGGTGCAGCCATCGGCCGCGGCAGACGTGCCGGCGCCATCGGGCCACGCCGAGCGCAGGGGCATTCTAGTACAGCGCACCCCCGGCGGGGCGGCCATTGTAGAAATCGCCTCTGGGCGAGTCAAGGCCGTTTGCAGAGGTAACGGCGGCAGCGACGCCGGCCCCGTCGCGGCGCGGCCAAACGGGCGCGCGATTCGTTGCCGCAGGCCGTATCGTGCCGGCTCATGGGGCGTTAAGCAGGGCAGCCCGCAGGCCGCGCAGCCTGCGTGGTCGTTTGTGCGTTGTCGCACGTTGCGCATCTTCTATGCTCTGAGCTTGAGTCGCGGGGCTGCCCGGGACGCGCAGATGGAGGTCGGTCCGCCATGACGAAGATTCGAGTCGCGATCCAGTTCGCACTCGGCGCCGCGATCGCGTTGGCGCTGGGTGCTTGGTTGGGTGGGACGGCCTCTGTGCAGGCGCAAGCGGTGCAGACGACCGACAAGCAGGCCGAGGCGGCCGGCAAGCCGGTCGAGGCTGCGGCGCAGGCCGCGCCGGACGCGGTGGCGCCGAACGAGGTGCAGCGCGTACAGCTCACCGGCGGCCCGGACGCGTTCGGCTACCGCTTCCAGGACACCAACCCCGTGACCGGCGGGTGCAGCTTCAACTTCATCAACATCGCCTCCACGGGCATCCCGATCGGTACCGGCGATGACTCGGTCTACAGCGGCATCCCGATCGGCTTCAACTTCACGTACTACGGCAACGTCTTCGCGACGGTCAACGTCTCGACGAACGGGTACATCACGTTCAACACGACCAGCAGCTCGTTCAGCAACACCTGCCCGCAGCCCATCTCGCTGAACGACATGCAGGTCAGCCCGTTCTGGGACGACGGCTACGTCTTCGCCCCGTCGTCCATGCTCTACCAGACGACCGGCGTGGCGCCCAACCGCATCTTCGTCGTCCAATGGAACAACACGGGCTTCTGCTGCACGGCGACGCCGCCGGGCATGACCTACCAGCTCCAGCTCATGGAGACGAGCAACATCGTCGCCTTCATGTACCTGGACGTGCAGGGCGGGTTGAGCCCGCGCTCGACAGGCAACTCGGCGACGATCGGCATCGACGGTCCGGGCACGACGAACTTCCTCTCGTATTCGTGCAACACGACCGGCACGGGCACCGGCCCGATCACGAACGGCCTCGGCATCTTCTTCTTCCCGCCGGGCGTCACCGCCTGCGCCGTGCAGTCCGGCGCGGACCTGTTCCTCACGAAGACGGACTCCGTCGACCCGGTGATCGCCGGCAACAACTTCACCTACAACCTGACGAGCACGAACAACGGTCCGGGGACGGCCACCGACGTTCGCATCGCCGACACGCTGCCGGCCGCCGTGACGTTCGTGTCCGCCACCCCGAGCGCCGGCGGCAGCTGCGTCGTGCCGGCGGTGGGCAGCAGCGGCGGGACCGTCACGTGCACCTGGTTCGGCTCGACGGCCACGGGCGCCGCGAACGCGCGGACGGTGGCCATCGTCGTCAACGTTCCCAGCACGACGGCGTGCTCGCCGGCGATCTGCCCGGGCAGCCCGGGCACGAACATCTCCAACACCGGCACGACCTCGTCGGCGACGACCGACCCGTCACTCGTCAACAACAGCGCCACGCAGCTGACGAACGTCCGCGCCGGCGCGGACGTCGAGATCACGGATCCGACGGTGACGCATCTCATCGCCTCGTCGCTCGCGGCGATGTCGGCCGCGCCGGTCGAGGGCGCCGCGGACGCCGGGACGGAGGCCGCACCGGCGTGGAACGCGGTGGACGGCGCGCTGGCGCCGCAGCAGGACAACGCGG
>JADYYS010000042.1 GCA_020853525.1 Ardenticatenales bacterium | reverse complement strand
GCGGCGGGCAGAAGCCCGGCTCGCCCCAGGTGACCAGGGCCGCCTTGGCGATCCGGCAACCCAGGTTCTGAACCTCGATCCAGCTCTCGCAGACGTCGTCCTGGCCCTGGAAGTTCAGGATCGGGAGGTGGACCTGCTTGCCGAGCTGGTCGTTCGGCCAGACCGTGTCGGCGCACGGCAGGAGGACGGGCAGCTCGTCAAAGTACTGGAAGCGAGCGTCGCCGTCGTCACAGCCGCCGCTGTTGTTGTTGTCGTAGAAGACCGAGCGGTTCACGGACAGACCGGCGGGCAGGCCCTGCGGGAAGGCCACGCTGATCGTGACCGTGTCCGTCCCACCCGGCGGGATGCTCACATGGACCGAGGCGCCGGACTGCAGTTCGCAGTTCGGGCCGGGCAGCAGGGCCGGAGCCGAGCCGCCGCCGCCGCTGCCCGACGAGATCCCGACGATCACGGCCGGACCACCCGCGCCGACGACGTCGACGTAGAACTCATGGGCGGAGCCGAAGTTGTCGAGCGCACCGTCGCCCACGTTCGTGAGCGTGAGCGCGATCGTCGCGCGGCCCGTCGCGCAGAGCTCGAGCGGGTTCGTCACCGCGTACGGGATTTCCTCGAAGAACGGATAGGGCGGGAACACGCACGTCGGAACCTGAACGCGCAAATTGCCGTTCGACGTTCCCTGGTTGAACCACGTGTTCACCGTGATGGTGTAGTTGCCGGCAACCGAAGTCGGGGCCGTCGCCTGGGACCGCGGGGAGCAGAAGTCATCGTCCCAGGCAATGCGGTTGGCGCACGTCAGGTTCGGGTTGAACGGGTTCGGCCCGCCGTTGGGCAGCTGGTAGATGGCGACCTCGGTGTCGCCGCTGCCGTTGCCGCACGTGTCCGCGATGATCGTGTGGCCGTTGCCGACCACGACGAAGTCGAACGCCCGGTACGGGGTGTCCCACCCCTGGTTCTCGAAACACGTCCCAGCCTGGCCGTAGAAGTCCGCGATCGGCCCCCCTACGGTGTTGAACGGCACCGTGACGATGTTGGTGCCGCACGGTTGCTGCGGTCCGATGATCTCTGCAGATGCCGTGCCTGCTTGGGTCACATAGAGGCTGACTACCAGCCCCAAGACCAAAGCGGGCAGGGTTAGGCGTCCAAGAACCGACTTGGTCATTCCCTTGCCTCCTCGAAGAAAGAGTAAGTCACGCATCTCGATAAGACCCCGGCATTCCAATCGAAACTCGGTACTGCCACACGGCAGGACGCCCGCCGGGGACTTCTCCTGCCCACTATGCAACGTGAGAAGGTCATGAGAGGATACGGCCTGCTCCCCACGGATATTCCGCGTTCGCTGCAAATGGTCGGCCGCGCAACGGTATCCTCAGTTCGCAATCCTGAGTTCGGCCCCAGGGACGACAGAGGGGAGCGCGATGGCTCAGCCACCGGCTCCCCTCCACGAACGCGATTCGAATGTCCGCAACGATGATCGCACCGACGGCGCAGGCCGTCCGGGCAGCACCTAGCGGGGACGGATCCGAGCGACGCCGACCGGATTCACGCAGGACACGAAGTAGTCGATTCGGACCTGAACGTCCTTGCGATCGACCAAGCCGTCCTTGTTGGCGTCGAACTGCGTGCAGTCGCCCTCGGCCGCGGCTTCCCAGCAGCTGGCGGTCTGAATGCGCTGGTAGAACAGCATGATGTCGCTCTTGCCGAGCAGGCCGTCGCCGTTCTCGTCGAACCGCGACGTCTCACACAGGTAGCCGACGACGGGCGTCGGGCGAACCTGACCCGACGCAGTCCCGGCCACCATCCCGAACGCGAACACGGCCGCGCCGATGACGATTAGTCGCTTCATGATTGGGGGGAACTCCTGTTCAAGTGTGCGAGCGCCGAACATCCTCGGACATCTCAGTCAGTTAAGACCAGACGGTCACAGAGACGGAGCGCGCTCCGACCCCCCAACGACCCGCCGCCGAAGAGGACCCGCAGCTGCAACAGTATAACGCGCGAGCCGCGGTCGGGGATACGCCCAGAAGCGTTGTGCGATCCGTGCGGGCCGTCGTCCGGCAGGGCGGTATCCAATTGCGCTATGATCCGCCCGTTGCCGCCCGCCGCGTGATCCAGGGAGTCGACCGCGCCATGTTCGTCCGCTCCATTCACCTCTCGCGACGCGCACTTTCGCTCGCACTGATGTTCGTGCTGAGCGCCTGCCGTGGAGTTTCACAGCCCGCGTCGACCACCACCATTGCGGCCGCGTCGCCCCCTGCGATCGGGTCGACAACGATCGACCGAGCGCCGACGCCGACCGCCACTGGAGTCCCGTCGCACACCGTTTCCGTCGCGGGCGCTCACATCACCGTGCCGGACACGCTCGGCTCCACGATCGAGGCCGTCGAGGTGCCGGCGATGCTCGACATCCCGCAGCCGCTGGCCAGCGGGGTACGGTTTACGCTCAAGGACTACCCGGTCCGCCGTGGCGCCCCGGCGACAATCGAGCTGCGCCGCGGCCCCGTGGACCGTGAGGCAGGCGAGCACGTCATGCGACGGTTTCGGGACATGTACAACTTCATTTCGAATGCGAACATCAAGGCCCGCTACGTGCCGATCTTTGCACAGCCGAGCGTGCGCGAGCAGTTCGTGGCGCTGTTGCGCTTCCAGGGTATGGCCGGCGGGACGGGAACGATCGCCCGTCTGGTCACACAGTTCGGCAGCGCAGAGCGTCCGGTGAACAATCAGGAGTTGGTGTACGTGGCCGAGGGTTTGATCTCAGGCAAGGCCGTCTGGGTGTCGATCGTTGCCCCGGTGACCGTCGCCGATCCTGCCGTCGCCGCGAGCGCCGACGACGTGGCGGATCCGGTGGCGTTCGCGCAGGACTACCACACATATCTCAGCACGACAGTCGAACGGCTGAACGCGCTGCCGCCTGAGGCGTTCACCCCCAACCTCGCGCACCTGGATGCCATCGCCAAGTCCATCCGCTTGGACTGGCCGGAGCCGTCGCCGGAGGACATCGCCACCGTGCAGTCGCGCAAGTTCTGACCGGCCACAGGTTCGGACCGGTCACGGGGCAACGTCCGACTACTGTGTCTTGCCCTGCTCGGTAAGCGCCGTCGCCGCCTCGAAGTACGGCCGCGCCAGATCCTCGCGCCCGGCGCTCCTGTGGAGGTTGCCGATCATGCGCTTGATGCTCGGCCAGTCCGGGTGTCGGACCTCCCACCGGAGCGCGTCGGCCAGCGCGTCGTCGGGCTTGCCCATCTGAACCTTGCCGATGATTCGCTTCTCGACCAAGCTCCGGCTGACCGCTTCTTCGAGCATGGTCAGACGCCAGTCGTCGAAGTACGGCAGCGTATCGGAGAGACGGGCCGCTCGTTCGACGGCCTGGCGGGCTTCCTGACCGCGGCCCAGCTGGTTGAGGGCCTGCGCAAGTCCCTTCCATGTGCTGGAGTCATCGGCGCGGATGCGGATCGCCGCCTGGAGCGAGGCGACGGCGCCTTCGGCGTCCCCCAGGGCGAGCAGCACGAGCCCGAGCGAACGCCGCGCGCGTGCCGACGACGCCGGCGGATACACGTCGACGGCCCGGATGAGCGCATCGCGGGCTTCGATGTTGCGGCCGACGCGCATGAGCGCATCGCCCAAGCGGAGGTGCGCCGGACCGTACGCCGGCGCGAGCTCGATCACCCGCGCGAAGGCGGCCGCGACGTCGTCGATCGGCGCGTCGGCCAATTCGGTTGCCACGGCGTAGTAGTACGCCGTTCGGCCGTCGTTCGGCATCAACGACAGCGCGCGCGCATAGGAGGGCGCCGCGAGCGGCCAGAGGCTGTGCGCATCGTAGACCATCCCGAGGCGGCGCCACGCGTCGCCGGAGCCGCGATTGGCCTCGACGGCCGCGCGCGCGGCCGTGATGGCAGCCTGCACGTCCGGTTCCATCGCCGCCGCTTGCGCGGGCTCCGGGGCCGGGACGGGCCACTCCATGAGCTGCGCCTGCATCCGGGCGCCCGCGCCCGAACGAACGAGCCACCACGCAATCGTCCCGCAGACCGTCAGCGCGATGAGCAGCGCGATCCCAACCCCCGTCCGACCGCCGATCTCGAACGTCCGCTCGCCGGGGGGCAGGGAGGAGTCGGCCGGCGGACGGGCGGGCTTGTTGCCGGACGCTCGGGTTCGGGTCATCGTACGGCCATGCCTTCACCACGGCGGACTTCGATGGCGCAGTCCACGCACGATGCCGTGAACGTCTCGGCTTCGCCCGACGGCCACCGGACCTCGACCGCCTCGACGGCAGCGACGTCGCCCAAACCGAAGTGGGCGACGGGCTCCTGTGCGCTTGCATAGCCCATGCTGGAACGGACCGTTCGCGCCTGCGCGCGGCCGGCGGCACGGACGGTGACACGGGCGCCGAGGGCGGCGCGGTGGAGAGCGGGATCGGTGGCCCGGACAGCCAGCCACTTGCCGGCGCGCGGTGCCCGGTTTTCGAGCAGCCGGGCCGGACTGCCGAGGTTGAGGATCAGAAGGTCCTGGTCGCCGTCGCCGTCGACGTCCCCGGGCACGAGCCCGCGCGACGACTCGATCAAGCCACAGCCGCCGCACAGGACCGGATCGAGCACCGTGAAATGCCCGCTGCCGTCGTTCAGGTAGGCCAGCTTGGGCTCGGACAGCTCGTCGAGCGGCGGCGGCGGGACGGCGCCGGGCAGCACACCCTGCCCGCGCTTGACGCGGCCATTCGCCACAACGATGTCGAGGTCACCGTCGAGCTCGAGATCGGTGGCGGCGATCCCCCAACCGGTCAGCATCCGGCTCGGTCCGCCGATTCCGGCGGCGAAGCTGTCGTCGATGAACCCGGCGCCGGCCCCGAGGCTGCGATAGAACGTCGTCTTCTCGTTCACGAGGTGCGTGATGAGGAGGTCGATCGTGCCGTCGGCGTTCAGATCGTCCGAGACGATCCCCATCCCGGCCTCGGGCTCACCCAGCGCGCTGACCGCTGCGCCCCAGCGCACGGCGGCGTCGACGAACGTGCCGTTTCCGTTGTTGTGCCAAAGGGTGTTCGGATCCCCGTCGTTGGCGACGAGGATGTCGGGCCAGCCGTCGGCGTCGAAATCGTCGGCGATGACCCCGAGAGACGCGCCGAGCGCGCCGCCGATGCCGGCCTTGGCGCTGATGTCGGTGAACGTGCCGTCTCCGTTGTTGTGCAGGAGGATGTCCGGCAGGTCGCGGTAGCTGGAGGGTCCACACCAGTCCGGCACACCGGTCGCGGTGGCGCACCGCTTCCCTCGGTCGTATTCCACATATTGGCCGACGAAAAGATCGAGGAAGCCGTCGCGGTCGACATCCGTGAACACGGCGCCGGCCGACCACGACGCGATGTCGATGCGGGAAGAGACGGTTGCATTCTCGAACGTGCCGTCACCGCGGTTCTTGTAGAGCTGATCCGGGCCAAGGTTGCTGACGAAGACGTCCTGGTCGCCGTCGTTGTCGTAATCGCCGGTCGCGACGCCCATGGAGAAGTAGGTATCCCCGAGGCCGGACGCGGCCGTCACGTCGATGTAACGTCCGTCCGCCTCGCGGCGAAACAGACGGTCGGACGACGTCGGATCCGCCTCGAACAGCGGCAGGCGCCGATTGCCGTTGGCGAAGTAGACGTCGAGATCACCGTCGCCGTCAAAGTCGAACAGCCCGACGCCGGCGGCGGAGAGCTGCGGGAAATAGAACCCGCCGGCGTCGCCGATCTCGTACACGAAGTCGAGCCCGGCCTCCGGCGCGATGTCGACGAGCCAGGGTTGTCGACCGCCGCATCCGGTGGTGAGGATCGCCGCAGCCAGCGCCGGCCCAAGGGACAGCGCGGCGACAGCGGCGTTCGAACGGCGCCTGACCGACATGGACGCACCGACCTCCTGAAAAACCGTTCGACCACGGCCGTGCGCTCACGTCGCAACACCGGCCCCGCTCGCGCGTCAAGCCGGACCGGGCTCCGTCGTCCGTGCCGCGCGCGGCGCTCCATCGCCTAGCAGCAGGCGGGTTGGTGAGTATAATACCGCCGGCCGCCCGTGATCAATCTCCCTCTCACGCCCTGTCGGAGATTCCGCCGATGATCCGAACAGTAGTGTCGCGCCCGTTGCGCTCGGGCGCGGCCCTGGCGGCCATGCTGGCCGCCGCCTGTCAGGCAGGGCCGGCCCCGACACCGACTCCGGCCGGCGGTGGGTCGGCCCCGACCACGGGCTTCAGCCCTGCCGCCAACGCCACGCTCGCGGCCGTCCGCGACGCGCCCGACATCGCGCACCAATGCACCACCGAGGCGCGCCAGGCGCTGCAGTCCCTGGCCCGGCAGTACCCGGCGGAACCGCTGGTGCGTCAGGCGGCCCGTGCGATCATGCCGGCGTGCCGCGACCAGGCGTCGCTGGCCGAGTTGCTGTCGGCGGTGCCGCGCGACGCACGCACGCGCGACGAACAGCTTGACCTCGTCCGCCTCTACCTGCGCAGCTTGAGCCGCTTCGCCGACGCCGAGGTTGAGGTCAAGCCGCTGGTCGACGCCGATCCGAACAACACGGACACGCTCAGCTTGTACGCATCCGCGCTGTACTATCAGGGCCGCTTCGCAGAGGCGCTCCCGCTCGTCGACCGGCGCTGGACCGTCCTCGTTCGCGAAGGCAACACGGACATCATGACGATGCGAGCCGACCAACTCCTGAAGGACGGCCGAGTGGACCGGGCCGATGCCGTCCTCCGTGAGGTCCTGTCGATGAACCCAAGCCACATGTTCGCGATCAACACGCTCCGCCAGGTGCGCGTCCTCCAAGACGACGAGGCCGGTGCCGCGCAGCTGGCTGCGACCGCCGAGGCGATCGACAGCCAGATCGGCATGCGCGAGCGGGCGATGGCCGAGGCCAACGAGCGATTTCAGGACCTCGTCACGGCCTTCGACGCGGCGGACTACACCACGGCCGAACAGATCGCCAGGGAGCTGCTCGAAAACGCCGTCGACGACGGGATGCGTGCCGATCTCTACACGTCTCTCGCGTCGATCTACCGCATGCAGGGCCGCTCGGACGCCGCGCTCGAGGCGCGCGATCAGGCCTCGCACTACGAGGAGCTGACCCGCCAAGGGCAGGCGAACCAGACGCCGACCGAGCCGGCTGCAGCGCCGACGAGCAGTCTCCCGTGACGGCACCCGGCAGTCGGATCACCCGGCGGCTCGTTCATGGCGTGGCTTCGAGCGCCGTCGCGGCCGGCCTGCTGTCCGGGTGCGCCGGTCGTGCGCCGACGTCCGTCGCACCGGGGCCGGGCACGCCCGAGGCATCGGCCGAGCGAGCGCCGGCGGCGGAGGGATCGCCGGTCGCTGCGGGCTCCCTTTGGTTCGAGGACGTCACGGCCGACAGCGGCATCTCGTTCCAGCACGCGCCGCACTACTCGACCGGCAAGCACATGCCGGAGATCCAGGGCGGCGGCGTCATCGTCGCCGACTTCGACCGTAATGGCGCACCGGACATCCTGGCGACGAACAGCGGCGCGATCGGCGCCGCCGTGCGGCCGACGGATGCGTCCAACGGCCTCTTTCTCAACGACGGTCATGCCCGTTTCACCGATGCCTCCGCGGACTGGGGATTGCCGAGCGCGGGCTACGGCCTCGGCGCCACCGCCGGCGACATCGACAATGACGGCTGGACGGACGTCGTCCTGACCGGCTACGGCGACGCGACTCGGGTGCTGCGCAACACCGGTTCCGCCTTCCAGGACGTGACGGCTGAAAGCGGCATCCCCGGCGATGACGGCTACACCTCGAGCGGCGGGTTCTTCGACGCCGACGGCGACGGCGACCTCGACCTCTTTCTGGTGCGCTATGTCTTCTACGATGCGGCCACCGCCAAGCCGTGCAAGGCCGGCAGCACTCCGATCTACTGTACGCCGCACCTCTTCGACGGCATGCCCGATCAGCTGTGGCGCAACGACGGCACCGGGCGCTTCAGCGAGGTCTCGGCCGAGGTCGGCATCACGGACGACCGCGGCAAAGGCCTCGCGGTCTCGATCGCCGACATCGACGTCGACGGCGACGTCGACATTTACGTGGCCAACGACCTGACCCCGAATCAGCTTTGGCAGAATGACGGAATGGGCAGGTTCAAGGACATCGCGCCGATCGCCGGAGTGGCGCTCAGCCGTGATGGCCGCGCTCAGGCGGGTATGGGTGCGGACGTCAGCGACACGGACGGCGACGGCACGCTCGACATCGCGGTCAGCAACTTCACCCACGAATCGACTTCGATCTTTCGCCAGGGCAAGGACTCGCTATTCGACGAGCAGGCGGACGCCCTCGGCGTAGGTCCATCGTCGCGGATGCGGCTGAAGTGGGGCACCGTGTTCTTTGACGGGGACAACGACGGCGACGAGGACCTGATGGTCGCCGCCGGCCACATCTATGACAACGCGCCCGAGGTCGATCCCGCCCTGACGTTTGCCGAGCAGAACCTGCTGTATCAGAACACCGGCAACGGGAGCTTCGTCGACGTGAGCGACACGGCCGGCCCGGCACTCGCCGACGTCCAGGTAAGCCGCGGGCTGGCCGTCGCCGATTTCGACGGCGACGGCCTGCTGGACTTCGTCGTCGGCAACAACGGTGGTCGCCTGCAGATCGGCCGAAATGCTGCGCCGCACGCCGGCCGCTGGGTGGGCCTCTGGCTCGAGGGCACGTCGTCCAACCGGAGCGCGATCGGTGCGCGCGTTGCAGCCGAGGTCGGTGCCACGGTGCTGCGCCGGCAGGTGAAGGGCGCCGACAGCTTCGAGTCGCTCTCCGATCGCCGGATCGTCCTCGGCCTGGCCGACGGGTCGCAGGTCGACGGTCTGACGATCCGCTGGCCGGATGGTGCAGAGCAGCGTCTCGGGCCATTCGCCGCTGGAGCGTGGTATCGCATCGTCCAGAGCGAACAGCCGTCGGTGTTCGTGCCGGGCGAGCGTGTCTTCCTGCCGTGATCGGACGGCCGAAGCCGGGGCTAACAGCTTCGACGGCGGTGGTGTTAGACCCACCCGACGGAGCCGTGCCGCGACCGGGTCAAAGGTCGGTCGCGGCGGGCGCTCGGGGGGAGGCTTCGACGTGTGGCGCAGGATCGGGAGTGAGCGCAGTGCGCCGAAGGGGGTGCTTGCGCGCGTCGGCCGGCCAGCGACGGCTGGCATGGCCGGCGTTGGCCGCCGTTCTTGCGGCCGCCTGCGGGCCGCACGCCGTGCCGGCAGCCCCGGACGCGCTCTCGATTCGGATCGTGGGGCGCGACCACAGTTGGCGATTCGAGTACCCGGGCCCGGACGGCGTGGCCGACACCGCCGACGACCGGTCGGCCACGGGCGACCTCCACATTCCTTCCGAGATGCCCGTGCGCCTGGAACTCAAGAGCGACGACAAACTCTATTTGTTCGGTGTGCCGGCTCTGGACGCACGGCAGATCGCCATGCCGGACCTCACCTACTGGCTCACGTTGGATGCGCAACCGGCGGGCCGCTTCGACCTCTTGGGTGACACGTACTGCGGCGCCTCGTATCCAGACATGCGCGGCCAACTCGTCGTCGAGCCGTGGCCGGCGTTCGTCGACTGGCTCGAGCAGCAGCAGCCGCAGCATGCGGACGCGGTCGATCCATGATCTGCCCCCGTTCGATCCTCTGTGCACATGGAGTGCCCCGGATGAAACCCAGATGCCCATCGCCCGTGCGCCGGACCGTGCCGCTGGCTGCGGTCGGCGCTGTGATCCTCGTCGTCTTGACCAGCGGCTGCCGCGGCGCCGCGACCGAACCGGCCGCGTTGCAGGATCCAGGCGCTTCAGGCGGAATGACGGCCCGCCCCCCGAATTCGGCGGCAGCGGTCGACGACGCGCACACGCTGCCGCGCGTCGAGGTGCCGCAGGGGCTCGATCCCTACTGGATCGATGGTCGGCGCCAGGCGCAACTGTCCGGCAAGGCAGACTCGACCGTATTCCGTGACTTCTCGTTCGCCAACCGGCAAGCCCAAAGCGGCATCACTTTCTTGGCCCGCGTCACGGATGATTCCGGCAAGACGTTCGTGGAGTCCCACTACGACCACGGCGCGGGCATGGCGGTGGCCGATGTCGACGGCGACTCACTGACCGACCTCTATTTCGTCCGCCAAGTCGGTCCGAACGAGCTGTGGCGCAACGTCGGCGGCGGCCGGTTCGAGGACATCACGGCCAAGGCAGGCGTGGCGGTTCCGGACAAGATCGGCTCTTCGGCGTCGTTCGCGGACATCGACAACGATGGTGATGTCGATCTGTACGTCACAACGGTCCAGCGCGGAAACGAGCTCTTCGAGAACGACGGCACGGGCCACTTCACGAACGTGACGGCATCGTCGGGACTCGGCTACAGCGGGTTCTCGGCCGGCGCACTGTTCTTCGACTACGATCGCGATGGCCGACTCGATCTCTTTCTGAGCAACATCGGCAGGTTCACGACCGAGCAGCTGTTGACGTCCACCATTCGAATCCCCGGCGTGTCGCTCTCGCAAGGCGAGCTTGAGTTCTACGACAGCGTCGACGACGCGTTCGGCGGCCACCTCAAGCCCGTCCGCAACGATCGCAGCCTACTGTTCCACAACGAGGACGGCCTTACCTTCAAGGATGTGACAGACCAGACGGGCCTCGACGAGACCGGCTGGACCGGCGACGCGAGCGTGATCGATGGCAACGAAGATGGTTGGCCGGACCTGTACGCGCTGAACATGCAGGGCAACGACGGCTATTGGCAGAACGAGGGCGGACGGCGCTTCATCGACCGACGCGAGGCGGTGTTCCCCCGTACGCCGTGGGGTTCGATGGGGGTCAAGTCGTTCGATCTCGACAACGATGGTCATCTCGACCTTTATGTGACCGACATGCACTCCGACATGAGCGTCGAGTCCGAACCACTGGCCGAGAAGCGCAAGTCGGTGATGGTTTGGCCGGACGATTTCACGGCGACGAACGGCGCCAGCATCTGGGGCAACGCGTTCTATCGGAACCTTGGCGGCGGCACGTTCGAGGAGATCTCGGACCCGATCGGCGCCGAAGTGTTCTGGCCGTGGGGACCGAGTGTGGGCGACCTAAACGCGGATGGCTTCGACGACGCGTTCATCACGGGGGGCATGGGCTACCCGTCCCGCTACGGCACGAACAGCGTGCTGATCAACGATGGCGGCAAGAAGATGCTTGACAGCGAGTTCATTCTCGGCGTCGAGCCCCGGCTCAACGACGAGGTCGCCGGACCTCAGTTCGAACTCGACTGTTCGGGTGCCGATATCGTTCATCCGGACTGCCTGGGTCGTGAAGGTCGGATCATGGTCTGGGGTGCGCTCTCGTCCCGATCGTCGGCCATCTTCGACCTCGACGCCGACGGTGACCTGGACATCGTCAGTTCGGAGATCAACAGCCCTCCGCTCGTCCTCATCAGCGACCTCGCCCAGGTACGACCCGAGATGACCCATCTCGTCGTGCGCCTCAAGGGCACCCGGTCGAACCGCAACGGCCTTGGCAGCAAGGTCACCGTTGTGGTCGGCGAGCAGCGGATCGTCCAGGTCATGGACGGCAACACCGGCTACCTGGCGCACGGCCTCTTGCCGATGTACTTCGGCCTCAACGGCTCCAAGTCCGCCGACGCCATCGAGGTCGTTTGGCCGTCCGGGCAGACACAGCGGCTTACCGGCCCGCACAGCGCCGGTGCGACGATCGACGTCGAGGAACCGCCGGCGGAAACGGGTAACTAGACAACCCTCGGCGGGTTCAAGGGGTCCATGCAGCGACGCGCACGGCGGCCCTCCGGCAGCCCGAGCCGTAATCCCGAATCGGGTCTGTCGTTCCACCAAGGTTCCGATCGTGGATCGGTGATTGGTCCCAACATCAAGATCCCCTTGCCAACAGCCGGGTACCGCGCGACTTTCGCGGCCTTGGCCGGGCGCTCACTGAACAAGATCCTGTCGGTTGGCGAGCTGGGCCATTTCACCCGGCTTTGAGGCCGTCGGAAGTCCCCCGTTCGCGGCGCATACAGCCAGCCAACTCGACAGGACGCTCTTACTCGGCCGCTGTCGATCTTGTCCATCGCTGCGTGCCTCTGATCATGGTGACTTCTCTTCGGAGCCAGCACGATACCACCGCCGCGCTGCGATCGCCGCGGTGAACACCGGCCACCGCCCCACTTGAAACCGCATCATGATTGCCGGCGCGCCGGTCAGGAGGCGGGCGCCTCGCGGATCGGCGGGTCCGGCCGAACCGGCCGAACAACAGAAAAAGCAGCCGCCCCCGGGGAATCCCCGGGGGCGGCTGTGGGCTGTCTTGGATCAGGTCGGGCGAACCCGACGCGATCGGGTGATCAGCTAGTTGAGGTCGATCTCGAAGTCCGCGCTACCGATCGACTGCGGCGGGGTCGTGTCGCAG
>JADYYS010000041.1 GCA_020853525.1 Ardenticatenales bacterium | reverse complement strand
GTCGATCCTCAGCTGTGCCCGATTCTGGCCTGGGTCGCGGGGCTGTCAAGGAATGCGCGAGGTGCCGGCCTGTCTCTGGCAGGGATTCCTTATCCAACGTTTTTGTCCGAAAACTACCGGAACCCCACGATGCGCTGACGGATCCGTCGAGCGGCCGCATGCCCGGGACGTGCAACCGAGCGGCGACCTGCTGCGTATCCGTGCCAGCGCTTCACCCTGTGACGCCGCGCGGCAGGACATCCAAGTCGGCGGCGATCCGGCATGCCCCTGGAGTACCTCGATGAACGAACGCTCAGAAGCCGTCGATCGGCGGCGACCGTCGCCGCGCAGACGCACGACACGCGTCCTCGCCGCCGGCATGGCGATATGCGCCGCTTTCACCCTGGCGATCGGCCGCGCCAATGCAGCCACTTTCAGTGAAAGCGATGACGAGGGTTACGTCTTGCCGGCGGGCGAGACCGTGACCGACAACCTGTTCGCCGCCGGCTTGACGGTCACGATCGACGGCACCGTCGACGGCGACCTCTTCGCGGCAGCCCAGGAGGTCGTCATCAACGGCACCGTCACGGGCAACGTGTTCGGGGCTGGCAGTCGGGTGCACTTGGCGAAGGGCGGGCACGTCGAAGGCGACATGTTCGCGGGGGGCAGCGAGGTTTCCGTCGCGGGCAAGCTGGACGGCGACCTGCGGGCAGGCGGCACCGTCGTGCGCGTATTGGACGGCGGCACGGTCGGCGGCGAGCTGATGGCGGGTGGATTTCATGTCGGAGTGGACGAGGGCGGCACCGTTCGCCGCGGCCTGTACGCCGGCGGCAACCAGGTATCGCTCGAGGGGGCGGTGCAGGGCGATGTCGAGGTCGGCGCCGGCGCCGTCCGGTTGGCGGGCAAGCTCGACGGCGACGTGAACGTCGTCGTCAGCGGTGAGTCCGGCGGCGCACCGCCGGCCGCCCTCCTGGCGATGCTGCCGAACCAGCCGGCGATCGACATGCCGGCATCGATCGCCGCCGGTGTGGACGTCGACCCGAGCGCCGAGATCGGCGGCAACCTGTCCCTCACGGGTCGGAGCGAGCCAAACGTGCCGACGGGCGTCGTCGCCGGCAAGTCATCGTTCAAGGCGCAGGCCGTCGCACCGGTCGAGGAGGCGGAACCGGCGGAAACGGCGACGGCCTACGCCATGCGGTGGTTGAAGCGCACGCTGGCGCTCATCGTCCTCGGGCTGATCGCGCTGAGCGTGCTGCCCGGCGTGCTCCGCGCGGCCACGGACGGGTTGCGGAACACGCCGCTGGCCTCGGGTTTGTGGGGCGTTCTCAGCCTCGCCGTCACCCCGATCCTCATCGGCGTCGTTCTCGTCGGGGCGATCGTCGTCTCGTTGATCCTCCGCTACGTGCTGCTCGGACAGCTCATCATGCCGTGGCTGGCGGTTGCCGCGTTGCTCATGGCGCTGTTCACCGCCGGACTCTACCTTGCCGTCTGGTGCGGCTACGCCACCGTGGCGATCGCGCTCGGCCGGCTGTTCGGAGGGCGCCTGCGCGAGGAACGCTGGATGGCGCTGTTGGCCGGCGCCCCGATCGTGGCGCTGGCGATGGTGCTCCCGGTCGTCGGGACGCCGGCCCGCTGGCTGATCATGGCGTGCGGCCTCGGCGCCATCCTTCTCCCGTGGGTGCGGAGCTGGCGCTCGACGGCGCCGGATCAGCCCGCCACGATGCAGCTCCCGGCGTCCTGATCGAGCGGGCCGGAGTCCCCTTCGAGCGTCCATCGGCCGGTACGGCGCGCCGGCTCCGCGGGCCGTCCGACGGTCCGGCCGATGGGCGTTGCCCTTCAGTCCATTGACCGCCCTTCAGGCTTTCGTTTATCCTCCGCCTGAGGAGCACAGTGTGATCCAGGGTTTGGGCAGCATTCGCCTCGAAGTCGGCGAGCTTGACCGGTCGCTACAGTTCTACCTCGACGGGCTGCGGTTTGAGCTCGTCGTTCCGCCAAACGGGGTGCCGCGGCGGGCGGAACTGCGCGCCGGAACGCTGTCCGTTCTCTTGGCCGAGGCGCTGCCGACGCGGAGCCGGCGTGCGGTGGGCGTCGGGTTCCGGATCGACGTGCTCGCGCTGGACGCCTACCATGACGCCATTGTCGCCCGCGGCATCGACGCCGGTCCGGAGAGCGACGAGGGCGGGACCCGCCAGTTCGCGGTGCGCGACCCGGACGGTTACGTCTGGTTCTTTCGGGAGGTGCTCGGCTGATCCGCGGCCGGATTCCCGAGGTCCGGATTGTCGAATATTTGTGCTAGTGCTATCCTCGACCTTCGTCCTCGGGCGCTGGACGACCGCACCCGCATGAACCGGAACGAGGGGCATGGGCGAAGGCAAGCACAGCGCGATCGTCGTCCGCGGCGCGCGCGAGCACAACCTGAAGAACGTCGATGTCTCGATCCCGCGCGATCAACTCGTCGTCATCACCGGACTGAGCGGCAGCGGCAAGAGCTCGCTGGCGTTCGACACGATCTACGCGGAAGGCCAGCGGCGCTACGTCGAGAGCCTGTCCGCGTACGCCCGCCAATTCCTCGGCCAGATGGAGAAGCCGGACGTCGACGGGATCGAGGGGCTGTCGCCGGCGATCTCGATCGACCAGAAGGGCGTGAGCCACAATCCGCGCTCGACGGTCGGCACGGTCACCGAGATCTACGACTATCTGCGTCTGTTGTTCGCGCGCATCGGCGTGCCGCACTGCCCGAACTGCGGTCGGGCGATTCAGCGGCAGAGCCCCGAGCAGATCGCCGACGCGATCCGCGCGCTGCCGGACGGCACTCGGCTGCTCGTGCTGGCCCCGATCGTCCGGGACCGGAAGGGCACGCACGAGCGCGTCTTCGACGACATCCGACAGGCGGGCTTCGTGCGCGTGCGCGTGGACGGCGTGCTCGGTCACGTGGACGACGACCACGCGCTCGATCGCTACAAGCAGCACACGATCGAGGCCGTCGTCGATCGACTGGTCGTGCGGAGCGGCAGCGACGGGCTGGACGAGACACGGCTGATCGACTCCGTCGAGACGGCGTTGAAGTCCGGAGAGGGCGTGCTCTCGGTGGCGACGCTGGACGAGGCCGGCAACGTGACGGACGAGCGCCTGTTCAGCGAGCACTTCAGCTGCCCGAACTGCGGGATCAGCCTGCCCAAGATCGAGCCGCGTTCGTTCTCGTTCAACTCGCCGCATGGGGCGTGCACGGCCTGCCAAGGCCTTGGCCACCAACTGCAGGTCGATCCGGACCTCGTCGTGCCGAACGCCGACCTGAGCATCGACGGCGGGGCGCTGGCGCCGGTTTCGCGATCCCGGACCGAGGCGGGTTACTTCCAGCAGATCCTGGCCGCACTGGCCCTCGACCTCGGGTTCAAGATGGACTGGCCGTGGCGCACGTTGCCGGAAGCGGCACGACACGCCGTGCTCTATGGGACGGCGGGCCGGAAGATCGAGGTCCTCTACCAGACGCGCAGCGGCGGCAAGCGACGTTACGAGACGGCGTTCGAAGGGATCGTCAACAACCTCCAGCGGAGGCACCTGGCCACCGAGTCGGAGTTCATGCGCAGCGAGATCGAGCGCTACATGACGGCCCGTCCGTGCCCGGACTGCGGCGGGGCACGACTCAGGCCCGAGATGCTCGGTGTGACCGTCAGCGCGCATCGGATCGTCGATGTCTGCACCGTGCCGATCCGGGAGGTGCTCGGCTGGGTGGACGCGCTGCGCGGGCACCCGGCGACGAACGGTCACCATGCGCGCCTCGTCGAAGCGGCGCCGCTCGGCGCGACGGACATGCACATCGCGACGGACGTGCTCAAGGAGATCGCGGCGCGCGCCCGCTTCCTGATCGACGTCGGGCTCGACTACCTGACGCTCGATCGACGGGCGGGGACCCTCTCCGGCGGCGAGGCGCAGCGGATCCGCCTCGCAACCCAAATCGGCAGCCAGCTGATGGGCGTGCTCTATATCCTCGACGAGCCGTCCATTGGGCTGCACTCGCGCGACAACGCGCGCCTGATCCGGACGCTCCTGAACCTGCGTGACGTCGGCAACACCGTCATCGTCGTCGAGCACGACGAGGAGATGATGCGCTCGGCCGACTGGATCGTCGACCTCGGGCCGGGCGCGGGCGAGCACGGCGGGCACATCGTGGCACAGGGCACGGTCGCCGACATCGAGGCGTCCGAAGCGTCGCTGACGGGTGCGTTCCTTTCCGGGCGGCGCGAGATCGCGGTGCCGAAGAAGCGGCGCCCCGGCAAGGGCAAGCTTCTGCGCGTCGTCGGGGCGGCCGAGAACAATCTGCGCGGGATCGACGTCGGGATTCCGCTCGGCACGTTGACCGTGGTGACGGGCGTTTCGGGTTCGGGCAAGAGCACGCTCGTGCTGGACATCCTCTACCAGCGGCTGGCGCAGCTCGTGAGCAACGCCCGCGGCAAGGCGGGCACGCACACCGCGATCACCGGCTGGGAGAGCATCGACAAGGTCATCGACATCGACCAGAGCCCGATCGGCCGGACGCCTCGCTCGAACCCGGCCACGTACACCGCCGCCTTTGGTCAGATCCGCGACCTCTTCGCAAGCCTACCGGACGCCAAGCTGCGGGGATACGCACCCGGTCGGTTCTCGTTCAACGTCAAGGGCGGGCGCTGCGAGGCGTGCCAGGGCGACGGCATCCTGAAGATCGAAATGCAGTTCCTGCCGGACGTCTACGTTCCATGCGAGGTCTGCCACAGTGCCCGCTACAACCGCGAGACGCTGGCGATCACGTTCAAGGACAAGAGCATCGCCGACGTGCTCGACATGACGGTGAGCGAAGCGCTGCTGTTCTTCGACGCGATCCCGGGCCTGAAGCGGAAGCTCTCGACGCTCGAGAGCGTCGGCCTCGGCTACATCCGGCTCGGCCAGCCGGCACCGACGCTGTCCGGCGGCGAGGCGCAGCGGGTCAAGCTGGCCAAGGAGCTGTCGCGTGCGGCAACCGGCGATACGCTCTACATTCTGGACGAGCCGACGACCGGATTGCACTTCGCCGACACGGAGCGACTGCTCGAGGTTCTGCAGCGACTGGTCGATGCCGGCAACACCGTACTCGTCATCGAGCACAACCTCGATATCATCAAGGCCGCCGACTGGGTCGTCGATCTCGGTCCGGAGGGCGGCGTGCGCGGCGGCATGCTGGTTGCCGCCGGAACGCCGGAGACCGTGGCTGCGCATCCTACGTCGTACACCGGCGCCTACCTGAAGCACGTCCTCGCCGGCAAGTGGACACCCGAACCGGTCCGGGCCGCCGAGTGACCGCTCCATACGCACGACCACCCTTCGCAATTGCCGCAGCGACCCGGTGCTCTTCATCCGACCGCCAAGGAGTCCGTCCATGATCGAGACCGTCGCGCGTTTCCGTGCCCAGCGCGCCGCAATGTCCCTCGCTGCGGCGCTGGCCGCCCTGCTCGCGGCATGCGGCGGCAGCGAGCCGCCCCCCGTGCCGACGTCGCGCCCACCGGCCACCGTTCAACCGGCGACGGCACCGCCGCCAACGTCCGCGGCCACGGCGACGACCGCAGTCACGACGACGCTCTCCGCCGCGGCCGAGCTGCCGGCGGACGGCACAGCGCCGGTGGTCCAGCTGGCGCGCATCGACCACACGCCGTGGGAACCGGCGCTGCTCGCCCAGATGACGCCGCACTTTTCCATGCAGGCGAACGGCCGGATCGTGTTCAGCCATCCCGGGCCGGACCGCAGCGGCTGGTACCAGGCGAGCATCGCGCCCGAGGCCGCCCGCGCGTTCGTGCGCTTGTTGGCCGACGAGATCGATGTGTTCGACCTGGCCGAGCGGCACAACGAGGAACCCGTACTGTTTACCTTCGACGCGGCCGGCCTGCCGAAAGGCTGCCGAGCCACCGGCGTCGTCTTCGTTCGCACGGCGGCGCGCGAGGGCCGGTTGGTGATGAGCGAGTGCGCGATCAACGCCCCGACCGGACCCGACAAGGCCCGCATCGACCGGCTGAAAGAGGTCGTGAACATGGTGCAGCATTGGAAGCAGGGGGTGAACGAAACCTACACGCCCGAGTTCACCGCGGCCGTGACGAGCCTGCTCGGTTGGTGGACCGACCTGCGCGTACCGTACTCGCCCGAGTCGGCCGTGGCGTTCATCACGAAGGCGTCGCCCTCCGCGCCCGCCGACGCCGCGTCGGCTCCGCGCGCCGCGTGGCCGCTCGACCAGGCGATCACCGACACGCTGCGCGCCGAGTATGGTGCACGACCGAGCGAGTTCCTGCTGGACACGCTGGAAACCGATCTTGTCATCGACGCCGCCCGCAGCGCGTTCCAGACGCCGTACGGGCGGCGTGAGTGGGGACCGCTGTTCGTCGATGCCGACAACAACGTACAGCTCGTCGGCATTCGACCGGCCGTGCCGGGCGCGAATGAGGTCGTGCTCGAGCCCTACGTCTACCACGCGCCGCCGCCGGGTTACCGGCCGGCTGCGGCGGCGGCCGGCACGTCGCCGTAAGGTCGGCGTCCGGGACGTCGACGGCTCATCGCACGCTCAGTAAGGCCGACAAGGCATGGGGTATCATTGCGCGTCTGGCCGCGATGCAGCGCTCCGACGCCGTGCGCGCCCATGATGGCGATTCTAGACACGAGGAGACGATTGACATGACTTGGCGAACCAGCCGCATGGCGGCCATCGCGATCTTCGCACTCCAAGCGGCGGCTTGTGCGCCGGCAACTGACGTCGACCCGATTTCGGAAGCACCCGGCACGGAGTTGGGCACGGTAACGGACACGCTGGGGGCCGAACTCGGCTTGCCGGCGGAGCCGGTCTCGGACACCGCTCCGGCCGCGCCGACGATCGGTGTTCTCCCGGCGCTCAGCGGCAAGCTCGAAGAGGTCGAGCCGGGCGGTCCGATGGTGGCCGTCGAGCTGAAGGACGCGTTCAAGCCGATGCCGGCCCGGCCGGAGGGAAGCGCGCCGATCGCCGATGAGGACCAGCCGGCGCTCGAGGACTTCTTCGTGAAGGTCGCCGATGTCGAGGCCGGGATTCGCGCCGGCATGGACATCGTGTGGCTGGATGCGCGCGGCAAGGAGAACTACGACTTCGGGCACATTCCGGGCGCGATCAACGCGCCATACTTCGAGATCTCGGACCATGTGGCCGAAGTGCCGCGCGACCGGTGGGTCGTCACGTACTGCGAGTGCCCGCACCATGAGTCCGGCGAGGCGGCCATGGGCTTGTGGAACGAGGGATTCACATACGTCAAGGTCCTCGAGGAGGGCCTGGGAGGCTGGCGCGACGGCCTCCAGATGCCGGTCGAAGCGACGAAGTAGGCCGTCGTGCCGCAGCGACGGCGACGCGCACGGCTCGTCGCCGTTGCCGCGACGATGGTCCTTGCGGGCGGGTGCAGCGACCCGGGTGCGTCGGATGCGGATCGGGCCGCGCCTGCGCAGTCGCCCCGATCGGGTGCGGTGTACGCAACCCCGCAGGTGCCGGTGTACGAAGGGTGCTACGTTTCGTTCGACCTCGACAGCGTGCCGGCCGACGCAGGGGCGTCGGCCGGCACGCTGTCGTTGCTGCTCGCAGCCGACCCCGAGAGCATGGGCGGCTTCGCCTCGATCGAGGTCGAGCTGCTCGACTGCGCCGGTGCGAACCGTGGTGCGGCGCGCGAAGCCGGTTGGGCGCGCGTGCCGGTAGCGGAGATCCGGGCGTCGCTCGATGTTGCGACGGGCGT
The DNA here is from genome assembly GCA_020853525.1 of Ardenticatenales bacterium. Taxonomy (GTDB): domain Bacteria; phylum Chloroflexota; class Anaerolineae; order Epilineales; family Epilineaceae; genus Avedoeria. Next base: position 447 of record JADYYS010000041.1, on the reverse strand, counting down.
CGCAGTGCCGGTGGCCGAAGGGCGTTTGCCGGCCGGCAGCTACGACCGCGTCTTCGTGGCCGTGCCGCGGGCATGGGGGATCGCGGCCGACGGACGGCGGAGCGCGTTCGAGGCGCACGTCGAACCGATCGTCCAGCCGTTCGTCATGCCGGACGGAGGGCGTGTCGCGGTCACGATGCAGCTGACGTCGCGCGCCCGGCCGGCAGGCTGGGACGGCGGCTGGAACCTGTTCACGCGGGCGGCGTGGGTGCTCGGAGACGAAGGGCTCGGTCCCTGGTAGCCCGTCACGCGACGCTCTGCGGATGACGGCGAGGCGCAGTCCACCGGCAGCTGAAGCTGGCCGGCTGCAGGCGTCCCTGGCGGGCCGCCATGGTGCCCGCCTTCGCGGGCACCCAGAAGTCCGAAGCGCCCGCGAAGGCGGGCGCAATGGCCGAAGGCCACCAGCCG
>JADYYS010000040.1 GCA_020853525.1 Ardenticatenales bacterium | reverse complement strand
CCCTACGCGGCGCAGCTCCGTATTGTCGCGGCCAAGGGTGAACAAATTCAGCCGCCTCCTCTCGGCGGGCTCGACTGCTGCCACCGGCGCCTCGTGGTGAATTCCGTGCGGTTACTACGGCGACCCCCTGTCAGGCTCGTTCATGGCGAAGCCCCTGCCGGGGCTGGCGACTCGCTTTGCCCGCCCACACGCGCGAACCAGTGCCGAGCCCGCACTTGTGTGGGCTTTGTCATGAACGAGCCAGGGGCCTCGGCCCCTGGCGTCGGCAGAATGCGACTGCCCTGGCCGAACAGGACTGCGCCCGACACCACGCACTATCCTTGTCCGATGACGACCGCCCCGCCCCTCGACCCGTACGTGTTCGGCTGGGATCCGACGCCGGGCATCGTCTCGGTGTGGGCCGATCGCGACGGGCGGGCGCTGGTGTGGCGCCGCGAAGGCGGGCGGGTCGTCCGTGAACGCGACCGGTACCGCCCGTGGATGTTCGCCACGACGCTCGCGGATCTCGCCCACCTCGGGCCGGCGCTCACGATGGACGGCGCGTCCGGCGGGAAGGGTGACGACGCCGGATCGGGTGACGACGCCGCTTCGGCGGGCATCGGATCGGCGGGCATGGGATCGGCGGGCATCGGATCGCCAAGCGGGGCGACGATCACCTACCGTGAACTCGACGGCTCGCCGACCGACTATCGCTTCGTCATTTCGGCGCCGACGGCCCGGATGCTGGAGCGTGCGATCCAGGCGGGCGCGACGCGGCGGCTGGGCAGCGGCGCGGCCGACCTGCGCCGGCGCGACGCATACCATCGGGTGGGTCCGGTCGAGCAGTACCTGATGCGCACCGGGCGGACGTACTTCCGCGGCCTCGTCTACGACGACCTCCATCGCCTGCAGTTCGACCTCGAGACGACGTCGCTCGACCCGCAGCGCGGGCGCATCTTCCTGGCGGCCGTGCGCGACAGCCGCGGGCTGGCGGCAACGATCGAGGCGCCGCAGCCGGACGACGAGCGCCGCCTGATCGCCGAGCTGTGCCGGGTCGTCCGCGAGCGCGACCCGGACGTCATCGAGAACCACAACCTGTTCGGCTTCGACCTGCCGTTCCTCGAGGCGCGGGCCGCGCACCTCGGCGTTCCGCTCCTCCTGGGCCGAGAGGGCGCGCCGCCGCTGCTCGGCCGCCACCCAGAGCCGCCGCCCGACGCGCGCCGCCGACGCCGCACCGTCCGCTACACCGTCGCCGGCCGCGAGCTCATCGACACGCTGGAGGCCGTGCGCCGGCACGACTTCGTCGCGCGCGACCTGCCCGGCCACGGGCTGAAGGACGTCGCGCGCCATTTCGGCATCGCCGCGCCGGAGCGGACGTACGTGGCGGGGGCGGAGGTCTATCGAACGTACCTCGAGCAGCCCGACATCGTGCGGCGCTACGCCTTGGACGACGTCGCCGAGGTGGACGGCCTCTCGCGGCGGCTGCTCGGCGCGCCGTTCGCCCTGGCCGGCATGGCCCCGCGCCGCTACGAGCAGCTGGCGTCGGCGGGGCCGGCCATGGGGATCCTGGAGCCGATGCTGGTGCGGGCCTACCTGCACGCCGGCGCGGCGCTGCCCTACGGCGCGGCGCGCGGCGAGGAGGACCTCGAAGGCCATGCCGGCGGCGCCGTGCACCTCTTCGCCACGGGCGTCGCCGAGCACGTCGTCAAGGTCGACATCGCCTCGATGTACCCGTCGCTCATGCGCGCCTACAAGATCGGCCCGGCGTGCGACTCTCTCGGGGCGTTGCTGCACATCGTCTCGCAGCTGACGACGCTGCGCCTCGGCCACAAGGACGCCCTGCGCACGGCCCCGCCCGGCTCGCTCGAGCGCGGCCATCACGACGCGATGCAGGCGGCGATGAAGCTGCTCATCAACTCGGCCTACGGCTACATGGCCGCCGGCTCGATGGCGCTCTTCGCAGATCGCCGCGCCGCCGACGAGGTGACGCGGCGCGGGCGCGAGGTGCTCTCGCAGGTCGTCGAGGCGCTGCGCGCGCGCGGCATGGCACTCCTCGAAGCCGACACGGACGGCGTTTTCTTCGCCGCGCCGCTGGACTGGACGGAGGCGCGCGAGCGGGCGCTGGTGGCCGACGTGGCATCCGAGCTGCCGGACGGCATCCGGCTGGAGTACGAGGGCCGCTACCGGGCGATGCTCAGCCACGAGGTGAAGAACTACGCACTGCTCAGCTATGACGGCACCCTGATCGTGCGCGGCGTCGCGCTGCGCTCGAGCCGCTCCGAGCCGTTCGGCGAGCGCTTCCTGCGCCGCGCGCTCGGCGCAACGCTGATCGGCGACGTCCCGGCGCTGCAGCGGGCGTTCCGCGAAACGGTACAGGCGCTCACGGAGCGATCCCTGCCGGCCGCCGACGTCGCCACCCGCGTCCGGCTGACGAAGACGCCGGAGGCCTACCTTGCCGCACGCGGCGAACATCGCGAGGCGGCGTACGAGGCGCTGCTGGCGGCCGGGCGCGACGACTGGGCGCCGGGGGAGCGGGTGCGGTGCTACCGGGCGAATGGGAAGGGGTACGTGTGGCTGCCGGACGAGACGGACGAGCCGCGCGGGCACGATGGATCCGAGAGCGGGCAGGACGACCGGCGGAGTGATCGGGCAGACGAGCGGCGCGACAACCGCCCGAACAGTCGCCACGATGACCGCCGGGACTACGATGTCGACCACTACGTGCGGACGCTCGTGACGTCGTATGCCGGACGCCTGAGGAAGGCGTTCGCGCCCGAGGATTTCGCGCAGCTGTTTCGTACGGATCGGCAGGGAGGGCTGTTCGACCGGCCGGTGGAGCAGATCGCGCCGCTGTGGGTGCGGTGTGCCGGGGAAGTGGAAGGAGCACCATGAATCGCAAGCAACTCACCGTGTTGTCGATGATGATCGCGGCCTACGCGCTCACCACCCTTCTGACCTATGCCCTCTTCGTGGATCAGCTCGCCGCCACGGCGGGTATCCCCATGCCTGAAATGGGCGTCTCGGACACCGTGCTGGGCCTTGCGAATGCCGGCATCGTCCTCGTCGCCTACGGCTTACTGGGCCTGGGTGGATACTGGCTCGCACGCAAGCTCAACCTGCCCGGCATCTACAGCGAGGACGGCAACTGGCGGCGCTGGTTCCTCATACCCTTGTTGCTGGGCCTGGCCTGCGGCCTGTTCCTCCTCGTCGGCGATGTTGCGTTTGCGCGCATCAACGGCTTCGGCCGCCTCGTGCATCCAGCGTTTCCCCTGTCCATCCTGGCGTCGATCGGTGCGGGGATCGGCGAAGAGATCATGTTTCGCGGGTTCGTCTTCGGGCTCTGGGCGTTCCTCCTCGACCGGCTGTTCCAACGTTTGTTCAAACATGCCAAGAGGCGCACGGAGGCCTTCTGGGTCGCCAACGGCATCGCCGCGCTGGCCTTCGGCGCCGGGCATCTCGGCACCGTCCTCGTTCTGACCGGCGCCTCATCCCTATCCGCGCTCGATCCCGTGCTGATCGCCGAGGTCTTCCTCCTGAACGGGGTCGTCGGGCTCGTTGCGGGGGAACGGTACATGAGGGACGGGTTGGTCGCGGCGGCGGGGGTGCATTTTTGGGCGGACATCGTGTTTCATGTGCTGTGGGGGGTGTTGTAGGTTCGGGAACAGGCAGGAACACATCTTGACTTCGCGCTGGCCAACACCAACCAGAGAATTGCGGATCATCAAGCCGTACGACGAAGCCACCGCCCGGCGCCTCCGCGGATCATCCTGTCGCCACGAAATGCTCCGCCTCATCCCGAATCGACCCGGTCTGCCCCCGCTGCTCCGCCTCGTGCTGGATCAGATGATGGAGCACCCACTCCGGCGTGACATCGTAGTGCTCGAACGACCGCACACGGCGGAACTCGGCGAGGGTCATGTCCTGGATGACGTCGACCAGCAGCTCCCGCACCATTGCGAGCCGGCGGAGGTGCTCCTCCAAGCTGACACCCGGCACGTGGGTCAGCTTTGGGGACTGGGATTCAGGACGCCGATGGGCACGGACAGCCTCTGCGAAAGCCTTCCAGGGAATCGCCGAAGTCCTTCGAGTGAATCGTCCGAAACACTCCAAGGAATCGCCGCGATCGCTGGAGTGAATCGTCCGCACGTGTCGCCAACGTGTCGTCCTTGCCCTTCCCCCATCGTCCACCCGCCGTTACCCTGCCCGCTATACTGTCCAGCGTCGCCCGATCGCCGGTGGCGTCCTTCGTCGGCGGCGACGGGAGGCGACGAGAACGCGATGGAGGGGCACCCGATCGTGATCGCCACCCAGACCCCCACGACCGAGCGCCCGATCAAACGGCAGATGCGGCGCTGGCGGTTCGACGTCTCGGACTACGTCCGGCTGCACGAATCGGGCATCATTCCCGAGGAGGCGCGGACGGAGCTCGTGCAAGGCGAGATCCGCATCATGGCGCCCATCGGTCCGGAGCACGGGTCATCGGTCAACACGCTGAGCCATCACTTCGTCCGGCACATCGGCCCGCGCGCGTTCGTCTCCTCACAGAGCAGCCTGCGGCTCGACGATCGGACGATGCTGCAGCCCGACATCGCCATCCTCCGCCCGGAGCCGAACGACTACTACGATCGCTACCCCGAGGCGGCCGACGCGCTGCTCGTCGTCGAGGTCGCCTTCAGCAGCCTGCGCTACGACCGGGGTCGCAAGGTGCCGCTCTACGCGCGCCACGGCATCCCCGAGGTCTGGATCGTGGCCATCAACGAGCGCCGGCTCGAGGTCTACCGCGCGCCGGCGGGCGACAGCTACGCGAGCGTCGTCGTGCTGACGGAGGGCGACGGCGTGGCGCCGCTGGCGCGGCCGGACGTCGTGCTCGATGTCGGGGCGATCGTGCGGGCGCGGGGTTAAGGAACCAGGGGGGCGGCGATACGCGACCGCACGGCGCTGACGCGCCGACATGCGATGATCATCCCGTCCGCACGATCAGCGGTTCGGCGCCGCCCTACCTCCGTCATCCCTCCGCCCTGCCCACCCAGAGAAACGAGAACACCCGCACATGAAGCAACCGATCGAACGCCTCGTCGCATCCACCTCGTCGCTCGTGCTGGCATTCGCTATCGGCGCATGCGGCACCCCCGCTGCCGACAACGGCGACCCGGCCGCGCCGGTCGAGCCCGCCACGGTCGTCGCCGTCGAGGTGAGCACGGACGTTCCTCTGGCCGTCGTCGGAACCGAGGCCGCGTCCGAGCCCGCGCCGGATGCCACAGCCGCGGCCACCTTGGGCGACGAAGCTCCGATCGCCGCGAAGATCAACCTCAACGACGGGACGGAGGCGGAGTTCCTGACCGTCCCGAACGTCGGGGACAAGATGGTCCGCGAGTTCATGGAGTACCGGCCGTACGCCAGCATCCAGGTCTTCCGCCGCGAGATGCTCAAGTACGTGGACGAGGACCTGGTGGCGCACTACGAGGACTACGTCTTCGTGCCCATCGACGTGAACGCGTCGGACGCCGAAACGCTGCAGCAGCTGCCGGGCGTGGACGAGACGATCGCCGCCGACCTCATCGCCGGCCGGCCGTACGCCACTGCGGCGGACTTCCTCACCGCGCTGGGCACCCGCGTTTCCGCAGCCGAAGCGGCCGCCGCCGAGGGCTATCTCGCGACCCAATGACCCCCACGACTCCGACAAGCGCTCCGACAAGCGCTCCGACAACCTCGCCCACAGCCGCTCCCACGACCGTCCAGATGACACGGGCGACGGCCAACGGCACTTCGCCGCCGGTGGAAGGCACGCTGCGCCGCGTGTTGCTGGGCCTCACCGCCGCCACCGCGATCGGCACGATCCTCGAGCTCGTGCTCCTCGAGCACACGGAGGATGCGCTGCAGTGGGTGCCGTTCGTGCTGTGCGCCCTCATCCTGGGATGCGTCGCCGCCGTTTGGCTGCGGCCGGGCCGGCGCACGATCCTGGCGCTCCGAATCGTGATGGCGCTCGCCGTGATCGCCAGCGTCGTCGGCGCGGTCCTGCACCTGAACGGTAACCGCGATCTCGTCGCCGAGACGCAGCCGGACGTAACGGGCATGGCGGCGCTGTGGGAGGCGATCCACGGCGGGAACCCCTTCCTGGCGTCCGGGATCCTGGGGCTCATGGCCGTGATGGCGATCGCCGCGACGGTTCGCCACCCGGCCCTCGGGAACCGTACCGACGGCTGACCACCGCGCGGTCGGCCCGCGCGGGGTCAGTCGGGCCCGGCCACTCCACGACGCCAACGAGGGGCGGCGCACCCGCCGGCGTGTGTACGCGCCGGCCGACGGCGGCGCCCGTTGTCAAGCCTTCGGCGCGGGGATACAATAGAACCGAACGACTTCACCCACTAGTCAGACTAGTTCGTCGAGCACCACCACCCGTCCACCGAAGGAGGCCGACATGGCCCGCACCTGGCAGCTTCAAGAAGCGAAGAGCAAGCTCAGCGAAGTGGTGGACGACGCGATCAGCGACGGTCCACAGGTCATCACGCGCCGCGGCGTCCCGGTGGCCGTGGTCCTCTCCAGCGGCGAGTACCGTCGCCTGACGCGCAAACAGAAGGGCCTCGTCGCGTTCTTTCGCGCCTCGCCGCTCGTCGACGCCGACCTCGACCTCAGCCGCGACGAGGGGTTGCCGCGACCGCCCCTCGACCTGTGAACGTCGTGCTGGACACGTGTGTCGTTTCGGAGCTCGTCGCCCGAGCGCCCGAAGCCCAGTTCCTTGGCTGGCTTGACGCACTGGACCCGCGAACGGTCTACCTCAGCGTGATCACGATCGGCGAGATCCAGCGCGGCATCGCCCGACTCCCCTCCTCACGGCGCCGGGCGACGCTGGAAAGCTGGCTGGACGACGACCTCGTACCACGTTTCGACGGGCAGATCCTGGCGATCGACACCGCCGTCATGCGCACCTGGGGCATCGTCGTCGCCGGAGCGGAGGCGGGCGGCCGAACGCTGCCCGTCATGGACAGCCTTGTCGCCGCTACGGCCATCACCCACCGTTGCCAACTGGCCACGCGCAACGGCAAGGACTTCGAGGCAACGGGGGTATCGATCGTCGACCCGTGGGCGGGCGGGGCGTAGTCGACCATCGCCAGGGCCACACGATCGAGCGCTCCCAGGAGATCGCAGCGGGTGTCTTGGAGCACCCACGGCCAGCCGCCGACCACGGGAACGGGAGCCACGCCGACGTCGACCGTCTTGGGCTCTCTCGCATCATCGCCCAACACACGCTCGTCCGACGTTCGTTAGGGAACGTCACCGATACGCCTCCGCCTGTAAATTGAACAGCTCCGCATACAGCCCCCCCGCCGCCAGCAGCTCGTCGTGTGTCCCTTGCTCCGTGATCGTCCCGTGCTCGAGCACGAGGATCCGGTCCGCCAGGCGCACCGTGCTGAAGCGGTGGCTGATGAAGAGCGTCATCTTGCCCTGGGTCAACTCCTTCATGCGGGTGAAGATCTCGTGCTCGGCGCGGGCGTCCAGGCTGGCGGTCGGCTCGTCGAGGATGAGGATCTCGGCGTCGCGCATGAAGGCGCGCGCCAGGGCCACCTTCTGCCACTCGCCGCCCGAGAGCTGGTAGCCCTCGTCGAACCACCGGCCGAGCGTCGTCTCGTAGCCCTTGGGCAGCTTTTCGATGAAGCCCGCCGCGCCGCTCTTGGCCGCCGCATCCTCGACGCGCGCCCGGTCGTCGACGGCCTCGAGGCGCCCGAGGCCGATGTTCTCGCGGGCGCTGAAGAAATACGTCACGTAGTCCTGGAAGATCACGCCGATGGCGCCGTGCACGTCGGCCAGGGCGTACGCGCGCACGTCGTGGCCCTCGAGCAGGATCTGGCCTTCGTCGGGATCGTACAGCCGGGTGAGGAGCTTGACGATCGTCGTCTTGCCGGCGCCGTTCTGGCCCACGAGCGCCACGGCCTCGTCGGGGCCGATCCGGAAGCTCACGTTCTGCAGGGCGGGCTCGGTCTTGCCGGGGTACGTGAACGTGACGTCGCGGAACTCCACGCCCTCGCGCAACGGCAGGTGCAACGGACGCGGGTGCTCCGGGCTGCGGATGTCGGGCTCGTGGTCCAGGAAGTCGTAGAGCGTGCCCAGGTAGAGGCTGTTCTCGTACATGTCGGACAGCCCGCCCAGGATGCTGCTGAAGCTGGACTGCACCTGGCCGACGGCCTGGCTGTAGAACGTCAGGTCGCCGAGCGTGAGGCGCCGGCGGACGGCCTGGAGGGCCACGTACAGGAACGTGCCGCTCGTGACGATCGTCGTCAGGCTGCCGAGCGCGAAGGCCATCAGGTAGCGGCGGCGGACGAGGGTCCGGTTCTCGAGGTAGAAGCGGTCCGCGATCGCGCGCCAGCGGTCGATGAAGTGGCCGCCGAGGCCGAACAGCTTGATCTCCTTGTTGTAGGTGTCCCGCGTCAGCAGGTCCAGGTAATAGGCCATCCGGCGACGGTCCGGCGACTGGCGGCGGGACATCTGGTAGCCCTGCCAGCCGTAGCGCGAGCTGGCGATGAAGCTCGGGATCGGCGCGAGCAGCGCGGCCACCGCCACCCACGGTCCGAGGCTGGACATCAGCGCGATCATGCTCACGAACGTGATCGCCGAACGCGCCAGGCCGAACAGCTGCTCGATCATCGTCACCGGCCGGCGGCTGGCCTCGCGCTGCGCCTGCTGGAGGGAGTCGTAGAACGCGGGGTTCTCGAAGAACCGGAGGTCCAGCCGGTTGGCGTGCTCCATGATCAAGAGCTGCACTTTGCGCGCGGTCAGCTCCTGGAGCGCCTGCTGGTTGATGTTGCGCACCGTCTGCAAGAGCGCCGTGCCGACGAAGAGGCCGAACTGCAGGACGCCGAGCCAGACCACGCGGTCCACGAGGTCCGCTCGCGCATCGCCGTCGACGGCGGCCACCACCCCGTCGATCAGGAGCTTGCTCACCCAGGCCGTGGCGGTGGGCAGGATGCCGAAGACGATCGAGAAGATCGCCATCCCTACCGTATAGCCGCGGTGCGCGCCCCACACGAGGCGCATCGCGCGCGGCAGCGACGCCATCGTCGTGCCGGCGTTGCGCCACCAGCGCTTCAGGCGTTCGGCGGCGGGCAGGGGGTCGTCGGGGTCATCTGGTGGGGTGGACGGGGTCGGCGGGGTGGGGCCCCGGCCCCGGCGGGAGGGATCGGAGGGGAAGGGGGAGATCAAGGGGGATCGCTTTCGGGTGTGGGGCGCGGGCGGATGCGGGGGGCGGACGGATCAAGGCACCGGCAGCTGAAGCTGGCCGGCTGGAGGCGGCCTTGTCGGGCCGCCATGGTGCCCGCCTTCGCGGGCACCCAGAAGTCCTAGGCGCCCGCGGAGGCGGGCGCAATGGCCGAAGGCCACCAGCCGGCCGGCTTCAGCCGCCGGTAGTTCCGTCGCCCGCAAATCAATACGTGACGGGCCGCTACGCGCTCCGCCGATACCGCATGTACACCACGCCCGTCGGCAGCGGCGTCGCCTCCGCCAGCGTCATGTCGAGGCGCTTGCCTTCCGCGAACAGCTTCTTGCCGCTCCCAAGCACGATCGGGTAGACGTGCAGGCTGTACTCGTCGACCAAGTCGTGCTCCGACAGCAGCGGGACGAGCACGCTGCTCCCGTCGACGAAGATGTTCTTGCCCGGCTGCGCCTTGAGCGCGCGCACGGCCTCGACGACGTCGCCCTGGATGAGGGTGGAGTTCCGCCACGCCGCAGCGGAGTCCAGCGTGGTGGACACGACGTACTTGGGCATGTTGTTCAGGGTGTCGGCGAACGGGTCGTCGACCATCGGTTCGAACGCGGTGCCGTGGATCTGCCATGTCTTGCGGCCGAGGAGGATCGCGTCGGCCTTGGACATCGCTTGGAAGAAGTGCGCGCCGATGTCGTCGTGCCAGTACGGCCACGTCCAGCCGCCGTGCGTGAAGCCGCCCTCCGTGTCTTCGTCCGCGCCGCCCGGCGCTTGGATCACGCCGTCCAGCGTGATGAACTCGGCGACGATCAGCTCGCGCATGGGTCGTTCCTTTCGAGGGGGTGGGCTTCCGCCCGATGGGAGCGGCGGGGATCGGATCGTCCGCTGCCGCGCACCTATGCGTCGAACAAGTCGCAGTAAAATCGACATCTCAATCGACGAGCGATTTCAATCGCTCGTTCTGAAACCGCTCAACCTTGTCGACGCACGATCTCGTTGATCCAGATCGGGGCAAACGGCGAGGTGCAGCCCTTGGAAACGGGATAGTCCCGGTAGATCCCGAGCGCCTCGCCGATGGCGAGCGCACGCTCGCGATACTCGGGGTGGTGGATGCCGATGCCCGCCAGGCAGTAGTTCATCGTCCACTGCACTTCCGGCGCGGCGCCCGGCATTTCGGACTGGATGCGTTCCAGCAGCGCCGGCAGGTCGAGCCCATCGGGGGACTTGTCGATGCGCTGGGAGGTCAGGCTCCAGCCGGCGCGGGCCGCCCAGGGATCCTCATCGGCCATCCACTTCTGGCGCAGCGACTCCTTGTCCGGGTGCTTGCTCACGACATAGTTGGTCAGCCAGTCCGCCAGCCACGCGTAGTCGACGGACCGCACCATCCGGTCCATGTCGTCGGCCGAGAGGTCCTTCGGTTTCATCACGAGGATGGCCAGGAGCCGGGCCTCGAGGTTCCCGGTCTCCCAGAGCGCAAGGGCGAGCGCGTGGTCGGTCTTGATCTTCGCGGCCAGCTTCCGAATGTCGCCTAGCTGGACGCCGTACTGATTGTCGCCGGCACCGCGCTTACGGTTTTGTGCGCGCAGCTTCTCGGTGCCGAGGGACTCGAGCTGGGCGAGGGTGGCTTCAACGGTGTGGGTCGTCATGATGGCGTTCCATCCTTGCCCCAGCGCCAGCGAGGCGGCTCGCCCTTGGCGAAGCAGATCGCCAGCATCGTCACGGACAGCATGAAGGTGTAGATCGTGAAGCTCCTGACCTCGCGCTCCGGCGGGAACAGTCGAGTGCCGGCGAAGAGGAGCGACACGAAACCAACGAGAACTGCCCAGCCCTGCCAAGCGCTCGGCAGACCCCAGCCCCATCCGTAGCGCTTCGCGCGAAACCAATATCTCGTCGATTCGCTCACTTGGATGACCTCCATGTCGCGCTCGTGGCGACCGTACCTTTGCGGTGCTACCGCGGCAACGACTGATTGTCCCGGACCATGATGATGTCCGGCGAGGCGACCTGCCAAGTGGCGGTGTTCCTGATCGGCCCGGGCCGCGGCGGAGCGCTGGTCGAAGCGCCCATCGCGCTCCGGATTCACATCAGCTTCTCCAGCAGCCGCTGGATCAGCCAGATGATGATGGGCAACAACAGGGTCGACGCGAAGCCGCGAAGCGTGCTCGACCGCCACGGCCAGGTCGAAATGCCCTCGATCAACTGCCGCTCGTCGGTCAACGCGCTCAAGGTCGTTCTGAGATTGCCGACGGCCTCGTGCTCGCCGGCGTCGATGCGATCGTGGATCTGCCCGATCGTGCGCTGAATTCGCGCGTTCGCTTCCCCGACGAGGCGCGCCTGCTCGGCACGCAGCCGGCCGCGCATGCCCAGCAGCGGGACCACGAACACGGTGGCCGCCAACACGCCCATGATCACCAAGGCCACCGCGTTGAGGAAATTGATGTCCGATCCTTCGACCAGCCGGTTGTACGTGATGAAGGCGATGAGCCCGATGCCCGTCCGCGAGGTCAGACCGGACAAGGCCTGCGCCGGTCCGAGCTGGAAGAGGTTGATGTCGGTCGCCCGTGCGTGCAGGTCGTTCACCAGCCGCAGTTGCCGGATGCACTGGAACGCCAAGGCGAACATGCAGCCGAAGCCGAGGGGGCTTAGGACAAGATGGCTGATCGCCGGCCACGGCGAGTGTGCGCCGGCAACCCCGAACGATTCCGGGTTGGCCCAGAGGCTCACCGTCTCGAGACCGAGTCCGAGCAACACCGCCAACACGCCGAGCCACCGAGGCAGGTTCGTCAGCCGGTACTCCAGGGTTCGCGACTCCGCCTTTGGTGCGTCCAAGACGGGCTCGAACTGTCGGAAGCTGCGCCGGGCCACCGAGTTGAGGTAGTGGTAGAGGGCGAGGAAGAACAGCCCGTAGCCACCGTCTGCCACCCGCAGCCAGACGAACGTTCCTGCCGGCTGCGACCCGTCGATCCACATCACCGCGTTGCTCCAGAGCGCGAGCAGGGCAGCGAGCAGGACATAGATCAACCACACCGGCGCCGGGCAGCGACCGATCCACCGGATCAGTAGGTCGACCCAGCTGCGCGGATACGGCCGGTCCGCGATCGGCGGGTCCGGGACGACGGGATCGACAGCGGCGCTGGTCATTCTTGTGGTGATCCCTTCGTGGGGCCAACCCCGAACGAGGCGGCACGGTCCCCCAGGCGAACGACCTCGACGGCTTCCGGGAAGTCGTCGAAGATGACGGCGCGGAGCTTGCGCGCGATGGGTTCGACGGATGCAGCGGTGCCGGGCGGCAGCTCGCGCATCAGATCGTCGAAGGAGCCGAGCCGTGCAGTGATGGCCATGGTGCTGCCTCTGGTGGGGCGATGCCCGACCGTGAACGGTCAGGCTCGTTCATGACGAAGCCCCTGCCGGGGCTGGCGCTTCGCTTTGCCTGCGTACGTGCTCAAACCGATGTCGAGCCCGCACCTGTGCGGGCGTTGTCATGAGCGAGCCAGGGGCCTCGGCCCCTGGCGTCGGTGTCGGCGTCGTCGCTGGAGGCGTCGAATCCATCTCGACTCGATCGCGGCCTACGTTGTCGCCACTGATGACGGACCAATGGCCCGTTTGACATCACCCCATTATCATCCCGCCCATGACCAACCACACCGTGCTGATCGCCGGAGGCGGCCCCACCGGCCTGATGCTCGCGGCCGAGCTGGCGCTGGTAGGCGTCGACGTCGCCATCGTCGAGCGGCGCGCCAGCCAGGACGTCGCCGGATTGCGTGCGGGCGGATTGCACGCTCGCACGATCGAGGTCTTCGACCAGCGCGGCATCGCGGATCGGTTCCTCGCCGAGGGACAGGTGGCTCAGGTCGCGGGGTTTGGCTCGGTCCGTTTGGACATCAGCGACTTTCCCACCCGGCACCCCTACGGCCTTGGGCTGTGGCAGAGCCACATCGAACGGATTCTGGCCGGCTGGGTCGATGAGCTGGCGGTGACGTTCTATCGCGGACGCGACGTGACGGGCCTCGCGCAGGACGATACAGGCGTCGACGTCGACGTGTCCGACGGCCAGCGCCTTCGGGCAGAGTATCTCGTCGGGTGCGACGGCGGACGCAGCACGGTCCGCAAGGCCGCCGGCATCGAGTTCCCCGGGTGGGACGCGACGACGAGCGCGCTGCGCGCCGAGGTCGAGATGGCCGAGGAGCCGGAGTTGGGAGTTCGCCACACGCCGACCGGCATGCACGCCATCGGCAAGGTGGAGTACGAGATCAAGGACGGCCAGGTGGTGTACGGGAAGGGCGGCAAGGTGGGCGTCATGCTGACCGAGTCGCACGTCGGAGCCACGAGCGAGCCCACCCTGCGCGATCTCAGCGAGGGCCTCATCGCCGTGTACGGCACGGATTACGGGGTCCACAGTCCGACCATGATCTCCCGGTTCACCGACATGACCCGGCAGGCCGCGGCCTACCGCAAGGGGCGGGTCCTGTTGGCCGGCGACGCGGCGCACGTGCATTCGCCGATGGGCGGGCAAGGACTCAACACCGGCGTGCAGGATGCCGTGAACCTGGGCTGGAAGCTGGCCCGAGTGGCCAAGGGGACGGCGCCGGAGAGCCTGCTGGATACGTACCATGCCGAGCGCCACCCGGTCGGCGCCCGCGTGCTGCGCAACACGATGGCGCGGGTCGCGCTCATGCGCCCCGACGATCGCATCGAGGCACTCCGCGAGTCCGTGGCCGAGCTGCTCGGCATGGACGAGCCGCGCAAACGCTTCGCCGCGATGATGTCCGGCCTGGACATCCGCTACGACCTCGGCGAGGGCCACCCGCTGCTCGGCCGCCGCATGCCCGATCTCGACGTGGTCACCGCCACCGGCCCGCTGCGGGTCTTCACGCTGCTGCACGCCGCGCGGCCGGCGCTCCTCAACCTCGGTGCGCCCGGCGGCTTCGATCGCACGATCACCCCGTGGTCGGACCGGGTTCGGTTGATCGACGCCACGTACGACGGTCCGTGGGAGCTTCCGGCGATCGGAGGGGTCACGGCTCCGAGCGCGGTGTTGATTCGGCCGGATGGATATGTGGCTTGGGTGGGAGAAGGAAGCCAGGCGGGTATCGCCGACGCCCTGACGACCTGGTTCGGACCGCCAACGGCGGCGTAGCGGACCGGTCGATCGCCACGGGCACGGTCGCTCACGCGCGCGCCAACGCCAGGCACGTGCCCACGGGATCCTGGATCACCGCGACCTCCGCCTGCCCATCGTCCCCGCGCATCGTCTTGAGGACCCGGCCGCCTTCCGCCTCTACCCTACGGACGCTTTCCGCGAGATCGCCCACGGGCAGGTAGATCATCCAGACCGGTGGCAGGCCGGCGTTCACGCCGCGCGCATGACAGATACCCGCCGTCGGGTTGCCGTCCGCCCCGAGCATGTTGTAGTCAGCGTAGCGCGCGTCCCCGTCCTCCATCTGGACATCCTCCACGGACCACCCGACGACCTGCCGATAGAAGTCCTGCGTGGCGGCGGCGTCGGCGACCGTCAGGTCGAGCCAGGCGATACGACCCACGGGCGTCGCGGCGTCGGTTGAGGTGCCATCGGCCGGTGGCATGTGCTCCGCGCCGACGACCGGGATGATCCCGAACGCCGCCCCGTTCGGATCGAGCAGCACCGCCCACTGGCTGCGCCCGTCGTCATCCTGGGCGTGCATCAGCGCGCTCCCGCCCAGCTGAACGGCGCGCTGCACGCTCGCGGCGACATCGGCCACTTGGATGTGCGGCATCCATTGCAGCGGGAGGTGCGCATGCTCCGGGCTGAGCGCGCCAAGGCCGATGATGGGCAGGCCATGGCTGTTCATCAGGTCCTCCCGCCACAGCGGGCGCTCGCCCGTGCCCAGCACCCGCGCGTAGAACCGGACCTCCCGCTCGTGTTCGGGCACGGCGATGTCGGCGCTGAAGACGGCTCCGACCTGGGGGACAAATGGGTCAGACACGGCGTTGCTCCTTGGGCGTGTCTGCAAATCGATCCGGCAGCTGAAGCTGGCCGGCTGGCGGCGTCCCTGACGGGCCGCGATGGTGCCCGCCTGCGCGGGCACCCCGAAGTTGGAAGCGCCCGCGAAGGCGGGCGCAATGGCCGAAGGCCTCGGGTGCGTTGGGAATCTTGTGTAACCAGCCGGCCGCAGGTCAGAGGGGGAGGCGGTCATCGAAGCGGATGGCGAGCTGATTGAGGACGAGGGGCCAGCCTTGGATGGCTCCGGTCCAGCGTTTG